>JANRJX010000170.1:0-72227 GCA_033763755.1 Chloroflexota bacterium
CATTTTAGGACAAAGAAGAAGTGACGTGTCCCCCAGTTATGCGGGGAAGCGAACAAGCGGGGGTAAGATTTCTCATTCACCTCGCATACGCGGAATATTCGGCGGGCGTGAACCATCGCGCACAATCGGCGGCGGCAGGTCATCCGGCGGCGGAGGTGGTGGTTGCCCCTGCCCATACGGGGACTGTGGCGATTGATGCGGAGGGTAGCCCTGCGATGGGTACTGATACTGCGGCGCATAAGGCGCTAACCCCTGCGCGATCACCCGCTCGTGGTAGGCGGCGAGATATTCCGCGATCTGACGGCGCTGGCGGCTGTCGTCTTCCTTCGCTGACTGCGCGCGGATTGCTGACAGTCGTTCCGAGATGATACCCGCCACGCCCTGCGGATCGCCAACGTTACGGAAGAATTTGGCGTCGGCAACATCACCGCCAATCAGCGAAATGCGAATATCGCCGCGCTGCAAAATGCTGTTGACGAAACCGGAGACTTCCGTGAAGACGTTATCGACCTGCGACAGGCGGATCTGCTCGACCTCGTTTTGCAGCCAGAGCGGGCGCTTGCGCGTAATGGTGATGCTGTCCTCGTCTACCGTCAGCGTGTCATGCCGCCAATCCCAATCCGCCAGGTAGAACCAGGCAGCACCAAACAGGAAGACCGCGCCCGCGACAATAATGGCAACCCCCTCGACACCACGCAGCGTCGGCAGGAACAGGCTGATCACCCCAAACACCAGTGCGCCAAGCATGATCAGCGCGGGCAGCGCGATAACGCGCAGCCAGATCGAGATGTGGTGACGATAGATGATGGTTCTGCCATCTTCGCTGACATAGCGTGTGGCGAGCGGATTGCGCGTGCGCATTTCCGGCGTGTCATCCTCCTCCTTGCCGCGTAAGGCAGGCGCGGGCGTCTGCATGGTCGCGGACGGGATACCGATTGCCGCCTCGATCTCGCGTTCAAGTGTTTGCTTGCTGCGCTGCTGCGCGCCCTGACGATACACATCCTGCTGATTGAAGATCGCACGGCGCACGGCGTCGGGGTTTGGCAGCGTTTCAATGGTGATCGACCCCGCCCCACCTGCCGTCTTGATGACGACTGTGCCGTAGCCAAACAACCGAGCGAACGGATCCGGTGGAATTTCAGCATTCACCTCGTGGGCACGCTCGAACGGGATTTCGTTAATGGTCTTCTCGAACGCCCAGAACTGATCGTAAATTTTGATGATGCGCTGGTCGGTGACGATCAGCTTATCATCCTGCCAGTCGGCATACAGGAACAGCGCCAACCCGCCCGGCACGATGATCGCCGCGCCCATCAACAGCAGCGCGATGGCAGGCGTATTGATAAGAAGCACCGCGCCGATAATGAAGCCCGTCGCCAGCAGAAACGGCAGCCAGAGCTGCGTGACATAGGACCACCAATGACGCTTGAAGATGTGCAGCACGGTTTCGTCCTCGCGCTGCCCTTTGAAGATGCGGACTGCGCGCCGGATCACGGAAGGCTGCATCCCGATGTTGGCACGCATCTCTGGCGATTGCACAATGATGCCAGCCAGCGCATGTTTGGGGACGACCAGCACCAACCCGCCTTCGACCACGCGCAGCGTACACGGCTCAATCCGCTCCGTGTAGAGCGCCTCTTCGCCTACATACTGCCCTTCGTTGACAGTACCGACATTCTCGAACGCGCCATTGTGCTGACGAATGAGTTCGCCACGCCCGGCGACGAACATGAACAGCGCCTGAGCAGGCTGCCCCTGGTAGACAAGCACCATGCCCGGCTGCGTCTGGACAAGCTGACAGATGGCGGCCACACGCTCTAGCTGCTCCGGAGTCAGACGGGCAAACAACGTCAAGCGCCGCAGGTGGGACGTAATCACACGCAGATTTGCATTCGCAGCCATCAGCACATCGCCTTCCGCTCATCTCGCGAACGGCGTGCATTGTAGCGTGTACCGCGCTACTGCGCATTCATGCGCTTATCAACAAGCAGATGCACTCAATATTATGGGATAAACACCGCACGCACGCAGCCTTCTTCTTTGGTGCGGAACAGTTCATAGCCGCGCGGCGACTCTTCCAGGGACATGCGGTGCGTAATCATGAACGACGGGTCAAGCTCGCTACGCACGGCATGTTCGAGCAGGCGCGGCAGGTACTTCTGCCCGTGCTGCTGCGCGGTGCGCACCGTCAGGCCCTTATTGATGATCATGCCGATGGGGAACTTGTCCATCACACCGTACACGCCCAGAATCGACAGCGTACCGCCCTTGCGACAGGCGATGATCGCCTCGCGCAGTGCCTGCCCGCGATCGGTTTGCAAGCGCAGCGTCTGCTTGACCTTGTCGTAAGCGTAGTCGATGCCTTCGCCGTGCGCCTCCATACCGACCGCATCAATGCACGAGTCGGGACCGCGCCCGGCGGTCATCTCCTTCAGCACTTCCAGCACACTATCGACAGCGGTGTAGTCAATCGTCTCCGCACCCGCGAAATCGCGTGCCATTTGCAGCCGTTCAGGGAGACGATCAATCACAATGACGCGCTCTGCACCCATCAGGTAGGCGCTCTTCGCCGCCATCAGCCCGACACCGCCGCTGCCCCAGACCGCGACCGTATCGCCACGATGGATATTGCAGAAATCCGCGCCCATATAACCCGTCGGTACGGCATCTGACATGAACAATACCTGCTCGTCCGTCAGCCCGTCCGGCACGAGAAAGCAGTTGTTATCTGCCAGCGGCACGCGCACATACTGGGCATGGCCGCCCGCGTAACCGCCAAACGCATGGGTGTAGCCATAGATGCCCGCCGTGTGATAGCCGAGCAGCGGTTCCTGTAGTTCCGGCTTGGGATGCGTGTTATCGCACAGCGAATACAGTTCATGGTCGCAGTACCAGCAGCCGCCACAGGCAATGAACGACGGCACAACGACACGCTCACCTTTTTTGCGTGTTTTCACTTCGCGCCCGACTTCAACGATTTCGCCCATGAACTCATGCCCGATGATGTCGCCCGCTTCCATAGATGGGATATAGCCGTCGATAAAGTGCAGGTCTGAGCCGCACGTCGTGGACAGAGTGACGCGCAGAATGGCGTCATGCGGATTGACGATGATCGGGTCGGCGACGTTATCAACACGTAAGTCCTTGACGCCGTGCCAGCACAATGCGCGCATGGTTTTCGCTCCTTATTCGTCGTTATCACGTCCGGCATTGCGTCCGGCGGGCTGATGCTTGAGCGTGGGGATTTCACCGCACTCGAGCAGCGCTTTGAAGCGGCGCAGCGCTTTTTGAGCGATCAGCTTGGGGTCTGCGCCCATCAGCTTGGCGGCTGCCTCACCGATTGCTCCGCCAGGCGGGTCGAAATCGAGACTGAGCGTGACTTCTGTGCCCCACTCCGCAGGCGCAGGCTTAAAGCTGACCAAGCCCGCCGCCTGCATCTTCGCATCCTTGACCGAGCGCCAGGCGATCAGTTCATTCGGGCGGTCTTCGACCTGTTCGATTTCCCAGTCGAGCGAGATGTTGGCAGGGGCTTTTGCTTTCCAGCGCGAGCGCGTCCCGTTGACCTCGACGGATTCGAGGTAGTCCATGATTTGTGGCAGATTGCGGAAGTCATGCCAGAAAGCGTAGAGTTCATCGGCGGGGCGTTTGACCGTGATTCGCTTTAACATCGGCAGTGTCCTTGTGAGCTTATAGCCACAGTCTAACTGCCATTGTCCGCAGCGAGATGGGTCAGGCGGTGTGTTGCCGATAGGACGAGCGGACACGCTACCTTAACATCCCTAGAGGATGTCCTGTCCAACCGCACGTATTGGCTATAATGTGTTTATCCGTTTGCTGAAGCGCATGAGGCGTTATGTCCCCGGATACCTTTCCCTCCGAGTATTTCCGTCGCTATGACGAGAGCGACGACTTCAACTTCTACACCACGCCGCGTATGGTCGTGCATATTGACGACGACGCAATTGCCACGCTGACGGAGTTCATGCGCGACAACCTGCCTGCGACAGGCGGTGCGCTGCTGGATTTGATGTCCTCATGGCGTTCGCACCTGCCGCAGGAACTGCCGTTTACACGCGTGGTCGGTCTGGGCATGAACCAGGCGGAGATGGACGAGAACCCGCAGTTGACCGAAGTCGTCGTCCACAGCCTGAACCAGCAGCCCGCGCTGCCGTTTGGCGATGCCGAGTTTGACGCGGCAGTCTGTACGGTGTCGGTACAGTATCTGACGCAGCCGGTCGAGGTCTTCCGCGAGGTGGCACGTGTACTCAAACCGGGTGCGCCGTTTATCGTCTCGTTCAGCAACCGCTGCTTCCCGACGAAAGCCGTCGCCATCTGGCAATCAACCGATGATAAACAGCATATGGAACTGGTCGCGCGCTACTTTGCGCTGGCGGGCGGCTGGCAGAATATCCAGGCGCAGTACAAGAACGGCAAGCGGAACCTGTTCGGCATCGGCGGCGGCAGCGACCCGCTGTTTATCGTCTGGGCGGTGCGGGCGGAGTAGCGCTGTCTACTTCCCCGCACTAGCGCCGTCAAGATTAAGCCAAACCGACGCTTCAGGTAATTTTCCGTTATAATTGCGTTTTAGGACTTGCCAGAAACACACAAGCATGGTTACAGTTACGAGGTAGCAGGACTAAAGTCACCAACTGCTCATTTTGGTTTGCCAGTTTAGGATAAGCACCTTTATGCTTGATCGTATTGAATGGCTCGGACACGGCAGTTTCGCAATTCACACCACACCGCGCATCTATATTAACCCGCGCCGCGTGCCCCGTACCGACCAGCACGCAGACTTGATCCTTCTCAGCCACGAACACTACGACCACTTTTCCCCTGCTGATGTGCAAAAGCTGCGCTGCGAAAAGACAATTGTTATCGGCAATGACCGCATTGCGCGCGAACTGCCGGACTGCACGGTGCTGCGCCCCTGGCAGACGATGAGCTTTGGGCGTGTGTGCGTCAAAGCCGTGCCTGCATACTCGATTACAGATCGCAGCCATGCACGCGACAATGGCGGACTCGGCTTCGTGATTTCGGTAAACTACTATGACATCTACTACGCGGGCGACACAGAACGCATCCCGGAGATGGACCAGATTCGCCCGGACATTGCGCTGCTGCCGATTGATGGACGCGGCACACTGACGGTGAGTGAGGCGGCGCAAGTGGCACGAATGATGCGCCCGAAGTGGGTGATGCCGTTCAATTATGGTGCAAGTGTCAGCGGGGCGACGCGGCTGGACGCGCAGCGCTTCGTGCGCGAAGTCGGCGAGGCAGCACAGGCGCTGCTGCCCGACGCAGCGCTGGCCGGGCGCTAACCCGATGCGCTGACTGCCCGGTTGAACTCCATCGCCCATACCAGCTTGACGGGCTGACCCTTCGCCGCCTGTACGCTCATGGACGTGCTTTCCAGGTTTTGCTGCACGACCGTCACATCCCCGCCACCGTCCAGTTCAATCAGATAGCGCGTGTGCATTCCCAGATAGACGACATCGCGCACCTTGCCGGACGCCCCGATGCAGTCGGAGGGTGTGGGGGCATCGAGGGGCAGCATCTTGATCTTCTCCGGGCGCACGGCAAACGCCGCTTCTGAACCGGTCAACTGTCGTGCGGTCGCCCCGCTCAGAATGTTTGACGTGCCGACGAAGCCCGCGACAAAGCTGGTCGCGGGATGCTCATAGACCTGCGCCGGACTGCCGACCTGCTCAATCTTGCCATGATTGAAAACGGCAATCCGGTCGCTCATCGTCAGTGCCTCTTCCTGATCATGCGTGACATAGATGAACGTGATGCCGACCTGCTGCTGAATCTGCTTGAGTTCGATCTGCATCTCCTGGCGCAGCTTGAGGTCGAGCGCGCCGAGTGGCTCATCGAGCAGGAGCACCGCCGGGTGGTTAATGAGCGCGCGTGCCAGCGCCACACGCTGCCGCTGCCCGCCGGACAGCTGCGACGGCTTGCGCGCCCCCATTTGCCCCAGGCGCACCAGTTCGAGCATTTCCTGCACGCGGCGCAGACGTTCAGGCTTTGCCACTTTTTTGATCATCAGCCCGTAGCCGACGTTTTCAGCAACCGTCATATGCGGGAAAAGTGCATAATCCTGAAAGACGGTGTTCACATCGCGGTCATACGGCGGCACCCCGACTACGTTCTGATTGTGCAGCAGGATCGTCCCGCTGGATGGCTGCTCAAAACCTGCGATCAAGCGCAGGCAGGTGGTCTTGCCGCTGCCGCTGGGACCCAGCATCGAGAAGAATTCACCGTCGTAGATATCGAGTGTGATGCCATCAAGCGCGCGTACCTGCCCGAAATGCCGCGTAACATTTTGCAGGCGCACAGCAGTGCTGGTGTGTGAGTTCTGAGCCATCGCGATGTCCGATCACGTAGAGAAAGTTCCTATCCACCGTCCAGTTGGGCTAACGCTTCGCGCGCGGGTGTGAAATTGGGGTTGAAGAAGATCGCCTGCTGGAAGTTGCTGCGGGCGCGTTCGGTTTCGCCCAGCCCCAGCCGCGCCAGCCCGCCATAGTAGAACGTCTCTTCGACCAGATGCCCGCCGCCATCGTTGAGCAGCTGCTGTGCCAGTTGGATCATGTCATTATAACGCGCGGTCTGGTAGTACGCTTCAAACGGACCAAACTGATACCACAACATACGGAACGGCAGCCCGCCGCCGACGTTGCGCGCCTGGTCAAAAGCGACCGCTGCCTCGGCGTACATGCCCGTCCCGACGAAGTTTGTCCCCATGTTGAACCACGCGAACGGATCCTGCTGATTTGCGACCGCCTCCAGCCGTGCGGC
The DNA here is from genome assembly GCA_033763755.1 of Chloroflexota bacterium. Lineage (GTDB taxonomy): Bacteria > Chloroflexota > Anaerolineae > Aggregatilineales > Phototrophicaceae > Flexifilum. The sequence continues at coordinate 6,799 of JANRJX010000170.1, forward strand.
TTCAAGCGCGTTTACCCAGTTCTGCGCTTCGTCGGCATCATCACCGAGCAGCGCCATCAACTCCGCTTCACGCTCAAATGGATAGAGCACGATGTAAACACGGTTGAAGTGCCGCCAGAACTCATCGATGTAGGCGTAATCATAGGTGTAGTTCGGTCCTTCAAAGCTGTCCATCGTGCGCAGGATTTGCGCGCCGTCGTCATAGCCGTAGACCATCAGGTAATGCCCCATCCAACCCTGTGGATCGTTCGGTGGGTCATACCCCGCTTCGATCATGACCGGGAACTCATTGCTGATGAGCAGCTTGAGTGTTTCCAGCGTCCCGCCCTGGCGCAGCAGTGCGCGCGTCGTGCCGGGAAGCTGAGTGTTGACGTATTCGATGATTTGCCACGGGCTGACGTTCTTATCTTCGGCGTTCGGCTTCAGCCAATCGGCGGCGGGCTGCTGTTCGGCATTGTAGCCGTAAAACGTCAAGCCCATCGTCAGCGTTGCCGGACCGCAGTTGTTCCAGGTCTGGTAGATGTGCTGCACACCATTCAATTGATAGCTGGCAGGCAGCACGGTCGTTGTATCTTGCGCGGCGACGGTGCTGACACCGACGAGCAAACACAGCAGACCAATCAGGAGTGGGAAAAATCGCATAACCCTAACCTTCAAACGTTTGTCGCATTAAGCGCATTATAACGTAAGGGGATGCGATTTTTCCTGATGCAGTCTGGGCGCTTGCCCAACGCTTTGATGGCGATGGTACGTTGTAGTCAACAAAAACGGACGCCTCGTTGGGCGTCCGCTTTGCAATGGTAAATGCGGTTTAACGGATTGGCACATCTCCCGTACCGCCCGGCACACTGACGAACGCGCCGAGTATCCAACCGACGATGACCTGATCGCCGTCGGTGTAGCGCACCATATACCAGAAATCACGTCTGCCCTGGCGTGTGCGGTACAGGATTTCCACCTGATCGCCCCATGGCACCTGACCGAGCAGATCAGTGCGCTGGCTGGGACGGCGACGGATGTTCATCACCGACCGTGTCGCCCCGATGACATCCGTCGTTACACTGGTATCGAGCGTATCAAAGATGTTGCCGATCAGCGGCACCAGGTTCGGGTCGAACTGCAATTCGAAGTAGCGACCGGACACCCAGCCCTGCCGTTCGTTGACCTGAATCAGATACCAGGGGATTGCGCCCTCGTCGTTGCTGCGCGCCAGCACCGGATACGCCTGTTCCGGCAGGATGCGTGTGACGAACGACGCCCCCAGATATGGACCCGTGCGCACCACCAGCCCGCTCGCACCGACCAACGAACCCACCAGCGGAACAGGCGTCGCGGATGGCACTGCGGTTATGGTTGGCACCAGGAAACCAGTGGGCGTTGGGCTGGGCGTAGCGGTGGCGACGAAACCACCGATGGGCTGGATGACAACAGTGAAGATAGCCGAACCACGCCGACCGAAAGTGTCGAGCGCCTGCAGGGTGAAAATGTAGGTTCCACTCGTCGTCGGCGTACCACTCATGACACCCGTCGAGCCATCAATCGTCAGCCCTGGCGGAATACCGCAAGGCACGTTGCAGACATAGCTGATCGGGCCTGTGCCGCCGCTGGTTGTGAACTGGAAGAAGTACGGCGTATTGACCACACCCGCAGGTGGAATAGAACTGAAGATGATGGTTCCAGGCAGGGGCGTGTTCGTCGGAGCGCCGGGTGTGTTTGTGATCACTGGCAGCGGCGTATTCGTCGGACCGCCAGGCGTGTTCGTGGGCGGAACTGGCGTGGCAGACGGACGCGCTCCCAAATCTGTCGGCGTTGCGGTGGCTGTCACCGTCGGCGTCAGCGTTTCCGTCGGCGTGCTTGATGGGGTGTTCGTCGCCAACGGTGTCTCCGTTGCCGTCGGCGTTGCGCTGGCTGTCGCCGTCGCTGTTGGCGTCAACGTTTCCGTCGGGGTGTTCGTCGCCAATGGCGTCTCGGTCGCTGTCGGTGATGGACCGGGTGTCTCGGTCTCTGTTGCGGTCGGCGTCAGCGTTTGCGTCGGTGTGCTTGACGGCGTGTTCGTCGGCAACGGCGTTTCGGTTGCTGTTGGTGATGGACCGGGGGTCTCGGTCTCTGTTGCGGTCGGCGTCAGCGTTTCCGTCGGCGTGTTTGTCGGCAGCGGCGTCTCCGTTGCGGTTGGCGTGTTCGATGCCGTCGGCGACGGACCCGGCGTTTCGGTCTCCGTCGCAGTCGGCGTCAGCGTTTCCGTCGGTGTGCTTGACGGCGTGTTCGTCGCCAACGGCGTCTCGGTTGCCGTCGGTGTTGGCGTGTTTGTCGGTATCAGTGTCTGGCTCGGCGTTGCCGAGGGGGTAAGCGTCGCTGTGCCAGGGTCAATCGTCGGCGTTGCGCTGGCTGTGGCTGACGGTGTCACAGTCGACGTCTGCGTCACGGTTGCGGTGATCGTCGCTGTACTGCTTGCCGTCGCCGATGCGGTGGGCGTCACTGTCGTTGTCGATGTTGCGGTTGGTAGCGGCGTCTGCGTCGCGGTCGGCGTCATGGTCGGCGTTGGAGTCGGCGGCACGTTGGGAACGTTGATGAGCAAGACGTAATCGCGCGCACCGCTGATGGGCGTCAGCGTATTCGAGTCCACCACGCCGATACGGAAGTTGTACGTGCCAGTGACAAGCGGCACACCTGCCAGCAGGCCCGTCTGCGTGTTCAGCGTGATCCCTTGCGGCAGTGCGCCACTGACGACCGCATAGCTGTACGGGAACAGACCGCCTGTAGCGCTAATCTGTACCGCGTAGAACTCATTGATCGTTCCGGCAGGTAGTGTAGGTGGCCACATCGGCAGAGTTTGATCGATGATGACCAGCGTGTAGCTGCGCGCCGCGCTCACCGCTGGCACACCGGAGTCGACCGCGCCAACCGCGAAGTTATAGGTTCCGGCAGTTGTGGGCAAGCCCGCCAGCACGCCCGTCTGGAAGTTGAGCGTCAGACCCGGCGGCAGCGTACCGCCGATCACTGCATAGGTGTAGGGCGCAATACCGCCTGTTGCCACAATCTGAGTCGAGCCGTAGAAGATGCCACGCGTGCCGGGGGGAACTGTGGTTGGCAGGATTGACAGGGTGCGCGGGAAGACGATGATGCTGTAGCTGCGTGTCCCCGTTGCGCCTGTGCTATCGAGCGCCAGCACAGTGAAGTTGAAGGTTGTACCTACGCCGCTCGTCGGTGTACCCGTGATTGCACCCGTCAGCTGGTTGAATGTCAAACCAGGGGGCAGACTGCCGCTGGTGATAGCGAAGCTGTACGGGGCGATACCGCCGCTAGCGCTGATGACAGCGTTATAGGCAGTCCCCAACGTCGCGCCGGGCAGGTCGGTGGGCGCAAGCGTCAGGCTGCCCGCCGCACCGACGATGCGCAGCAGATAGAGCGTTGTACGCACTGCGCCATTGGCATCGGTCACTTCGATCATGAAGAGCGTGTCGCCTGCGGCTGTCGGCGTCCCGCTCAGGCGTCCGGTGTTGTTGTCGAACGTCAACCCGACAGGCAGTGTGCCAACCGCGCGCCAGCGATAGGGAGCCGTGCCGCCGCTCGCTGTGAACTGCACATCATACGCCGTTCCGACGGTGCCAGATGGCAGCGATGGAGGCGCGATCGTAATGTCTGGCGTGATGACGACGGTATAGCTGCGCGCACCACTCGGCGCGGGGCTGCCTGTGCCGACTGCCGCAATCGTAAACGTGTACGTTCCGAGTGTCGTCGGCGTGCCAGTGAAGATGCCAGTGAACGTGCCAAGCGTCATACCCGGCGGTAACGCACCGTTGATGACCGCGAACGAGAATGGTCCCGCGCCCCCTGTCGCCGTAATGACAGAGGTATAGGCGCGATTGATGATGCCCGCAGGCAGCGCCACAGGCGAAAGCACCAGCGTACCCGGCAGCGGAGTCGCCGTCGCGGGCTCAGGAGTGAACGTCTGCGTGCTGGTGGGCGTATCGCTGGCGGTGGGTGTCACCGATGGCGTGGGTGTGATCGACGGCGTGGGCGTGATGGTGGGCGTTTCGCTCGGACCTGGTGTCGCGGTTATCGTCGGCGTGTCGGTTGCTGTCGCCGTCGCTGTATTCGTCGCGGTTGACGTTGGCGTATTCGTCGGCGTATTTGTGGGTGTGGGCGTGGGCGTTGCGGCGACAATGACCAGCGTATAGTCACGGAACTCGCCCAGATTACCACCTGCATCAATCGCACGCACCTGAAAACGGAAGCTGCCAGACAGATTAGCAAGTCCCGAAAGGATGCCGGTATTGCTGTTAAACGTCAGCCCTGCGGGAAGTGGGAAAATGGAAAATCGATAAGGTGCAAAACCGCCCGTGGCTGTAAAGGCTTGCGAATAGGGTGCACCTACGAATCCATCTGGCAGGGCGACTGAACCATCAAAGAGTACCGGTGCATCTGGAAGAGTCAGGATAACAGGTGGCGTATCAGGGTTAATGATGAGCGTGTATTCGCGCGAACCCGTGACCGTGAAGCCGTCAGGTGATGAGTCGGCTGAGCCAATCGTGAACGTATACGAACCGCTTGTTGTCGGATTTCCGCTGAGCGTGCCGTTAGGGTTCAATCCCAGACCAGGCGGCAGCGTTCCCAGGGTGACAGCAAAAGTATAGGGCGAAATACTGTTAAGTCCATCAGCAGTGATGACCTGGGTATACGATTGCCCAACACGTCCTGGCGGCAACGTCGCGGGCAGCAGGGTGAGCGTAGGAGGCGGTGCAATCAAAAGTTGGTAGGCACGCGTGCCAAAATTGCCACCACCATCCTGTGCGCGCACGGTGAAGCTGTAAACGCCAGCGGTGGTTGGCGTGCCCGTAAGTTGCCCGGCGGGTGATAGCGTGAGACCGGGCGGCGTTGCTCCAGAAGTGACCGTAAAGGTGTAGGGAGCAGTACCACCAGTGGCATCAAGCGTCGCACCCGGATAGACACGCCCTTGAATACCTTCCGGTAGCGTGGGCGGCGTGATCGTCAGTGTTCCGCCGGGCGTGAGCGTCGCACATTGCGAGAATTCAGACGTGTTGCCGTTGGCGTCGGTGGCGGTTGCCGTGAAGATGTCCTGCCCAACGACAGGCGTATAGTTAAAAGTCCCCGCCCCAACACCACTGGCATTGGTGACGACCGAAAGTGAGCCGAGGAAAGTCTGTCCTTCACCAAAATCGTTCGGCGTCGTGCTATCACACGTTGCATTGGCGAAGAACTCGATTGTGTAAGTAGCACTCGGCGCGCTGCTCAACGAAAACTGAATCTGCGATGCATCCACCGCACCGATGAAGGGCTGGTTTTGTCCGCGATTAGGACCATCGTCGGCGTCGAGTGCATCATTCGCATTCGGACCATCAGGCATCAGGTTAATCCCTAGCCCGACGTTGCTGCTGATGCTGTTGCCAAGAATGCTGTTATTGAAGGCAAAGGGCGCTGTCGAATCGATGCGTATGCCATCGCGCCCGTTGAAGCGAATCGTGTTTCCCGCCGCGCCGCCAATGATGCTGCCACGCGCGCTGCTGATGTAAATGCCGTCACCCAGGTTGGGCAAGGCGGTCGTGCCGTCGGCAGCTACACCAAGGCTGTTCGCGTTGATGCTGGTATTCAGCGTGCTGGACGTGAGCAGTGCGATGCCCGCACCTGTGTTACCGGAAATGATATTGCCCGCGCCACTTGTGCCAATCGTCGTACCGCTCGACTGGCTGATAACGATACCCGTGCCATTGCTAATGGCGGCGGTTCCTGCCAGATTCGTGCCGATACGGTTGCCGGTAATCTGCACCGAGTCGGCGAAATCAAGCGCGATGCCATTTCCGCTGGCATGACCGCTGATGGTGTTCTCACGGATCTGAATATTGCCAGCGACGTTTGCACGGATCCCGTTCAAGCCGTTGGCGAGCGCTGCTGTACCGATCGCGTTCAAGCCGATAATGTTGTTCAGAATTTGGATTGGTGCGTCTGTCGCAACCTGGGTAATGTAGATACCATGACCGTTGTTGCCAGCGATCAGGTTGCTGGCGTCACCCGCGCCGCCGACAATCGTCCCGGCTGCCGGCTGAAAGCCAGACAAGCCGAGTTGGATACCGTTGGTCAGATTACCACGATCCAGCGTTCCGGTAGCGTCCGTACCGATGTAGTTGCCCAGCACGCTGTTCCCCGCGGAGAGGGTGCTTGCGATGAGGACACCGGCTGAGTTGGTAATTGTGCTGCTGCCGCCTGTCGCATTACAGGAGATGATATTGCGCGCATTGACCGACGCGCCGCCGATGATATTGCCTTGTCCCTGAACGACCACGCCACTGCCCGTATTGCCCAGACAGGTTGTGCCGTCCGCGCCGATGCCGATGAGATTGCCGGCAATCGTGTTGCCAGACGCGATTTCATCCGCCATGAAGATACCCGTGCCCGTGTTGCCAGCAATGACGTTGCGCTGCCCCACCGCCGTGCTGCCGCCGATGCGGTTGCTGGTGCCGCCGATGATGGTGATACCGGTCGCGCCGTTGCCCTGCACAACGTTCAAGCCCGTGCCGTCGGTGCCGATGGCGTTACATTCCATGATCGTGCCGTCAACGGCGCTGCGGATACCCGCGTTCTTGAAGCCGTAGATGGCGAGACCTCGAATGATCACGCTGCCAAACAGGTTAACGCCCGTCACATGCAAACCGTGTGCGTCGCCTGCAAAGCCGGAGGTCGTGCGTCCGTCGAGTTCTATCGTCAGTCTGCCCAGTGTGGGCAGCGGGCAGACGCCGCCGAGCCCCGGTTGCGACAGACCGTCGATGGTCACATCGTCGGTGATGTTGCTAAGCGGTGTGCCAATGACAATGCGGCAGATGCCGTTGATGCAGTTGGTGATGTTAAAGTTGATGGTGTCAACGCCAGGGCGCGCGTTCGCCGCGACGATTGCCTCTTGCAGCGTGCAGTCATCGGTGGCGCATACGCCGTCACCGGGGTGTGCCAGCGAGTTGACAGTGAAGATCGGTCCCGTCTGTGAGGGTTGTGCCTCAACGCGAGTACTGACCAGCGCTGGAATAATCGCGAACAAGACAACAAGCAGCGCCAACGCGAACCAGAACGCCGGAGAGGAAACAGCAGACCTGCGCATAAAGATCGCCCTTTACTTAACGCATCGACATACGCGAACCGAAGTGCAGTGTGTCCCGAAGGGCGATGCGCTACTTAAGGTTGACGGAATGATATGCATTATAGCGCTTTCCGCTTAAGAAGAACTAACGGGTTGTTGTCGTAGGGATAGAGTTGGGTTCATTTGTGCAGTGATCCGTACAAAAGTACTGTCTACGCATCCCGCAAATTATTTACGAACTTCAAAAAAGTCTTTATGGTGGATTACGAAGTATTGCGATAGCATGATGAATAGTAAAGCCGCTGCCTGGTTCTTCCCCACCTACCCCATCACTCAGGCAAGCGGCGTTACTCTTTTAAACCCACGATTGCAGCAGCAAAAAAGGGGCGGTCTGATGGAGACCGCCCCTGCGTTCACTGCGGATGTCACCAAGAAGCTATCCCGCTGCCGCCAGCGCATTGGTGAGCGCTGTACTCACCACACTGCCAAACGCAAAGCCAATCAGCCCCAGGACAACCGACAGTGCGATATAGACCACCAGATGTGACAGGCAGCCACCCGCTGTACCAAAGTCGTAGGCTTTCGCTGTGACGCCGATGTGTTCAAACAGGAACCACAACGTGAACAGACTAAGCAAAAGGCTCATACAGCCAGCCAGGAGGGGCGCGCCAGCGCCAAATATGAACAGATTAACAAGCAGCAGCAGCCCGAAATAGACAGGCAGGCGCTTGTTATAGAAGCCGATGAACTTGTCGAAAAAGTGGACGATGGTCCCAGTCCCGCGAAACAGGTAGCGCGCGGCGACATGCACCAGACCGCCATAGACGAATATGTAGATCAGCTGGAACACGGCGTAGATCAGCGCGCTGATGAACACAACCGCACCGCCGATGGTTGTGAATGCATTGAGCGCATCGCGCGTGGCGCGGTCGAGTTCTAAGGTAGCGAGCGTGTCTGGGTTGTTGAACGCATTCTTGATCAGTTCAATCGAGACCAGCCCCAGCACCAGCACGCCAATGACATTGATGGCGAAATAGATTGCAGCTTCCAACCCGACACCGCCCCAGGTCGATTCGCGTGCCTGCTCCATTTGTGTATCGATGCGTTTCTGCCGCTTCTGCTTATTGCTTTCGCGGGCGATGTTTTGCGCCTGTCCATCGTCGAGAATCATGGCGATGGCGTCTTCGCCTGCCTCACCTGTGACGGTGCCAGACACGCTGATAAAGAAGGCATCATCAATGATATTCGGATCGATCTTGATAGCACTGCGCAGCGCCTTGATCGCTTTGGCATTATCACCATTGATGTTATGCGTCAGCGCCTCATTGGTATACTCTCTTGCGCGTTTGGCATCTTCCGGGCGCACGTCGCGGCGCTGGACTTTGATTTGTGGCTTGGTGGGGCTTTCTTTTGCCTCGTACTCGTCGATTTCATCCTGTATGCTTGCGACAGGACGACTCGCAGACACGGAGGGTGACGCAGCCGGAGCAGCGTTGCCCGCCTGTTGACGCAGGTACTTGCCCGCTTTGAGCGCCAGTTCGCGCAGCGCGGGTTCGGGATCATTACGATAAACGTCTGCCAGCGGCTTGAGCGCTGCGGCATCGCCGGATTTGCCGAGCGCAATGATAGCCTCACGGCGGCGCACGGCGTCGCCACTCTTCAGTTGGTTGATATACTGAGTAATCAAGCCCAGACCTCCACAGATTGGGTTGTGTAGCACATTTCTTTTCTTTAGATTATGCGGCTGGATAGTATTTTTTGTCGATTGAGATGCGGGGGGACGGATGCAGCACAGCCTATTCATCGTCATTGAAGGTTTGGATGGTTCTGGCAAGACACAGGCATCGCGCCGTTTGCAGCGCATCCTCAGCCAGACACAGCCGCGCGTGGCGCTGACGTTTGAACCTTACGACCCATCTGCCGCCGGGCTGTACATCCGTAACGCACTGACGAAGCGCATCAAGGTAGATGCACGCAGTCTGGCGCTGGCGTTTGCGCTCAATCGTGCCGACCACTGCGCGCGTATTATCCGTCCCTATCTCGAGCATCACGCGCACAGCATCATGCTCTGCGACCGCTATTACCTGTCGTCACTGGTCTATCAATCGGTTGATCCGCTGACGATGGACGACATCATGACGCTCAACGCGCATGCCATCCGCCCCGACCTGATCTTCTTTCTCAACGCCAGCACCCCGACCTGCTACGAACGGATGCGCAAGCGTCCCGAAGATAAAGAACTGTTCGAGAACAGGCTTGACCGCACGCGCGACAAGTATCACGAGGCAATCGCCTATTTGCGGGCGCGCGGTGAAACGGTCATCGAAATTGACGCCAACAGGACGCCGGAACAGGTCTTGAACGAAATTCTGGATCGGCTTGCCGAACACGCCCCCGACTGGCTGCGCATCCAGCGGACCTTGAGCGAACCCGATCTCGACGCTTACACGCTGCACGAGTGGCATGACGATGCCGACCCCATTGGGCGCTTCGTGCAGGCGTTCCTGCACGATGTACCACGCCAAATCCCCGGCGATCTGGCGACGGCGATGACGGGGCTGAAGGCGGCGGTCGAACGCGCAGTCGAACGGCTGTCGTATGATGCGCTGGCAGGGCTGTTCCTGAGTGCGTTAGGACGGGCGGGCTACATCGTGCTGGAGCGACTGGAATGGACAGAGGTGGTGGCATTCGAGATGGCATACATGCTGCCGCTCGGCGTCATCCAGCGCGGTACGGCGCTGCTGTTAACGGATGCGCAGCGGCAGGATGTGATTACGCGGCGCACACAACAGTTGCTCGATGAGGTCGAAAACGGCAAAGAGCTGCATCGACTGTCCGATTTTATGTTCGTACTCGACCCGGCGACGATCACGTATACCGAGCCGTCGCTGGAACGCGACACCAGCCACAACCGTGTGTCGCCGTCGGTGCGCGTGCTGGGCAGGCACGACATCGCGCGCATGGTGCTTGGGGATGTGCTGTTGGCGGTGTACGGGGGGGATGACGCACAGGAACACGTCACCGACGCGCTGTACGCGGTCGGGCTGCGCGATGTGTGGGACGCAGCCGCCAGCCATCATGCGGCAGTGGCACGCTTGCTGGCGATGTGAGGATTCGTGAACGCAGGGACACAGAGAAAAAGAGACGCAGAGGGCTACATTCTCTGCGCCTCTGCGTCCCTGTGTTAAAATTTCTGAGTATGTCCTGGTGTTACTGTTTGGCGGTTTCGGCGGCACTGCCTGCGGTCGGGGCGTCGCTATCCTTCGCCATATCCGAGCCTTCCGTGTTCTTACGCATCTTGAAAGCGCCCGTAATGCTCAAGCTGTCCGCAGCTTCCGACGACTCACGCAGCTTGTCCGCCGCGTCCTGATACATTTCCATAATATGACGGGGAATTTGTCCCGTCTCCGATGTCGCAGTCTTGCCCTTGTCAGCCAGCGTCATTGGGGACCCTCATTTCTGACGCACACCCGCAGTCTACAATTCACTTTAATGACACGTTTGTTTCAGTATAGCAGGTTTCAAAAGCAAAAGCTCGTAGTTGCTGTCTGAATCCTGTAAAGAAACTCAGTGAAGCAGGTACTGGCTGGTCAGCGAATGGGGCGCGTCCAGCAGTTGGCGCGGCGTGCCTTCAAACATCACCCTGCCACCCTTGCTTCCGCCTTCGGGACCCATATCGATGATCCAGTCGGCATTGCGGATGATGTTCAGATTGTGTTCGATAACGATGACCGTATTGCCGCCGTCCACCAGGCGATTCATGATCCCCAGCAGGTGCGTGATGTCCGACATGTGCAGCCCGGTCGTCGGCTCGTCCAGCACATAGATGCTGCCTTTTTTGTGCAGTTCACTGGCGAGCTTGATGCGTTGGCATTCGCCGCCGGAGAGCGTACTCAACGGCTGACCGAGCTTGAGATAGTCCAGCCCGACATCGCGCATGGCGTTGAGTCTGCGTACGATCTCTTTGATCTCGAAGTACTCCAGCGCCTGCGCAACGGTCATATCCAGTACATCGCTGATGTTCCTGCCGTTGAGCATGTATGCCAGCACTTCGTCCTTGAAGCGCCTGCCTTCGCAGATTTCGCAGCGCGTCTTGACGCCATCCATGAAGCCAAGATCGTTATAGATAACACCCGCGCCCTGGCAGTTTTCGCACGCGCCTTCGGAGTTGAAGCTGAAGAGCGAGGCATTGACCTTGTTCGTTTTGGCGAATGCCTTGCGCACATCATCCATGATGCCCGTGTAGGTGGCCGGGTTGGAGCGCGTGGATGTGCCGACCGCTGCCTGATCGATGACAATGGCGTCCGGGTGCTGTTTGAGGAACACCTGATGAATAAGCGAGCTTTTGCCAGACCCCGCCACGCCCGTGACGACGGTCAGCACACCGACCGGAATATCGACACTGACATTCTGCAAGTTGTTGGCGTTGGCGTTGACGATGGGCAGCGCCCCTTTTGCAGGGCGAAACTGGTCCTTGATTGGCAGGGTGTGCTGCAAATGCTGCCCGGTCAGCGTATCTGTCTGGAGCAGTCCTTCGTAGCTGCCTTCGTAGACGACCCTGCCGCCGCCGCTGCCCGCACGCGGACCGACATCGACAATGTGGTCGGCGGTCTTGATCACGTCGGGATCATGTTCGACCACCAGCACAGTGTTGCCTTTATCGCGCAGTTTTTGCAGCAGTTCGTTCATGCGGTGGACATCGCGCGGGTGCAGCCCAATGCTTGGCTCATCAAAGATGTACATGACATCGACCAGGCTGCCGCTGAGATGCTTGACGATCTTGACGCGCTGCGATTCGCCGCCGGAGAGCGTGTCGGTCGGGCGGTCGAGCGTCAGATAGCCCAACCCGATGTCGATCAGGTGTTGCAGCCGTTCGGTCAGTGTTGCCACCATCGGCGCGGCGACCGGATCGGTTATCTCGCGCACGATGTCGATGAGCTGCTCAACTTCCATCGCTGAAAGTTCGGCAATGTTGCGCCCATTGATCCTGCAACTGAGCGCCGCCTGGTTGAGCCGTGCGCCGTGACAGACGGGGCAGGTCTGCATGGTGATGTACGGAGCGACGGATTTTTGGGTGCGTTCGGAGAGCGTCTTCAGGTCACGGCGAATGTAAGCACTGGTGAACTTCTCGATCACGCCCTGATAGGTGAGATTCATCGAATTATTGCCAAACTGCGCCTTAAACTTGAGCCCCTTGCCGTGCAGCAGCAGTTCCATCTCTTCTTCGTTGTAGTCCTTCAGCTTCTTGTCATTATCAAAGAAGCCGGACAGCATGTAGGCATCGCGCTCCCACGCCGCGAACACTGGCACCTGCACCGCACCTTCGTTGAGCGATTTTGACATATCCAGGAAACTATCGGCGATGACGCCGCGCGCCTGCCCGATACCGTTACATTCGAGACACATGCCCGCCGGATCGTTGAATGAGAAGGCATTGGAAAAGCCGACATGCGGCTGCCCGACACGCGAAAACAGCAGTCGCAGCACGGGCGAAATATCAGTGATCGTCCCCATCGTCGAATGCGAGCCGCCGCCAAGCCGCTTTTGATCGACCACCACTGCCATGCTCAGGTTCTCAATCGAGTCGGCGTCCGGCTGCGAAAAGCGCGGCAGGAAGTTGCGCACAAACATACTGAAGTTCTCATTGAGAAGGCGCTGCGCTTCGGTGGCGATCGTGTCGAAGACGATAGACGACTTGCCGGAACCGGACACCCCTGTGAAGATCGTGATCTTGCGCTTGGGGATGCGCAGCGAAACGTTCTTGAGATTGTTTTCCCGCGCCCCGCGAATCTCAATGTATTCCTGTGGCATGGCTCTTCCTTTGAAAGATAGTGTTTCGGCTTTTCTCTATGTTACGGGGGCGCGTTTTGTGAAACAACCGTTCGTTAGAAACTTCAAATCAAACCATTTTGTAATCTTTTCAGGGAAGTTGTGTATGATGAAGTCAAGACATTTTACGCGCACGCAATGGGGAAGTCGAACGTGAAACGAACCGCGCTCATCATGGTTTCGCTGGTGGTACTGTTGGGGGTGGGGATTTATGTTTTCGGGCAGGCGCAGCAGGCAGCGCTGGCACAGGTGGAGCCGGGCGATGCCGCGCTGGTGCAGGACGTGTACACGCGCCTGAATACACTGCGCATGCAGGTCGGCGTACAGCCGCTGCGCTTTAACGCACTGCTCGCCGCTGCCGCCTACGAACACGCCAGCTACCAGGTCATCCATACCTGGTGGGGACACCAGCGCCCGGATGGCAGCCTGCCTGCCGACCGTGCGGCGGCTGCGGGGTACGTGGGGGCGATCCGCTGCTGTGGCGAGAACTATTATATGAGCATCGACGCCACGCCGGAACTGGTGTGGAACTTCTTCTATAATAGTCCGCCGCATTATGGCAACCTGACGAACGAATGGTACAACGATGTCGGCATCGCCGTGGCGACCAACGGCTACCGCAAGAGCTACGTCATGGTGTTCGGCGTTGGTCCTGCCGTGCCGATCAGCGCGCCCGTACCGATGGCACTGCCTGTGCCCGTGGATACCGTGACGACCGCGACCGCTGATGAGCAATCGAGTACGCAGCTTGTCGATGGCACAATGGTGATCACGTACATTGTGCAGCGTGGCGACCGCATGATCGATATTGCCAACCGCTTTGGGACGACCGTCGAGATCATCGCGCGCACCAACCGCATCGCCAACCCGAACCGCCTGATGCCGGGCGACTCACTGCTGATCCCGGTCACGTCCGCCGTGCCGGAGGCAACGGTTATCCCGACGGTCGCCGCGCCGACGCCAGCGCCTGCACAAGCTGCGCCCGCCGCTGCTGGCACGCAGACACACACGGTCGCGCGCGGCGAGAACTTGTATCGCATCGCGCTGCGTTATGGGACGACAGTTGCCGCGCTCGCCGCTGCCAACAATCTGAGCGATCCCACGCGCATCTACGTTGGGCAGGTGCTGGTGATACCGGGGATGTAGGAGAGCGGATACGAAATGATTCTCGAAGCCGTCATGTTGAACATTCTTCCGGACCGTGAGACGGACTACGAAGCCGCTTTTCGTGAGGCATCGCCTCTGATCGCCGCTATGCCCGGTTACATCAGTCACGAGCTGCACCGCTGCATCGAGACGTCGGGCAAGTACCTGCTGTTGGTGCGCTGGCAAACACTTGAAGATCACACCGTCGGCTTTCGTGGCTCAGCGCAGTACCAGCAGTGGCGCGCGCTGCTACACCACTTCTACGAGCCGTTCCCCACAGTCGAACACTTTTCGGAAGTCGAGCTGCGCTAATCCAGCCGGGGAGAGGTTGCCCTAATTCCCCGGCTCAATCGATGTGAAATAATCGCGCACCACGTCCTCCATGCCCATCGGCACATAGCTGTTTTCCAGCGCGTCGTTTGCCGATTGCTGATAGCTCCCGAAGACCTGGTTATACGGCACCACCGATTGCCCTTCAGGGTTCTGCGCGAACTCGCCTTCCTGCACCGGCAGGTCGCTGGCATCCGGTTCGAGCGTGATCTCGGTTTCTTCGCCCGTCGGGTTCAGGCGCGACGGCGGCACATAGACAGGCTCGTAATCGCGTGTGCCTGTGCCGTCGGGGTTGTTGGTCTGCGGCGGCTGCTGTCCGCCGCTGGACTGCGAGCCGCCCGGCTGACTGTCGCCGCCCGGTGCATCGCCCGCACCACTGCCTGTGCCGCCGCTGCTGCCCTGCTGACTGGTCGAAGCGCCAGATTGCGAACTGCCGGACTCGCCTTCGCCGCCTTCGCCCGCACCGCTTTGTCCTTCGCCTTCACCGCCGCCGGACTGCCCCTCGCTGCCTTGCTGCCCCTGTCCTGACTGCCCGGTGTTACCCTGCTGACCTTGCTGATCAGATTGCCCACTCTGCTGACCGGACTGCTGCCCTGACTGATTGCCGGATGGATTGCCTGACTGCTGCCCGGATTGCTGTCCGCTGGAACCTTGCTGTCCCGATTGCTGGCTGCCGCCCTGCTGACCGGGCTGCTGGCTGACCTGTGCGCCCGCCTGCCCGACCTGCTGTGCGCCCTGGTTGATCGACTGCGCACTTTCCTGCGTATTCTGGTTTTGCTGCTGCTGCTGTTCGATCTGCTCTTGCGCTTCCTGCAACTGCTGCTGCGCGGTCTGCATGTCGCCGTTGCGCATCGCCTCCGCCGCGTTGCGCAGCGCTTCGGCAGCGGCGGGATTGGTCGCTTCCAGCGCATCGGCAGCAGCATCAAGCGCGTCTGCCGCCTGCTGCTGCTGCTCCGCGTCCATCTGTCCCATCTCAGCGCTCGCCTGCCCGATCATGTCGGACGGCGTCGCCCCTTCCGGTGGCTCTTCACCCACCGAAGGCAGATCCCGCAGCGCTTCCGCCGCCGCCGCCAGCGCACCGCGCCCGGCTTCCGCCTGCTGCTGCATCTGCTCGCCTTGATCTTGCAGCGCAGCTTCTGCGTCGGACAGCGCCGCGAACGCCTCTTCTGGAGTCACGTCGGGCTGCTCCAGCACATCGATTGACGCCTGCAACGTTTCGAGCAGTTGCTCGCGTTCTTCTTCTGTCAGCGTGGGGTCGGCGGCAACATCGCGCGTGATTTCGCGCACCGCGTCCGCTGCTTCTTCGATTGCTTCTGCCTGCGCGTCCGCCGCCGTCACCACGTCTGACTGCGGGTTAGGCAGCAGCAGCAGGACGACCAGCAGCAGGATCAGCGCCGCCACGCCCGCCCACTCACGCCAGCGCCACAACAGCGGCAGGTGGTCGCGCGGGCGTACCTGTGTGGCAGTGGTGACGGCATCTTCGACTTGCAGGCGCGCGATTTCGTCATTGGTGCGGATGCTGCCCGCCAGCAGTTCAAGTGCGGCGGACGTGCGTTCGCGCAAGCCAAACAGCTGATCAAACCTGCGCGCAGCAGCAAGTGTTGGACGGGGATACAACCAGACCGCCAGCAGCGCCACCAGCAGCGCGATCAACAGCGCAATCGCGGTGACGAGCAGGATGTCTGGCAGCAGCAGCCAGGGACGCAGCCGCGAAACGACCGCAGCGCCGACACCGACGCCCAAGCCCGCAGCAACCGCGCGCGGCAGCCAGATCACACTCTGCGTCAGGCGCAGCCGGCGGTCCCACCTGCGGATGGCGCTGTGCAGTGTGCGTTCGGCTTGGGGTGTCTCGACGGTTACAGTCATTCGTCGGCTCCGATAGGAATTTACCTCACCCGGCATAACGTCCAGTCTAGTCTGACTCGCACCCCTCTCCGTAAACCGGCGACCGAGTGCAAAGTGGAGGGAGAGGGGACGGGGGTGAGGTCTCTATCGTTCTATTCTACACCGGAATTCCGTCAACACCGGAATACTTATAGACGAACAGGCTGGAATCGGGCAGTACAAAGCCGGGCAGCCGCCCATCCGGGTTGCGCAACGCGTCGCTGCTGTCGAGGCTGTTTTGTCCTTCGGGCGGGATGTCGTTCACACGGTCAATGTTCGCCAGACACAGCCAGATGCCCGGCAGGCCGAGTTCGAGATCGATCTCAACAGAGTGATTCTCGAAATTAAGCAGAATGACCATCTGCTCGAACGGCTGGTCATTCGGCACAGCACGCCAGCCGATGACGCGCTTGCCCGCGCCATGTCGCCCATCCAGCCAGGGCCCGGCGATCCACTCGAACTGTCCATCGGCAATCGGGTCATAGCCATGCAGCTTGAGCGCGGGATAGCGACGCCGCAAACAAATGAACGCCGCCGCCCAACGGAAGAAATCGTGTTCAGTCGGTTGCGCCGGGCGTGGATAGTAAACCAGATTGCGCTCGCGTTCGACCGCAAATTCCTGCCCCATGTAGATCATCGGTTGCCCCAGCGCCAGCAGCGCCGCGCCAAAGCCGAGCAGCGCCTTGCGCCTTTTGGCGGCGGGCGTGTTCAGGTTCGGGTCACCGTTGGTGACCACTTCCAGCGGGACGCTGTGTTCGTCGTGGCTTTCGCAGTAGTTAACGACATTGTTGGTGTGCGCGGCAAAGCTGCGTTTAGAAAAGTAGAACATCTCGCCGAGGATTTCCGGATCGTTGTTCATCGCCTCAAACGGACCTTCGCGCAGAAACGCCTTGATGCCGTCATGAAAGTGATCGTGCCATTGCGCGAAGCCGTTGTAGCCCTGCCGATTGAGGTCGCTTTCGTTGGGCATGTTCTCGGCAATTAGCAGAATATCCGGCTTGAGCGCCTGCAGCTCGTCCGCCAGCCGATTGAGGAAATCATGGTGCATGGTGGAGCTATGCGTGTAATCGAAGCGGAAACCATCAATGTGATACTCGACCACCATCTGCTTGCAGGCGTCAATGAGCAGGTTCTGCATCTCGACGCGCTCAGTGGCGGTACGGTTGCCCCAAGGTGAACTGCCGCTAAAGTATAAGCCGCCTTCCTCACCGCGCTCCCACTCATCGGGATGATCGAGGATCAGCTTCCACAGCGGGTTAAATTCGTTCGCCGTGTGGTTGAAGACCTGATCGACCAGGACCGCCAGCCCGCGTTTGTGTGCCTCGTTCACCAGTCGTCGCAGATCGTCCGGCGTGCCGTAGTCGCGCTCCAGAGCCGTGAACACCGATGTGTTGTAGCCCAGCGCATTCGCGCCCTGCGGCGTCGGCGCTTCTGCCAACGGCATCAGATATAGCGCTGTCACACCCAACTGATCGAAATAGCCCGCGTGCAGACGGTCGATGATGCCCTGATACGTCCCCTGATGCTCGGCTGGCACATCGTCGTGACCGTACGTGAAGCCATGCACATGCAGTTCATAGAGGATGATCTCGTGCATGGGTGGCGTTCGATAGCCGTCGTCCTCCCACTGGAACGCGCCCGCATCCACGACTTTCGCGTTGTTGTGCGCAAAGTCCGCGCCGAAACAGCGTGCATACGGATCGGTCACGAGCGTCGCGCCATGCATCTGCTTGCCGACCTGCATGTCATAGACGATGTAGAACTGGTATTCATCGCCCACCTGCGCCTGATCCACGCGCGCCAGCCAGACGTTGGGTAAATCGAAATAGCCGCGATGCAGCGTCATCTCGACAAAGCGGCGGCTATCGCTGTTCTCTACGCCGGGGTGCTGCCAGTCGTTAAAGCTGCCTGTCACATACACGCGCGCCGCGTGTGGGTGGAACAAGCCGAACAATACGCCGCCATCGCGCAGCGGGTTCGCGCCCAGCCCGAAGCGCCCACCTGTTTCGCTGATGTACTGTCCCCAAGGGAAATGCAATGGCGACACGATTTCGGCAGCGGGGGTTGGCGACACCGCCTGCGGCTGTGTTGTCAGCACGAACGGATGCCAGCTGCAACACCAGATTGCCAGTGCTTTCCTGCGCCCAGACTCAACACGCCGCCATAAATGATCCGGCTCTTCCTGCTCGCCCGTCGCGAACTTGATTGCCAGTGCTTTGGAATCGACTTCTATTTCAAACGTAACCTGATTTTCTTCCTGATGGCACGGTTGTGCCGTCTGGAGGGGACCGTCTCCGTTTCGGTATAGCAGCGTAGATGCAGGCATGGATGTGGCGACTTCATAGTGAACCGTCAGACGACATTGCATATCGACCCTCTTTGTGAATGCATTTTGTAGAGACTGAGGAACGGTGCAGGGGCATCGTGCGATGACACTGCCATCTGGCGACGTACTCTAGGCATTTACACACACTTGTGCATCTGCCATCTGGGGGATGGCTCGCGGGTCAGGTGGGCAAATGGGCGCCGATTACCCCACTGTACCTATAGCTGCTGTATCCATGTGGGGGACGGCGATAAATGGCTTTTAGCTTACAGTAGGTCAAGTGTCGACACATTTTGCCGTTGAGTTGTAAGGAGAGCAAGACGATGGAAGGCACTTGGGATCGCATCGCCGGGGCATGGAAGCAGTTCGCGGGTGACATTCGTGCGCGTTGGGGCGACCTGACCGACGACGATATGGAACAGATTCGAGGAAACCGTCAGAAGCTTGCCGGGAAAATTCAGGAACGCTACGGCATGACGAAGGATGAGGCTGAACGCCAAATCCAGGAATGGGAAACCAGCTACTCCAACCGCCGCTAAAGCTCACCACGCGGGCGTCCTTCGTGACGCCCGCTTTTTATGTATTGCGGCACACCACATACACACGCCACGTCTCTGTACGCGATTGATCGACATATAAAGCGCAGAAGGTATTTCGTTCAGGACGCTCGTAGCGTATATCTGCGCCCTGCGTAGCTTCGTTCGGCAACCACCAGTCCTCATCGATAGCAGGGTTTAATCCGTCTGTCGATACTGTCATTAGAATGCCATTTTCACATTTCCACAACTGACGCCATAATAAGGCAGCGTTCAGGAGATACACCTTCATGCCGTCTACAAGCACAACCACCGAGCCACTATCGTGGGCGCTGGCGGTCACCCATGCGGCGCGCCACGAATTTGCCGCCTTGATTGCTGCCTTGCCCGATGCAGAACGAACCGCCGTTGGTGAACTCAAGCACTGGTCGCCAAAAGACGAAATTGCCCATCTTGCTTACTGGATAGAAGTCTTTGTCAGCAATATTCAAGCACAGCGTGAGGGGCGACCATTGATTGATACACGCCCTTATCTCGCCATGAATGATGCCGCCTGGGAGGTGCGCAGAGCCTGGACATGGGGCGAAGTTGAGGCAGCTACCGCAGCGACACTGGGACAGCTTGAGATGCTGCTACAGAACATGAGCGCGGATGACTTGACTGATCCACAACGCTTTACTATCGAGCCACTGCGGACAGCGCCACGCCCCCTGATCCGCAGTTTGCTCTACGAGTTGGTTGATCATCCAGTACATCATTTCACCGGGCTGTACCGCAAGATAAGCGACCCTGACGGCATGTCAGCAATGCTTGTGCGCTATGATGCGGTCTTGCAAAAGCGCGGTACGTCACAGTGGACAGCGACGACGCGCAAGAAAATCAAGGCAGCGGCGCAGGCGCTTTCGGCTTCATAGCCACACTTGACACCCAACCCGCCAGCGCAGTATCCTTCCTTCTGAAAGGCTATGACGGAGACCATGCGCGCTACTCCGCACCTTCAGAGAGCCAGACGCCTTTGGCTGTGAGCGTCGGCAGGCTGCCAGCGCGGAATTCGCTCCTGAGCCAGGTGGACGAACCGTTATGTAGGTGCGCAATATATTGCGTACCTACCAGACACATTAATTCACCTCGCGCCCGTCTGCGTGAATGACGAACGAAGCGGGTCGCCGGATGGCGATCAAGCGGGGTGGTACCGCGGGAGTGAACACGCTCTCGTCCCTGATACGTTGGGGGCGAGGGCGTTTTTTGTTGGGAAGCACGATAGCAGATTAGCAAATGCGCTAGTCCGCTAGTCCGCTGAACGAAAGGGCATAACGATGACAGTGGAATTGGAGACGCGCTATCAAGAGTCGCTATCCGCGCTGGCGGGCGTCACCAGCGCGGCGACGCTGGCGGACTGGGAAGCGGCGACGCTGGGCAAGAAAGGCTGGCTGACGGAGGCACTGCGCAGCGTCGGCGCGCAGCCAGCAGACCAGCGGGCGGCATATGGCAAACGCGCTAACGAGATCAAGGTCGCATTGCTGGCAGCATATGCCGAACGCGAGGAATTAATCAAGCAGCAGGAACTGGCGCGCGACCTGGAAGAAGGACAGATCGATGTCACGCTGCCTGGACGCCCGCGTCCGACGGGCGGGTTGCATCCCAGCACACAAACGCTGCGCCGCTTTTACGACATCTGGGCGGACATGGGTTTCCAGGTCTACCGCAGCCGCGATGTCGAAGATGACGACACCAACTTCACACTGCTCAATATCCCGCCACATCACCCGGCGCGCGATATGCAGGACACGTTCTACACGACCGAACCAAACATCATCCTGCGCACGCACACCTCGCCGGGACAAATCCGCTCGATGCGCGAGCTGGGCGAAAACGGCACGCAGCCGATCCGCGTGATCCTTCCCGGCATGTGCTACCGCTACGAGCAGATTAGCACCCGCAGCGAGATCCAGTTCCATCAGGTCGAAGGCATCGCCGTCGGGCGCAACATCCGCATGACCGATCTGAAAGGCACGATTGCCGCCTTCGCCCAACGCATGTTCGGCACGAACGCGCAGGTGCGTTTCCGCGCCTCCTACTTCCCGTTCACGGAGCCGAGCATGGAAGTCGACATGGAATGCTTCCTGTGTCATGGCGAAGGCTGCCGTGTGTGCAAGTATTCCGGCTGGCTGGAGATCGCGGGCAGCGGCATGATCCACCCGACCGTGCTGCGCAACGGCGGCTATGATCCTTCAGTGTGGAGCGGCTTTGCGTTTGGCATGGGACCGGAGCGCATCACGATGCTCAAGCACGGCATTGACGACATTCGCTACTTCTGGGGTAACGATTTGCGGTTCCTGGAGCAGTTCTGATGGGGAGTGCATGGTGCAAAGTGCAGTGTTCCGGGTTCGATGTTCGGTGTTCTTGAATGTGCAGCCGATGCTTTATAGAACCCGTAACTCTGAACACAGAACAAAAATGCACCTTGCACTTTGCACTCTGCACTAAAGCGAGGTCATGACCGCATATGAAGATTCCGACATTGAGTGAAGACTGGCTGGCGACGATCATCGGGCTGGCAATTGTGGCGGTGGTAGCGCTGGGGCTACTTGGACCGGGACCGCAGAATGTGACGGTGCGCGCCGAGCCGGGGGAATTTGCGAGTGCAATCGTAGGTGATTCATTTTTCAGGCAAGTGACGATATGCATCGGCGATACAACCACCGAGATCAACACACAAGTTGGCTTCCTAAATGATGTTGGTTATGCGTTCTGGTGTCGAGGTCGCGGAATACAGGTAATAAAACAGATGGATGTGCGCGGAATCCCTGAATTACAAGACAATGATATCATCATAACGCCGCAGTTTGGACGTTTGTCATTCTGGATTCAAAACGACTGCGACCAGCCCGCATCGATCACCTATCGCACCGACGCGGCGATAAGATGGCCGCTGTTCAATGTGTTTGGGCGGTGAAGACAATGAACAATTATCGGGGCGAATGGACGCGCCGTTGCGCGTCCCTACTAAAAACCGTTTTTGTCTTTAGGGACGTGCACCGGCGCGTCCATGCCTGGGAGAAATCATGACGACATCCGCCACAACACCATCGACCTCACGCGGCGGCGTCATCGCAGGCGCAATCCTCCTGGTCATCCTCACGCTGCTGGTGGCGGAGATCGATGGCGGCATCGCGGCGTTCTTTCGCACGCAGGGCGTGGCGCAGAACCCGCTTGAATACCCGCTGACCGCCGTCCTCGTCGGATTGATCGCCAACTTCATCCTACGGCAGCTGCGCCTGTACGACCGGGTGCGTCCGGCGATTCGTACCGAACTGTTTCTCAAGATCGGGCTGGTGCTGCTCGGTGCGCGCATCAGTCTGGGCGATTTGCTGGCGACGGGCGCGGGCGGGCTGATCCAGGCGCTGGTGCTGGTCAGCTCGGTGTTCCTGTTCACCTGGTGGCTGGGCGGGCGCTTCAAACTGCCGGAGACGTTGAAGGCGGTTATGGCTTCTGCGGTTTCGATCTGTGGCGTATCGGCGGCGATTGCAGCGGCGGGCGCGGTGCAGGCGCGCAAGGAAGAGGTCAGCTACATCACGACGCTGGTCATTCTGACCGCGCTGCCGTTGATGCTGCTGATGCCGCTGCTGGCGACGGCGATGGGCTTACCGCCGACGGTGGCGGGCGCGTGGTTCGGCGGCAATATCGATACAACAGCGTCGGTTGTCGGCGCAGGCACGCTCTATGGACCGGAGGCGCAGCAAACAGCAGCGGTGGTCAAGCTGGCGCAGAATGTGCTGATCGGCTTCGTGTCGTTCGGGCTGGCGTTGTACTTCGCGGTGCGTGTGCAAGGCGATACTGCGCAGCGCCCCAGCCCGCGCGTGATGTGGGAGCGCTTCCCCAAGTTCGTGCTGGGCTTCATCCTCGTGTCGCTGCTGGCGACAACGGGCGTGTTGACGCCGGGGCTGGTGCGCGAGTTGAACACACTGACGCAGTGGGCGTTCGCGCTGGCGTTCGTTTGTATCGGGCTGGACTTTTCGCTCGTGTCGCTGCGCGCGGCAGGCTGGCGACCGATTGCCGTCTATTTGAGTGCGACGGTCTTCAACACGCTGGTCGCATTGGCGGCGGCGTGGGTGATATTTGGCAGGGGGTGAACCCTCATCTCCTACGATGGTTGCTGAACGTAATGTGTTCAAAGTAACTATTGCGATAAAGGAAGTATGGAGTATGACGAGCAACAACATCGGCAAGATAGAAGTAGTGCATGTGCGCGAAGCATTTCGACATGAAGCATTGGACTTTACTGTTTGGTTGGCGGAAAACATCGAGGCATTGTCCGATAGACTTGGTATCCAACTAACGGTGATAGAACGTGAGAAATATGTAGGCGACTTTAAGGTTGATCTTCTTTGTCAAGACAACGACGGACGGCGTGTAATCATTGAGAACCAGCTTGAGAAAACGGATCATGACCATTTAGGTAAAGTGCTAACATATCTGGTAAATCTTGATGCACATGTTGCGATTTGGATCACCACTGATCCTCGCCCTGAACATGAGCGTGTGATTGACTGGTTGAATGAAAACACAGGAGAAAATGCTGCATTCTATCTTGTAAGGATTGAGGCTATTCGTATTGGGGACTCTCCATTTGCGCCTCTCTTTACCATGCTTGCGCAGCCGGACAGCCAACTGTCAGAAATCGGCGTAACCAAGAAAGAGCTTGCAACCAAAGAGTTGGTGGAGCGACATCATCGACGACATGAATTTTGGTCTGGTCTATTAAGTAAATCGCAAGGCAAGACACAGCTATTCTCCAACAAATCTCCAAGTACTGATCATTGGCTCAGTACTGGTATCGGATTGAGTGGTATTAACCTGAGTTATTTGATTCTCAAGGACAATGCCGGTATTGAGCTATACATTGACGTAGGTGATCAAGGGCGGAATAAAGCGATCTTTGACACACTCGAACAAGATAAAGACGCCATCCATACTGAATTTGGTTCGCCTCTTGAATGGCGAAGGCTAAATGACAAGCGGGCATCAAGAATCATCAAGCTATTCCAAACAGGAAGTTTGTATCAAGTAGACACTTGGGAAGAACTTCAAAACGAAATGATTGCTGCCATGATCCGTTTGGACAGGGTGTTTCGTCCTCGTATCGCGCAACTGCGCAGTCTCTAATCCAGGAAGGATTACCTAGATAATGCAAATTCCCCTCTCATGGCTGAAAGAATTCGTAGACATTGACATCCCGCCGGAACTGTTGGCGGAACGGCTGACCACCGCCGGGCTGGAAGTTGGCGCGATTACCTACGTCGGCGTGCCGCAGACGCAGCCGGAACACCTGCGCCAGCAATACGGGCAGGATGTGCGCTACCCCAAGAGCGATCATCTCGTCTGGAATCGCGAGAAGCTGCTCTGGGGCGCGATCCACGAGGTCAAGCCGCATCCCAACGCTGACCGTCTGGTGCTGGCGCTGGTCGATTACGGCGCAGCGGAACTGGAACAGTGCGTCACAGGCGCGCCCAACCTGTTTGAGTACAAAGGCATAGGTCCGCTGCCTGCGCCGCTCTACACCGTCATTGCGCTGGAAGGCGCGGAGGTATGGGACGGACACAGCGACGAACCGAAGCGCATGATTCTCAAAGAGAAGCCCCTGCGCGGCATCCCCAACCGCAGCATGGTCTGCTCGGACAAAGAACTGGGTATCAGTGACGAGCATGAAGGCATCATGCTGTTTCGTGAGAATTTGGGGCACGCGCCTGGCACGCCCGCGCAGGATGTGTTGGGCGATGTGATCTTCACGATTGAACTGACGCCGAACCTGGCGCGCTGCTACAGCGTGCTGGGCGTGGCGCGCGAAATCGCGGCGCTGCTCGATAAGCCGCTGCGCCAGCCGTCGTATGCGGTCGTGGCGGACGGCGCACCGATTGACGGCACGGTCAGCGTGACGATCCGCCAACCGGAATACACACCGCGCTTCACGCTCATGCTGCTGCGCGATGCAACGCTCAGACCATCGCCGGACTGGGTGCAGCGCCGTCTCAAGCTGGTTGGTCAGCGCCCGATCAACAACATCGTCGATGTGACCAACTACGTTATGTTCGAAATGGGGCAGCCGCTGCATGCCTTCGACTATGACAAACTGGTTGCGCGGGCGCAGCGTGCCGGGCATGACCATCCACATTTAATCACGCGGCTGGCGAAGGCGGGCGAGACATTGAAGACACTCGATGGCAGCGTGCGGACGCTGGCGACGACCGACATCATCATTGCAGATAACGACGATGTGCCCATCAGCCTGTCAGCGGTCATGGGCGGCTATGACACTGAGATCGGCGACGACACGACGAATGTGCTGCTGGAAGCGGCGAATTGGCATTTCATCAGCGTGCGCCGGACGATGCACGCACAGAAGCTTTTCAGTGAGGCAGGCACGCGCTTCAGTCGCGGCGTTCACCCCAGCCAGGCAATTCTCGGCGTGCAGCGCGGCATCGAACTGATGCGCCAGATCAGCGGCGGCGTCGTCGCTCAGGGCATCGTCGATAGTTACCCCGCGCCTGCCGAAACCATCCGCATTGCGCTGACGCCTGCCGAGATCGACCGCATCATGGGCGTGTCGCTGTCGGTGGATGAGGCGGCGACGCTGCTGCGGCGCGGTGGCTTCGCGGTTGAGGTGCAGGGCGATGCGCTGCATGTGACCGTGCCGGACACCCGGCTCGACATCAGCAGCGATCCGGTGACAGGACAGGCGGACCTGATCGAAGAGATCGCCCGTGTCGCGGGTTACGACCGTATCCCCGTAACGATCATCGCCGACGAGATGCCAAAGCAGCGTGCGAACACGGCGCTGGAACGCGAGGAGCGGGCGCGCGATCTGCTGGTGGCGCTCGGCTTGCACGAAAACATCAGCTATCGCATGACCACGCCCGAACGCGAGGCGCAGCTCGTCCCGCCCGGTGCGCGCTCGTCGCTGCCGGAAGCTGGGTATGTCATGCTGGCAAACCCGATCTCAGCCGAAAAAACCGCACTGCGGCACACGCTGCTGGTCAGTCTGCTGGAGAACGCCCGCGCCAACCAGCGCTACGCCGAACGCCAGCAGGTGTTCGAGATCGGCAACGTCTACCTGCGCCGCGAGGGGCAGCCGCTGCCCGATGAGCCGCGCCGCCTCGGGCTGCTGCTGACAGGCAAGCGCGTGGTGGCGGGCTGGATGGGTGCAGAAGAAGCGACGGTCGATTTCTTCGACCTCAAGGGGCTGATCGAAGGGCTGATGGACGGACTGCATGTCGGCGGCGTCAGCTACGCACGCGGCGATCATACCAGCTTCCATCCGGGGCGGTCAGCGGCGATGCTCGTCAACGGCAAGGCGATTGGCACGTTTGGCGAGCTGCATCCGGCGGTAGCAGCGGCGTTCGACTTTGAAGACTCGGTCGTACTGGCGGCGGAGATCGACCTGGATGCGCTGTTGGAAGGCGCGAGCGAGATGCACCGCGTCCGGTCGCTGCCGACCACGCCGCCCGTGTTGCAAGACATCGCCTTTGTCGTCAAAGATGAGGTGACGGCAGCGCAGGCAGAGGCGGTTATTCGCAAGGCGGGCGGCGGGCTGCTCAAGGACGCGCGGCTGTTCGACGTGTACACGGGCGAGCCTGTGCCTGCTGGTCACAAGAGCCTGGCGTACAGCCTGGTCTACCAGACCGACGAGCGCACGCTGACCGACAAGGAAGCCGCATCGACACACGCGAAGATCGTCAAGGCGGTCGAGCGCGAGTTGGGCGCGGCGCTGCGGGCGTGAGGCTGTTGAGTTACGGGGTCGGTATCAGAGAGAGCGCAGAGCTCAATTGCTCTGCGTCTCTCCGCACCTGCGCTAAACAATGCGCAATTACTTCCCTGTCGCCGCAGCCACCGCCAGCTTCACGCTGTCTTCCGGCGAAACTTTCGGCTGCACGTCGATAAACTTGCCATCTTCACCGATGACCCAGTGGGAGCGCTGCGTCCCCATGTACTTCTTGCCGTACATCGATTTTTCCACCCACACGCCCCATGCTTCCAGCACCTTATGATCGGGATCGGAGAGCAAGTCGTAGGGCAGGTTCTGCTTCTGCTTCCACTTCAGCAGCGCCTTCGGTTCGTCGTTGCTGATGCCCAGCACCACCACGCCGTCGAGTTCCAGCTTTGGCAGGCTGTCGCGGAAGCCGCACGCCTGAGTTGTGCAGCCGGGGGTATCTGCCTTGGGGAAGGCGAACATAATGACTTTCTTGCCACGAAAATCGCTCAACTTGATCGTCTTGCCATCCTGATTGGGCAGCTCAAAATCGGGTGCCATCTCGCCAATTGCGGGCATCTTCGCTCTCCTGGTGATACATGAACGGGTAGAAGTTAACTCACGACGACCTGAATGAACTGGTCAAAGGTCGCAAGATCGGTCAGCGAATGCAGGTTAAGTTCCCACAGGTCGCCGTTGGGGACGCTGGTCAGAAAGGCGGCGGGGCGCGACAGCAGGTTCATACTCTGCCAAATCTCATGTACAAGGTGCTGCTGCGGGCTGTACATGCGGCTGAATGCCGCTAACGCGCGTTCGATGCTGCGCGTATCCTGCACCATGCGGCGCTCGTCGCTGGAATCATAATAGTGACGGTAACGCCAGGCGCGATGCGCTTCACTCATCGCCGCCAGATGACGCTGTGCCGTGTACAAACCGTCCAGCACATCATACGACTCATCGGTGCGCAGTTGCAGGATTTGCACCAGCAGATTGAGCGTATTCTGTGCCTTCGTCAAACGCAGGCGATATTCATTGTTGATGCGCCAAAGCAACTGCCCGTCGTCAGACATCGTTCATCCTGAGGATTACACGGGTGTGTATCGATTAATGTCTATCATAACACAAAAATGCCCGCCTGGGGTGTAGTGCTGTCTACATTTGGCTCACCACACGGCATGGCGCGCCTATCCCATTGTCACTAAGCCGATTGTCGATTAGACTTGGGAATGGGTTTGATTGTTGATACAACGAACGGCAAAGTGCCACACATGAATCGCATCTCCGCCGGGGGCAACCTCGCGATCGAAATCCAGCCGAACAGTTGGCGCTTGACCGCCAATGGTGCCGATAACAGCCGCGCACTGATTGAAGCAACACCGGGTGAGCCCGTTCGCTATATGCCGTCGTTCGGCAATACGCGCCGACTGCCTGACACAGGGATGCTGCCGACACAGTACATTCAGCGCGTTGTGCTGGGCTGGTCGAACGAGGACGAAGCATGGCATCTGGGATTCTTGCTGGAACCGGAACTGGCGCGCCCGCGCGGCAGCCGCTGGTGCGAGATCGTCAACTGGCCCGACCCCAACGGCGAACTGTTCGGCAGCACCGCGCGCAGCGCCGGCGAATCGCTGGCGGACATGATGGAGCGCCCGTTCTACTTTGTACCGCCACGCCCGGTCGAACCCGTCGCACCACCCCCGCCCAAACTTCTCCCCTTGCCCATACTCCCCGATACGATTGATTTGTGGAGCGTCGGCAAGACCGATGCCGGACAGATCGAACTGACGCTTGCGCCCAAAGTCCGCAACGCCAGGCGCAGCCGCGCGCTCTGGTATGGTTTGCTTTCGATCATCTATTTCGCACTGTCCGGGCTAACGCTGACCAGCGGTATCGCGCTCCCGCGCCCAGAGTTTTTGCCTTATCTGGGGCTGGCGGCTGGGGTTATCCTGCTGATTGCGGCGGTCTGGTCACTGCTCACGCCGGGGTACAGCATTGACCGTATCATTGTGCATCCCGAAGCGAAAGCGATACGCGGGCAGCGGGGTGGGCGTGACCGCTGGCGCTACGAAAGCGATGATCTGAACGCGATCTATGTCACACAGCGGATGCAGAAGCCGCGCCGCAACGGGACACAGGTGGTGCCCTATGGTGAACTGAACCTGCGCCTGGCAGAGGGCAAGTTCAAACACCTGCTGCATCAGGCTAGTATTGAACTGGAAGGCGTTGCGGACGAAGACAGCGCCTATGGTGATGTGCTGGAAGTGCTGACGCCAGATGCGACACGCACAGGCTTGCAGGCGCTCGGCTTGCATATCGCGCAGATGCTCGGCGTACCGTGCGTATACGACCGCAGACGCGACTAAACACGGGCAGATTGACCTCCCCCCGTCCCCTTTGTACCGCTAAATTGTCACCTTTTGCTGCAAATGTGGCTCTATAGGTATAGACATGCTCGGCGAGGAGACGCGATGGACAGTTACGAAGCGCTGGTAGAACAGGCGCAAACAGGCGAACAGGGGGCGGCAGACGCGGCATTCAGCGCGTTGATCGACCGCTTCTGGATGGCGTCGGTGCAGTGGGCATATGCCACGCTGGGCGATTTTGACCTTGCGCAGGATGCCGCACAGGAGGCGTTCATCGCCGCACATCAGAGCATTGGCGACCTGCGCGAAGCCCGTGCCTTCCCCGCCTGGCTGCGGCGAATCGTGCTGTCGCAATGCATACGGATGACACGCCGTGCCACACCGGAACTGCGCCCGCTGGAGGAAGAAGACGCACGCACAGCGACGGATGACCCGGAACTCATCTACGACGATCATGCGCTGCACGAAGGCGTGCGCCAGGCGGTACGGGCACTGCCAGATCACGAGCGTTCTGTAACCGAGCTGTTCTATCTCGCTGGCTATTCACAGCAGGAGATTGCCGAATCGCTCGAACTGCCGCTGACGACCGTCAAGAAGCGCCTGCAATACGCCCGCGAACGCCTGAAATCCGCACAGCCGTTGATCGAACAATTCTTCAATCAGATGGGCGGTCTGCCCACGGACATGCCAATGTTGGACGACGAACAGTCGGATGTTATGACGATGCCGATGGGTATTCTGCGCAGTTATGTGGGAATGTAGTGTCGTGACGGGTATGCAGGGGCGACCCGTCGCGTCGCCCCTGCTTGAAAGGATGTAACGTGAGAAACCTGATACCGATGGTTGTAGAGCGTGGCAGCATGGGCGAACGCGCCTACGACATCTATTCGCTGCTGCTGAAAGAGCGTGTTGTCATGCTGGGGACAGAGATTAACGCCGAAAGCGCCAACCTGATCGTGGCGCAGCTGCTCTTCCTGGACCGTGAGGACTCGGAGCGCCCGATCCAGTTGTACGTCAATTCGCCGGGCGGCGAAGTGTACGCGGGCATGGCGATTTACGACACGATGCAGCAGATCAGAGCTGCTGTCGCCACGACCGCCGTTGGCATTACAGCGAGCTTCGGTACGGTGGTGCTGGCGGCGGGCGAGCGCGGAATGCGCACCGCACTGCCGCACGCCACTGTGCATCTGCACCAGCCGCTGGGTGGCACACAGGGACAGGCGAGCGACATCGTGATCCACGCCAGGCACTACCAGATACTCAAAGACCGACTGCGCGACATTCTGGCGCAATGCACCGGGCAATCGCCTGAGACGATCGAGCGCGACACCGACCGCGATGTCTACCTGAGCGCACAGCAGGCATTGGAGTATGGCTTGATTGACCAGATTGTGGCGTCTACGCAGCTGACCGCGCGCAGCAACGGGCATCACAGCAACGGGCGTCACGCCTGAAAAACCTCACCAACAGCCTGCACAACATTTTTGGCGCTTCTGCACAAGGTCGCCAAGATTGCGCTGGACATTTCCTTACTTTGTGATATTGTATGCGCCTACGGAAGGACAACCATGTTCTTCCACTCCAATAGTGTCTCTGCAATGTGCAGGAGTTTTCCCAAATGTCCAAGCGTATTTTGACAGCAGTTCTTTTGCTCGTCATTCTGATTGTGCCGATGGGCGTGTCGCTCGTCAGCGCGCAGGATGACATCGTCATCACCTGGCGCACCCGCCCGGATAACCAGGCTGAGATCGATGTCTACACCGCGCTCAGCAACAGCATTGACGAACGTCTCGAAGGTATTACGCTCGAATATCAGGCAGGTGGTACGGAGACCGCCGGTTACCAGGCAACGCTGCTGACGGAAGTCGCGGCGGGTACTGCCCCCGACATTTTCTGGATCCCCGGCACGGATGTTGCAACCTTCGCAGGTTGGGACGCGGCAGCAGGTGAATTCAGCGAAGGCGCGATTGCCAACCTCGCCGAACTCGCAGCTGCTGACCCCGACTTCGATGTCAACGTCTTCTATTCGCAGCAGGTCGAAGCACTGACCTACGACCCGACCGCCATGGCCAGCGATGTTTCGACCGCGCTGTGGGGTCTGCCCCGCGATGCATCGTCGTTCGCGCTCTACACCAACCTCGACCTGTTTGAAGAAGCCGGTATCCCCACCCCCGCCGAACTACTGGCGGAAGGTAACTGGAACTGGGAAACCTTCACTGAAACCGTCGTCGCCATCGGCGAACTCGGTGATGATGTCGCGGGTTTCGGTATGAATGCATGGTGGGCGAACTGGTGGCTGTTCATGAACTCGGCGGGCGGCGGTTACTTCAATGAAGACCGTACCCAGTGCGGTCTGAACAACGAAGGCACAGCGGCAGCGCTGCAATTCCTGGTTGACCTGTACGGCACGGGTGAAGCCGTTCCGTTCGGTACGGACAGCGAACCGCCCTTCATCGCCGGCAACGTCGGCATGTTCCTGAACGGTCGTTGGGCAACCCCGAACACCGTCGCTCAGGCGGAATTCAACTGGGATTACGCAGAAGTCCCCGCGGGTCCGAATGGTCAGAGCAACTGGCTGTTCTGGGGCGCGTATGTCGTTAACGTCAACAGCATCAGCGATCCGGAACGTGCGGCAGCCGTCTGGGAAGTCCTGCAGGAACTGACCAGCGTTGAATCGCAGTCGCAGGTGACGGCACTGGGTGCGAACCTGCCCAGCCGCGCCGGTGAAGATGCAGTCGCAGCCTTCCTGAACGCGGAAATCACCGCGGGCAAGAACAACGAAGCGTTCACCAACGCGCTCGCCAACTACGCTGTTGCGGAACAGCCTCTGTGGGCAGGTAACTTCGGTGAATACGATGCAGTCGCCAGCGCCGAAATCACCAAGGTCATCAATGGTGAAATCAGCATTGAAGACTTCACGGCAGGCATCTGTGACCAGCTCAACCCGCTGTTGAGCAGCGGCATGTAAGCCACAACCACGGTAGAATGGTGCAGAGGCGGGGTGTATGCTCCGCCTCTTTGCTTATCCGGGCTGTTCCGAACAAGGGGCTTCAACCCCTTGTTGTAGCAAGGGGCTGAAGCCCCTTGTTCACAATTGGTACTAAAAGGAGACTTATTTATGGCAACGACAACACAGGCAGCCGGGCTGCCTGCCAGCAGCACCCGCGCGGGCATGACACCCACCATCATGCTCATCGCCGTCTGGCAAATCATCCTCGGCATCGGTCTGGTCTTTGGCATTACACATGTTTGGAACTTACCCGCGCTGGCAGGCACGAACCAGACAATTGACCAGATCTTGCGTCTGGGCGATGTCGTCCGCTGGCTGATCATGGTGCTGATGGGCATCGGCGCATTCGGCGCGTTCGCCAGTGCCTACTGGATATTCCAGCTCAATAACAGTGGTCGCCTGCTGGCGATGCTCCTCAATTTCTTCCTGTTCGCGCTCGGTTTGCTCTATCTCGGCAATGTTCTCGGCTTGTATCTCGGTCTGGATAATCTTGCAGAGGGCTTGTGGCGCAACGCTCCCTGGCTGCTCGGCTTCCCGATCGGCTATGTGCTGGTCTGGCTGGGCGGCAAGCAGAACCCCAGCAGCGATCTTGCGGAATGGCTACCCCGAGTCGGCTTGGGCATTATGATGCTGGCGCTGATCGTTATCCTGTGGAATAACGGCTTACTCACCTCCCTGGGCGATCTGGCGGAGGCATTCTTCCAACCACTGTCACTGGTGACATTTGTGATTATCGCGATCATGCTGGCAGTTGGGCTGACCCTGGTGCGCAACGGCTATACGTTCAACGAAACAATTGCCGAGCGCGAAAGCTGGCAGGGCTGGCTGTTCCTGATGCCAAACTTCGTCAACTTCCTGCTCTTCTTCGCTATGCCGCTGCTGCTTTCGTTCTATCTCAGCTTTACTGATTACAACGTCATCAGTCCGGCGGAATGGGTTGGCTTTGAAAACTATGGTGAGCTGCTCAGCCTGAACCTCCAGACGGTGGCGGCGGATGTACGCGCCACACTGCCTCAGGGTTACGGTCAGGTCGCGGAAATCAGTCTGGGCGCGAACAAGCTCGTCGTCAGCGCCTTCGACCCCATGTTCTGGATCAGTCTCGGTAACACTTTCCGCTACTGCTTCATGCTGCTGCTGCTCGGCGTCGTGCCGGCGCTGCTGCTGGCACTGCTGCTCAATTCCAAGATACCGGGTATGCAGTTTTACCGCGCGGTCTTCTTCCTGCCGTCGATTGCCGCCGTCGTTGGCGTCGCGCTCATCTGGCAGTGGCTCTACGATCCGGTCATCGGCTTCGTCAACGCGGCGCTACGCTTCTTCAACCCCGGACTGGAAGTCAACTGGCTGAGCGACCCGAACGTGATGCTGTTCGCTGTCGTCATCATGGCGGCATGGCAAGTCGTCGGCTTCAACGCCGTCATCTTCCTGGCGGGTTTGCAGGCAGTACCGCGCGAACTGATGGAAGCGGGCAAGGTCGATGGCGCGGGTCCGGTCACGCGCTTCCTACGCATCACACTGCCGCTGCTCGCGCCAACGACGTTCTTCGTCCTCGTGACGACGCTCATCAGCGGCTTGCAGGCCTTCAGCGAAATGTATGTGCTGCTGTGGGCGACATCGGACAACGCACGCCTGACGACGGTCTACTACCTGTACGAAGAAGGCTTTGAACGCTTCAACTTCGGCAATGCCAGCGCCACCGCCTGGCTGCTGTTCGGCGTCATCTTCATCGTCACGCTGATTCAGTTCCGCCTCAGCAACCGCTCGTCGGCGTATTCGGACTAAGGAGTTGATGATGACTGCAACGACTCAAACAACCATCGACTACGCCGCGCTCGCCGCGCAGCGCGAACGTCGTGAAATGATTACGCTCTGGACGACGCGCATCGCGGTCTATATCGCGCTGACGTTCATCGCCTATATCATGCTCTTTCCGTTCCTGTACATGGTCTTCACATCGCTCAAGACGGCGACGGATGTGTTCCGTTCGCCGCCGCGCCTGCTGCCGTATTCGCCTGTCACGGCAGAATACAACGGGCAGCAGTTACCGCTGTTCGTGTTGACGGAAGATGGCGTGACGCGACAGGTGGTTGACAGCGGCGACAGT
Organism: Chloroflexota bacterium; assembly: GCA_033763755.1. Classification (GTDB taxonomy): domain Bacteria; phylum Chloroflexota; class Anaerolineae; order Aggregatilineales; family Phototrophicaceae; genus Flexifilum. The sequence continues at coordinate 41,155 of JANRJX010000170.1, forward strand.
GTGCGCTTCGGCTTCTTCACGACCGAAGCCCTTATCAATCAGGAGAATGCGCGCGAAAGCGAAATCGTCGTCCAGGTACCGATTGACGAAGCGACCGAAACCGGGCGCGAAGTCACCGTCGGTGCGGACAGCTACGAGGTCTTCACTGTGCCAACAGCGGACGGTCCGCAGGAACTGCTGCTAGCGTATCGTGGCGGGCTGGCACGCTTTGTCGATCCGAATGACCCGACCTTCGAGGCATATGGCAATCCACGCACGACCGAGCAGGTCGAACGGCTCGATTTCCAGTGGAACAACTACGCCTCCGTGCTGCAACTGCGCAACCTCGACCGCTCGCTCATCAACACAGCGCTGGTGACGTTCCTGGTCACGTTCGGGCAGGTGGCAACGTCGCTGCTCGGCGGTTATGCCTTCTCTCGTATGCGCTTCCGTGGGCGTGATGCCGTGTTCCTGGTCTACCTCGGCACGATCATGATCCCGTTTGTCGTGTTGATCATCCCGCTGTACCAGTTGATGGTGATCATCGGCTGGCAGGATCATCTTGTGGCGCTCATTCTGCCCTGGATCTTCACAGCATATGGGACGTTCCTGATGCGCCAGTTCTTCATCACGATTCCAAAGGAACTGGAAGAAGCCGCGCAACTGGACGGCTTGAGTCGCTTCGGGATACTGTGGCGCGTGTTCGTGCCGCTCAGCGGTCCGGCAATCGCAACACAGGCGATCATCACCTTCCTGTATGCGTGGAACAGTTTCATCTGGCCGCTGGTCATCATCAGCGAAGGCAACACACCCAACCATGTCGTGACGCTGACCCTGAACCAGCTGCGCAACGCGGCGCAAAGCGAGCCGAACCTGATGCTGACGGGCGCGGCGGTCGCCATTCTGCCGCCGCTGGTCCTGTTCATCCTGGCGCAGCGTTACTTCGTCGAAGGCATCGCCAACACCGGTCTGAAATAGTACCTTTAACGCAGAAAAATTGTAAGGGCGACCCGGTGGGTCGCCCTTGCATCACCCTCTCTACATCTCCTCAACTCAGCACCTCTGCGTCAAAAACCCATACACTTTTGATGCGAGTCACCCACAACGCGAAAACGATTGTAATGCTATGATGGGGTCGAGGATATGTGGTTGTAAGGCATTGCAACTACCCTTAAGGAGTCTTATAGCCACCGATGAGAGAAACTTCAGTGACCACAATCGCCGTTGATGATCCGCAGCGCCAGCCAAGCCGCATCTTCGTCATCGTCCGCAACATGCTTTCGATCCTCGGAAGCGATATTGCCAATCGTGCCTCCAGCTTCGCGCTCTATGTATTGGTAGCGCGTTTCCTCGGTGAATTTTCGATGGGGCAGATGGCGCTGGCGCAGCAGACGTTCTTCTTTCTCGGCTACAGCCTTGCCGGGCTGGGCGTGCGCTGGTTCATCGCGCGCGAACTCAGCGGACAGCCGCAGAAGACGGAAAGCTACCTCGTCAACGGCACCGTAATGGTACTGGGGACGAGCGCGCTGATGTGGCTGGCATTCCTGGTCGTGACGATTGCGTCTGGCTATGCCGACATGACGCGTAACGCGATTCTGCTTATGGCAGTGACGATCTTCCCGTACACGATGATGATGGTGCTGGAAGGCACGTTCATCGGGCGAGAGAAGATGCACTTCGTCTTTCTCATCAACGCGCCGATGAACGTCATTAACATTGCCGCTGTCTTCGTCGTGCTGAACAATGGCGGCAACCTGTTCCACGTCATCGCTATTCAGGTCATCGCCTATATCCTGATCGCGCTCATTGAGTGGGGGCTGATGCTGCGTTTCGTGGCGCGACCGGAATTTCGCCCGCAGTGGTCGGAGATCAAGAAGCTCGCCCGCGCTACGTCGTCCTTCTTCGGTATTGATGCGGTCGTGGCGGTGCTGGCGACGATGCAGTTGTACCTGATTTCGCTGGTGGGTGGTGAAAGTCGCGTCGGTCTCTACAGCAGTGCCTACCAATTGTTCCAGCCAACGCTGCTCATCATCACCAGTCTGGTCGGGAGTATGCTGCCCGTGATGACGCGGATGGTAGAGCCAGGCTACCACAAGCTCAAGATCGGTGCCGAACGGCTGGCAGAACTGCTGCTGTGGATCAGTATTCCGGCGGTGGTGGGGCTCGTGTTTGTCGCCAGCGATTTGCTGGTCTTCATCTTCGGGCGTGAAAGCTATGCCGAAGCGGGGTTATACCTGCAAATCATTGCCGGGTCGTTAATCTTCCGCTCGATTGTCAACATTCTCGGCTACATGCTCTATGCCAGTAAGAACGAGCATTACAACCTGCGCATCGTTACGGTCAGTTCCGTCCTCAGTCTGGCAGGCAACCTGTTCGCGATCATCAACTACGGCTCGCTCGGTGCGGCATTTGTCTTCCTGTTCCTGAACATCGCAGATTTCATCATGCACAGTATCGTCGTGTGGCGTGTGATGAAGATCACACTCAATCCGCTGCCGATCTTTTGGCGTGCAACGCTTGCCAGCGGGGTGATGGCGGCTGCGCTCTATCTGCTGGCAGATCAGCCTGTACTTATTCGCATTATCGCGGCGGGTTCGGTTTATGCCGTCAGCATGGGCGTCATCCTGTTCGCGACGGTGGGCGGACCGCGCAAGATCAAGGAACGCTATCTGAGCCGACCGAGCGACGCACCTGCCGCGTCCGAGGTCACGGCGCTGTCGACGCTGGCGGAACCGGATTAAGCGCCACAACAATCCGTTCCGTCGTCTCGCGCGTGCTGCCTGTGTGCGGCGTGGCGTAGGTGACAGCGCGCAGTCGTGCGCCCATGTCTGTATAACCGATAAAGTCAAGCAGCATTGCGGCGCTCAAAATCGCCGCGCGCGGGTCGGCAACACCGGTTCCGGCGATGTCCGGCGCACTGCCATGCACTGGCTCGAACACCGCCGGATGCCCGCTGCCGATGTTAGCGCTCGGCGCGATGCCTAGCCCGCCTGTCAGACCGGCTGCCAGATCGCTCAGAATGTCCCCGAACAGGTTGGTCGTGACGATGACATCAAAGCGCGCCGGATCCTGCACCATGCGCATCGCCGCCGTATCGACCAGCATCTCATCGACCGTCAGGTCAGGATAGCCAGCCGTCACATCGAACGCCGCGCGCCGGAACAAGCCGCAGGTTTCTTTCAACACATTCGCCTTGTGGACAATCGTCAGTGTACGACGACGCTGCATTGCCTGCTCACAGGCAGCGCGCACAATGCGTTCGCTGGCGCGGCGGGTGATGACACGCTCGGCGATGGCGGTCGCGCCGTCGTCTTCGACATGCTCACGCCCGCTGTACAACCCTTCGGTGTTTTCGCGCACGATCAGCATGTCAATGCCGTCAGCGACCGCTGGGCGCAGATTGGCGAACAGGTCGAAGTGCCTGCGCAGCGCCAAGATCGGGCTGCGATAACCCGCGACTTTCTCCATCGGCGATTGCGTCGCGCCGAACAGGATCGCATCGCTGCCCTGGCACAACGCCAGCGTTTCGGCGGGCAGCGCATCCCCCTGCCGTTGGAACGTGGCCCAGCCGGCGTCTGCGTACTGGATGCGCAGCGGCAGCCCGCAGACGTTCAGCACATCCGCCGCCGCCGGAATGACTTCCTGCCCGATGCCGTCGCCGGGAATGAGGGTGAGGGTGTGTGTCATCTTTGCGTCCTTTACGCTTTAACTTCTCATCGCATCGTGATCCGGCAGCAGCGTTTCGGCGTCGCGAATCACGCGGGTGTTCCATGCAACCAGGCACACCAGCACAATCCCCAGTGCGCACAGCACCATGATGAACGCCATGCCCGCGCCGGGTCCTGTCCCGACCAGCCAGCCGAACGCTGACGCCAGCGCACCGCCATCACGAAAGCCTGGCTCCACCACCTGGTCTGTCAGTGGTCCAATAATCAGCGCGGCGATGGGGTTGACGAACCACGCGATCAAGCGGCGGATACTGAAGACCTTGCCTTGAATATCTGGAGGTACTTTCGACTGCCAGATTGATTGATTGGAACCATTTATGATCGGGGCAGTGAGCGCGTTCACCAGCGAGGCGATGACCCACACGAGCAGCCCGCGCCCAACGCCGAATAGGAGCAGGCAACCGACACCGAAGACGACCCAACTGCCCAGCACCCCGATCACCTTACGCTTCGGTCCGCCCCACGCGGTCAGCAGCAAGCCACCGAGGATGCCGCCAATGCCGACCATCGATTGGACAATGCCGAGCGCCTGTTCATCGTTGCCCGTGCGCGACAGGATCAGCGGCGTAATGAGGGTTAAAGCCGCTGCCGTGAACAGATTGCACGACATAAACGTCAGTTGCAAACCGAGCAAACTGGGGCGTGAAAAGATGTAGCGAAAGCCAAAGATCGATTCGTGCAGCAGGTTGGGCTGCACTGCTGCCTGCTCTGGCGAGCGTGCCGGCTGCGGCACATGGATCAACAGCAGCGTGCCGATGGCGGCACTGAACGTGATGATGTCGATGAGCAGAATGCCCTGCAAGCCGATCTCGATGCGCTGTGCGCCCAGCGTCAAACCCACAAAGAGCGCCGCTGCCAGACTGGGCGCGAGGACGGTCGCCGCGCTTTCCGCCAGCCCGAACAGCGCGTTGGCGCGCGTGTATTGCGCTTTGGGAGCCATCAGCGCGATGGCGGCGGAGTAAGCGGGCCACTGGAAGACCTCGAACGCGCCGCTGATGAACGCCGCCACGTATAGATGCCAGATTTCGAGCTGCCCGGCGCTGAAGAGAATGAAGATGCCAATCGTCGCCACACCCGCGCCGAGATCGCTGAGCATCATCGTCAGCTTGCGATTCCAGCGGTCTACCAGCGCCCCGGCAACCGGGCTCAGCAGGAGCAGCGGCAGCACGCCGAAGAAGTTGACCAACGCCAAGGCGGTTGCCTGCTCCGTTTGCTCCCAAGCCCACACGCTTAACCCGAAACGCGTCATCGCGCTGCCTGTAATCGAAATAAACTGTCCGAACGCGACCAGCAATAACGATCGCATTCCCGGCGAACGCCAGGCGGTTAACACAGTACTTTGTCCTTAAAGTGCGAACCCTCACCCTAAATCCCTCTCCCTCATGGAGAGGGACTTAAAGAAGTCTTTTTCCCCTTCGCCCTGAGGGAGAAGGGGTTAGGGGATGAGGGTTAGTGGGGTTCAGGATGTGAACCGTCGCTGCAACATCGGCACCAGCCCGCCCGCGTCGTAGATCGCCTGGACGGACGGTGACAGACGCGGAAAGGCGAAGGTTTGCCCGCCAGCGCGCACTACAGCGGCGTCAATGTCGATTTCCAGCATGTCGCCCGTCTGGACGACGGCGCGCACACCCGCGCAGACGACGGGCAGGATGCCCTGATTAATGCAGTTACGAAAGTAGATGCCGCCGAACGACTCAGCGATGATAGCGCGCACGCCGCAGAACTTGAGCGCGGTCACTGCCTGCTCGCGGCTGCTGCCGTTGCCCCAGTTGCGCCCGGCGACGATGCAGTCGCCGGGCTGGACGCGACTGGCAAAGGTCGGGTCCAGGTCTTCGAGCGCTTTGGCGGCGATGTCCTGCGGCGTCTTCAATGTGTAGGTGTACTTGCCGGGGAAAATTACGTCAGTGTTGACGTTATCTCCGTACACCCAGACTCGGTGCGTGGTTGGCATAATCTCTACTTCGGACGACCGAAGCCACCGCGCGACTCAATGTCGGGGTCGTCCGCTGGACCATCGTCACGACTCCGCGCCGGACGGTCGTCACCGCGATCATTGTCGCGATCCCGATCACCGAACAAGCCTCCTGCGCGCCGCGCGGGGGAACTATCATCATCGTCGTTATCACGGCGCGACGGTGCGTTTTGCGTCGGGAACAGCGGTCCACCCTGTCTGCCGGGTGTGCCTGTTGCGCTGGCACTGCCGCCGCTTTCGCTACGACTACCGCTGCTCATGCCGCTGCCGCGTGACGACGGTTGATCGCCAAAGCCGCCGCGCGATTGAATATCGGGGTCATCTACCTGCGGGCGGTTGGGTCCGCGTGGGGGGACACCCATGCCGCCACTACGTCCACCGGGATAACCGCGCCCCTGCCCCATCATGCGCGACATAAACATGAACGCGACGATGACCAGAATGGCGAACAGGCACAGCGTCACAATATCAATTTGCATCAGATTTCTCCTTTAGCGCACCGTGAACGAGACAGAGCCAGCGGAATTGCCATTGATGAAGAGTTCGGCTTCGTAATCCCCTTCTTCAAAGCCCTCGTCGTTTTCAAAGACGAAGAATACGCAGGTCGTCATGTCGGAGTCAGCGCTGATTTCGTCGGTGTCCTCGACCGCTTCGTTGCCGCGATACAGCCGCACATAGGCGGTCGTCCCTGCCGGGATGAAGCTTTCTTCTGTGGCGATATAAATCGTATCGTCAGAATCAAAGCGCGAGGTTGGCTCCGTCGGGCAGCTATCCCGGTCAACACTCGTAGACGCCACCAGTTCCCCCAGTTCGACGCCACCCGCCACAATCGGGTCTTCCTGGGCGGCGGGTGGCACGGTCGTCGCCGTCGGCTCAGCAGGGGCATTGCCCTGGTTCGGACGTGTAAGAATAAAGATTACGCCGATGACAAGAAGGATGATCAGGATGGTGCGCCCATCAAGGCGAAATCCCGACCCCTGTGCAGGCTTTTGTGACGGATTTTGCATGTTGTTCTCCCCTGGTCAGAGTGTTAAAGTCCCATGGGTAAATGATACCGCTATTACAAATCGCGAACAAACGATAGCACGCTTGCGAGTAATCCTGATGCTCCACACGACCCATTCTCTTCAGACCCACGACGGCTTGACGCTGCACACTGAGTCATGGCTGCCAGACGCCGTACCGAAAGCGCTGCTGCTGCTCGTGCATGGCTATGGCGAACATCTGGGGCGCTACCGTCATGTCGCGGCGTACTTCGTCGGCAAAGGCTATGCCGTCTTCGCGATTGATCATCGCGGGCATGGGCAGAGCGAGGGGCTGCGCGCCTATGTCGAACGCTTCGACCAGTTCATCACTGACCTCCACCGCTATGTGCAGCAGGTCAAAGGCGCCCATGCCGGGCTGCCGCTGTTCATGCTCGGTCACAGCATGGGCGCGCTCATCAGCCTGGCGTACACCGCGCAGCATCAGGCGGAACTGGCAGGGCTGATCGTCAGCGGTGCCCCAGTCAACGCTGATGCCAACGTGTCACCGCTGCTGGTGACGGTTGGGAACGTGCTGACGAATGTCATTCCGAAAGTGCCGTTCTTGTCCTTCGGCTCGATGGACATCCTGTCGCGCGATCCGGCGGTGCCAGCGGCGTTTAACGCCGACCCGCTGACGTGGAAGCAGCCGATGCGCATTCGCCTGGGGACGGAGATCAACACGACTGCCGGGCGGGTGCGGGCGGCGCTGCCATCGTTTCGGCTTCCGCTGCTGATCCTGCACGGCGCAGATGACAAGATGGTCGCGCCGAGTGGCAGCCAGGTGGCATACGAGCTGGCAGGCAGCGCAGACAAGACTCTCAAGCTGTATCCGAGGCTGCGCCACGAGATCATGAATGAGCCGGAGCAGGGCGACGTGTTTGCCGATATTGAAGCCTGGCTGGCAGTGCGCATGGGTGTTTAAAGCCATACGTCCCCAGGGGATGGGGACGGATGGTTTCAGGGGAAGCCTGTCTGAAAGGTTGTGGGGAAGTCGCCTCGCAGACATTCACAATATAACAAACTTCATTGCAAGTGCACCTGACGATTGCCCTACGGTGGCTGCAATGGCAAGCGCACTAAATTCGTTTGGCACAAACAGCGAAATTCGATGACAATAGAGTCAGTTGAGCCGTCCACAGGAGCGCGTTTTTATGAAGACCCCTTCAGTTCGTTTTGCCTTGTTCCTGGCTTGCCTCATGTGTTTGCTCCCGTTCGCTTTTGCCAGCGCTGCCAGCGGCAGCGACATCACCATCACCGTCACCTGCGATGGCTTCACCACGCAGGGCGGCACGATCAACTTTGAAGACGATACCGCCGTCGTCATCCGCGCGACTGACGCTGCGGGCGTACCGCTGTACGAACGTACCCTCACAGGCGCGACCAACAGCAGCTTCAGCTTCACGGCGGGTGAAAGCTTCCGCTGGGAAAACGCGCCTACCCTCAGCCCGCTGATCGTGTCGATCACGACCGTCCAGGAAAATGTCCTCGATCAAGACCTGGTATATCTGGTCGTCGGCAACTGCAACCGCATCCCACGCGCTGCCAATGCCTACGCGCTCGGTCCCGAACTCGACCTGCTGCCGCTGCTGGCGGAAGCGGATGGCAGCGTGAGCGAGGGGGTCGGTCTGAACGAAGTGCCGCCGCGCCCCACCAACGAGAGCGATGTCGTCGGCACACTGGCGGGCTATGCCATCGTCAACACGGACAATCTGTTCCTGCGTTCCGGCGCAGGCGTCGAATATAGCGTGATCGGCATTGTCGATGGTGGCACGTATTTGGTCGTGCTGGGACGCAGCGACGCGGAACTGCCGGATGACAGTGACGAACTGTGGTGGTATGTCGAGGTCGGCGGGTTGCGCGGCTGGGTTAACAGCGCGTTCCTGTACCTGCGCGGCGATCTGAGCGCGGTTCCGGTTGTCGAGTCGCTGGGCGAACTGACCGCGCCGAGCGTGTATGTTGGTTTCACAGGCACGCCGCTGTACACGCAGCCTTCCACCGCCGCGCCGTTCGCCTGCACGGTACAGGGCGGCTTGTTCTATCCCGTACTGGGTCGCGATGCGTCGCCCGCGAACTTCTTCTATGCTGAAGTGCAGTGCGAAGACGGCACGGTGGCGCGCGGCTGGCTGGCGTTGGAAAGCGTGCTGCTGCGCAACGAAGGCAACGTCGATATTCCGATCATCGGCGGGTAATACCGACAGGTCTGTCCGGAAACAATAACCTCACCCCTGTCACCTCTCCAATGGAGAGGGGCGCACAGCCGCCGTAACAGCGCGTTTGTATGGGGTGAGGTTTGTAATTGTTTAGAGCAGGTTCGGCACAATCAGGAAGAACAGCAGCGCCGTCATCCCGCCGCCGACGAATGCCCCCGCGATGACCTGCGCCAGCGTATGGCGCTTGAGGACGATACGCGCCGCGCCCACCAGCGCGATGACAGGCGAAACCAGCAGCCCGGCAAGTCCGCCGAAAAGCGCGAACACGGCTACCACCGCCCCGCTGATTGCCATGGCATGCATACTGATCTGCCAGCGCGTGGTGACGATGAGCATGACGACGATTTGCAGCAGGCTAAACAGCGCAAACAGCGTGATCAACAGCGGAGCCTGCAATGCCAGCAGCACGACAAAGGCAATTGCCGCACAGACAATCGTGACGATAAACGGGATGATGCGCTGGCGGCGAACTTTGATGTGAATATCGGTGATAAGCCCGCGCTGCACCATAACAGCAATAAACACCACAGGCACAATGCACACCAGCACAGCGTAAATCGCCGCCCACAGCAGCGCCCGCTGTGGGTTGGCGTCGGCACGCGCGGCAATTGGGAATGCCAGCACCGCCCAGACAACAGGCGGGCTGATCAGGTCAGACACCACACGCGCCCAGCGAATTTGCGGCGTCGGCGCGTGGGCATGGTCAATTGGCTCAGTGAGAGGTAGTTCTTTTGTCATGAGAAGCAGTGTAACACGACCTATCGAAAAGCGAAAAACCTTGCCAGTCGTGTTTGCATCATGATAAACTTATGTGCAGTGATTAAATACGCGCGGTAGTCTCCGCGTAAGGAACCCTTGGACGATAGCAGTACGATTAGCTGGTTGACGCTGGCGGGGTTGGTAATCCTCCACTTCACTGTCGTGTTGACCGAGAGCGCTTTGACGCACAGCCGTTCCTCACTGCTGCGCGAAGAGGCGGAGAATGGCGACCAACGCGCGGCAGCCGCGCTGCGGTTGATGGATGCCCATGTACGCCTGTCCATCACCAAACACTTTTCCCTTACGTTGATCAAATTTGCGCTCGCGGGTGTGGCGATTGCTGGCATTTATCCGTTGTACCTCACGAACGACGAGAATGTGCTGCTTTCGCCTCCGGCAGCGTTGATCGTGCTGGCAGTCGTCGGCTATGTCGTGGGCGAACTCCTGCCGGATACGCTGGGGCGCGTTCATGCGGATGCATGGGTGCTGGCACTTGCGCCGATTATGGGCATGTTGATGGTGGCGTTTGCGCCTGCTGTCTGGCTCTTCAGCCGTCTGGAAGCGTTGATCACGCGCATCACAGGTGGGCAAACGCTGGCGAAGGACATCATCGAGGAAGAGATCATCGATCTGGTCGAAGAGAGCGAACGTGGCAGCGCGCTCGAAGAAGACGAACGCGCCATGATCCGCTCAGTACTGGAGTTTGACGAGACGATGGTGCGCGAGATCATGGTGCCACGCCTGGATATCACCGCCGTCGAGATTGACGAGCCGCTGCAAGAAGCGCTGCGCTTGTTCATCGACAGTGGGCATTCGCGCATTCCGGTTTATGACGACGAGATCGACCGCATTGAAGGCTTGTTGTATGCCAAGGACCTGCTGGCGGTCTGGTATCGCGGCGAGGCGGAGCGCAAGACGATCCGCGAGTTGATGCGCCCGGCGTATGTCATCCCCGAAACCAAACGTGCCGAAGACCTGTTCCGGGAATTTCAGACGACCAACACGCAGTTGGCGATTGTCGTGGATGAGTTCGGCAGCACGGCAGGCGTGATCTCGGTCGAAGATATCGTGGAAGAGATCGTCGGCGATATTCGCGACGAGTACGATACGACCGAAACAGTCGAAGTCGTGCGCATCAGCGATGATGAGTTCACGGTCGATGCCAGCATCAATCTGTATGACTTCAATACAGTGCTGCACGCCGATTTGCCAACCGACGAGCATGACTCGCTCGGCGGCTATCTGTATGAGCAGTTCGGGCATGTGCCGCAGCCGGGCGAACGACTGGAGCGGGCGGGCTTGCTGATGCGGATCGAGTCGGTCGAGGGCGTGCGTATTCGCAATGTGCATGTCAAGCGGCAGCCGGACGTGCGCACGACCAAGCCGCTCGACAAGAAAGAGCAGCCGGAAACAGCGCTGGAAGCGCGGGCGAGTGAAACATAAATGCGTGTGCTGGAGTGCTTTGCATCTTCATGGACAGACTTGCATTTTTCGACCTTCTGGAGCTACCCTCGCGTGCAGTGCTGCTCAAAGCTATCGAGTGGGATTACTGGCAGCAGCGTGTCCATCTGACTTTTCTCTATAATCCTGATGCACCCCAAGATATTCACGTTACATTACTTGGCTGCACTCAGTTTCGTGTTGATATTCTGTCAGACACATTTGAAGACGATAGCAGGGAACATGTGAGTGATGTGATCGCTGTGCTTGTCGGTGATCCATCGCGACATGAACCATTCCTGATGACAACAACGACAAGCGAAACAGCCATCCACTACCGTGAGATTCGGCACACGGCATAGAATCCGTATTCAGTTAGGAGTCGCTATCTCTGGCTTTGCGGCTCAGTCGTGCCGCTGCAATCGAATGAGCTTCGATGATCAGGTTCTTGGTCGCCTCGATGTTCCCTCCAGACGGCTTCAGGATGCAGACCCAGTTCTGTTTGGCATACTCAGGATGCGGCAGGAAAGCATCCAGTTGAGCATAGTCAACCGCTTCAGACGATTGATGCCCAACCAGTGAGTCAAACGTCTGCCTGCTGACGCCAATGTTGATGCGAAAAATGCCGTCGCGATCAAGTTTGGAAACGCTGTCGTACTCGTTATCAGAATTGGCAATCGTCACAAACGGCAGCCGATGGTCATTGCCTACGAAGAAAAACTGATACCCAAAGTTTTCCTCGCGCTGCACATTGTCCAGACTTTCTACAAACGCTTCGACTTCCGATTGATTCATCTTATCCCTCTAGTCTCTGCCTCTCTAACCTCTTGAATAAGCACTTTTCCTGCCCTTCAAGGCTGTCTGTCTATATGCGCCGTACCCCCACGAACGCGCCGCCGCCGCGGGTGCGTGGTTGCAGCGTCACCATCATGCTTTCGCGCACGCGCCCGCCAACCGGCAACAGTTCCACCTGCTGCAACAGCCGCGCCAGCACCACCTTCGCCTCGTACAGCGCATAGTTCATGCCGATGCAGGTGCGCTCGCCGCCGCCGAACGGCACGAACGCAAACGGCACATGCCGCTGGGCGAAGCGGTCAGGGTCGAAGCGCTCTGGCTGCGTCCACAGGTCGGGGTGGCGGTGCGTCAGGTAGATCGAGTAGCCGAGCCGTGTGCCAGCCGGCAGCAGATAATCGCCATACTCCACGTCCGTAATCGCGCGCCGATTGCCGAGATGCGCAGGCGGGTACAACCGCAGCGTCTCATCGATCACCTGCCCCAGATACGACAGCTTGCCGAGCGTCTCCAGCGTCGGCGGCGCGTCGCCCAGCACACCAAGCACCTCTGTCCGTGCGCACGCCTGCACGTCCACGTGCTGGCTGAGCATATACGTCGCCCACGCCAGCAGTGCGGCGATGGTGTCATGTCCGGCGACAATCATCGTCATCACCTGATCGCGCACCTGCTCATCTGTCAGCCCCGGCGCGCGTACCAGCAAGCCGAGCAGGTCATCGCCCACAGGCGCGGCGCGGCGGGCGCGGATGATGCGATACAGGTAGTCATCGAACAGCGCGCGAGCCTGGCGCACGCCCGGCTGCGGGATGCCCGGCACGATCATCCACATACCCGGGGAGATAAACGTGAGTAGCCGGAGCAGCGGCTGCCACAGGCGCGTCATCTCCGGCTGGAAATCGATGCTGAACAATGTATCCATGACAATGTTGAGCGTGATTTTGCGCATCTCAACCGCCATGTCGAGCGTCGCGCCGTCCGCCCACGCACGCACGACGCGATCAGTGTGATGTGCCATCGCTGCCAGGTAGCCGCCGACCGCGCGTTTGTGCAGGGCAGGGTGTGCCAGCGCGCGGGCGTCGTCGTGGATGTGCCCATCTTCGACCAGCATCCCGTGTCCCAACAGCTGTGCGACCGGGTCGCTGTCCGTGCGCCAGTGAAACTGGTCTTTCGCCGTCACCAGCACGAAGCGATTCGCCTCCGGTCCGACGACGATGACGGGGCTAAAGCCGGGCAGTGACAGGCGGAAGACATCACCCATGCCAGCGTGGAATGCCTGCATCGCGCTCAGCACGCTGCGCCGTTCGATCATGGCGCGCAGGGCAGCGTTGGAAGCGTGTTGGTCGGGCATGGGGATGGGGCGATGGGGCATCGGCGTCTCGATCTCGGTCGTCAGCAGGACAGCAAAAAAGCCTATCATGCCGCAAGTGGCGGGGGATTGCCAGATCAGCACCCCTCACACCCGCGCCTGCACCGCATACAACTCGGCATAGACTCCGCCCTGTGCCAGCAGTGCATCGTGCGTACCTTGCTCTTCAATCCCACGTTCTGTCAGCACCAGAATGCGCTGCGCATTGCGAATCGTCGTCAGCCGGTGCGCGATGACCAGTGTCGTCCGGTTGTGCGCCAGTGCGTCCAGCGCCGTCTGCACCGCACGTTCCGTCTCATTATCGAGCGCGCTCGTCGCCTCGTCAAAGATCAGGATCGGCGGGTCTTTCAGGAACACGCGCGCAATACTCAGGCGCTGCTTCTGCCCGCCGGACAGCTTGACGCCGCGCTGCCCGATGTCGGTGTCGTAGCCCTGCGGCAGCGCCATGATGAAACTGTGCGCGTTCGCCCGCTGCGCCGCCGCCATGATCTCTTCGCGGCTCGCGCCCGGCTTGCCATAGGCGATATTGTCCGCCACCGTCCCCGCAAACAGGTACACATCCTGCTGCACCACGCCAATCTGCCGCCGCAGCGAGCGCAGCGTCACGTCGCGAATATCCACGCCGTCGAGCAGGATGCGCCCCGCGCTCACCTCGTAGAAGCGCGGGATGAGCGAACACAGCGTCGTCTTGCCGACGCCCGACGACCCGACCAGCGCCACGTACTCGCCCGCACGGATGTCCAGCGAGATACTGCGCAGCACGTCGTTATGCTCATCGCGATAGCGGAAGCTGACGTCCTCGAATGCAATATTGCCCTGTGCTGTCGTCAGTTCGATGGCGTCCGGTGCATCGACAATCTGTGGCGCGATTGTCATCATCTCGCGGAAGCGACTGAAGCCTGTGATGCCTTCTTGAAGCAGCCGCGCCAGATTGACCAGCTTCTGGATCGGGTCGATCAGAATTGCGACGAACAGCAGATAGGTGACCAGCTGTGACAGATCGAGCGACCCGCCGACAATCGTGACGCTGCCAAAGACGATCAGCGCAATCGTCAGCAGTTGCGAGAAAATCCCGATGCCCGCCGAAAAGTACGCCTCGCTGCGGTAGGCTTCGCGCCAGCTGGCAACGAAGCGCTCGTTTTCCCGCGTGAACTTGTGCCGCTCGATGTCCTCATTCGCGAACGACTGCACCACACGGATACCCGCCAGGGTGTCTTCCACCTGGGCGTTGACGCTCGCCAGCCCGTCGCTGCTGCGCTCGAGCGCGGCGCGCAGCCGGGTGCTGAAGTACAGCGCCCACACGGCCATGATCGGCATGAGCAGGAAGATCGCCAACGTCACCTCAACATTGATCGTCAGCATAATCACGAACGCGCCGACGAACTTGAGCAGCGCGATCAGTCCTTCTTCCGGTCCGTGATGCGCCAGCTCGGAGATCGCGCGCAGGTCGTTGACCAACCGCGACATCAACTGGCCAGTGCGCTCCTCGTCATAGAAACCGAACGACAGGCGCTGATAATGATCGAACAGTTCGGCGCGCATATCGCGCTCCATCCACGTCCCCATCATGTGCCCCTGATAATCGACGAAGAAGTTGCAAACCGTCTGAACGATCACCAGCGCCAGCATCAACACGCCCATCAGGTAGATTTGACTCAACCTGTCGGGGGAATCGGACTGCACAATCGTCCCGGTGATGTGCCCGGCGATCAACGGCAGCATCAGCGCAGTCGCCGCGACGATCAGGGCGCAGATAACATCGGTGATCAGCCTGCGGCGGTACGGCTTGTAATACGACATGAACTTACGAACGTCTGCATTCAACATGCGTTTCCTCAACATGACATGACGCCGCGCTGTTCCTGATGTCGGTATCAGGTCGCGACGTTTGGATTGCCGGATGTGGGTGGTGGGGTGCGAACCCCAGGCAGCACGAAACGATGACCTCACGCGGAGGTCGTCAGGCGCGGCATGTCATGTTGAGCGAGGGGTAAAATCGGTGTGTAGGGCGCAATATATTGCGCCTCTACGGAATGTGCATTTACGTCACATCGTTCCCGCGCGCAACCGACAGGCATACCTGTGTCGGCAGGATTGTCAGGTTGTGAGATGGCATGATGTTGCCTCCTTTGCGCTATGGATCGGAACGATACCATCCAGCATAGCAGACTGCGTGGGGCGTGGCAACCACGACCTTAACGCCCCGCTGGCACTTCCTTCGTCAGGCAGTGGACAGCGCCGCCGCCATTCGCTGCCAGCCGACAGTCAATCGGAATGATGGTGTGCTGCGGCATGGCGCGGCAGTAACTATCCAGTGCCTGCGCATCCTCGCCCACGCCAAAGATCGGCACCAGCACCCGCCCGTTAACCGTCAGACTGTTGGTATAGCTGCGCCAGACGGGGTAGATGCCCCAGTTGTAATACAGGCGCGGAAACGGCAGCGGGATCACGGTGTATGGCTGCCCCTGCGCGTTGTGTGCGCGGCGCAGCGTGTCGGCGGCTGCGCGCAGCCGCTCGTCATTGAGCGCGCCGTTCGGCTGGTTGAGGAGAATCGTCTGTGCGTCGCACAGCTTGCACAGCAGGTCGATATGCCCCGTCTCCTCAAGCAGCAGGCGCGGCAGCACAATCAGCTTCTGAAAGGCAAACGCCTCGCGCAGTTTGCGCTCGATGTCTGCCTGCGTCATGTCCGGGTGGCGTGCCAGCATCTCATCGTTGACGATCAGCGTCCCCGCGCCGTCCGACCAATAGTTGCCGCCTTCGGTCAGGAAGTCGAACGTCAGCATCGGCACTTCAGCATGTGCGGACCAGCGCGCGGCAGCGGCGTCATCCTGTGCCTGAGGGTAAGCCGCCAGCGGTTCAAAGCGCGCGTTCACAACCGCCTGATTGCCGTCGTCATACTGCCCAACGAACGGACCGTAATCGCGCACCCAGATGTCATCCGTTGGCAGTTCCAGGAATTCGACGCGGCTCAGGTCGCGGACGCCATGCGTGTGCAGGTAGAAGCGAATGGCGCTCGCCCACGCCTGCGCTGGTACGAGAACGGTCACATCAGCCACGGGCGTAATAGCGGCGATCATTTGTGCGTGCGCCGCCCACAACGGCGGATACAACACCGGAAACGTCAGCAGGATGCGCTCCATCGGCTCCCACTGTGCGGGCAGCCGGATCGGGGCGCTGTGCGGTGGTGGCGGGTAAGCCGGCGCGCGGGCAATCGCCGCGTCGTCTGCCGCGATGCCGCGTCGGGCATCGTCGCGCGTCATGCCGTGCGGCAGCAGCCGCCAGCGCGCCAGATAGTCCGCCAGCGCTTCAGGTGTGGTCGGCGGCTGCGTCTCGGCATCCAGCGGGTAGAACGGACGCAGCAGCGTGCGGGCGAGCGGGCGCAGCGGCGCAGGCATGTCTCGCCGCCACAGCGGATACGGGATGTAGTCAAAGCGCAGTGGGATCACTTGCTCTCCACTTCTGGCAGCATCTCGCCCGCGCGGATGGCAACGCTCAGGCGATTTTCGAATGGCGTCAGCGGGCAGTTCCAGCCGTCATTATAAGCGCAGTAGGGATTGTACGCCTGATTGAAATCGACATGGAACTTGCCGCCCGCCAGTTCTTCCGGTTCCAGGTAACGCCCCGCGCCATAGGTTTCGCGATTGGCGCTGGCGTCCACGAACGGCAGAAAGTAGCCGTGCGGCGCTTCGTAAATCGTCAGCCGCACTTCCTGCCCATCCACCGTAAAGCGGAACTCGCCATAGCGCACATAGTGGCGCTGGTCGCCCGTCGTCGTCTCAACCACGATCTCATCCTGGTCGTCAAAGACAGCGACCGCCACCGTCAAATCCAGTTCAGCATTCGGCGGGTAGTAGCGCAATCCTGTGAACGTCGCCTGCTGCTCCGGCGTCAGCGGCGACTGCGGGTGCTGCTTGAAGAAGGCATCCTTCTGCTGACGCTGCGCCAGCAGTGTGTTTGTGTCCATAACAATCCCTGTCTGATAGTACACACAGGGATTTTACCGCTTATATTGTGATCACCACATTCCCGCGCTTGCGCCCGGTTTCAACATAGCGGTGCGCCTCTGCCACCCTCTCCAGCGGATAGCAGCGGTCGATCACCGCCCGCAGCGAGCCCGCTTCAACCAGGCGTCGCAAGTCTTCGAGATGCGCGGTTGTTGCGTCCAATCCGGCGGTGGCAAAGATCGCTTTCTTGCCACCGCCCATCAGCGCCGCGAGCAGCAGATCGACCAGGAAACCAAGCGTTGGCACAGTCGTCATGTAGATGCCTTTGGGCTTGAGCGCGCGGTGGCAGCGACTGAATGAATTCTTGCCGACCGCATCGAAGATCACATCATACGCACCGCGCTCCTGCGTGAAGTCCTCGCGCGTGTAATCGATCACCGCGTCCGCGCCGAGTGCCTTGACCATTTCGACGTTCGCGCCGCTGCACACGCCAATGACATGCGCGCCGTAATGCTTGGCGATCTGTACCGCTGCACTACCGACTGAGCCGGATGCACCGTTGATCAGGATGCGCTGCCCACGCTGGAGCTTCGCCTTATCGCGCAGGAAGCTGAGGGCAGTTACAGGACCATCCACCATGCCCGCCGCGTCTTCGTAAGGCAAGTTCGACGGCTTAAGCGTCAGCGGCTCTTTGTCCAGCAGACACATGTATTCCGCATGCGCGCCGAAGCTGTGGGGACTCATGCCGAAGACCTGATCGCCAACCTTGAGGCGGGTTACGTCCTTGCCGACAGCTTCGACCACACCTGAGAATTCGACGCCCTGCGTGGTAAGGCGCGGCTTGTTCCAGCCGTAGATCAGGCGGATGATGAACGGATCGCCTTTACGAAAGGCGCAGTCGGACGGCGTGACGACGCTCGCGTGAACTTTGACCAGGACTTCGTTGTCCTTTGGGGTGGGTTTGGGAATGTCGCGAAGTTGCAGGACATCCGGTGCGCCGTAGCGCGTGCTGATAATTGCTTTCATGCGTTTGCTCCTTATGCGTCTGGTTCACACCAGAAAACGTCGCCAATGGGTACGTTGAAAACCAGCGCGATGCGAAACGCCAGTTCCAGCGAGGGTGAATAGTTGCCTTTCTCGATGGCGACGATGGTTTGCCGCGTCACCCCGACCTGCTCCGCCAGCGCTTGCTGCGTCATCTCGTGATGATCGAAACGCAGCTTGCGGACGTTGTTCCTGATATTGATCTTCTTCATTTCAGGAACTCCGGCGATAAATGAAGAACTGTGAGACTTCGCCCGCAATGTCCGAAACCACGCCCGCGCCGACGAGCAGCAGGAACATGACCGCGGGCGGCTGCCCGATGACCAGCACCCCCATCGCCAGCATGACGCCAACGCCGAAGATATAGCTTGTGTTGCGGTTCGCCTGGAGTTCGATTAGCCTGTCACGTTCGTCCATGATCTTTGGCTCGCCTTCGCGCGTGGCGATGGTGCTGAGGATGCTGAAGACAATCGCGATGATGATGCGCGCGATGATTGACACCGCGACCAATAGGAGGAAGAACGATCCCCAGTAGTGGAAGATCTCCGGCGCATACGGCTCGGCGTCGGGGTAACGTTGCAGCATGATCGCTGTGTAGACCGCCGGAATCGCGATGCTGCTGATGAGGGAGACGAGCGCGCGTCTTTCCTGGTACGACATGATATTACCTGTCTGGTTCACCTTACTCTATGTAAAATTTACTATACGCAGAGTAAGCCTAGACAGGCTTTATGTCAAATATATTTTACATTACAAAATACAAACTATATATGCTAATCACTCCTGTACAACCCCACGCTTGCCCAGGCTGCCGAACAAGAGGCTTCAGCCCCTTGCTCGCAAATTCAGCTAGTATTCTACATGGCGCGGCAGCAGCTTTGCCTGCTCGACCCAACTGCTGACCTGCTTCTCCGTCGGCAGCTGGCGCACCAACTTCTTGTCCATGTTGACTTCCAGCATCTTCTTATGCAGATTGGCGGGGACGCGCTTGCTCAACTCGACGACCGTATCTACGCCCGCCAGCTCCAGCAGCTCCGAATACTGTGCGCCAATACCGCGCACGCGAAACAGGTCAGCGCGGTTCACCCACGCAAGAATGTTCTTTTCCTGCACCCCGGTCTTCTGTGCGAGTTCCTCGCGTCCTTTCTTCGTCTTGCCGATTTCGCGCAGGGTTTCAACCGTTTTGATCCCCATCCCGATCAGCTTCTCCGCATTCACAGAACCGATGCCTTCGATTTCGGTGATTTTTGCCATGAGATTGCTCCGACTTGCGACATAGATAAAACAAAATTGTAATGCGGCATTTTATCGCTTGCGATAATAAATGCAATGGTATGTTCATGTTTTCAAAGCGTCATTGCTCTGTTCATACTTACGAGCGCACTGTACAATTCAGTTTGAGCTGACGTTCACACAAGACCCATCACCATCATCATGACTGATGACATCCGCTGGTCAACCTATGACCTGATCTTCTTCGACTGCGACAGCACCCTGTCTGCAATTGAAGGTATTGACGAACTGGCGCGCTTCAAAGGCAAAGAGCAGCGCGTCGCTGTGCTGACGCAAAAGGCGATGGACGGCGATCTTGACCTGAGCGAGGTCTACGGCAAACGCTTGCAGGCGATCCGCCCAACGCGCGGGCAGTTGAAAGCAATCGAAGAACGCTACTGGGAAACGCTCGTACCAGATGCGCTTGAGGTCATCGCAGCACTCAAGTACCTCGGCAAGCAGGTCTTCATCATCAGCGGCGGGCTGGCGGAACCTGTGCGCGGCTTTGGCGCGCGACTCGGCGTACAACCGGAGCATATCCGCGCGGTTGAACTTGAATACAATGAGCTTTCCGGCGATTGGTGGCGTTATTACGAGCCCGGCGAGCAGACCAATCAGACGTATCTCGATTACAATGAAGGGCCGCTGACGATCTCCAGCGGCAAGCCGACGATTGTGCGCCAGCTGGCGGGCAGCCGCACCGGACGCAGGATGATGATCGGCGATGGCGCGAGCGACCTGGCGACGCGCTCGGTGGTCGATCTGTTTGTCGGCTTCGGCGGCGTGGTCGCGCGGCAAAAGGTGCGCGATGAAGCAGAAGTCTTCGTCAGCATCAATTCCCTTGCGCCGATCCTGCCGCTGGCAGCCGGACTGCATGGCTACCTGCGCGTTCTCGGCACGCCGCATCAAGCCGTCTTTGAACGTGGGTTATCGTATCTACGCACAGACGGTGTACACATCAAGCATGAGCAGCAGCGTATCGCACTCGAAAGGGCATTTGAACCTGATGAAGAATAGCTTTAAGGCGATCATTTTTGATCTTGATGGCACGCTCGTGGACTCGGAAGGCATCTGGCATCAGGCGGAGGAAGACCTGGTGGAGGCACGCGGACATGAATACACGCTCGACGCGCGCTCACACCTGATTGGGCTGCGGCTGGATGAGGCGTTGGGCAAGCTGAAGGCATACTACAACTTCAGCGATGATGTGCCGACGCTGGTACGTGAACTCGACGAGCGGATGCTCAAGCTGATCGCCAAAGGCGTGCAGCCCAAGCCGGGCGCGCATGAGATGGTGCAGTGGGTCATCGAGCAGAACATTCCGCATGCGATTGCGTCGGCGTCGCCACAGTCGATCATCGACGCGCTGGTCGATAGCCAGGGCTGGCTGCCGCACTTCCCCATCCGCCGCACCTGCGATGACGAGGCGGCGGGCAAGCCCGCGCCGGATGTCTACCTGACGACGGCGCGTATCCTCGGTTTTGATCCATCGGAGTGCCTGGCCATTGAAGACACGCACACAGGCGCGCGCGCTGCCGCTGCCGCCGGAATGATCACGGTCGCCGTGCCGGATCGTTATGCCAACCGGGCACTCTTCCCAAGCATCACACCGCACGTCTACGAGTCGCTGGATGAGGTATTGAAAATTCTAAGGTAAACACATGGAACGCAGAATTCTCATGTATCCCGGTGAAGATGGTTACTGGGTTGCCGAATGTCCCAGCCTGCCCGGCTGCATCAGCCAGGGCGAAACGCACGACGAGGCAATTGCCAATATCAAAGAAGCGATAGCACTCTACATCGAGTCGCTTGAAGCACACAATGAACCCGTACCGGAAGAAACCTACGAGTCGTACCTGGTGACTTTGTGAGTGATAAACTGCCGGTCATCTCCGGTCAGGAATGTCGCCGCGCACTTGAAAAAGTGGGCTTTGTGCTGGACAGGCAGCGTGGTAGCCACATGATTATGCGCCGTGACGAACCTCCACCTGCGCGTACAGTCGTCGTACCGGATCATCGCGAGCTGGATCGCGGTACGTTGCGCGGAATTATTCGTCAAGCAGGTCTCACAGTTGATGAGTTTCTGGCATTGTTGGATTAGTTCAGAAAACCACGGGCTTACGCCCCCTGCGCGCAG
This sequence comes from Chloroflexota bacterium, assembly GCA_033763755.1. GTDB lineage: Bacteria > Chloroflexota > Anaerolineae > Aggregatilineales > Phototrophicaceae > Flexifilum. The sequence goes on from JANRJX010000170.1 coordinate 62,823, forward strand.
CGTTCGCACAAGCCGTAGAATTCCAGTAAATGCCCCGTGAGCTTGACGTGCAGCCGCCGCTCAAGCTCGCGCGCCAGATCCCCCAGCTTGCAGTCCTCAAACTCGATGATCGCCGCACACTGCGTACAGATGATGTGGTGGTGATGTCCGTCCGGCATCATCACATACGTCGGCGTCACACTGCTGTCGATATACGTCGGGCGAATCAGCGACATGCGCGTGAACAGGTCGAGGCAGCGAAAGACGCTGGCACGCCCGATGCTTGAATCGACGGCGTTGACGCGATCCAGCAATTCAGTCGAGGTGATATGCCCGCCGCTTTTTTCCAGCACATCAAGGACGGTCAGACGGGCGTGAGTGAGTTTATGCCCGGCATCGCGCAGCTTCTGTGCGCGCGGGCTGAGGTCGTCCAGCATAATCAGCCATTCAGAATCGATAATCACTAACAACATTATATCGTATACATTGTCCGAACCCATACCTTGTTACGAACATTACACTCCGGTTAAACTTTTCCACTATCGTTGGCTGTTTCAGTAGTACGTACAGGAGTATCTCTATGAGTCGTCAGTTGCTTGCTTTCAGGGTGTTATTGATTGCCGCGCTGCTTGTCTTCTCCGTCTCCTTCGTCTCGGCGCAGGAACCGCAAACAGGCGGTTCGATTGTCTGGGCGGCGGACTCGATGGGTGACACGCTCGAAAACGGTATCTGGACGGGCTTCGGCTCGGTCAACGTGCTGGACAATATCGGTGAAGGGCTGGTACGCGTCGATTTCAGCACTGGGCAGCCGGTGGGTGCGCTGGCAGAGTCGTGGACGGTCTCTGATGATGGGCTGGTCTACACCTTCAATCTGCGCGACGGCGTCGTCTTCAGCGATGGCACCCCTGTCACCGCCGAAGCCGTCGTGCGCAGCCTGACGCGCGATACCGCCACCGAAGACCCCGCCTATGTCGAAGGCATGTACATGTTCCCGGCGCACGGCACGAGCAACTGGGAATCGGTAACTGCGCCCGACGCTGATACGGTCGTCATGACGCTGATCGCCCCCGACGCCACGCAGCCCGCCAAACTATCGCGTCCATCGGCGTACATCTACTCGCCCGCGACGCTGGACGCGGGTCCTGAAGCGGTTGGGACTGCCCCAGTCTTTGCAGGCGCATTCAAGATCGATCGCTTTGTCCCTGGACAGGAAGTCGTGTTGAGCGCCAACGAAAGCTACTGGGCGGGGCGTCCATACCTCGATCAGTTGATTATCCGCGCCTACCCGGATGAGGCATCGATCCTGACGGCGCTCGAAGCGGGCGAAGTGGACATCACCACGTCTGCGCCGTTCCTCGCCGCGCCGCGTCTGTCGCAGACGGAAGGCTACCGCGTTGAAGTCGGCGGTCCGCTGGTGTCGCTGTTTATCGGCATCAACGTCGCCAACCCGCCATTCGACCGCCTGGAAATCCGTCAGGCAGTTAACGCCGCCATCAACCGCGACACGCTGATCGCAGGCGCGCTCAGCGGCTATGGACTGGCTCCCGCAGGTTTGCTCGGTCCGCTGGATGTTGGTTATGACGAATCGCTGATGAGCGCCAGCGCATATGATCCAGCCACGGCGACGGCACTGATCGCTGAAAGCGGACTGACGACGCCGATTCCGGTCAACCTGTCGTTCGAGAACAACCGCTTCTGGCCCGCAATGGCGGAACTGATCGCGCTTGATCTGGAAGCAGTCGGCTTTGACGTAACGCTCGACCCGCTCGACTCTGGCTCATTCTGGGGCAAGGTCGGTGACAGCGCGGCGGACGAAATCCTGACCGAAAGCGATCCCAGCAAGATGCAGTTGAGCATCAACCAGCGCTCGACGTTCATCGCTGACCCGGACGACCGCCTGCAAGTGCTGGACGCAGTGCGCGCGCAATATGGTCAGGCGAACTACCAGCTGCTCTCAAGTTCGGAAGCCTTCACGCAACTGCTGGCGGATGGTCTGGCATCAACGGATGTGGAAGCGCGCACGGCGATCTATGCCGAAGCGAATAACATCCTGCTCAACGACCTGCCCTATGTCTATCTGGCGTACCTGACGCCGCCCGTATTCGTGACTGAGCGCGTGCAGAACATCCCGGTTAACGCGGCGGCTGCCGGGCGTGTCTCGCTGCGTGAAGTGTGGGTGAGCGGGTAAGTAGAGATACAAACGCTTATTCAAGCGGTTGGGGAAGAAGAGGATTGAGAATTCATCCAGTTCTCTACCCTCTTCCTCTCCAGTCTCTTGAATAAGCGCTTTTCTTTGTAATCTGAGTTTTGGCGGTTTTTTCATGCAGTTACGCAGGCTATGGCGCAAGTCGCCGTCGGGCGTCATGGGTACGTTGATTTTTGTCATCATTGTGCTGGCGACTGTGTTTGCGCACCTCATCACGCCGCTGGACCCGCTGGCGACCTCGGTCGCGACACGCTTTCAGCCGCCCTCCGCCACCGCGCTGTTTGGTACGGATAATCTGGGGCGCGATATGTTCACGCGGGTGTTGTATGGCGGGCGTTCCATCCTTGGCGTCGGCTTTGCGGCGGTGGCGTTTGCACTCGTCGCCGGGCTGCTAATCGGCACGATCAGCGGCTATCGCGGCGGCTGGCTCGACAACCTGCTTATGCGGCTGATGGATGTCATGCTCAGCTTTCCGTCGGTGCTGCTGGCGATCCTGATCGTCGCGACGATTGGGCGTGGGTTGGGCAACCTGATCTTTGCGATTGGCTTCGCGCTGATTCCGGTCTTTGCGCGCTTAGTCCGGTCGGTAGTTCTCAGCCTCAAAAACGAAGAATACGTCACGGCAGCGCGTTCGCTCGGCGCACCAGACGGGCACATCATCGTGCACCATGTATTGCCCAACATCGTCGCGCCTGTGGTTGTGCAGGCGAGTGCACTGCTGGCAGTGGCAATCAGCACGGCGGCGGCATTGAATTTCATCGGTCTGGGTGTGCAGCCGCCCGACCCTGACTGGGGACTGATGGTAGCGGATGGGCAGAAGATGCTTTACGACGCGCCGCATGTGCCGGTCTTTCCGGGCGTGTTTATCACACTGGTCGTCCTGAGCATCAACTTTATGGGCGATATGCTGCGCGACACGCTCGATCCCAAGCTGCGTCGGGGGTTGTAAGCCGATGCGCTATCTGCTCAACCGCCTGCTCTGGCTGCCCGTCGTCATGTGGGCAGTCGCCACACTAACGTTCATCGCGCTCCGCATCGTCCCCGGTAACCCGATTGAGTCGGTCGCCAGCCAGATTCTTGATCCCGAACAACTGGCGCGTACCCAGGCGTTATGGGGGCTGGACCGCCCGATCTGGGAGCAGTATGGGCTGTTTATGGGCGATTTGGTGCGCGGCGATCTCGGTGTGTCGATGAGTTCTGGTATTCCGTTAACGCGCCTGATGTTTGAGCGAATGCCGCCGACGATTGAACTGGCGTTTCTGGCGCTGCTCGGCAGTTCGTTCATCGGCGTCACGGTTGGCGTGCTGTCGGTCGTCAGCCGCAATCGCATCCTCGAATACATCGTCCGTTTTTTGACGACGCTCAGCTTGTCCGTGCCTATCTTCTGGGTCGGTACGCTGCTAATTCTGGTGTTTGCCGTCAATCTGGACTTATTCCCGCCCGGCAGCCGCATCAACTCGCGCATTCCCTACCAGACGATCACCAATTTCATGCTCATCGATACGGTCATCACAGGCAACTGGGAAGCGCTGCGCAGCTACCTGCTGCACATCACACTCCCTGCACTGTCGATCAGTCTGACGTCAGCGGGCTTTGTCGCACGGCTGACGCGCTCATCCATGCTTGAGATCATGGGGGCAAGCTATATTCAGACGGCGCGGTCAAAGGGGCTAAGCGAGGGGCGCGTGACATGGTGGCACGCCTTCCGTAACGCGCTGCTGCCCATCATCACGCTGCAAGGGCTGTTGTTCGGCACGCTGTTGGGCGGCGCGGTCATCACGGAAGTCGTGTTCACGCTGCCAGGCATGGGACGCACACTGCTCGATGGAATCCTCAAGCGAGATTACCCGGTCGTACAAGGTGCGGCGATTTACGTCGCGCTGGTGTATGTGCTGGTCAACCTGCTCGTTGATCTGCTCTATTATGTGGCAGACCCGCGTTTGCGGCAGACACGATAGAGACATTTTATAAATACGCGGAAGAGGCGTGCGTCGTCCCTACGCTATTCAAACGGTCTGTAGGGACAACGTATGCGTCGTCCACCGCCTAACAACCATCTCAATTCAGGCTATCGTATGCCCTGTTGTCCGGTGCGGGCAGCGTGATATGACGGTCGCGGGCGACAGGCAGCGTGGTTTGTGGCGCAGGAGCGTCACGACGTGCCAGAATAGCGCCAATAATCAGACTTGCTGGAATCGAGATCAAGAACCATACTGCCAGAAAACTCATAAGGGTCGTCAACATGCTATCTACTTTCGTAGTCACTGGTTGGAATAGACTTAAACGTGATTTCATAACCAGACCACAACAATTTATGCACATTTCATCACAATAACGGAAAATTGCAAACAACGCAATATACACAAAAGTCATCGTTGGGAAACTTTAACAAACCGTCATGCTTTTAAATGTCACGCTTGACCAAGCGATACTGATTGCGGTTATCATCGGCGCGCTGTTGTTAATTCTATCCAACCGCCTGCGTGCTGACCTGGTGGCGCTGCTGGTATTGATTGTGCTGGGGTTCAGCGGCGTCGTCACGCCGCAGGAAGCAATCTCCGGCTTCAGCCGCCCGGCTATTGTCACCATCATCAGCCTGTTTATCATCAGCGCCGGGCTGGAAAACACAGGCGTGATCCAGTGGATTGCCAACCGTTTTCGCGAGATCGGCAGGGGCAGCGAAACGCGGCTGATTGCCCTGTTCATGGGCGCGGGCGCGCTGCTATCGCTGGTGATGAACAACATCGCGGCAGGAGCGATGCTGCTGCCTGCTGCGATCCAGGTGGCGCGCGACTCGAACGTGCGCGCGTCCAAGCTGTTGATGCCGCTGTCGTTCGGTACGCTCGTCGGCGGCATGGCGACCTACTTCACCACCGCCAACATCGTCATGAGCGGGCTGCTGCAGGATCAGGGCTTGCCAGGGCTAACGATGCTCGACTTCATTCCGACCGGGGGACTGATCGTGATTGTCACGCTGGTCTTCATGGTCACGCTCGGGCGGCGGCTGCTGCCCGCGCGCGAGTCCGTCGGGCAGGTCGCCAGTCCGTATGCCCTCTCACGCAATCTGGAAGACACCTATCGCCTGAAGGAGCGCATGTGGGAGGTGCGCGTGCCGCAGCGCTCACGGCTGGCGGGCTGTGTCCTCAGCCAGAGCCGCATCGGGGAACAGCTCGGCATCACGGTGCTAGCGATCTGGCGTGGACAGCAGGCGATCCTGACGCCGGAGCCGAACGAAACTATTCAGCCGGACGACATGCTGCTGCTGCTGGGGCGTGAGGAGCGCGTCAAGCAGTTGGAGGATTGGGGCGCGCAGGTCGGGCGCGAATACGGGGCAACCCGCAGTACCGATTACGCCGTTGACCTGACGGAGGTCATCATCCCACCGCGTTCAAGCGTGATCGGTAAGAGTCTGCGTGATCTGCGCTTCCGTAACAAGTACAACCTGACGAGTGTGGCGCTGTGGCGTGAAGGGCGTAGTTACCGCACCGACGTCAGCACGTTTCCGCTGCAAGAAGGTGACGCGCTGCTGATGGTCGGCCCGGTCAAATCGATCCATACGCTGGCGCAGGATCGCGACTTTCTCGTCTTGCAGAGCAGCCATATCGCCCAACCGCCACAGCCACAGAAGGCACTGCGCGCGGTGTTGATCACGCTGCTGGTGCTGCTAGTCTCCGTCCTGGAAGTGCTGCCCATTCCCGAAGTCATGCTGGCGGGCGCGGTCATGATGATCCTGACGGGCTGCCTGACGATGGACGAGGCATACGCAGCGATTGAGTGGAAAGTCATCTTTCTGATCGCGGGCATGACGCCGATCAGTATTGCGCTGGTCAACACCGGGTACGGTGCGGAGGTAGGGCAATCGCTTGTCAATGTGCTGCAACCGTTCGGCGCGGTGACGCTGCTCGCCGGGCTGTTCGCGCTGACGGTGCTGATCGCACAGGTGATGGGCGGGCAAGTCGCGGCACTGGTCGTGGGTCCGATTGTCATCAGTGCGGCGCTGGCGATGGGCATAGATCCACAGGCGGCGGCAGTGGCGGCTGCCATCGGCTGTTCGACGGCTTTTCTGCTGCCGACGGCACACCCCGTCAACGTGCTGATGATGGGTCCAGGCGGCTACAAGCCAAGCGACTTCACGCGCGTCGGTATCGCCATGACGATCCTGACGTTCGTCATGGTGCTGGTGGGGATGCGCATTTTCTGGGGGATATGAGCACGTGGAAACGATACAGACCAACGCACCGGTGACGTGGATCATTTCGCGGCAGTGCGTAGCGGGCAAAGAGGCAGACTATGAGCGCTGGATCGCAGGTATCAGCAGCGAGATGCAGCACCTTCCCGGCTATGAAGGCATAAACGTCATTCGTCCCGGCAGCAGCAACGATGAATATGTGCTGATTTTGCGCTTCGACACTTACGACCATCTGCGCTTGTGGGAACAATCGGACGTGCGCAAGACGTGGCTGACAAAGCTGGAACCTTTGACGCGCGGCGAAACGAAGACACAGGTGCTGACCGGGATGGAATACTGGTTCACGCTGCCGAATCAGGGGATGGCGATGCCACCGCGTTATAAGATGGTACTGCTGTCGTGGCTGGGCTTGTTCCCGATGAGCCTGGTTGTGTCGCTGTTCCTGCAAGACATACTGGCGATCATGGTGCTGCCCGTGCGCGTCGCCATCACCAATCTATTCCTGCTGGCGCTGATGACCTACGTCGTCATGCCGCGCCTCACCCGCCTCTTCAAACGCTGGTTATATGGCTAAATTCACCCCGCACACAGCTCGCTTGATTTCGAGTCTTGACCCACTCCGTGCGCCGAGACCGAGTGCAAAGCGGAAGCAGAGGGACGGGGATGAGATCAGTTTACAGATCGACAACCGCCTGCGCTGGCTGATCTTTCTCGTGCTGGTCGCGCTGTACATGCTGGTCTATGTGCCAGTGCCGGACAGCGCCGACGGCACAGCGATTCTGGCAGTAGCGACGGCGCTGGTGCGACATAGCAACGCAGACATCAGCATCATCGGTGCGGACGACGCGCTGTTCGAGTTTGATCGTTCGCGTATGGGTGCGTGGGGGGTGGATGGCGCGCTCTACTCGAAAAAGGGCATCGCGCCCTCGCTGGCGCTGATCCCGCTGGTGGCGCTGACGGAGTTATTCCCGGCGCTGCCGCTGCGCGCGACCGCCATGTTCTTCAACCCACTTGTGACTGCTGCGACTGCCGTGCTGCTCTACAGCCTTACCCGCGCGTTCGGCTTTCGCCCGCGTACAGCCTTTGTGACTGCGCTGCTCTATGGCGTGGCGACGACGGCGCTGGTGTACACGAAGACGCTCTACGGCGAGCCGCTGGCTGCGCTGCTCATCGTGGTTGGGGTGCTGAACCTCACCCCACTCTCATCCCCTAGCCCCTTCTCCGTGAGGGAGAAAGGGGGCAAGAATCCTTCGGAAGCCTCTTCTGATGGGGCATTAGAGGACATGAGTCTTCTGAAAGCCCCTCGCCATGAGGGACGTCTGACTGCAAGTGCGGAAGGCGGGTTTGGAGTGAGGGTTGAATCTTGGAGGTATCTCATTGCAGGAGCGGCGCTGGGGTTCGCGGCGGGCATTAACCTGTCGTATCTGGTGCTGGCTGGGATTGTTGGGCTGGCAATCGGGATCAAAAGCCTATCAAAAAATCCCTCTAGCCTCTCCTTCTCTACCCTCTTGAATAAGCTTTTTCCTCTCTTCCTCTATGTGCTGCCCATCCTCCTCATGCTCGCACTCATCGCCGGGTACAACGCCGCGCGCTTTGGCAGCCCGTTCACCAGCGGCTACTACTTCGATTCTGGTGAAGGCTTCAACAAACCATTTTGGGCGGGCGCCTTCGGCTTGACGTTCAGCCCGTATCGCGGTGTCTTCTGGTACGCCCCCGTGCTGCTGCTCGCCTTCCCCGGCTGGCTGTGGCTGCGCTCCGGCGCGGCGTGGCTGCTGCTGGCGCTGATAATCGCGCAAATCGCGACGTATGCGTCATGGTGGAGCTGGGACGGCGGCATCGCCTGGGGTCCGCGCTTTCTGCTGCCTGTGCTGCCGCTGATGGCGCTGTGCCTCGCCCCTGTTGTCGAGCGGGCGTTCGCGCGAGCGGCGTGGCGAGTCGTCCTCATCGCCCTCACCATCCTGTCCATCGGCGTACAAATCCTGGGCGCGCTCTTCAGCTATTTCCCGTATACGGGTGTGCTGTTCTCGCAGCACGCGGCGAGCGCAGACGATAGCTACATCAACCAGCTTGCCGATCATGTTCTGTTCGATCCGTCGATCAGCGCGATTGTCGGTCATGCGCACATGCTCATGCAAGGCGCGCCGATGGAACCTGCGTGGCTGGCAGGCGGTGACCTGACGCACGCCCGCGCCGTGCAATTGCAGGCGGCCCTGCAACCGCCCCATGCGGCACTCATCGCCAGCGCGCATTACGGTACGGCGTTGCTGGATGTACGTAGAATGCCGATCCTGTCGATGAACGCGCCAACCACACCGGACGATCCACTGGCAAGCCGCATGTGGGCGCACGCGCGCAACCGTGACCTGCTGTGGTATGTGACGTGGTTTACGTCCGCCGACCTGCTGAACTGGCAGGAGCGCGAACTCTGGCAGAATGCCGCCTTCGCCGTGCAGCACGAGGTTGATGGGCATCGTGCGCTGCTGTTCCAGCTCGCGCCGCCCTTGCCGGATACAACGGGCGGTTGGACGTTCGGGGCGATCCGGCTGGATGCGTATGCGCTGGAGCGTCGCGCGGATGGGCTCCTCGTCAGTCTGGCGTGGGCGGCGGAGGCAGCACCGGACGGCGATTACACTTGGTTCGTGCATGTGCTGGATGCAAACGGAGCAATCATCGCGCAGCAGGACCGCGCGCCACAGGGCGGTTACGCCCCTGCATCCGGCTGGACGGCGGGGCAAGGTGTGACGGACTATCTTTACTTTCCGCTTGCGGATGCGGCGCAGGCAGCCGCGCTGCGGATCGGCTGGGTCGATCCGGCGACCGGTGCGCGGCTGCCCGTACGTGATGCGGCGGGCGGCGTGGTCGAGGATGGGTTTGTGGTCGTGGGGCTCGACCGGGAGTGGTGAAATAACTGGACAATGGTAGACTTGACAACATGAAGAAATGTCCATACTGCCAAGCAGAAACACATCAGATGAAAGCAGGACGCACCGAAGCAGGGAGCCAACGGTATCGGTGCGGGACGTGTCAGCGA
>JANRJX010000171.1:0-68761 GCA_033763755.1 Chloroflexota bacterium
CTCACCATTGGGCGGCTCGACGCGCGCGACATCCGCCTGACCAAAGATACGTTCATCTCGCGCGAACACGCCCATCTTACTCTGCGCGACGGACAGTGGTGGCTGTGCGACAAACACAGCAAAAACGGCACGTTCATCGAAGCGGACAGCGGCGAAGAACAGCGCCTGGCTTCGGGGACAGAGGCAATCGTGCAGCCAGGGCAGCTCTTCCGTGTTGGGCGCACCTGGTTGCGCATCGAGACGCACTGACGGCTCGGGGTCACGAATCCATAGTCAAAATTCGACTATAATAGGTTGATAATCCGAATCTGAGGCATCAACTGTGACCGAAATCCTCCTGCGAGACATCCTGATCAATGCGCGCCAGGAAGCGGCGCGGATGCAGCATCATTTTATCGGCGTGGAGCATATCTTCGCTGGTGCATTGTCCCTGCGCGGCGGCATTGCCTCCAGTCTCGTTGAGCAGTACGGCTTCACACCAGATTTCGTCATTGATGCCATCCGCCGTCACGCGGGTAAAGGTAGCAAGCAGCGCCTGTGGGCAGGGATGCCCAACACACCACGCGCCGAAGTTGTCATGAGCATCGCGACTGACCTGGCGCTGGAGGACAATCGAAAGGAAATGAACGAGCGCGATATCCTGACCGCCATTCTCGAAGAAAATGACAATATCCCCACGCGCATGCTGCGTCGCCTTGGTATCGATCTTGAACGCTTTGCGCAGGACATTCGCACGTTCACGCCGTTGGATAGCGTGACGCACTCCTACGTGCGCATCGAATTCGCCCCTACCTACAGCAGTGACCTGGCACTAAATGATGAGCACCTCTTTGTCCTGCGGCGCATGTTTTATGGCTACAGTCGTGTGCGCATTGAACGCCGACTCACGGGCGGGTTCAGCCGTGCGCTGCTGCTAGCCGCAACACCCATCCACGCCGACGGCAGCGAAGACTCGCCCGTCGTTGTCAAGATCGATGCAGTAGACGACATTCTCGAAGAAGCTCAGCGCTACGAGCAGCATGTTAAGTCGACGCTGCCCCCACTCACCGCTCGTCTTGAGGAACGCCCTACCGCGCCCGAAACATCCGACCTTGCCGGCTTGAAGTACACATTGGTCGCAGGGCTGAACAAAACCCCCTACGACATGCGCACGGCTGCCCCGCTGCTCGGTCCGACCCGCATGGCGATCTGGCTCAAGGGCGAGTTATATACCTACTTCGGGCGCGCCTGGTGGGAACAGCGCCGTCCATTCCGCTTTCATGTTTGGGAAGAATATGATTTCCTCCTGCCGCCGCTGCTTGTGCTGGAGTATCTGCCCGGCGACGAACCAATTCCTTCCGATGCCCATGTGATCAAAGACCCTGTTCGGCGCGAGCGCATTCAGGATATTGATTACGGCGATGCAGTGATGGTGTCCGGTTTCAGTGTTCAGCGCGTCTCGCGCGAAAAAGCCTCACTCACCCTGAGCATTGGCAGTGGCAGTGAGGCAGCCCGCCGCGCGCACCGCATCGAGATTCGCGGCATTGACCTGGCACAGCACACGCATTACCGGGGAGAGGTTATCGAGCAGATTGTCGGTCGCTTGTTCTCGACGCGCGATGAAACGCTGTTCAATGCAGTACGGGCACTTGAGCCTGACTTTGATAGCACTGACGCCTTTATCCCGATCACTCGCGCGGAGGATAAAGCGCCCAATCCGCTGCTGAAGTACAACGACCTGCTCGAACGTCAGATCAGTGGCACCGTCTGCCGTATTCACGGCGACCTGCATCTTGGCAATCTGCTGTTGGGTCCTGGCGACAGCGCATTTCTGATCGACTTCGCTAATGCCCGCAGCGGACACACGCTCTTCGATTGGGCAGTACTGGAGATCAGCCTGCTCAACGAGACTATTATGAAGCCACTTGGCGAAAGCTGGAACGATGTGCGCCGCATCATCGAACACATCGGCACACTTGACGGCGGCGTCGCCGCACCTGATCCCCAACTGGATGATGCGTTCGCCCCGCTGCAAGCGCTGCGCGAAATCGTGGCGGCAAACCTCGCTGATCCTGAACAATGGACGGAATACTGGGTCGCGCTGGCGCTCGTCTCACTACGCGGCGTGACCTGGGATACTCTGGGTCTCGGTGGACGACGGCTGATGTTCCTACTGGCTGCGTATTGCTGCGGGCGACTGGTGGTCCGTCCAACTGCCGGCACCGGAGACACTTATTCGGGAGGTGGCGATACGGATTATGCTGACCGTTCGACCTGGCGTTCCAACGCTGGGGTTCCACAACCACCCGAGATTGAGCAATGATCAAATGTTAAGAACGTGTACTTGACTCGCAGCGAATTTCTGTTCTATCTTTAAGATAGCATTCAGGCTGGAGTCAAGGCAATGCGCAGCACACGCCAAATCCCGCCGCAATACCGCTTCGAGATCCAACATGCCCTCGGTAAACAGGCGGAACAATTCCTCGATCACTATTTCGCCCGCTGGTACACCATCCAGACGATAGATATCGCCACTGAAGTGCGCGATGGCTATGATCGCATCTTCATCCGCAAACATGACCAGCAGGCGATCCGTGTCGAATACAAAGCCGACTGGCAGGCAGCAACCACAGGTAATGCATTTGTCGAAACCATCTCGGTTTACGAAGAACGCAAACCCGGTTGGGCACACACCTCACAGGCGGATATGCTGATTTATTTCGTGCCGCAGCAAGGACAGATTTTTATGCTGCCACTTGCCGCGCTGCGCCTGATATTGCCAAGCTGGAAGCTGCGCTACCGCGAGGTTCCAGCCCCGAACGAAGGCTACAAAACCTATGGTATTCTCGTCCCACTGACGCAGTTCAGCAAGTTCGGCACGATGCGAACGGTTACCCCTATGCAAACCATTTAGGCGTTAGAGATTGGCAAGTACCGTTTGTGTGAACTCACTCGTACTCAGCCATGACCCGCTGCCTGCAATATCTGCTGTGCGCGCACCCTGTGCCAGCGCTGCTTCGACGGCTGCCTCGACTGCCTGCGCTTCCGCCTCCAACGCCAGACTATAACGCAGCAGCATCGCTGCGCTCAGAATTGTGCCGATAGGGTTCGCCTTACCCTGCCCCGCAATATCAGGGGCGCTGCCATGTACCGGTTCATACAAGCCAAATCGTCCTTCACCCAGCGACGCGCTCGGCAACATCCCCAGCGACCCCGCAAGCACTGATGCCTCATCGCTCAGGATATCGCCAAACATGTTGCTCGCCAGCAGCACATCAAAGCTCGCCGGACGTGTCAATAAGTGCATGGCACAGCTATCGACCAGTGCATGTTCGAGCGTCACATCGCTGTAGTCTTCGTGCACGCGAGTCACCGTGCGCCGCCACAGACGCATCGCCGCCAGCACATTCGCCTTATCCACCGATGTCACTCTGTTACGCCGCAACTGCGCGGCACGAAAGGCGACATGCGCCACCCGTTCGACTTCCGGCACGGTGTACAGTTCAGTATCGTAGGCACTATCGCCATCGCCCTGTTCCTGGCGCTCACCGAAGTACATACCACCCGTCAGCTCACGTACAAACAGCATGTCAACGCCATTCAACAGCTCCGCCTTCAGTGGAGCAAATGCCGCCAGCGCCGGATATGCTTTCACCGGACGCAAGTTGGCGAACAAGCCAAAGTGCTTGCGAATCTTGAGCAGACCCTGTTCCGGGCGCACAGGTGCAGCGTCATATTTGGGCAAGCCGACTGCACCCATCAGCACCGCATCGCTTTGTTCTGCGAGCCGCAGCGTCTCATCCGGCAGCGGATTGCCCGTCTTGTCGATGGCAATACCGCCAATCAACGCTTCCTGAAATGTAAATGTATGCCCGAAACGGCTTGCAACTTTCTCAAGGACCTGTACCGATTGACCGATAACCTCTGGTCCAATGCCGTCACCGGGCAGAAGTGTGATATGTGCGTTCATGGATGCTCTCATGTGGTGTCTGTAAAGGGTAGATTGAACCACACAGACATCGCATCAGCAACACCTCAGATCGCGTAATCGACCACTTCTCCCGTCAATTCCGCTTTCGCCAACGCCCGCTCATCGTCCGCACGTCCGCGCTGCGCTGCCTCCAATTGATCCAGCCGTGCGATTAGCACGTCCAGTCGTTGCGTCATGACATCCGGCAGGTTGCCATGCTGTAAGTCCGGCTTATGGGCAAGCAGCGGCGTATGACGTGGGCTTGCCTTGCCTGGAATCCCGACAACCACCATATCCGGCTCCACATCTTTGATGACCACGGCGTTCGCCCCGACGCGCGTATCTCGTCCGATCGTGATCGCCCCCAGCACTTTCGCGCCTGCCCCCACGACCACGCCATCTTCCAGTGTCGGGTGGCGCTTGCCTTTCGCAAGGCTCACACCACCCAGCGTAACCCCGTGATACAGCGTCACGTCATCACGGATTTCCGCCGTCTCGCCGATCACAACCCCCATGCCATGGTCGATGAACAGCCGCCGCCCGATGCTCGCTGCCGGGTGGATTTCGATCCCTGTCCACCAACGTGCAAAACGAGCGACAAAATGGGCTGGCAAACGCCAGCCTGAACGCCACAGGTGTGACGCCAATCGATGCGCCCAGACCGCATGAACGCCAGGATAGGTGAGCGCAACATGCCAGACGCTCATCGCAGCCGGATCGCGCTCCAGCACCGAGTCGATGTCTTCCCGCATTCGCTCAAGAATGCCCTTCATGGGCAAATCGCCTTTCTGCTTAATCTTCCAGGTCAGCATACAGCGCCGTCGAGAGATAGCGTTCGCCAAACGACGGGATGATGACGACGATCAGCTTGCCCTCGTTCTCCGGACGCTGTGCCACCTGCAACGCCGCCCATGTCGCCGCACCAGATGAGATACCCACGAGCAGTCCTTCCTCTGCCGCCATGCGCCGTGCAGTTGCGAAGGCTGCGTCATGCGGCACGCGGATTACTTCGTCATAGATGTGTGTGTTTAGCACGCCCGGCACAAAGCCTGCGCCAATTCCTTGAATGGGATGCGGCCCCTTCTGCCCGCCAGACAGCACCGGCGATCCTTCCGGCTCAACAGCAATCGCCTTGAACGATGGCTTGCGCGCCTTGATGACTTCGCTTACACCCGTGATCGTGCCGCCCGTGCCGATACCTGCCACCAGATAATCGATCTGACCATCGGTATCACGCCAGATTTCTTCAGCGGTCGTCCGACGATGAATTTCAGGATTAGCCACATTTTCGAACTGTTGCGGGATAAACACGTTCGGATTCTCCGCCGCCAGTTCATTTGCTTTCGCAATCGCACCCCCCATCCCGTTGGGTCCAGGTGTCAGGATTAGCTCCGCGCCATAGGCGCGCAGCAGTTTGCGCCGCTCCTTGCTCATCGTCTCCGGCATCGTCAAGATCAGCTTGTAGCCGCGCTGCGCACAGACCATCGCCAGCGCAATACCCGTATTGCCACTGGTCGGCTCGACAATTACGGTATTGGGACCAATCAGCCCCGCCTGCTCTGCCGCCTCGATCATACTCACACCGATGCGATCTTTGACGCTGTGTGCCGGATTAAAGTATTCCAGTTTGGCAGCGACGGTCGCCGCCGAACCGTTCGTCACGGAGTTCAAACGCACCAGCGGTGTGTTGCCTATCAGTTCCGTCACATTGTTTGCGATCTTCATCCCTCTGCTCCTTTTCCAGAAAACGAAAAAGCCATCCCTGTCGAGATGGCTCGTGTACGCATGACTGTGAATGAGTGCAGGCAGCAGCGTATTACACCATGACAGGGTATCCCTCTGGTGAAATACAACAACTACACACTGCGCTCAACCGAATCAACATCTTTGTATGACCTTACACGTTCAGACGTAGTATAGCGCGGGTTCTTACGCCGTGTCCAGCAATTGGCGCAGATACGCAGCCGGATTGTTGAGAAAATCCCGTGTCAGCGTAACATGCTCCAGCTCATCATACTTCATCTGTCGCAATACTCCACCATCGCACGAATAGATCGTCGCACCGGGGTACGCCAGCAGAATCGGTGAATGCGTCGCGATCAGAAACTGCGCATCCTGCCCGACCATCTGGTGCAGCATTGCAAGGAACGCAAGCTGGCGGGAAGGCGACAGCGGCGCTTCTGGCTCATCCAGCACATATAAACCACCTGGCACAAAGCGACTGCGAAACAGGGCGAAGAAACTTTCACCGTGCGATGCACTATCTAACCCCTCACCATAGCTTTGCTGAAGCGCGTGTAGTTGCCCGGCATGGCTCATCTTCGCCAGCGCTTTCGCCGTTTCCGAACGCCCCATATACTCTCGATCAACCGCAAGCAAGTCGTCACGCATCTCTTGCTGCATCTGGCTGATGCGCTTTGCAAAGCCGAAGAAATCTTCAGCACGCATGAAGAAGCCGCGTTTCGTCTGTTTGTGCCACGACAGTTTGAGCCGATCGGCAAGCACGCGCAGCGGCACAAGTGTTTCGTCCCGGTGCGCGTCCCTGCTGCCGACCGTGACCATGCGCGCGGCAATCGCAATGGCTTCCAACAGCGTTGACTTGCCGCTGCCATTTTCGCCAACAAACAGCGTGACAGGTGTTGTCAATTCCAGCACCGTATGGTTGGCGATGAGTGGCACAGTGAACGGGAATACCGATGGCAGTTGGAGCTTACGATCAAGTGTGATGGTGCGCAGGTGGAGGGTCATACATTTCTCGCGTTATCGTCACCTGATGATAACTGTTAACGCCCCAAGGGAGTCAAAGTCACGAAGGCACCTTCGGTCGGCTCATTGGTTAAGTTGAAAGATGGCAACGGTTGCCGCGCTGCAAAGTACACGCCAATGAAGACGATTCCCATAATGATAAACATCAACGCACCCGTTCGCACCCGCCGTTCAAAATCTCGCGTGGGATATCCGCCCTCAACGCCGAAGTGCCTGCGAACGTGGCGCTGTGTTCGCTTAAACACTTCATCAGGGCTTGCCCACAATTCATACAAGCCTCTTCCCACGAAGAATAACCCGAAGAGGAGATACACAATACTGGCGTTCATGGTACACCTAGTTTCTTGACCAGTTACACAGGTGATCATCCGCCCGTTTTAGGTCTTCGTTGCCCCCAATTTTTGAGGGGTAATGCCTGTAGAAAAATAGCATATCAGTCCATATACTATGCAGACTGCTCGTGTATGCTGGAGTATTGGTTATGGTCGCAGTATGGCTTCCTTACCTATCCATCGAAACATATCTAAGTCAATTGCTTGACAACGTTTTCAAGACACGCTAATCTCTCTCCAACGTGGCGTACCCAACTGATCAAAATCATGACTCGCGCACACAGCCTTGCCATCCTTAGCCTTGTAATCGTAGTCCTCCTTATTACGGGTGGTCTCTAACGGCTTGGGTGGCGACGAAAGCGCGGTAAAACGTGTGTGAACGAACCCCCTGAGCGGGGGTTTTTTGTTTATGGAGACGAAGAGACGATGCAACCGACTGAGTTTATCTGGAAGAATGGCGAATTCGTCAAATGGGCGGACGCCACCGTGCACATCACTGCCCATGTATTGCACTATGGCAGCAGTGTCTTTGAAGGGGTTCGCACCTACCAGACCACGAGCGGACCAGCCGTTTTCCGACTGCAACCGCACACCAAGCGCCTGTTCAACTCCGCAAAGCTGGCGCGTATGGAAATGCCCTACAGCCAGGAACAGGTCAACCGTGCCATCATTGAGACGGTCAAATGTAACCATCTTGGCGCATGTTACATCCGCCCGATTGCCTACCGCGACGCCGGGCTGATGGGCGTCGAAGGACGCAAGAACCCAACCTCCATCGCCATTTTCGCCTTCGAGTGGGGTAAGTACCTGGGCAAAGAAGCGCTCGAACAGGGCGTAGATGTGCAGATCAGCTCGTGGCGGCGCATGGCTCCCGGCACTGGCACATCCATGGGCAAGATTGGTGGTAACTATGTCAATAGCCAGTTCATCACCATGGAAGCGCACGACAACGGCATGGCGGAAGGTATCGCGCTCGACATCAGCGGCAACGTCAGCGAAGGCGCAGGCGAAAACATTTTCGTCATCATTGATAACGTTGTTTACACTCCAGGCATGGCTTCGTCGATTTTGCTCGGCATCACGCGCGACACTACGGTCACGCTGCTGCGGGATCTCGGCCATGAAGTTCGCTTCGAGACCATCAGCCGTGACATGCTTTATCTTGCCGATGAAGTCTTCTTCACAGGCACGGCGGCAGAAATCACACCCGTTCGCAGCATTGACCGCATGCAAATCGGCTCTGGCTCACGCGGACCGATCACGGCAGCGGTGCAGGAAGAGTTTTTTGCCATCACCAGTGGTGAAAAAGCAGATCGTCACGGCTGGCTCACGCCAGTGGAATAGTCTTGTATCGATCATGGGAGAGTCTGAGGAGCAGCAGAAGCCATGAAACGACTGATCAGCGGTGCAGACATCATTCTCGAATGCCTGATTAAAGAGGGCGTTGAGTATATCTGGGGGTATCCGGGCGGCACCATTCTGCCCACTTACGACGCCCTACCGAAATATCGCGATTACATCCACCACATCCTCGTACGCCATGAACAGAGCGCGGCACACATGGCAGACGGCTACGCCCGTGCGACGGGCAAGGTTGGCGTATGTATGGCGACCAGCGGACCAGGCGCGACCAACCTGGTGACAGGCATTGCCACTGCTATGATGGACAGTTCTCCAATCGTGTGCATCACCGGGCAGGTTCCGCGCCCGGTCATTGGCAGTGACGCCTTCCAGGAAACGGACGTGACAGGCATCACGCTGCCGATCACGAAGCACAACTACCTGGTGATGGACATCAACGACCTGACGGAGACGATCCGCGAGGCATTCTACATCGCGCGTTCCGGTCGTCCGGGCCCCGTGCTGGTGGATATTCCCAAAGATGTGCAAAACGAAAAGATCGAATGGGAATATCCGGAAAACAAACCCATTCGGTTGCCCGGCTACCGCCCCCCCAAGCAGGCGACAAACGAGCAGGTGGAGCAGGCAGTAGCGTTGATCAACCAGGCGAAGCGCCCGATCATTCTCGCGGGACATGGCTTGATGATGGGTATGGCAACGCAGGAAGCGCGCGAACTGGCGGAACGCGCTCAAATCCCCGTTGCGCTGACGCTGCTCGGCAAGGGTGCGCTGCCGGAGGGGCATCCGCTCGTCATCGGCATGATGGGAATGCATGGCGCGGCGGCAAGCAACTACGCCATTCAGGAAGCCGACCTGCTCATCGCCCTGGGAATGCGCTTCGATGACCGCGTGACGGGCAACCTGAAGACCTACTCCCCCAACTCGAAGAAAATCCATATCGACATCGACCCCTCTGAAATCAACAAGAACGTCAAGGTAGATATCGGCATTGCGGGCGATCTAAAAGCTGTGCTCAATCAGTTCCTGCCCGGCGTTCAATCGAACGAACACAAGGAATGGATCGGCAAAATTCGCGAATGGCAGGAAGACAGTGACGAACGTGAAATCCTGCACCGTGATACGGGAACTATGCTGCTCGGCGCACAGGTTATCAACGACATCTGGAAATACACGGGTGGCGACTGTATCACGACGACCGATGTGGGTCAGCACCAGATGTTGGAAGCACAGTACTTCCCACACAAGCGCCCGCTGACAATGATCACCAGCGGCGGTCTTGGCACGATGGGCTTCGGACTGCCTGCCGCTATCGGCGCGAAGTTGGGACGCCCGAACGAAGAAGTGTGGGCAATCGTCGGTGATGGCGGCTTCCAAATGACAATGCCGGAATTGGCGACCGCCGTGCAGGAAGGCGTCAAGGTCACCATCTGCATCATCAACAACGGCTTCCTGGGCATGGTGCGCCAATGGCAGGAACTCTTCCACGACAAGAACTACAGCGAAACGCCAATGTTCAGCCCGGATTTCGTCAAGCTGGCGGAAGCCTATGGCATCCCGGCACGCCGCATTACCAGCCGCGACCAGATCGAAGAAGCGGTGGCGTTCGCACGCAGCGTGGAGAACATCCCTGTGCTGCTGGAGTTTGTCGTTGAGCAGGAAGAAATGGTGTACCCGATGGTGCCAGCCGGCGCGAACCTGCATGACATGGTGCGCCGTCCCAAACCCGGCGAATAGGAGTTGCAATCATGCCAGAAAACACGCCCAACAAGCACGCGATCGTGGCGCTGGTGGAAAACGAACCCGGTGTCCTAATGCGCGTCACGAATATGTTCCGCAAGCGCAACTTCAATATCGACAGCCTCAGCGTTGGGCGCACGCACCGCCCGGACATTTCGCGCATGACGATTGTTATTGACAGCACGCGCGCCAACGCTTACAAGATCATGTCGAACCTGCTCAAGCTGGTTCCCGTGATTGAGGTCGCCAACGTCAGTTCGGATCTGCATGTCAGCCGCGACCTGGCGCTGATCAAGGTGCGCTCGAATGACGCCGAGTCACGGAACGATTTGACGCTCATTTGTGAGCGTTACCCCGCACGCATTGTCGATATTGGACCTGACGTAGCGATTGTCGAAATCACCGCGCAGGAGACAATGGTCGAAGCGTGCATCGCCGAACTTGACAGGATTGGTATCGTCGAGATGGTGCGCACAGGTGTCGTCGCGATGGGACGCGGCGTCCGCATCCTTGACAGCGAAGAATCACGCGCACCCGTCCCGAATGGGCATCACGGATAACCTTGTTTAGTGTTCAGTGTTCGGTGTTCAGGAAACATGAATACCGAAACTAGAACTCAGAACAAACATTTACCCACTTAACGACTGAAGGATACTGAGAGCATGGCAACGTTGTACTACGATAAAGATGCAGACTTGAGCCTCCTTGCAGGGAAGACCATTGCCGTCATTGGCTATGGCAGCCAAGGGCACGCCCACGCATTGAACGCTCGCGAGTCAATGCAGGCGGCAGGTGTGAACGGGCGCGTCATCATCGGCTTGCACGCCGACAGCACCCGCAGCAAGCCGAAGGCAGAGGCGGATGGCTTTGAAGTCATGACCGTCGCCGACGCTGCAAAAGCCGCCGACATCATCATGATTCTGATCCACGACACCATGCAGGGTGATGTCTACGCCGAGTCGATTGCCACGAACATTAAACCCGGCGCGATGCTGATGTTTGCGCACGGCTTCAACATCCACTATCAGCAGATTGTCCCGCCTGGCAGCGTTGACGTGACGATGGTCGCGCCGAAAGCACCGGGGCATCGCGTGCGCGAAGTATTCAAGGACGGCGGCGGTACGCCCGGTCTGCTCGCAGTGCACCAGGATGCGACAGGACACGCCAAAGCTTTGGGGCTGGCGTACGCCCGTGCCATCGGCTGCACGCGCGCCGGCGTAATTGAAACCACATTCAAAGAAGAGACCGAAACCGACCTCTTTGGCGAACAGGTTGTGCTGTGCGGCGGAGTGACGGCGCTGGTGCGTTCGGCGTTTGAGACGCTCGTCAAGGCGGGCTACCAGCCAGAGATCGCCTACTTCGAATGTATGCACGAACTCAAGCTGATCGTTGACCTGCTCTATCAAGGCGGCTTGAGCTATATGTGGTACAGCGTCAGCGATACTGCCGAATATGGTGGCTATACAACGGGCGACAACATCGAAGGGCTGGTCAAGGAAGAGATGGCGGGCGCACTGGCAGCAATTCAGGATGGTACGTTCGCGCGCCAGTGGATCGCAGAATTCAAGAGTGGCTCCCCCAACTTCAAGACCCGCCGCAATCGCGAGCATGACCTGCTGATCGAAAAGGTCGGCGGCGAACTGCGCGGGATGATGCCGTTCGTCAATCCGAAGTCAATCAAACAGTCATAAGACCAGAATGTCCATGACACATCGCCAATTCCTCACCCTCTCGCTCACTGGCTCCGCCGCGTTGGCAACCAACGCGGCGGGTGCCAGTGCGTCTTCGTCCGAGCGCGCAGACACGATTGTCATCGGCGCAGGCGCGGCTGGCATCGCGGCAGCGACGCGGTTGGCAGCAGCGGGAAGGCGGGTGATTGTGCTGGAAGCACGGGATCGCATCGGCGGACGTGTCTGGACAGATGAGTCGTTGGGAATACCACTTGATCTTGGCGCGTCGTGGGTGCACGGAATTGACGGCAATCCGGTTTACGCGCTGGCTCAGAAGCACAGGGTCAAGAGTGCAGCGACAGATTACGACAACGTCATCACATACGCCAGCAGCGGTGAGCTATGGGATGAGGCGCGCTGGCAGCAGTGCGAGACGACGTTTGAGCACGTCATGACCCGAACGGCACGAATGCAGGAAACTGCCACCCGCGACATACCGTTGGGCAGCGCGATCAATCTGGTATTGGCGGCACAGCAGTTGACAGAGGAACAAGAACGCAACCTACGCTATCTGGTCAATGTCAGCATCGAACATGAGTACGCCGCAGATGTGGATGACTTATCTTTATGGTGGTGGGATGCCGACGCGGAGCAACAAGGAGGCGACGTACTTCTCCCACATGGCTATGCACAGGTCTTTGCGCCGCTGACCACTATGCTGGATGTCCGACTGCGTCATGTCGTTTCGCGTGTTTCCTATGAAAGAGGTGGCGTGCTAGTCGAAACTGATCAGGTCAGCTTCAAAGCGGATAGCGTCATCATTACCCTGCCGCTCGGTGTTCTCAAGTCTGGCGCAGTGACGTTTGACCCGCCCCTGCCAGACGATAAGCGTGATGCGATCGAGCGCATCGGCATGGGCGTGCTGAACAAGCTGTATCTCAAGTTTCCCAAAGCATTCTGGGAACTTGACGCCGAACTGCTCGGATATGTGGGTGAGCAGCACGGTGCGTGGGCAGAATGGCTTAACCTGGCATACTACACAGGCGAGCCTGTGCTACTGGGTTTCAATGCAGGCTCGTTCGGCACGCACATCGAAACACTGACTGAGAAGCAAGTTGTAGCATCAGCAATGGAGGCGCTGCGAGCAATCTATGGTGCTGCTATCCCAGATCCGGTCGGCTGGTCGCTGACGCGCTGGCTGAGCGATCCGTATGCTCGCGGCAGCTATTCACACCTGGCAGTGGGGGCATCGCCCAAACATCGCGAGACCCTGGCTGCACCTGTGGAGGGTCGGCTGTTTTTCGCAGGCGAAGCGACGCATCGCGATCATGCTGCAACAGTGCATGGTGCATGGCTGAGCGGGCTGCGCGCGGCAGATGAAGTACTGGCTGGGTAAGAACATGAAACTGGTGCGCTACAGCGACATCTCTATCTTTAGCAAAATCGCCGAACCTTATCTGACAAGGCGCGAAGCAGAACACAACCTGCTGCTGGGGCTGCTGTCTTCGCTAGACAGCGGCAGGCTTGATGCGAGCAAAGCGTATCTGGCAGCTGTTCACAATCAGGATACGTTGCTCGCAATCGTCCTCCGCACCGACCCGACACGCAATGTATTGATTTCGTGTGATGCCCCGGACGAGGTGCTACAAATGATCGCCGAAGATATGATGACGGTTGACCTGGAACTGCGCGGCGTCACAGCCGACTCGTCAACAGCGCGGGCATTCGCCGAAGTTTGGCAGCACAGAACGAAACAACCATTTCAGCGCCATCTGGCGATGCGAATTTACAAGCTGACGCGCGTGATCCCACCTCGGCCTGTTTCCGGTCACATGCGAGCAGCAGAGGCAGACGATCGCACACTTGTCACCGATTGGGTGCAGGCGTTTCAAGCGGAGGCATTACAAGAACCTGTTGACCGGGCTGACGCTGAGCGTTTGGCAGTGCGCTTTCTCGATGAAGATGCGAGCGCTGCCGGAATTCGGTTTTGGGTGGACGACGGCAAGGTTGTGGCACAGGCGGCTTACAGCGGTAGAACGCCCAACGGCATCCGCACTAATCTTGTCTACACACCGCCAGAATTACGCGGCAAAGGGTATGCCAGCGCCGTTGTCGCGCAGTTAAGCCAGGAGATGCTGGATAGAGGGCGCAAATTCTGCTTCCTGTTCACGGATCTCTCGAACCCAACTTCTAATCACATCTATCAGGCAATCGGCTATGAACCCGTGAACGACGTGGACGAATATCGTTTTGGTGAGAGGGGGTGATCGTATGGCAGAAGATGACCTTTGTGACCTTCAATGCTTATTTACAACCGACCTGATCATCTCTGAAAGGATCGCTCCCGATGTACAAGGATTTTGACCCTAATGTAGTCCGCATCTTCGACACTACGCTGCGCGATGGCGAGCAAAGTCCCGGCGCAACGCTTAACAGCGCCGAAAAGCTGGAGATCGCCCGCCAGTTAGCGCGGCTAGGGGTGGACATTATTGAGGCGGGCTTTCCCGCTGCATCACCGGATGACCTCGCTGCCGTTCAGCGTATCGCCCGCGAAGTTGGCACTGCCGATGGACCCACTATCGCAGGCTTAGCACGTGCCAAAGAGCATGACATTCGCACCTGCTGGGAAGGCGTCAAATTCGCCGCAAAACCGCGTATCCACACCTTCCTCGGCACCTCCGATATTCACCTGAAGTACCAAACCGGATTGAGCCGCAGCGAGGCGCTCGATGTCGTGCGCAAGATGGTCACACTGGCGCGTTCGCTCTGCGAAGATGTGGAGTTCAGCCCGATGGACGCCGGACGTACCGATCCTGGATTTCTGGTCGAAGTCTGCGCCGTCGCGATTGAATGCGGCGCAACGACAATTAACGTACCGGACACGGTCGGCTACACCATTCCTGCTGAACATGGCGCGATGTTCGAGATGCTGATTGCGGAAACGCCGGGCGGTGGCACAGGCAGCGGCATCATCTGGTCAGCGCATTGTCACAACGATTTGGGGCTGGCAACCGCGAACACACTGGCAGCGATTTCGGCAGGCGCGCGGCAGGTCGAAGTCACGATTAACGGCATTGGCGAACGCGCAGGCAATACAAGCCTGGAAGAAGTTGTAATGGCGATTGAGACGCGCAAGCCATATTACAGTCTGCGCACAAACATCAACACGCGCGAAATTATGAAGACCAGCCGCATGGTCAGCAATTACACCGGGCTGATGGTGCAGGCGAACAAGGCAATCGTGGGCAAGAATGCCTTCGCGCACGAAGCGGGCATCCACCAGGACGGCATGATCAAGAACGCCAGCACCTATGAAATCATGCGCCCGGAAGACGTAGGTGTAGACCGCAGCAAGCTGGTGCTGGGAAAGCACAGCGGACGTAATGCCCTGAAGAAGCGGCTGCATGAGCTAGGCTATCCGGTCGAAGGGGAGGCGCTCAACCAGGTCTTTGATCGCTTCAAAGTACTGGCAGACGCCAAGAAAAATGTGACGGATGCCGACTTGCAAGCGCTGATGACAGACGAGGGCGCGCGTCCACAGGAATTCTTCAAGCTGATCGATATGCAGGTCGTCTGCGGCACCATGGGAATGCCAACCGCGACGATCAAGCTGGTGAACGCCAAAGGGGAACAGATTATTCATGCCGCCGTCGGCGTAGGACCTGTTGATGCCTGTTTCCGCGCAGTGGATGGGATCATCAACGCCCCGGCGACGCTGGTCGAATACGCGGTTCATGCTGTCACAGAAGGCATTGACGCGCTGGGCGAAGTGACGGTCAGTATCGCCCCGCCAGGAAGTGAACGCAGCTTTGGTGGCTACGGCGCAGATTCCGATATTGTGGTCTCCAGCGTCCGCGCCTATATTTCAGCACTCAATCGTATGATTGCGACGCTGGGGCATGAGGATGTACAGCCGGAAGGCGATGCAGCCGCCGTCAGCATCGGCGATTAAGAAGGACTCGTCAGCATGAGCCAGAGTTTAAACGCAGCCGTGCAAAGCGCATTTGGCAACGTTGCTGCAAACTACGCAACCAGCACCGTTCACGCGCACGGGGAAGACCTGCATCACATGCTCAAGGCAGTCTCGTTGACGGGTCGCGAGCGCGTGTTGGACGCTGGCTGCGGGGCAGGCCATACAGCACTGACATTCGCGCCACATGTCCGTGAAGTCGTCGCTTATGACATGACTCCCACCATGCTTGCGCAAGTCAAACAGCTGGCGGCGGAGCGTGGCTGTAACAACATCGTGACAAAGTTGGGCGATGTGGGGCAGCTACCCTTTGCTGTTGGTGAGTTCGATCTGGTCGTGACCCGCTACAGCGCGCACCACTGGCTGAATCTTCCGCAGGCACTAGGCGAAATTCGCCGTGTGTTGGTACCTGGAGGGACAGTCCTCATCAGCGACATTGTCGCGCCCGAGTCATCGCTGCTCGACACCTGGTTGCAAACGATTGAAGTCCTGCGCGATCCGTCGCATGTCCGCGACCACAGTATCCGTCAATGGCAGGCAATGCTGGAGATAGCAGGCTTCAGCACCAATGTATTGTTCGAGTGGATGCTGCCATTAGAGTTTGATGCATGGGTCAAGCGAATCAATACAGCGGAACTTCATGTGCGTGCGCTGCAATCGCTATTTGATGCTGCGCCGCTCGAGGTGCGCGAAGCATTCCAAGTGCGCGAACACTTTGATTTCACGATACCGGGCGCGCTGCTCATGGGACAAAGACAATGAAAGTCACTGTCTGCCAACTTCCAAATGATCTGGCATCACAGAGCGCGGCGTTCGATGGACTTGTCACTCATGTGCGTGAAGCAGGCAGCGACCTTGTACTCTTGCCAGAGATGCCGTTCTCGCTGTGGTTTTTCAGCCATCGCCCTGACGAACGCAGCAGGCGCGATGTCTGGCATGACATAGAAGGGGCGCATGATGCAGGCATAGTGCGCCTGGCAATGCTTGCGCCTGCAATAGTTGCAGCCACGCGCCCGGTTACGCGATACGACAAATCGCTCAATGAAGGCTTTATATGGTCAACAGTATCGGGTTACCAACCTGTGCATCAGAAGTACTATCTTCCCGAAGAAGATGGCTTTTGGGAAGCATCCTGGTATGCGCGTGGAGACGGAGCATTCGAACCAATCGCAGTTAACGACGCGTGTATGGGCTTCATGATATGCAGCGAGTTATGGTTCTTTGAACGGGCTCGTGTCTATGGTAGAGCGGGAGTAAACATCCTGCTTACGCCACGCTGCACCGAAGCCGGCTCGGTTGACAAATGGGTGATGGGTGGACGAGCAGCAGCCGTTAGTGCTGGCGCGTATTCCCTCTCTTCCAATCGTAGTGGCAGGGACAACAAGAACGCCTATGGAGGAAGCGGCTGGGTCATTAGCCCGGACGGGGATGTTCTAGGGGTGACCAGCGAGGAAATGCCCTACCTGACCGTATATGTCGATTTGGAAGCAGCGCGACAGGCAAAGCACACGTATCCCCGCTATATCGAAGAGTAGGTGAGATGAAAACCATCGGCATGATTGGCGGCATGAGTTGGGAAAGCTCCGCTGAATACTATCGAATCATCAATGAGACCGTGAAAGCACGCTGCGGCGGGCTGCATTCCGCGCAAACGCTGATGTGGTCGTTCGACTTTGCGGAGATCGAGGCATTACAAAGCAGCGGGCAATGGGGCGAAGCGACGACACACATGGTTGATGCGGCGCAGCGACTCGAACGCGGAGGCGCAGGTCTGCTCATCATCTGCACGAATACGATGCACAAAATGGCAGATGCCGTTCAAGACGCAGTCGGCATCCCACTGCTGCACATTGCCGATGCAACCGCCGATAAAGTCAAACAGGCAGGCTTTCAAACCATTGGGCTGCTCGGCACACGTTACACAATGGAGCAGGATTTCTATCGCGGGCGATTGGAGCAGCAAGGCTTGAGCGTGCTTGTTCCGGACGCCGATGACCGGATGATCATCAATCGCGTCATTTACGAAGAGCTGGTTCTCGGTACAATTGAGCCATCATCAAAAGCGGAGTACATCCGCATTATGCAGCAATTGATTGCAGATGGAGCGCAGGGCATCATCCTGGGCTGCACTGAGATCATGCTGCTGATCCAACAGGACGACTGCGCGGTTCCAGTGTTTGATACAACAACGATTCACGCTGTCGCAGCCGTCGACATGGCACTTTCATGTTTAGTGTGATCCGCTGCTCGCTTCAGCGGTTACAAATGCTACGGAGTTAAGGAAAGCAATGAGCCAGAACGCCACCCCCAAGACCCTGTTTGAGAAGGTATGGAATAATCACATCGTGGCGGAGGGCGCGGAAGATATGCCCGCCGTCCTCTATATCGACCTGCACCTGGTCCACGAAGTCACGTCGCCGCAGGCATTCACACTGCTGCGCGAACGCGGGTTGAAGGTGCGCCGCCCCGACCGCACGCTGGCGACGATGGATCACAGCACGCCGACCACCCCGCGCGGTGCAGACGGACTGATCCCTGTGACAGATATGCAGGCACAGGCACAGCTCGATTTTCTGATCAAGAACTGTCAGGACTTCGATGTTCCCCTGTTCGCGCTTGGCACAGAAAACCAGGGCATTGTCCACGTCATCGGTCCTGAACAGGGCTTAACACAGCCAGGCATGACCATCGTTTGTGGTGACAGCCACACGAGCACACACGGCGCGTTCGGCGCGCTGGCGTTCGGCATCGGCACAAGCGAAGTCGGGCATGTGCTGGCAACACAGACACTTTTGCAATACAAGCCGAAGACAATGGCGATCAAGGTCAATGGACGGTTACATCCCGGTGTCACGGCAAAAGACATTATCCTGGCGATCATCGCCAAGATTGGTGTCGGCGGCGGCACGGGCTATGTCTTCGAGTACATGGGCGAAGCGATGCGTGCACTTTCGATGGAAGGGCGCATGACCATCTGCAACATGAGCATCGAAGGCGGCGCGCGGGCGGGCATGGTCGCGCCGGACGACACCACGTTTGACTACATTGCCGGACGCCCACACGCGCCGAAAGGTGCCGATTGGGACGCAGCTGTCGCACACTGGCGCACCCTCCCAACCGATGACGGTGCAATCTTCGATACCGAAATTACGCTTGATGCGGACGCTCTGCCGCCGATGATCACGTATGGCACAAACCCCGGCATGGGTATGAAAATCACAGACCGTGTCCCGGATCCTGATGGGCTTGGCGATGTCAGCCAAAAGATGGCGCTTGACAAGGCACTGACCTACATGGGCTTACAGCCGGGGCAGGAATTGCTCGGCAAGCCCGTCGATGTCGTCTTCATCGGCAGTTGCACCAACAGCCGCATTGGGGATCTGCGTGAGGCAGCGAAGATCATGCGCGGGCGCAAGGTAGCTGACGGGTTGCGCGTGATGGTCGTGCCGGGTTCGCAGCGCGTCAAGGCACAGGCAGAAGCCGAAGGGCTGGACAAGGTGTTCCGTGAGGCGGGCGCAGAGTGGCGCGAGGCGGGCTGTTCGATGTGCATCGCGATGAACGGCGACCAGCTTGCGCCCGGACAGTACGCCGTTAGCACCAGCAACCGCAACTTTGAAGGGCGGCAAGGCAAAGGCGGACGCACCTTCCTTGCCAGCCCGTTGACTGCCGCCGCAACCGCGATTGCCGGCGTCGTCACCGATCCGCGCACGGTCGTAGAGCGCGAACTGGCATAAAGATTTAAAACAGCAGAGACACCGAGAACACAGAGGAGTCACTTTGTCTATGCACTCTGCGTCTCTGCAATTGCACACAAGAATGAGAGGAAAAATGGAACCCATAACATCTGTCACGGGGCGTCTCGCACCACTGCCCATCAACGACATTGACACCGACCAGATTATTCCCGCACGCTACCTGAAAGTCACGGACAAGAATGGCTTGGGCGCGGCGTGTTTCAGCGACTGGCGCTATAACGCCGATGGCAGTCCGAAACCGGACTTCGTGCTGAATATGCCGCAGTATCAGGGCGCACGCGTTCTCGTCGGTGGGCACAACTTCGGCTGTGGCTCGTCACGCGAACATGCGCCTTGGGCATTAATGGGCGCGGGTTTTGGCGCGGTCGTCAGCACCTACTTTGCCGACATCTTCCGCAGCAACTCGCTCAAGAATGGCTTACTGCCGATCATCGTCGATGCGGATACGCACCAGCAGTTGCTAAGTCTGGCGCAGGAAGACCCGAACACAGAAGTCACGATAGACCTAGAGTCCCAGACGGTGACGCTGCCCGACGGGCGCGCGGTCACGTTCCCGATTGACGGCTTCAGCAAGCACTGCCTGCTCAATGGCGTTGACCAGTTGGGCTACCTGGTGAGTCTGGATGACAAGGCGAGCCAATACGAAGCCGCGCACGCGGCGCGCGTGAATACACAGGCAGTCACAGCGTAATTGTTAAGCGCACGTAATAGAGAGCCAATAGGCGACACTTATAATCTTCTGCACTACAAATATGCAGGGGAAACTTTATATGGTTCGCCAGCTCTTGAGTGCGCTTCTATCGCTCCTGTTGTTGTCACTTGCGCCGCAAGTTGTGGCACAAGACGTATCTATCACGATCGGACCATCAAACTATCCATCCGGGGTGAATCCCTTGAACGGACTGACCGTCAGTGATCCAGCACTGCTAAATCGGCGACCGCTGATTATCAAAATCTCAAACTATCCGCCCCTTGTCCGTACACTTCAGCGCGGAGTCAATGAGGCGGATGTCGTATGGGAGACACTATTATCTGGCGGCGTCACCCGCTTTAGCGCGGTTTTCCTGGGGCAGGATTTGCCGCAGGTTGGTCCGATACGCAGCGGGCGACTGGTCGATTTTGAACTGGTACGCATTTACCGTGCGCTCTACACCTATTCGGGAATGGCGCAAGGCACAATTGATATTCTGAATGGTGACTCACTGATGCTTTCGCGCGTTGTCGGTGGCGCGGGTCCGTGTCCACCGCTATGTCGGTATCCCCAAGATGGTATCGCACTCGAACACACGTTGTATGGCGATACGCTCGGTCTGCGCGCGCTGGCGGTTGAGCTTGGACGGGACGTAACACCCGAACCTGTTTATGGGATGGCTTTCAGCACGAATATTCCCGCTGACGGCATTGCCATAACCAGCGCGACCATTCGCTATACAGAGCAAGTAGTGGACTGGGTGTGGGACGCAGGAACCAACCGCTGGCTGCGAACACAAGACGCCGAGCCGCACGTTGATGCCAACGGCGAACGTATCAGCGCAATCAATGTCGTCATTGTTGAAGAAGAACACACGGTGCAGCCGGAGGTTGTGCCAGACTACTGGGGTCCAGGCGATTTCGCATTTTCAGTCAATTTCATCGGCAGTGGACGAATCGTTTTCTTGCGTGACGGGCAGATGTGGGAAGGCGAGTGGCGACGTGAAGCGCGCGAAGACCCGTTGACTTATTTTGATACCGCCGGGCAACCCATCGTGTTTGAACCGGGTAAAACATGGTTCAATCTGGTGCCACGCTGGATCGACGGCTATGAACTGGTGCTGCGTGCGGCAAACCCGCCAACAGCGACCGTCAATGGTACAACAGGCGTCTCGATGCATTACGGACCCAGCGAGCTTTACCGCGCACCTGATGTCGCGTATCCAGGAGACATGTTTGCGGTCTATGGACGTAACTGGAATGGGACATGGGTGCAAGTGCAGCGTGGTGACGAGCGCCATGTCTGGTTGCCTGTTGAGCGTCTCGACATTGGCAATCTTGATGTAATAACCCTCCCGCTCGTGCGCCCCTCCAATGAGCGGGGATAGACAATACTTGCGGTTGAATTGCCCGTTTTCGGGGCTAAAGGTAAGGTGACCATGCAGCACATCGCCATTTACGACACGACACTTCGCGACGGCACGCAGCGCGAAGGCATCTCGCTTTCACTGGCGGATAAGCTCAGGATTACTGAGCTACTCGACAACTTTGGTGTCGATTACATTGAAGGCGGCTGGCCCGGCAGCAACCCCAAAGATGCAGGCTACTTTGAAGCGGTGCGCGATCTGCCGCTCAAACATGCAAAGATCGCCGCCTTCGGCAGCACCTGCCGCAAGAACAGTGACCCCGCAACGGACCCGAACATCATCGCACTTGTGGATGCGCAAACGCCTGTCGTCACCGTTGTTGGCAAAACCTCGATGCTGCATGTCACCGATGTGTTGCAGACCACGCCAGACGAAAATCTGCGCATGATCCACGATAGCCTTGCCTATCTCAAGTCGCTTGGCAAGGAAGTCATTTACGACGCCGAGCACTTCTTCGACGGACTCAAGCTTGATCTTGAATACGCGCTGGATACCCTCAAGGCGGCGATAGATAGCGGCGCGGACATCGTCATTCTGTGCGATACCAACGGTGGTACGCTGCCCTGGGAAGTCGAAGAGTATGTGTCGCTCGTGCGCCGCACCTTCCCCGACTTCCCCATCGGTATCCATACACACAACGACGGCGAATGCGCGGTTGCCAATTCACTCGCAGCAGTCAAAGCGGGCGCGGTGCAGGTACAGGGCTGCATCAATGGCTATGGTGAGCGCTGTGGCAACGCAAATCTGTGCAGCATCATCCCTGACCTACAAATCAAGATGGGCTACGATTGTGTATCAGCCGCGAACCTGCCCGGACTTACGCGGCTGTCACGTGCGGTTGCCGAAATCGCCAACCTCGCGCCGGATGAGCATCTTGCCTATGTCGGCAAGAGTGCCTTTGCGCACAAGGGTGGCATTCATGTTGCTGCCATCCGCCGGAATGTTGATAGCTACCAGCACATCAACCCGGCATTGGTTGGCAATGAGATGCGCGTGCTGGTCAGCGACCTCAGCGGACAAGGCAACCTGTTGAGCAAGGCGGAAGAATTCAATTTGGATGTGAGCAGCGCCGAAGCCGTTAAGGTACTGACCGAGATCAAGAAACTGGAAAGTGAAGGCTACGTCTTTGAGGGCGCGGAAGCGTCGGTCGCAGTCCGACTGCACCGCGCCAAGCCGGGCTACGAACCTATCTTCACGCTGATCGACTTTATGGTGGTTGTCGAAGAACGGCGCGGACGCGGCACGACTGCCGAAGCAATGGTCAAAATCGATTTACACGGCGATGTTGTGCACACCGCAGCGGAAGGCAATGGTCCGGTGAACGCGCTCGACCTGGCACTGCGAAAAGCGCTCGTGCCCTACTATCCGCAGTATGCCGAATTCCAACTGGCGGACTACAAAGTGCGTATCCTCGACGGAGACAATGGGACCGCCGCCGTGACGCGGGTGCTGATTGACACCCAGCGCGGCGCGCAGCGGTGGAGTACCGTTGGTGCAGGTGCAAATATCATTCAGGCAAGCTGGCGCGCTTTGGTAGATAGTGTCGAGTACGGAATCTCCTTGGCAGCAGAACCTGAGACACTATTGGAAGGTTAGAAAGGACAGGTCATGCCCGAAGTCGTGAACATTGCTCACAAGCTGTCACTCTTTAGCGAACTCTGGTCGCAAAAGCTCATTGGACAGGTCAATGACATGCAGATAAAACTCGTCAAGCTGCAAGGCGAGTATATTTGGCATCATCACGAACAGGAAGACGAGCTGTTCATGGTGATCAAGGGCAGGCTGTGTATGAAGCTGCGGACCGGAGACCAGTGGATTGAAGAGGGTGAGTTTATTATTGTGCCGCATGGGGTCGAACATTGTCCGTTCGCCCCCGATGAGACGCATATTCTGCTGCTCGAACCCGCCACGACAACCCGCGGCGGGAACGTCCAGAACGATTTAACAGCGGAGAATTTGCAGGCGTTATAAATTGCTCTACTTCGCTTGTGGTTGTTGCATCGTTTCCCGCGCCGCCGCGATTTGCCGCCGAACAGCATCTGGTGCACTGCCGCCTGTCACATCGCGCGCGGCGACTGAACGCTCAAAACTAAAGACGTGGCGCACATCATCGCTGAACAGCGGTGAGATTGCCTGTAAGCCCTCTAATGGCAATGCAGAGAGAGTAACACCTTCCTCTTGCGCTTCGCGCACGATCTTGCCGACCACATGATGCGCCTGTCGGAATGGCAGTCCCTTGCGCACAAGATATTCTGCTAGGTCGGTTGCCAGTAGTTCGTCGCTTAGTGCGGCACGGAGGCGCAACTCGTTGACTGCCATTGTATCAATCGTCGCTGCGACGACAGGTAGCAACAGTTCGAGCGTGTCGAATGCCTCGAATGTCGCTTCCTTGTCTTCCTGATAGTCCTTGTTGTAGCCCGTCATGGTGCCTTTGACCATTGCCAGCAGTCCGGTCAAACGCCCTATCAAGCGCGCTGCTTTGCCGCGCGTCAGTTCCATCGGGTCGGCGTTGCGTTTCTGGGGCATAATGCTGCTGCCCGTGCTGTAACGGTCATCAAGCGTGAAGTAGCCGAAGGCAGGATTGGTGAACAGCACCATATCTTCCCCAAAGCGGCTGATATGCGCGCTCATCAGTGTGAGTGCGAACGTTGCTTCGACAGCGAAGTCCCTGTCACTGACTGCATCCAGGCTATTTTGACTACACGAAATGAACCCAAGCTCATGAGCGAGCGTCTCGCGGTCAATCCCAAATGGATGTCCTGCAAGCGCGCCACTGCCAAGCGGCGATACTGCCACACGCCGCCAGCACTCCTGCAAACGTTCACGGTCGCGTGCCAGCATCCAGAAATACGACAGCAACCAGTGCGCCATTGTGATGGGCTGCGCTGGCTGGAAATGCGTATAGCCGGGCATCAGCGTATCAACGTGTGCTTCGGCTTTGTCGATTAACGAATGTTGCAGCGCGGCGACTGCCCCATCCACGCGCTTGAGCGCCTCCATCGTCCATAAGCGGAAGTCTGTCACCACCTGATCGTTGCGACTACGTCCGGTGTGCAGCTTGCCGCCCGCCGCGCCGATTAGCTCCGTCAGCCGTCGCTCGACTGCTGTATGGATATCCTCATCCCCTGGCTGTACCACAAATGCGCCCGTGTCGAATTCGCGCTGCACCTGTTCCAAGCCACGCACTATCGCGTCGGTCTCGTCTCCCGTCAGCACACCCGCGCGCGCCAACGCCCGTGCATAGGCAATACTGCCGTCAATATCCTGCGCGTACATGCGGCGATCAAAGCTGAAACTGTCGTTCAGCCGCCGCAGCGATTCATCCGGTGGTAAGGCAAATGCGCCACCCCACAATGTCATGATCAACATCCTTAAGTTTGCGCAGCGCGCGGGTAAAGTCGTGTAAAGAGTCCCGGATAATCGTTGACATTTAACTCTGCATCCACGTCGAATTCAACCGTGTAATCATCTTGTTGAAAACGGTAGCGAGAAACTGCCGGACTCCAACTCAAACAAGTATAACGCTGGCGAACGACAATGACTTCATTCGTCACCAGGTTAATGTAGACAACCGGAATCTCCAGTGACATGCCAGTGCCTAACTCAGCATACAGAATGGCAAGCGTGTTGGTAAAGGGAGTCTGTCGAATATCCACAGTACGACACTCGACAAACTCGCGGCGTTCGTGACCCTCGCCGTCAGACCATATGCCAGGTTCGCGCTGCACAAGTTCGCCCGTATCCCACGCCACACGACGCACTTCGCCCATCAGGTCATACTCAAGGTTGTAGGTAGCGCTATAGGGCTGCCCATCCCACAGTCCGATGATGCAGCCACGCGCATTCCAGCCGTAATCATGACCTGTGAGTGTCAGGTACTCCATACTGGGTTGGTCGATACCCTGCCAGACCAAGCGCTTCATCAGCCGTCTAATCCCGCTTCACCTTGCTGTAATCCACACCCTGACCAGCGTCCGCCTGCTGCTGCATCAGGCGCTCGATCTTGACGGGCAAGCCGAACAGCTTGATGAATCCTTCGGCGTCCTTCTGGTTGTAGACGTTCTCTTCGCCAAACGAAGCGTAGTCTTCGCGATACAGGCTGTACGGTGACTTGCGCCCCACAATGCTCACGCTGCCTTTATAGAGCTTCAGCCGAACCGTGCCTGTCACATTCTCCTGTGTTACGGCAACGAACGCATCCAACGCCCGTTTGATGCGTGTATACCACAAGCCGTTGTAGACCAGTTCGGCATACTTAACCGCCAGCACATCCTTGTATTGCAGCGTCTGCTTATCGAGGCAAATGCTCTCCAGCGCCACCTGCGCACGCCGGAGGATAGTGCCGCCAGGCGTCTCGTACACCCCGCGCGACTTCATGCCGACGAGTCGATTTTCCACCATGTCAATACGCCCAACGCCGTGTGCCGCGCCAATCGTGTTCAACTGCATGAACAGGTCAAGCGGTTGCATCCGTGCACCATCCAGCGCCACAGGAACGCCGCGCTCGTATTCCAGTTCAATGTATTGCGGCGTATCCGGGGCTTGCTCCGGCGCAGTCGTCAGTGTGTACATATCCGCAGGCGGTTCTGTCCAGGGGTTTTCGAGTGGTCCTGCTTCGTGGCTCATATGGAACAGATTGCGGTCGCGGCTGTAGATCGACCTCAGCGTCGCCGTCACCGGGACGTTGAACTCCTCCGCATATGCCAGCAGGTCTTCGCGCCCCTTGAGTGTCCACTCACGCCATGGGGCGATAATCTTGAGCTTCGGATTCAGCGCCATCGTCGTCACTTCAAAGCGCACCTGATCATTACCTTTGCCCGTGGCGCCGTGCGCCACCGCGTCCGCGCCCTCCAATTCAGCAATCTCGACCATGTGCTTGGCGATCAGCGGACGTGCGAACGACGTGCCGAGCAGATAATCGCGCTCATAAACCGCGCCCGCCTGGATCGTCGGCAGGATGAAGTCTGTCAAGAATTCTTGACGCAGATCGCGGATGTAGAGCTTGCTCGCGCCGGTCTTGAGCGCTTTTTCTTCCAGCCCGTCCAGTTCCTCTTCCTGCCCCAGATCGGCGGTGAAGCAAATGATCTCCGCCTTATACTCGTTCTTGAGCCACGTCAGAATGACAGACGTATCCAGCCCGCCGCTGTAAGCGAGGACAATCTTCTTGATGTCAGATGGCATGTGCGAATGCTCCCGTATACAAATCATGATCAAGAGATACCAGGGGAGGCATCTCTATGCAGGTGTAAATTGGGAACATAGTATAGCGGCTGATCGAGAACGATTGCGAACAACCGATGAGCATTATTCGGTGTTCTCGCGCGCTAACCCGGAAGACTTCTCACCCATTAAGCTGGCTCTGAAGATCAGGCTTTCTCCAGCACGACAAACAGATTGCCGGAGAATAGCGCCGCCTTAAGCAAAAGGCTTATTTTGCGACGTTGTGCCTGGTGGGGAATGCGGAAGATTTGTGCTTCAAGTGCCTTGAGGTAGCGCAGGTAGGCGTGTGAGGCAAACGAGGTCTTAAGACCAGGCAGCAGTTTGCGGACAATGCGCGGAATTCGCAGTACCGCTTTCACGCGTCCAAATCCGGCATTGTGTGCCAGCGTTTCAACCTCGGCATAGCTATATTCTTTAAGATGCATCCCCACCAGATTGTCCACGCCAATAACCCGCCCAATGTCCGAGGGACCCACGTGACGGTGCGGCGTTGACATCACATACCGACCGTTGGGCTTGAGGATCATGTGTGCCTCACGCAGATGCGTGTAAACGTCATCAGGATGCAAATGTTCAATGACCTGGTTGGAAATCACGACATCAAAACTGCCTTGTCCAGCATAGCGCGTCAAATGCACACCGTCCGTCGCCTTCCATGTGAGACGGGCAATGTCTGGGCCAAACACCCTGCCCCGCTCCTCTGTTATTTCTGTTGCAGTGACATGATGCCCCAAACTAAAGAGGTGACGTGCCAAGCCTGCGTCCCCAGAGCCAATCTCGTATACCGATTGAGGCGGCGCGCCGATAACCTGACCCCACGCAATATAGTCTGGCGTGCGATCAATGCTCTCGTAGCTGTCGTTTAACCACGGAAAGCGGCGGTACAGGTCTGTATAGCACTCCTCAAATACACGGGTGCGTTCCTCGGTTGTTGTCCTTAAAAGGCGGTCACGATACCCCGTTTCAGTCTCGACATGTAATGCAACCATCTCCTGCGTAATCAGATACGCATCGGTCAAACTGTAGTTGGTCTTATACTGATCTACGGTGTGAGCGGAGACGTTCGCCGGCCCAGTGCGCTCGGTCTGGCGTTTGGTAGCAATTGCCATACGCAATCCTCCTCATCAGGTACTTTCTGCCCGTTAGAACAATGCAGTAGAACTAGTTGGAAGAGAAGGAATTTGCACTGAGGAACGCGGAGAATGTGAGTACTATTCGCATTCACTTATATCAGGAACGATTGCAACAGGCAAGCTCAATTCGAGAACTTTGGGTCAAGTGTCAGTAAAAATACAGCCACATGTCTTGTGAAATACTGGCGAGTCAGCACTTGAACGACACACCCTAGGTGCAGCGCCAGCAAAACGACACAGTCCTACTGGTTTGTCTTCTCCAACGCGTCGATCAATTGCCCTTCAGCATGAATAGCGCGCTGGCGCTTAACATAACGAATCACCTTGTCTTTGTTCTGCGTGCCAAACGTGATAACACCACAACCGCGATCCCACAACAGGTCATCGGCAGCAGGCAGAGCTTTGTGTACAGCACGGGCAGATGCAATTTTCATATCACGCACCCAGTCCAGCACCGCAATGCGCGGCGGAATACTGACTGCGATATGCAGATGATCGGGCAGCACGCTCAGCGCGTAAATTTTGCAGCCTAGCTTTTCGCACGCCTCGTCGATCGCATCCATCAGCGGACCGACATGATCGCGTTCTATCATGGGCTGACGCTCGTGGGTCGTCCAAACGATGTGGTAGTAGGTGATAGCAAAGGGCATAGGCGTTTCTCAATTCATCGCGAAATCAACACATCCGTGAATTGTGCTGCCATTGTCCCAGTAACGACAAGGGTCAAGGTTCATTACACCCTCATTTCACGTGACCACCCTTAAACCACCGATCACGATTCCTTAGCGCAAGTACGTTCCCATTAGGCGTGTTACTATGATGACAGGGGTTCGACTTGGCACGCTTTCTCGCATTTCGTCTTCTGCGGACGTTACTCACATTGCTGGGAGTGGTTGCGCTTACATTCGTGTTAGGGCGATTAACGGGCGACCCAGTGGCGCTGATGCT
This sequence comes from Chloroflexota bacterium, assembly GCA_033763755.1. GTDB lineage: Bacteria > Chloroflexota > Anaerolineae > Aggregatilineales > Phototrophicaceae > Flexifilum. The sequence goes on from JANRJX010000171.1 coordinate 28,960, forward strand.
GCCACAGCAGGCAACCCTTGACGACTATAACCGGATGCGGGCAGCGCTCGGTCTCGACCAACCCCTTCTCGTACAATTCGTGCGCTATCTGGAAGGACTGACACGCGGCGATTTAGGTCGTTCGATTGTTTTTCAACGCCCGGCGGCCGAAGTCGTCGCCGAACGCATCCCGGCAACGCTGGCGTTGGGCGCACCCGCCCTGCTGCTCTCGGTCATGCTGGGCGTTCCACTCGGCATGTGGGCGGCGTACCAGCGTAACCGACTGCCAGACCGCCTGATCGCGGGTCTGAGTCTCGCCGGGCAATCACTCCCATCGTTCGCCATTGCCATCGTGCTGATTCTCGTCTTTAGCGTGACGCTGCGCTGGACACCGACCTTTGGCAGCGATACATGGCGGCACTACATCCTTCCCACGATCACACTCACGCTTTACCCGCTGGCGATCATCATTCGTCTGACGCGCTCGTCCATGTTGGAAGTCTTGAACCAGGGCTACATGCGCACCGCAGCCGCCAAGGGCTTATCCGACCGTATCCGCGCCACAAACCATGCGCTCCCCAATGCGCTGATCCCCGTCGTCACCGTCATCGGGCTGCAAGTGGCGGCGATTATCAGCGGTGCCGCGATTGTCGAAGCGGTGTTCGCCTGGCCCGGGCTCGGTACGCTCGCAGTCGGCAGCATCGGCGGGCGTGATTACCCGGTCATTCAAACTATCGTTCTGATTTCCGCCGCAGCCTTCGGGATTGGCAACCTTCTGGTCGATCTCGCCTATTTCGCGATTGACCCACGCATTCAAACGAAAGCTGGCGGCTGATATGGAAAAAGCTCTAACACCCAAATCTGCCGGTATTGCTGCCTCCAATCAGGCGATGCCGGCGCTAACGCAGGGGCAGCGCTGGCGCTGGCTGCGTGAGATGAATGTAACCATCAGGGTGGCAACCGTTGTGTTGCTGATTATGGTGCTTGCAGTCGTGCTCGCTGATTTCATTGCACCCGGCGACCCGACCGCTCAATCCCTGCGCGCACGTCTGACTCCGCCGCTAACCAACCCGGATTACCTGCTCGGCACAGATGGAACAGGTCGTGACCTGTTAATGCGACTGCTGCATGGCGGACGTGTTTCACTGCTGATCGGCATCACGGCGACGATTATTGGCACAGTAGTCGGGGTAGCACTCGGAGTCGTCAGCGGCTACGCACGCGGTTGGGTGGATGAAGTCATCAGTTATGTGGCAGAAGTGCAGTTATCGCTTCCTTTTGTCCTGCTGGCTATCGCGGTCGCACTCGTACTGGGGCGTTCACTTGCGGTTCTCATTGGATTGGCAGCACTCTCGACCTGGCCACTCTACAGCCGGGTTGTGCGCGGCGAAGTACTGTCATTGCGCGAACGCGAATTTGTGGTTGCGGCACGAGCATTGGGCGGCAACAGTACTCACATCATCCTTCGGCACTTACTTCCCAATATCGCCGCGCCGATTCTCGTCCTGGCAACGATCAATATCGGGCGCATCATCCTGCTGGAAAGCGGTCTCAGCTTTCTCGGCATCGGTATCCAGCCCCCCACTCCTTCGTGGGGCAACATGATCAGCGACGGGCGCGAGGTGCTGCCCGTTGCCTGGTGGATTTCCACCCTGCCCGCGTTGGCACTCATGCTGCTGACACTGGCGATTGGCACACTTGGCGATTGGCTGCGCGATGTCCTCGACGTTGCCGTCGGGTAACAGCGCAGTTGCGCAAATGAGACAGGTTGTAGTAAAGGACGTTCGAGAATGCTCAAGCAGTGGTTTCGTCTGGTAGTTGCAGTATGCATCGTTATGTCCGTTGTTGGCTTTACCGCCGCCCAGGACTCCGCCCCCACGCTTACGATTGGCATCAACGCCGAAGTTGGGGCATTCGACCCGCACAGTGTACCGGGTTCGATCATCGGCAACCGTATCTTCCACATGATGTTTGATCAGTTGACGCGCACCGACAGCCAGGGTTTGGTGCAACCGATGCTCGCCACCGAATGGACGCAGACAGATGACACAACCTGGGTGTTCACGCTGCGTGAAGGCGTTACCTTCCACAACGGCGAAACGATGACGGCTGAAGACGCTGCTTTCAGCCTCAATCGCCTCGTCTTCGGCGAACAGGAAAGCTCCATCCGCACGCTCTACACGCCGTTTATCGCGGGCGTCGAAGCGACAGGCGAACTCGAACTGACCATTACGACCGTCGCGCCAGATCCGCTGCTGCCCCTGCGCCTGTCCACACCGTACTCTGCCATCATGCCGCAGGCATACGTGGAAGCTACCAACTTTGAAGCGCTGCAAACCGCACCGATCGGTGCGGGTCCCTACCGCATGACTGAGTTTATCGCGGGTGACCGCATCGTGCTGGAACGCCACGACAATTATTGGATGGGTGCGCCAGAAGCTGCAACCGTGACCATCCGGCTGATCCCGGAAACCTCGACTCGCGTTGCTGCGCTGCAGGCGGGCGAAGTCGATTTGATCACGACCGTCAGCCCGGACCTGGTGGATGTTCTCGACGCTGAAAACGCCCTGCGCGTAGACACCGTTCCCGTTTACAACTTCATGCTGATCTACTTCAACACCACCATGGGCATCACCCAGGATTCGCTGGTACGCCGCGCACTGTCGCTGGCAATCGACCGTGAAGCCATTGCCGACGCGCTGTGGGGTGGTCGCGTGCGCGTGATGAATGACTTCTTCCTGCCAGGTGAATTCGGTTATGGCGCCGAACGTCCCATCTTTCCCTATGACCCAGAACAGGCTCAGGCACTGCTGGCGGAAGCGGGTTACGACGGCGAAGAACTGCCCTTCACCCCGCCTAGCACCTACTACACCAACGGGCAACTTGTGACCGACGCCATTGCCGAGATGTGGGAAGCCGTCGGTATCAATGTCGCCTATGAGCCGCTTGATACCGCTGCCTGGGCAGATCGCTCGCTGGGTGGTCAGAACATCGCCACGCTGCAAAGCTTTGGCACCAGTGGAGACCCGGCGACCAACAGCGTGGTGCAGACCTGGAATTCGTGGCTGGGTCAGTACTACACCCCAAGCGAGGAATTCAACACGCTCGCGGCAGAAGCAGCGCAATCGCTCGACAATGATGTGCGCCTCGCCAACTATCGCCGCATCGCCGAAATTCTGGAAACCGATGTACCGTTTACTCCGCTGTATCAGAGCGTTGAATTCTACGCCATGCGCGATGGCATCACCTGGACGCCGCACCAGGAATTCTATATTGACCTGCGTCCCGGCGCGTTCAATTTCGGTTCGTAACTGTGCTTTCAGGGCGGCTCATGGAGCTGCCCTCTCTTGACTCACTGGAGCAAACATACATCATGGGCAAACTGATCGTACTGATGATTGATGGCGTATCCGCCGACCACTACGCGCAGGACAAAGGGCGCTTCCCCCACTTCGCGGCGCTGGAGGCACGCGGCTTCCGCATCGAGCGCCTGTACAGCGAGGTCCTCGGCACATCGCTACCGGGACGCACCTCCATCCTGACGGGCGCAACCGCCGATGTAAGCGGTGTCTACGCCAACAAGATCTGGGACGGTGAGCAATTCCGTTATGCCAACCCTGACGACATCCGCGTTCCGACGCTGCCGCAGCGCGCTAAGGAGGCAGGAATGGGTGTCGCAACGATTGGCTTCGGCATGGTGCGTCCTGAAGATGCGGATATCTTCCGCGCACCCTGGTGGTCTGGCACGTTCATTCAGCGTGCTCGCGATACCGAAGCCACTCCTGCCGATGCTGCCTGGCGGCGTGTCGCGCTCCATGACCCCGGAGAGCGCTTTGAGCTGCTCTGCGCCAACGCCGGACTCCCGTCCACGCTGCCGATGGTCAAGCTTGACGATGATGGGCAGAAAGCGATGTTCGGCATTCTGGCGGACATGGCGATGTTCGATTGGGTCGGCGCTATCGCAACAACGGCGAACCCTCCGGAACTGATTATGAGCGAATTCCTGATCCCGGACATCTTTCAGCACAACATCGGCTATCGCAGCGACCTGGCGCACTGGTCAGTTATGCAGGCGGACGCTGCATTAGGGCGCATTCTGCAATGGCTGCGCAATGCCGGCTTAGAGAACGAATGGAACATCGCTGTCCTCAGCGATCACGGTCACAGTCCGATTGAAAAAGCGTTGCAACCGCAGGTGATTATTCCCGGCGTGCGCACACAATCAGAAGGCGGCTGTCTGCTCGTCGCCCCGCGCGATGCTGAAGAACTTGCGATGGTGACAGAGAAATTGGCTCCGTTTGGCGTCGAGCCCTTCGCCAACACCTGCATACCGCCTGAAATGCGCCAACAGGTCTATGTCTTCGTCGCGCCGGAGCGTGTATCGTTTGAACAGGATGCTCTGGATGCAACCGAACCGATTTTGCCACCCAAAGCTATCAGCAGTCATGGGCAGCGTCCGGGATTGCCAGGTGATGATCGCTTTGCACTGTTTGCAGGACCAGACGTTCCGCACGGCAGCACGTTCGACGCATCCGCCACACAGGTTGCACCGACGCTCGCAGGCATTCTGGGGCTTTCAGTACATGAATACGCAGCAGAGTCGGCATTTGCACGAGAACAGACAAGTGCGTTTGGGGACTGATGGAATATTGCACCATTATCTGGACAACCCTTCGCAAAGGACGGCGTGGGCTCTTCAAGAAGCCCATGCTGACCATTTGCTTTTGGGCACAGGCAAAAGGTGAGCAAGGCGAGTTCAACGCGGGTCAATCTGCTGAAATCGAGATTGAGGCGGATTGGGATCAATACATGATGTTCGCAGCACAGCAGCGCTATCCCCATCTGGTCGCGGCGTGGGACGAGTTGTGCCAGCGCCTCATCGCCGAGGGGTGGGACCTGGTGACGAAGGAAGAGATGGACAACTGGTGGACATATGCGTTTCGCCGCCACCCCTAACCGACAGTAGCAGCCGTATCATGCAATCGGGCTACAATCCGCATCAGGTCAGTGATGAATGTGGTCGGTGAAAACGGCTTGGTCAGGTAGTGGTCAAACCCGGCGATCAATGCGCGTTCATAATTGCCGCGCTCGTTGTTTCCCGTCATAGCGATCACCGGGATGGAGCGAGTGATCGGGTTCTGCTTGAGCGCGCCTACCATGTCCCAGCCGTCCATATCTGGCATCGCCAGATCGCTGAGGATGAACAACGGGCGCAGTTGCAGCGCCATTTGATACCCCTGCACGCCATCCCCTGCCTGATGCGTGCGGGCGTCATAGATTTGCAGCACATCCACAATTAACTGTCGAATGGCGGTATCGTCGTCCACGATCAGCACATCCTGTCCCGCAATCAATTGTGAATGAATTTTGGCAATCATAACGAAATCACTCACTACAACTCTACGTTCACTTTTTTACAATTTTAACGCAGGAATTTCATAGACGTTCTGGGAGATTGTGTCTATTTTTTGTTAACGCGCGTAAAAAACGAATGAAGGCAGAAGGGCAACGCCATCCGGTGCCACCCTTCTGTTGTCGTTACTGGCTAATGATTTGCACCACTATTCTTCCAACGTGCTCACGTCGCCTTCCGGCAAGCCCTGTGCGCGGGCGCGCAGCACACGGCGCATGATCTTGCCACTGCGGGTCTTCGGCAGCACATCCACCAGCTCGATCTTTGCAGGCACGGCAATCGGACCGATCACATGGCGAATGTGTTCCTTGAGCGCGTCCTTCAGCTCATCACTCTTCTGCACGCCCGCTTTCAGAATGCAGTAGGCGTAGATGACATTGCCCTTGACCTCATCAGGAATGCCGATGACCGCGCTTTCTGCGACGGATGGATGACTGACCAGGCCGCTTTCGACTTCCGCCGTTCCCAAGCGATACCCACTGACCTTGATCACATCGTCGTTGCGGCCGATGATCCAGATGTAGCCATCTTCGTCCTTGCGTGCCGTGTCGCCCGTCAGGTACCAGCCTTGCTTGGAGTAAGCGCTCCAGTACTGCTTAACGAAGCGATCCGGATCGCCATAGACTGTGCGCAACATGCCTGGCCACGGGCGCTGAATGACCAGCATTCCGTCCGTCCCGGCAGGTACAGACTCACCGTTCTCATCCACAACATCGATCTTGATGCCTGGGAATGGGCGTGTGGCGCTGCCCGGCTTCAGTCCGACCGACGGCATTGGCGTGATCATGAAACCGCCTGTCTCCGTCTGCCACCACGTATCCATAATCGGGCAGCGCTCCTTGCCGATTACGCGGTGATACCATTTCCACGCTTCGGGATTAATCGGCTCACCAACGCTGCCGAGCAGGCGCAGGCTGCTCAGATCGCGACGGTTAGGCCAAATGTCACCGAAACGCATCAAGCCGCGTATCGCCGTTGGCGCTGTATAGAGAATGCTGACACCATAGTCCTCAACAATACGCCACCAGCGGTCAGGGTAGGGATGATTCGGCGCACCTTCGTAGAGGATGCTCGTCGCTCCAAGAATGAGCGGACCATAGACGATATAGCTGTGTCCGGTGATCCAACCGGGATCGGCAGCGCACCAGTAGCGGTCGTCTTCCTGAATGTCAAATACATTCGCCAGTGTCGTTGACGTATAAACCGCATAGCCACCGTGCGTGTGCAGCACGCCTTTCGGCTTGCCTGTCGTTCCGCTGGTGTAGAGGATGAACAGCGGATCTTCTGCATCCATCACTTCGGTTTCGCAGTATGGGCTGGCAATCGGCAGCGCCATCAGGTCGTGATACCAATAGTCGCGCCCCTGCTCCATTTTCACGTCATGCGCAGTACGCTTGACGACGATCACGGTCTCGACGACAGGTGCGCGCCGCACGGCTTCATCCACCACATCTTTCAGACGAACGATGCTGCCACGCAGCCAGGCACCATCACAGGTGATGAGGACGCGGCTCTGCGCATCTTCAATGCGGTCTGCCAGTGCCTGCTCGCTGAAACCGCCGTAAACCACGCTGTGGATTGCGCCAATTTTAACGACAGCGAGCATGGCAATGATCAATTCAGGGATGCGTCCCATGTAGATCGTGACACGATCTCCCTTGCGTACACCCATGCCCCGCAGCACATTGGCAAACTTATTGACTTCTTTCCAGAGTCGCCAGTACGACAGCGTTACCTTATCGCCCGGCTCGCCCTCCCAGATCAGCGCCAGCTTGTTCTTGCGCCACGTCTTGACATGGCGGTCGAGTGCGTTTGCAGCAATATTGATTTTGCCGCCCACGAACCATTTGTAGAACGGCGCGTTGCTGCTGTCGAGCACCTGCTTCCAGGGCTTGTACCAAAACAGATTCTTCGCCATCTTCGCCCAGAAGGCCTCAACATCTTTGTCCGCTTCGGCATACAGCGCTTCGTAATCTTTCACACGCGCGTTGCGCACAATGTCTTTCGACGGGTAATACCATTCATTCACGGACGGATTAAATGACTGCTCGGACATAAAGAAGACTCCTCATTAGATTCTTCTTGATACAGATAAATGCTGTGGGCGCGAATTATAGCGTGTATGACCAAAGTCGCATTCCGAAATTGCACCATCTGTAGAACTTTGCCCTTCAACCGCCATAAGTTTGTGTCTACTCTTTAAGGAGGGTCAAGACTATGGCTCAGCGAAACGTTATTCTGGAGTTGAGTTTTTCTGAAGCGCGTGCTGCCAATGCCCTGTCCGCAGCGGCAGACGCGGGGGTTGGGGCTGAGGCGGCGGCACTGCCTGGACTCGAAACATTTGTTTATGACACCAGCTACCCACCCGTCATGCTGCCAAAAGTGATACGCATCGACACGCCAAGCGGCGAACTCTTCGACACACAATCAGCAGTCAGCGTCACGCTCGAACCGGAAGAATCGACCTATCTGGTACGCGGCACCGTCGAAGAGGAAGACCTCAATAATCTGACGGCTGCTGTCAAGCGCCGCGAAGGCATCATCAATGTTTACGCCGATCCCGAAATCCAGCCGATGATCGTCTGCCCCGGCTCCGCAGCTGTCGGCACGGACGCCGACGTAGAGCGGCTGCTCTGCACAGCGGCGATGCGCCGCAGCGGGATGAATGGCGCAGGAGTGTTGGTCGCCGTCGTCGATACTGGCTTCAACATCGCTTATCTCAATGGAAAGGGAAAACATCCAACGTTCGATGCCGCCCGCAGTTGGTCCTACAACCCGACGGCTGCCCCGCCAGGCGCAGTCGCCGTCAATCACGGCACCATGTGCGCCTATGATGTCTGTATCGCCGCGCCAGACTGTACCTTGCTCGATGTCGTGCTGCTGCGCCCGATGCCTGCGCCACGCCCCGGCGAGTCGGTCATTAGCGGTTTGCTATCGGATGCTATTCGTGCCTTTCGCCATCTGCTCGACATTATGAATGCGCCGCGACGCCCCGGCGATACACGATCGATGGTCGTCAATAACAGTTGGGGCGTCTTCAGCGATAGTTGGGACTTCCCTGTCGGTCATTCGGGCAACTATTCGGACAATCCTGCCCACCCGTTCAATATCATCGTCGCCTCGCTCGAACGCGCGGGCGCAGACATCCTGTTTGCAGCCGGCAACTGCGGTGCAGACTGTCCCGACGGGCGCTGCGGCGGCGTGACAGCGCGAACCATTCGCGGCGCAAACAGTTCCGCCTCAGTGCTATCTGTAGCGGGTGTCGATACAACCAGCACTCGTGTTGGGTACTCGTCTATCGGTCCGGGTCGGCTTACCGACCGCAAGCCGGACATCAGCAGCTACACGCACTTCCGTGGCTCCGGTGTCTATGCTGCTGACGGCGGCACATCTGCCGCCTGCCCGGTCGCGGCTGGCGTTGTTGCTGCCATCCGCAGCCGCCGCCCATTCAATCCATCTGATAGCAGCACCAGTCCAGCGGCAATTCGCAGCCTGATTACCAGCACCGCCACCGACCTCGGACCGACGGGCTACGACTACGCGCACGGTTACGGCGTCATCAACGCCTGCGAGTTGCAGCGCCGCATTGCGCCACCAATTGTCATCGACAACTTCTGTGATCGCTTCCCTGATATCTGCCGCAACGTCTGGCTTTGTCGCCGCTTCCCACACCTATGCGAACGGCTGATCCCGGTGCGTCCACCTATTCGCCCGCCGTTTCCGATACCACCTATCCCGCCACTTCCCGAGCCACCCGTGCCGCGACTCTCTGGCTCGGCAGCGATGGCGGATGCAGCGGCGTTCGCTGATTTCATTATGACAGACCCCGCTAGCGCAGGGTTGACGCCAGAAGAAGCGGCATACATTGCCGGAATGCTCGATACACAGTCAGGGCAGCCATCTACGCCAACGCCACATTACAAGAAACACGATTGCGGCTGCGAATAACCACTTTGCGCATCATTTCTTCCTTTGCAGCGTACAAAGGGAGAAATCCGCCACATGGCGCACGAGCAATTGATGAGACGTGGTAAGCTCATAAGTGTACGCTGCTGTGGAGGCACCGCTTATGAGCAAGCTACTCTATACCATCATGTGGGACAGGGAGCCGCTAACCGTTGATGCGTTTAGCGAGGAGTTCGACGTCGCCTTACACGAAATTGATCGCGACTTCGGCGTGGTCGAAATTGACCCCCAGGCGCACCTTTACGCGGTGATGATCGAGGAGGCAGCCGTCAATCGGCTGTCGGGCAAGCAGGCTACCGAAGATAAAGGCGTCAGCGGACCCTACGATAACCCGGTCATCGAGCCGTTCGGTCCGCCGCGCCTGCCAAAAAAGGGCGACGACTCATCCCTGGTGTAGACACGCCATCCGCCACGCCCGCCCTTCCCGCGCCAGAAATGCATCAACGTCCGCCGGACCCCATGACGCGCGTGGATACGACAACATGGGCACATTGCCGCCGTCCAGGTGATGCATCACGCGGTCGATCAGCGTCCATGCCAGTTCGATTTCGTCGCTGCGCGTGAATAATGCAGCATCGCCCAGAATGGCGTCCATAATCAGGCGCTCATACGCTTCGGGAATTGCACCATTGCCAAATGCATCGCGGTAATGGAACTCCAGGTCAACCGGTCGTAGTGCCGCGCTGTTGTCTGGCACTTTCGTCTCAAACGCCAGATGCAAGCCCTCGTCCGGCTGAATGCAAATCGACAGTGCATTTGGGCGCTGCATGTTGACAGTCTCCAGATGAAAGCCAACATGCGGCGGACGACGGAACTCCACGACGATCTCTGTAGCTTTTGCTGTCATCGCCTTGCCGCTGCGCAGGTAGAACGGCACACCCTGCCAGCGCCAGTTATCGACAAACAGCCGCAGCATGGCATACGTTGGCGTGCGCGAGTCGGGCGCTACGCCTGACGCCTGACGATAATCACTATACTGCCCCTGAAAAATATCTGTCGCATTGATCGGGCGCAGCGCTGACAGCACCTTGACCTTTTCATCGCGCAGCTTATCCGCGTCAAATGACACAGGTGGTTCCATTGCCGTGAGGGTTAATAGTTGCAGGAGATGATTCTGGAACATGTCGCGCAGCACGCCTGCACCGTCATAGTAGCCACCGCGATGTTCGACATCAACTTTCTCGGCGACTGTGATCTGCACATTATCGACGTAGTTGCGATTCCACAACGGCTCAAAGATCGTGTTGGCAAAGCGGAAGTAGAGAATGTTCTGTACCGTTTCTTTGCCCAGGTAATGATCAATACGATAGATCTGCTTTTCGTCAAATGCCTGATGAATGGCATGGTTCAGCGTCCGCGCCGTCGCCAGATCATAGCCGAACGGCTTCTCAATCACTGCGCGCCGCCAGCCGTCCTGCTGCGCGACCATATCTTCTGCCGCAAGGTTCGTCACAATGGGTTCGTAGTAGTTCGGCGCGGTTGCCAGATAGTAGAGTCGGTTGGCAGGTGTGCCTTCAATCTCATACAACGCCTGGTGCAACCCGGCGAAATCTTCGCGCTTCTCCAGATCCCCACGCACGTACCACAGGCGCGCCGCAAACGCATCCCAATCTGCCAGGTCGCCAGCGGCACCGCTGATCGCCTCCCGCATCAGCCCGCGAAAGTCATCATGCGAATAGGGACGACGAGCGTACCCCACGATATTCACATCGCTCGGCAAGCGCCCTTTGCGCATCAGGCTGTAAAGCGCAGGCACGAGCTTGCGACTCGTCAAATCGCCCGACGCTCCAAAGATAACGATCGTGGTGGTCTCTGCGGTGTGGTAACTGGGGGGCATCATGGGGGTGTGCGCTCCGCGTCATAGAATGATCAACGTCCTGATTATGGCGCGGAATGCACGAACCAGCCAAACTCCCAACGTCTTACGCCATATCATCAAGGATTTGCTTGCGCATTCGTTCGTACTCATCCGCTGAGATCAGGTTCTTTGCCCGCGCCTCTTCAAGCTGCTGCAACTTTGCCGTCAGGTCTGCACTGCCTGCAGCACTTGTCGAGCGCTTCGCCTTCGCCAGTAGCTGCTGCAAATCCGCGCTGCTGCCGGACACCGGCTGCCCGTTGATATAGACGCCGCCCGGACGCACAGTTGTACCGAAACCCTGGATGCCCGTCGCAGTAGACATCTGCGATTGCCGCTGCCGAATGCCCACGACAATGCCCGCAATAATCAGGACAACGCCGAGCGGCACCAGCAGGCAGCTTAACAGGCTCGTTCCAATCAAACCCGGCAGGAAGCTGCCCACACCTTCAAACGCTTGCCCTACCGTCTCTTGCACGAACAGCCCGGTCACGTCGCGCCGCACACCATCTTCGACACAGTAGTAGGCAGTTGAACGTCCAGTTACACCCGTGTTGGGGTTGTACTGTGACGGTCCTTGATCAACTTCCAGTTCTTCGCCTTCCTCGCAAAACTCAGCGGCAACCGCATCAGGGTCAGCGGCAGTATCCAGCAAGTTACTAAAGCTGTCTGAACCAAAACTGCTAAAGCTGGTGACAAGGGGCAGTGCCACCCCCGCGATCAACGCGATGACGCCGAAGATGATAAGCAGGTTACGCATGTAGATTTATCCTTGAGAGGGATGAAATGGTTCTCAAGGACAGTGTACACTGATTTAATGAATGTATGCCCCTGACGGATGTACTGACAGGGGCAAACACAGCGCTACAGACTCAGGACAGCGCGCATCACGGACTCACCTTCGTTGCGCGTGACGTTGAAATTGAGCTTCTCCAGCAATCGTATCATCTCGACATTTTCCGGCACGACGAAGCCGAACAACGACTCCAGTTTCTCGTTGCGCGCCACCTCGATCAAGCGCTCCATCAACTGACGACCAATGCCCTCCCCCTGATAGCGGTCGCTGACCATGATCGTGAATTCTGCCGATGGACGATTATGCTGTCTAGTGAAGCGCGATATCCCGACGATCTCCGGCTGACCGGTGCGGTCATTCGTGCGCTCCGCAACCAGCGCCATCTCACGGTCATAATCGATGAAGCACAGCCGCGCCAGCCGTTCGTGCTGCGTGCGCTGGCTCAGATTGAGCGCCTGGAGATAACGCAGATACACCGTGCGTTCGGACAGTGTGCTGTGGAACGCAACCGCCAATGGCTCGTCTTCAGGGCGAATCGGACGAATAGTCAAGGTCTCACCACTGCGTGTACTGGTTGGGTAGACATACTGAATGGGGTACGGACGAATCGCCGGATGAGGCAGGTCTTCCAGCTTGACGTCATTCGGGTGCAGCACGACACGAGCATCCAGTGCGATCATCTGCTCGTGGCTCGTGAGCAGCGGATTAATGTCTATTTCAGCGATGAACGGCTGCTCGACCACCAACTGACTGAAGCGCACCATGACTTCTTCGAGCGCATCAAAATCGACGGGCGGGCGACCACGTACGCCCTTCAGCGCTTCGTAAATCGTCGTCTCTTCCATCATCAGGTGCGCCAGTGTGCTGTTCAATGGCGGCAGCCCGAGCGCGCGATCCTTGAACACCTCGACCAGTTGACCGCCCTGCCCGAACAGAATGACCGGACCAAACTGCGCATCGGCATAGCTGCCCAGGATTAACTCGTAGCCATCGAGCTTGATCATCGGCTGTACAGCAACGCCATCAAAGTGGTCAGCACCCACTCTTTCACTGACCGAGTCGTAAATCAAACGATACGCCCGCCGCACGGCATCGGCATCGCGCAGATTAAGCTGCACGCCGCCCACGTCCGTCTTGTGCGTGATGGTCTCGCTGTGCAGCTTGATCACGACCGGATAGTGCATTTCCTCGGCAAACGCGACGGCTTCGTCCTCGCTCGTCGCAACTTTTGTTGGTACTGTCGGAATGTGATATGCCAGCAGCACATCCTTCGACTCGAACTCGGTCAGGATAGTGCGTCCCTCGCTGCGCGCCTTATCGATGATGGCGGTCACGCGCACCCGATCCGGCGTCTGGTTGGCGGTGTCATCTGAGTATGCGGGTGTCTGGTAGATGCTGCGCAGGTTGGCGTTGTAACGCCACATGTAGTTGAACGCCTTCGCCGCATCGTCCGGGAAGTCGAATGTCGGGATGCCCGCGCGGTTGAGGATGTCCACACCCGCCTGTACCTCCGCACCGCCCATCCAACTGGCGATCACCGGCTTGCCTTCGATCTTCGCATAGGGCTTCAGTGCTTCCGCAGTCTGTGTTGGGTCGGTCATTGCCTGCGGCGTCAGAATGACGAACAAGCCGTCACTCTGCGGGTCATCGCCCGCCATCGCCAGCGTCTTAGCATAAATTTCTGGCGAAGCATCACCGAGTACGTCAATCGGGTTGTTGTGGCTCCACGATGGCGGGAGAAAAGCGTTGAGCTTGTCCATCGTATCATCGCTGATCGGTGCCAGCGCGCCGCCACCGCCGATGAGTGCGTCTGTCGAAAGTACGCCAGGACCGCCTGCATTGGTGATGATCGTCAGGCGGTTGCCCTTCGGTCGCGGCTGCTTGGAGAGTACTTCCGCCAGTTCAAAGACTTCGCTGATGGTGTTGACGCGCAGCACACCTGAGCGGCGGAATGCTGCATCAAGTACTTCATCGCTGCCCGCCAGTGAGCCTGTATGCGATGCAGCCGCCCGTGCCGCTGCTTCCGTGCGACCCGGCTTGATGACAATGATCGGCTTCTGGAACGAGACTTCACGCGCCGCACTCAGGAATTTGCGCGCGTCGCCGACTGTCTCCATGTAGATGACGATACTGCTCGTCTTGGGGTCACGCCCGAGATAATCGATCAAGTCCCCCCAACCCACATCAAGCATCGAACCGAGCGAGGCAAACGCGCTGAAGCCGACATTCTGGCGGAAGCTCCAGTCCAGCACCGCCGTCAAGAGCGCGCCCGACTGACTGATAAAGGCGATGCTGCCCGGTCGTGCCATCGCGCCCGCGAACGTGGCATTCAAACCGCTGATGGGACTCATTACGCCCAGGCAGTTGGGACCGATGATGCGCATATCGCCCTGACGAGCGTAGGTCATTATCTCTTCTTCAAGCCTGACGCCCTCTTCGCCAATCTCTTTGAAGCCAGCGCTGATAATGATCGCGCCCGGTACGCCGATGTCTACGCAGTCTTTGATAATCCCCGGCACTGTTTTTGACGGCGTGACGATGACCACCAGATCAGGCACTTCCGGAAGCGACTTAACATCCGGGTAGCTGCGAATACCGAGGACGTTCGGTCGCGTGGGGTTAATCGGATAGACCGTCCCGCCAAACGGGTTGCTGATGAGGTTCCACAGGATAGTCCTGCCGACACTGCCAGGGCGTTCGGTTGCCCCAATGACCGCGACATTGCGAGGTGAAAAGATGGCGTCCAGGCCGTCGGCATACTGGGCGCGTTCGGGCGCTTTGACGTTCGGCATCGCTTGCATGTGGCACGCTGCTCCTGTGAGTCGTTATTTGTAGATGTGTCTGATTGTAACGCGGGACGAAATGGCGCAAAACAATCACCCGGCAGCGCTCATTTAGGACTAAAGAACTATCTGGCTGGTTGACGACAAATCGAATAGCCTCCATAATCTCTATATCAATCTCATACATAATTAATCCATCTGTCAATTAGCGATGAGGAACGCTCGTGAGCATTACTACGACATGGTTCAATCCAGAACAGACTGTTCTCTTGACCACGTTCGAGCATGATTACACCTTGATCGACTACGGACAAGCACTTAAGCAGCAACGTGCAACAATCGCCCAAATGAACCATGTGGTACATTTGGTGTCGATCTTCCACACCATGCCCACGCTGCCCCGTGCTGGCATCAGCACTGTGAGCAAGATGGTAGGTACTATCCCTACTAATGAAGGCTTGCATATTCTGGTCGGGCAAAGCATGTTCTTCAAAATGCTGCGCTCAGTCATGCAGCGCATGTATCCCGATGCCCACAGATGTTTTCTCCCGGACGTGCAGTTCGCAACTTCAGTCGGGGACGCACTGACGCTGATCAAGCAGTACGAACACGAGCAGACTGCCATTAATCGCTGATACTGCTCATACGCTGCCCAGCAATATCTCATCCTGTGTTTGGCTGGACGGGTTATAAAGCGTGAACTTTGCTTACGTTTAAGGAAGATCACGATGGTCAGCGCTACGTCAGCCCCTGCCAATAGCAAGACTTTCGAGCATATTTCGTTTTATCGCGGCTATACCGCCGCACAATGCTTTGCCTTCCACGCCGCACCCGGCGCATTTGGACGCCTGACGCCCCCGCCAATCATGGTGCAGATGCACCGTAATGATATTCAGGGGCTAGTTGCGGGCGATGTCGAGTTCACACTCTGGATGGGTCCGATTCCGGTACGGTGGCACGCACAGCACGCGCCGGGCATCAACGCCACCTCGTTCGTCGATTTTCAGGTGTCGGGACCGATGGCGTATTGGTATCACGAACACATGATCACAGATAAAGAGGGCGGTGTCGAACTGCGCGACCGCATCCGCATCGCCCACAAGCCAGGCATAGCAGGCATTCTGACGCGGCTGCTGTTCGACGGGCTGCCGCTGCGCTTCCTGTTCATTTATCGCCATCTGCGCACGCGCTGGGGTATGACAAAGATGTGATACGCGCATGGTTAATTTGCGTGCATAATCGGCACAGTAATATAGAGCGTGGGTGTGCCGCAAGCGCATCCGCCAATTACATCACAGGATTTCGCTTATGCCTCATGACATTCGTATCTATCCCACCCCTATGTTGGCAGCTCGCGCGTTAGCGAGCGAGATTGTTCTCATTGCGGAGCAATCAATCGCCACGCGCGGGCGCTTCACGCTGGTGCTGTGTGGTGGCAGCACGCCAACCATACTCTACAAACTGTTGGCAGAACCGGAATTTGCCGACCGCATAGACTGGGAATTCGTCCATGTCTTCTGGGGGGACGAGCGCTGTGTGCCGCCAGAACACGCCGATAGCAACTATCACATGGCGCGACTGGCGCTGCTCGACCATGTACCGATCCCGCTGCCGCACATTCACCGGATGCACGGCGAACTGCCGCCGGAACTGGGTGCAGTGCAATACGAGCAGATGCTGCGTGAGTATTTCGAACGGCGTGAAGGGGGCGCAACCGGATCCCGCTTTGACGTAGTGCTGCTCGGCATGGGCGATGATGGGCATACCGCCAGCCTGTTTCCCAACTCGGCCGCGCTGGCAGTCAGCAATCGCTGGGTGATGGACGTTCATGTCGAGCATCTCAAGAGCTGGCGCCTGACGCTGACACCCGTTGCGCTGAATGCCGCCGCTCGCGCCTTCTTTTTCGTAACAGGCGAAAGCAAGGCAGCAATTCTGCCAAAAGCACTTGCGACATCGGAAGATGCAGCAGAACTACCTGTTCACTACATCAATCCGTCGGTCGTGCGCTGGTATGTGGATGAGGCGGCGGAGAAGCAGCTAAAGCATCAATCTCAGGCAGAGACTGCCACACTAATCTGATCTGCCAGCGCGTCCCAACTCGCCGCCATCGCCTCCGGCGCTATGAGCAGGGTCGCGTTCGGTTTCCAGGCATTAACGCTGCGGGTGCGGTGCGGCAGTCCGAATGCGTCCAGCACCCACCGCTCGTAATCGGCAATCCAGCCCCAGACAGCAGCTACCAGCGCGGAGCAGCGCGCAAAGTCGGTAGAGGTAGTGGGTAAAACACCCTTCTCTGGCAGCAGATCGGGCACGATGAGCGAAGGGAGAAGACGCGGCTCAAAATCGTAACGCTTGATCATCAGCGCGCCTAGCTGCTCGTCCACATACACTGCCGTACCGCCCCACAGCCGCAGCACACCACCGCACGCGGGGCAGATTGTGTAATGTGTACCGCCGCAGTCCTTGCTGGCGCGCGTCTGGATAAAGCCATAGCTTAGGAACAGATTCTCCTCATGGCGTATGTCACAGCCCCAGCACCAAAACTGCTGGTCAAGCAGCGCTGCGCCCTGCCGCTTGAAGCCACGCATTGTCTCGCGCCATACCCGCACTTCTTCGGGTAGTTCGACACGCTGTGTCTGGTTCTGGCAGCGGCGTTCTTTCCTCAGCCGACTTTGTTTGCTCATCTTTAACGATACCTTGTATCAAGAATACCACAATGATACAAGGTATCGATTTATTTTGCCAGTACCGCCGCCAGCTCGAACAGCTTTGGATCGACACCCTTCGTGCGTCCTACCACATCGGCATACGGCGTCGTGCTTTCCGTCCCCTTGATCATGCCCACGACGACCCCATGCTCGCCAGACAGGAGCCGCTGTGCCGCGTTCGCACCCAGCCGCGTTGCCAGCAAACGGTCATAAGCGGTTGGTGTGCCACCGCGCTGCACATGACCCAGCGTGACTGCACGAATCTCAAAGCCGATGTCCGGACGTGCCCCACAATAAGCAAGCAGTGCTTCGACTCCGTGTTTCGCACCTTCCGCCACGACGATAATGCCGTTGCTCTTGCCACGACTGTACGATTGGGCCAAGCCACCCACGACTTCCTCTGGCGTGGTGGGAATTTCAGGCAGCACCGCGCCTTCTGCGCCACCGGCAATAGCCGCCATCAACGCCAGATAGCCGCAGTCACGCCCCATCACTTCCACCAGGAACGCGCGCCGATGCGACGACGCCGTGACCTTCAGGCGGTCAATCGCTTCAAGGGCGATATTCAGGGCAGTATCAACGCCAATGGTGATGTCCGAGCCGATCAGGTCATTGTCGATAGTCGAAGCAACTCCAATCGTCGGGAAGCCCATGTCATTCAGCGCCGCGCCGCCTGTCTGTGAGCCGTTGCCGCCGATGACGACCAAGCCTTCGATGTCACGCTTCGCCATGTTCGCCAGCGCTTTTTGTCGTCCTTCAACCGTCTTGAACTCTGGCGCACGCGCACTGCCGAGGAACGTCCCGCCGTGCTGCATGACACCGCCGACTTCGCGCAAGCCGAGCGGGATAATGTCGTCGTTCATCAAGCCCGCGTAGCCGTGCTTGCTCCCGTAGACTGGGACACCTTTGTCGATGGCGACGCGGGCGACGGCGCGAATGGCGGCGTTCATGCCGGGCGCGTCGCCGCCGCTGGTGAGAACTGCAATTGCTTTCATGGAAACTGCCCCCGTGCTTTGGTTATCGTCTTCATAACAACGAAGAGTCTAACGCGCGGGGGCAGTGCTGGCGAGCAGGCTTAATGGGGAGATAAAGATAGGCTATAGGCGCAGTTCCCCGCGCAACCGCAGATAGCGCAGCACGCTTTCGCGTGTGAGTACGCCAACCACTTGCTCGGAGTCCAGCACGGGGACTTGCTCAACCTGCGCTCGTTCCATCTGCCGCAGTGCCTCCAGCAAATCGCCGTTGGCTTCCACGCGCAGCACATCTTTCCAAGGCGTCATGATCTGTCGCACCAACATGCCGCCCCATTGCTGCTGCGGCACCGTCGCAATGTCGCGCAGCGTCAGCAAGCCCTCAAAGCGCTCCTCATCGCGTACCAGGAAGAAGCGTTCGCCCGTGCGCAGTGCCACCGAGTCCACCACATAACGCAGCGGGGTATAGGCACTGATGCCCGCCCATGTCCGCGCCATCACATCTGCCACACGCATGCCACCCAGCGTCTGCTCGACCCGCGATTGCGCTTCGGTCATGCGCGCTGCATTCTGTAAGAACCAGCCGATCAAGATGAGCCACAGACCGTTCAACAACCCGCCTGTCAGCATGATCCAGCCGCTCAGCGCGAAGAAACCATATGCCACCCAGCGGCCGCTCATCGCCGCGATACGCGTCGCTCGCCGTCCGTCACCTGTAAACTGCCAAACCGCCGCTTTCAACACGCGACCACCATCGAGTGGGTAGCCGGGGATCATGTTGAAGAGCGCCAGTGACAGATTTACGCCCGCCAGCCATGCCGCCAGTACACCGAGATACGTGCCATCACTGATCCAGCCCGTCAAACCGAACAGTGCCGCCAGCACAAGGCTGACCAGCGGACCCGCAATCGCGATGCGGAACTCCTCGCCAGGCGTGCGCGAGTCTTGTTCAAGCTGTGCAATACCGCCGAACATGAACAGCGTAATCCCGCGCACATTGATCTTGCTGCGCAGCGCCATAAACGCATGACCAAGTTCGTGCAGCAGCACAGAGCCGAAGAATAGTACGCTGGTGAACACCGCCAGCAGCAGATACATCACCCCCGATTCGCGTGGGAAAGCGTCAGGAAATAACCCGGTCGCCAGTGACCATGTGAGCAGCGCGAAGATGATGAACCAGCTATTGTTGATTCCGATGGGAATGCCCCAGACCTTACCAAGTTTAATGTCCGTCTGCATAGTACCAGTACGCCTCCAATTGACGATATAACTTTAGCCTACTGGCAAGATGTTAGAAGAGTGTTGCCGTGAGTCCCCCAAGAAGTGGGGGACTCCACTGCTTATTCCAATAGGCGCCCCTTGAACAGGAGTTGCGGGTCATCATTGACGAAGCTGCGAAGCTCATCCGGGATTGCAGGTACGCTCGCCTTGGTCACGTCCTGAACACCATCTGAACGGAGCTGAACTCGGTAGTTCACTTCCTGTACGGAGTCAACATACGGATAGTCGCTGCGCTGATGTGCGCCACGGCTTTCCCGCCGCTCGATAGCACTCCGAAGCGTTGCTTCTGCTGAGTCCAATGCGCCACGTAAATCAAATGCGAGCGCCAGGTCCTGCCAGCCTTCGCTGCTTGGGCGAACATCAAGAGTCTTTGCAGCGTCGCGCAGTTCGTGCAGGCGCGCTAATCCTGTTTGCAAACGTTCGTCACTTCGCACAACCCCGCAGTTTTCCCACATCACATTGCGCACTGCCCGCTGCAATGGGCGCGCCATTTCACTACCATCTCGAATCATGTCGCTCAGTTCGTCGTTAGCTGCCGCGATTATGGCTTTATCACGCATCTGCACATTCGTTTGTGCCGAAAACTTTGCAGAGTGTTCACCGGCAAGGCGACCAAAAACAACCGTTTCAACCAGCGAGTTACCACCAAGCCGATTCGCCCCATGGAGCCCCGCCGTGACCTCTCCAGCTGCATACAACCCTACGATATCGGTCGCTGTCGTATCCGCATCAACCACCACTCCGCCCATACTATAATGCGCTGTGGGTGCGACTTCCATCGGAGTCTGGCTGATATCCAGCATCTGGCTTTCCATAAACTGGCGATACATGCGTGGCAGCTTCTTCAGGATGAAGTCCTTATCGCGATGGCTGATATCAAGAAATACCCCGCCGTTTGCGCCTGCGCGTCCTTCGATGATCTCGGTGTAATTCGCCAGCGCTACTTGATCACGCGTCGAAAGCTCCATACGTTCAGCATCGTACTTCGCCATGAAGCGTTCACCTTCGCTGTTATACAAACGTCCGCCTTCGCCACGCACAGCCTCCGTCACCAGTGTTCCCGCCATGTCTTCGGGGTGCGTCATACCTGTGGGGTGAAACTGCACCAGTTCCATATCCGCAAGCTGGCATCCAGCGCGCAGCGCGAGCGAATAGCCATCGCCGGTGTTCTCATCACGCCGAGAAGAGCTGCGCCGCCATAACCGCGTATGCCCCCCAGCCGCTAGCACCACAGCGTCTGCGAGATACACAGTACGTTCTCCGGTATGAATGTTGAACGCCAGCGCGCCAAAGCATTGACTATCTTTAACCAGCAGGTGTGTTACGTACTGATATTCATGGATCGCAATACCCAACTGTGCCACCCTCTCGGCAAGTGTGTAAAGAATTGCGCGTCCGGTATAGTCTCCAGCATAACAGGTGCGGCGATAGCGATGTGCCCCAAAGAACCGTTGGTCGAGTCGTCCATCAGCGCGTGTCGCGAACTTGCAGCCCCAGTCTGCCAGCTCTAGCACCGCATCAGGCGCTTCTGTCGCCATAATTTCGACCATACGCGGGTTGTTCAGGAAGTAACCATCACGAATGGTATCTGCGTAATGCCACTTCCAATTATCGTCAGGGTCAACCGTTGCCAGAGCAGCATTTATGCCACCGGCTGCCAGAACGGTGTGGGCATCCTTTCGCATACGCTTGCCCAGTAAAGTTACTTCACAACCTGCGCTATGTGCGGCAATCGCTGCACGCATACCCGCGCCCCCGGTGCCGATCACCAACACGTTAGAAACTGAGGTGCGATAAGAAACGTTCATACCCTATCTCTCTCTGCTCATTGCCATACGATCCACATACTGTGAATTAATTCACAATATTGTGAATAGTTTCACAATTGAAGATGAGAGCAAGTTGAGAGATGGAGAGTTTACTGCTGCATCTGTTCCTGCTGTTGGCGGATACGCTCGGACTGCGCCGATTCTGCCAGCAGGATTTCTGTCGCCCATGATGTGTTAACAGCAGTTGTCTCGTCAATATATGGCGCGTGATCAAGCAGTTCCACCTTGACCTCGACGGATAGTGCACTATCCGCATTGCCCTTAAAGACACCGCGAGTCGGCGGCACATCGCTGTACTCACGCCCGACTGCGACGCGGATGTGCCGCCCTTCACCCAGCAGGCTGTTGGTGGGGTCAAGCCCCACCCACCCCAGTTCCCCCAGCAGTACTTCCACCCACGCATGGCTGGCGTCCGGCAGGGAGCGACCACCGTTGTCGCGGCGATGATATAGATAGCCACTGACATAGCGCGCCGGAATGCCAAGCTCGCGACAGGTCGCCAGCATGATATGGCTGAAATCCTGGCAGACTCCCTTGCCCGTCGTCAGAGTCTGGTCAATCGGCGAATCGACTTCCGTACTTTCTGGAACATACTCAAACGCTTCATAAATCGAGCGCTTGATGTGTCGCACCATTGTCAGCGGGTCGGCATGGCGCGTGTTGGCATTAATACGGTGCATGAAATCGAGCAGCGTCGGGGTGGGCTGAGTAAGCGTACCGGGCAGCAGCATATCAAACGCATCCGTCGTTCGTGCCAGTTGGTCAAGCGCATCCCACGCTTCCATCGGCAGGCTATCTGGCAGCTGGGGCGGCGGTTGCGTTTCCACCACTGCCTCTGCTGTGATCACAAGATTGGCGTGACGCGCAGGATGGTCGAAATAGTGGACGATATTGCCGTTGCTTTCCGTGTAGCGATGCACGCGCGCCTGCGGCATGGTCGCCAGCTTGAAGCTGAGGCAGCGCTGAACGCCCTCGCTGCGCGGCTGCATCCGCGCTTCGGTGATGCTTTCGCTCACGGGCGCACTGTAACGATAGCGTGTTCGATGTTGGATGGCGTAATAAGTCACAATAGCTACTCTGAAAACTCGCGTTCAACCGGATAGACAACGTATGCCTGGAAAATCGCATCGTGAATTTGAGCGCACTGGCGCATCATTTCGTTCAGGAAAGCCTGAAACCCAGCAGCAAAGATTTCATCTATTTGACCATAATCGACCAGTGCTGCCAATCGCCCGGCTAACCTGTTTACGCCGCGTGCCCGGCGGCTTTGCGTATCTTCCCCGATTTCCAGCAGTGCATCCTGGACGCGCTTGACTGAAAAGCCGATGCTGTGTGGGAATTCACGATTCAGGATCAAGAATTCTGCTATTGTATCTGGTCGTAGGTCCGCCATATACACTTTGCAGTACGCCTCAAACGCGGTGCAGCTTTTCAGCAAACCAATCCATTCCAGAAAGTCAAACCCAAGCCCATTTTCATCATTAAACGTCTCAAAATGCACATTCAGCAGCTGTGCGACTGAGGTAGCACGTTCGAGATAGCGCGCAGCCTGAATAAACTGATACCCTTCGTTGTAGTTCATAGTGGTGTCGGTAATGCCTTGAAACAGGTGACACCCCTCTTTCACGGCGACAAACCAGGCGTGAGGCTGCGTTTCCCAGATGTCATCAATCCGCTGCGTTTTCACCTGCAAATACAGTGTGTTGATTTGTTCCCACATTTCTGAACTGATGTGTTCACGCAGCTGCCGCGCATTTTCGCGGGCATTTGTGATACAACTGACAATGCTATTGGGATTGGCTGCATCAAAAGTGATGTAATTCGTCAAAAGGCGCGCATCATACACTTCGTCCCTGGGCGGCAGCATATGCAAGCTCGTCAGTACGCGCCCCCACCGCTGCGCACTGGCAGCGGGTGATTGATCGAGCATTAGATGAATCTGCACATCGGTCAGCCGCGCCGTATGTTCGGCGCGTTCCAGATACCGACTCAACCAGTACAGGCTGTCTGCCACCCGTGAAAGCATAGCGCCGTTACTCCTGTAACACCCAGGTATCTTTGCTGCCCCCGCCCTGCGACGAATTGACGACCAGCGAACCTTCTTTCAAGGCAACGCGCGTCAAACCACCCGGTACAATCGTGACCTTTTCGCCATACAGAATGTACGGACGCAAATCGACATGCCGCGCGACGACCCTGCCATCAATAAAGCATGGCGCTGTCGAAAGCTGAATCGTCGGCTGCGCAATGTAGTTGCGCGGGTCTGCCATGATCAATTCGCGGAACTTTTCGCGCTCGCCTGCGCTCGAATGAGGACCGATCAACATGCCGTAACCGCCGCTTTCGCCCACTGCCTTGACGACCAGCTTATCGAGGTTCGCCAGCACATGCTTGCGCTGCCGCTCGTCCAGACAAAGATATGTTTCGACGTTGTGCAGGATTGGCTCTTCAGCCAGATAGTACCGGATAATCGCCGGCACAAACGCATAAATCGCTTTGTCGTCCGCAACGCCTGTTCCCAGACTGTTCGCCAGCGCTACATTGCCCGCACGATAGACATTGAGCAGCCCCGGCACGCCCAACGTCGAGTCGGTGCGGAAGTGCAGCGGGTCGATGAAGTCATCATCAATACGACGGTAAATCACATCCACCCGCTGAAGTCCGGCAGTGGTGCGCATGTACAGCACATTGTCATGCACCAGCAGATCGCGCCCTTCGATCAGACTAATGCCCATCTGTCGGGCGAGGAAAGCATGTTCGTAATAGGCGCTGTTGAACACGCCGGGCGTCAGCAGCACGATTGCCGGATCCGGGCGATGGCGTGGTGCAAGGGCGCGCAGCGTTGCCAGCAGCGATTGCCCGTAATGGTCAATCGGCCGTACGCCCGCCGACCCAAACAGGCGTGGGAACACCTGCTTCATCACGCTGCGATTTGCCAGCATGTACGACACACCACTTGGCACGCGTAGGTTGTCTTCCAACACGGCGAAGCTACCATCCGGCATCCGTATCAAATCCGTACCGACGACTGAGACGTAAATACCGCCGGGAACCTGGATACCGCGCATCTGGCGACGGTAGTGTTTGCACGAATACACGAGTTCGCGCGGCACGACGCCATCGTTCAGAATGCGCCCGTCATGGTAGATATCTTGCAGGAAGAGGTTGAGCGCAGTGATGCGCTGTATAAGACCACGCTCCAGCGTATCCCACTCCGCCGCATTGATAATGCGCGGAAGCAAATCGTAAGGGAAAATGCGTTCCGTGCCTTGATCGTCGCTATAGACGGTGAAGGTAATGCCTTGATGATAGAATGAGGTATCCGCCGCTTTCTGCCGCTCCTCCAACATATGCGCAGGCATTTCCAGCAACCGTTGGTAGAGTTCAGCATAGGCAGGTCTCGCAGCTGCAGCAGGAGAAAACATTTCATCATAGGCGGTTGCAAGGTGGTAGCCTGTGAATGGTGTCGGCAGTGGCATTTGGACAGTCGTGAGCGACTGGCTTTGATTCATATAAACAATAAGACCTGCATCATTAAAGAATCGTGAATGTCTTTAATCGTAACAAAACAATGGGTGCATCGGCAAATGGCAGAATGAACCAAACGCAGCGTATCGCAATTGTCGGATTTGACTACGGCATACTGAAGCGCACCCCATTGCTTAGCGAGCTGAATAACCTCGCAGTACACTTCTCATGCAGTCGAGATCAGTTGTTTGTCACGAGCAATAATCTTGAGTGCGTCCCCCAATGACTTGGTAAAGCGAATCTGCACCAATCGTTCTGCCGTCACATGTCCCAGCTTGCCAACTGTTTGCAGCGTGCGATACAACATCATCTCGTCAATGACGATGATCACCCGTCCGTTGGCAATTTGTGGTGACAACAAACGTTGGAGTTGCGGAGCGGCATACTTATCAGGCAAGCTGGCGTTTGAGCGAAAGAAATGGAACAGCAGATAGATATGCTTTTCGGGATCAGCCGCCAATACATCACACAGACGATCCAGCACCGCGCCAGCAGTGCGCCACTTCCACTGCCCACTTATTTCCAGGACAAGTATTGTTTCGGCTTTATCAAGCCAGAACAGCGAATAATCACGTTCGCGAATGATGTGCTGAGGCATATCGCTTTACCCAGACTTTGCTACGATGTTGACGTTGATATCAGCATATGCCAATAACTCTACTTCAAGAAATAAGACACACCTGATTCATAAACTTTTTCGGACTGCGCATCGTGTAGAGATAGCATACAATTGTCAAACTCTAGACGGCTCGTCATCACTGGATACTCACCGTGAAACTGGCACTCATCGGCGGAGGCGGAGTGCGCGCACCGGAATTCGTCCGTGGCGCGCTCGCATTCGCAGAACAACTCGATTTGCAAGAACTCTGGCTTATGGATACAGATGGCGGGCGGCTGAGTGTCGTCACGCAGTTGTGCGAAACAATGGCACGCGACAGCCGCGTCCGCATCCTGCACACCACCGACCTTGACATCGCTTTGCGCGGTGCAACCGCCATTGTCACGACCATCCGCGTCGGGGGCGAACAGGGGCGCATTCTTGACGAGCGCATCGCGCTTCAACATGGCGTACTTGGACAAGAGACGACCGGGGCGGGCGGCTTTGCAATGGCGCTGCGCAGCATCCCGGCAATCCTGCACATCGCCGAACGCGCCGCTGAAATTGCCCCAGATGCGTGGCTGTTCAACTTCACCAATCCAGCGGGGCTGGTGGCGCAGGCGCTGCACGATGCGGGGTATGCGCGCAGCGTCGGCATTTGCGATAGCGCCAACGGCGCCCAGCACGACATTGCCGATTGGCTGGGTGTGCCATCAAGTGCGGTTGTAACGGAAGTCTACGGTCTAAACCATCTCTCCTGGGCACGCAGTGCCTACCATAACGGTATTGATGTGCTGCCCCGCGCGCTGGCAGACGATACTTTTCTTGCGCATACTCACCTCAAGCTGTTCGATTCGGAATTTGTGCGGCGAAAAGCGACCTATCTCAACGAGTACCTGTATTACTGGTACTATCGCAATGTGGCACTGGCGCGCATTCTGGCAGAACCACAGACGCGCGGTGAAGAGATAGCGGTACTAAACCGCGGTCTGTTTATCCAGCTTTCCGGGCTTACGCCTACCGAAGCCCTAGCCGCCTTCGATGCCTACCACGCCCGACGCAGCAGCACGTACATGGGCAATGTTGGGGGAACTGAGAACCCATCACCCCCTATCGTCAGCGGCTATGCAGGGGTGGCGCTGCAAACACTGGCGGCGTTACGAGGCAGCGACAAGTTCCGTATCGCGCTGAATGTCCCGAACGGCATGGCGCTGGCAGCATTGGATGCGACGGATGTGGTCGAAGTCTCCTGCACAGTTGCTAACGGAGGTATCACACCTCACATCATCCACGACTCGCTGCCAGAAGATGATGCGCTGCTCATGCAGGCGGTCAAGCGTTACGAACGTCTGACGGTGGAAGCCGTCAATCGCCTTGACCGCGCACTGGCAATCGATGCGCTGCTGGCACACCCGCTGGTCGGCAGCTATCCGGTGGCAAGAACGCTCGTTAACGAATATTTAGAGGCGCATCAGGAATGGGTCGGTAAGTGGTCATGATTCAAGCATCTCCCTATGATGTGGTCGTTCTTGGCGATTACTTCTACGACCTGATCTTCAGCGGGCTGCAAGCATTTCCCGTTCTGGGTCAGGAGAAGCTCAGCCATGAGTTGGTGACGACGGGAGGCGGCTCGTACATCACGGTTTGCGCCTTGCATCGGCTCGGTGTGCGTGTCGGCTGGCGAGCGCATTTTGGGAATGACGAATACAGCCGTCAGATTTACCAGTTGGCAGCCGGCGCGGGTATTGACTTACAGCTCGCGCGCGTCGCCGACACCCCCTACCGCCGCGTAACTACGGCGCTGCCTATGCAAGGCGAACGCGCCTTCGTCACCTATGCAGATCCGCCACCGCCGGACCGTCATGAATTCTGGCGCATCGCGCTGGAAACGACCCGCTATCGCCATCTTCACCTGCCGGGTGCAATTGCGCCGGATCGTCTTGCGCCATTGGTGTCTGCCGCGCGCGCAGCAGGCGCGAGTATCTCGATGGATTGCCAGGATGTCGCGCTGCTCTACAAAGAATGCGAGTGGCAGAAACTGGTCGGGATGGTGGATGTCTTCATGCCCAACGCCCGCGAAGCGCGCCTGATCGCCAAGACAGATGATCTGGATGCAGCGATGCGTCTGCTCCTCGACTGGGGTCAGGTGATCGTTATCAAAGATGGCGGATCAGGTGCACTGGTGGGAAAAGGCAGCGGCGCATACACACGTGTCCCCAGTATCACCGCGGGCGACTGCGTGGATACGACAGGCGCAGGCGACTGCTTCAACGCGGGCTTTCTCTATGGCTACGTCTGCGAAGGGGCGTCAGTCGAGCAATGCACGCGCTACGGCAATATCTGCGGCGGATTGAGCGTGACGGGCGAAGGCGGCGCAACCCACGCACCAGACCTTGCATCGCTCCGCGCGTGGGTAGAGAAGCTCTAGCGCTATACGCTTAACTTGCTTCAGGCTCAAGGGAAGGCGGTGTGGTCAGATAGCTGAGCAGCAAGCCGATAACGCCTGCCACAAACGCCATACCCAGCGAAAGATGGATGCGCCACCACATGGGTGATACACTGTTGAGCAGGATGTAGTACAGCAGCAACCAGACGAACAGGGTTACAAACGCAAATACCCGCAGCACCCACGACTGCCCATCCTGCAGGAAACGCAGCAGCACATCACCGAGCAGACCCGCAACCAGTGCCGCACCAAGGGTTATCCATGTCGGCGGCAAGGGCAGGATCCTCAGGTCAAGCGTCAACCAGAACGCCAGCGCAGACACCCCTGTCACGACAAAAGTCACTGCGCCAAACGGCAACTGCCGTCCCCAACGACGGATGGCGAATAGCAGCGTTCCCATCAAAATCGTCGGTGTGATGAGCGATGCGCCAATACCGACCATGTCCTTATAAAATTCCGTATCGCCACCGCGCGGCGGACGATCGATGAACACCCAGTAGCTTGCATAGAGATTCGAGTCCATCGTGAAAAAGGTCAAAACACCTGCCAGCAAGGTGAGTGCCATTACGACAGGCAAATACCCCGCCCACCCCTGCCGCTGTTCACTCCGGCTGCGTCCCCACGCGGCGCGTAAGGGGCCTGTCAAAATCATAGCGCCGGAAGCCGCAAGGATCAGATGCGCCGGGCTGTAGAGCGCCTCACGATTGGCTTCAAAGCCAAATGCTTCATGCCAGAAGAAATCGAATCCGCCACCGAGCAGGAACAATACGACGCCAATTAGTGACAGTAAGTAGCCCTTGGGCAGCGCAAAGCGCCACGCGTGCCCTCGACTGACATAACGCATTTGCATAAACGCTAGAAATGCCCCACACACGGCCACACCGGAATAAAGCAGCGCGTGCCAGGGCGTAAAGAATGTATTGTCTACCTGGTTGTTACGGTGCGCCCAGCCATCAACATAGATGCCGACAACGAACCATGTCGACAGCAGCGCGACGATCAGATCGAACCAAGCGCCGCCTGCCGGATAATCGAGGATACGCGAGCGCGGACGCGCCCCGACGGGTAAGGATTGAGAAGTTGTAGCCACTGTCTTAGTCCTTCTTATTACAGCTGCGCACACATGCAGTACGCAGTACCCATCGTCAGGGTTGTATGCGCGGTTCAGGCGAATTCAACAAGTTGATCGGCGCGCCTGCCGCAAACGCGATTACCTGCTCAAAGGCTGCTGAAAAATACGCCTCATAGCTGTCTTTCTCGACATAGCCAAGATGGGGTGTACATAGTGCATTTTCCAAATGTAGAAGGGGATGATCGACGACAGGTTCAGACTCGTACACATCCACCGCTGCAAACCCTGGGCGTCCCGCACGTAATGCATCGACCAGCACATCCGGCGCAATGAGTGCCGCACGGCTGGTATTGACCAGCAGCGCCGTCGGCTTCATCCGCGCAAGGTCAGCCACCGTCACCAGCCCGCGCGTTTCAGCAGTCAGCTTGATGTGCAAGCTGAGGACATCTGACTCCGCGAAGAATGCTTCACGCCCCGCAGCGATCTCATAGCCATCCGCGCGCGCCCGCTCAAGTGAACCCTCGCGTCCCCAGACGATCACACGCATTCCAAAGTCACGCCCGTAACCGGCAACCAGGCTGCCGATGCTGCCATAGCCATAGACTCCGAGCGTGCGCCCGCGCAGCCCCGTGCCGAGCGTTGCCTGCCAGCACCCGGCTTTCAAATTATTCACTTCTTGGGGAATGTGACGCAGTGCAGCAAGCACCAGCGCCCAAGTCAACTCCGCCGTCGCATACGGCGAGCCGCCACCCGCACACACCAGTACACCGCGCCGTGTACAGGCAGCGAGATCGATGTGGGGAATTCCACGCCCGGTCTGGCTGATCAGCCTGAGCTTGGGCAAGCGTTCCAAGAGTGCAGCGCTTATAGGTGTGCGCTCTCGAATCAATACCAGGGCATCCGCATCGCGAAAGCGCTCTGTCAGCACGTCTACATCGCTGGCATGCTCACGAAGTATCGTCACCTCATGGGCAGCGAGCATGGGGAAGCAGGCGAGATGTCGCACCGCGTCTTGATAGTCGTCAGGAATGATGATCTTCATGTGAAGCCTGATTACCCAATCGCCAATACCTACAAGCGTACACCAAGACCGCTGATACCCATCACACCACGGGCACCAGCTTGCGATGCCGCTCCACCAGCGCTTGCAGGTGGTAGACCAGACGTTCGATCTGTGCAGCACTGCTTTGCTTGCCTAGCACAAAGCGCATCTGCCCCATCAGCCGATCCTGATCAATGCCCATCGCGAGCAGCACATGGCTCGGCTCCTGCTGCCCTGTCGTGCAGGCGCTTCCGCCGCTCGCCCCAATCCCAATCTCGTTCAGATCGAGCAGGATCGAATCGCCGTTTAGCCCCTTCATGGCAAAGCTGGTATGACCAGGTAGCCGTTCCGTGGGATGTCCAGTCAACTGTGCTTCAGGAATGAGCGTCAACACCTGATCGATCAACTCATCACGCAGAGGGGTTAAGCGGGCGACAGTCGCCGCGCGTTCTGCTTCGGCAATGACGAGCGCCTCTGCAATCCCCATGATCAGCGGCAGCGGTTCTGTCCCCGCGCGACGATGTGCCTGCTGGTTGCCACCAAGCATCTGTGGCTTGAGCGGCGCAGCGCGGCGGACATACAGTAAGCCGATTCCCTTCGGTCCGTAAAACTTATGACCAGAAAGGCTAAGCAAATCGACATTTAATGCCTTTACATCGAGCGCCAGCAAGCCCGGCGCCTGCACTGCATCGACATGAAACGGCACACGCCGCGCCTTGCAAACCGCGCCGATCTCGGCAATCGGATTGATACTGCCGACCTCATTATTGGCGTACATCACACTCACCAGAATCGTATCAGAACGCAGCGCCGCCACTACCTGCGCAGCCGTTACCTGCCCGTACTCATTGACCGGCAGGAACGTCACATCAAATCCCTCTTCCGCCAGTGCTTTTGCCACATCCAGCACGGCATGATGTTCGACAGCGGACGTAATGATGTGCTTGCCGCGACCGCGCGATTGCTGCCCGTAGGCAACGCCGCGCAGCGCCAGATTGTTGCTTTCCGTGCCGCCGCTGGTGAAGAGAAGCTCCGCAGGTCCGGCGGGGTAACAATTCAGTACGCTGGCGACCTTCTCGCGCGCCGCTTCCAGCGCCGCCTCCGCCGCTTTGCCGACCTGATGCAAACTCGATGGGTTGCCGAACGTCTGTGTCCAGTACGGATGCATCGAAGCTACAACGCGCGGATCGGTTGGCGTCGTCGCGCTGTGATCCAGATAGATAAAGTCATTCATCTTGCTCATCCTCACTCACCTGATCCAACGCGATGATGACCCGCGTTAAACCGTTATCGCGGTCAAAACGACGGAAGTAGCCCTCGTAGCGCTTGTCGAGCGCATCATAAATGCGCGCGGCTTCGTCGCCCTCGACAAAGCGCCCGATCACACTGACCCACGCTGTTGCCGGGCGCTCGGCTGCATCCGCACCCGCCACACGTGCCGCCGGGTTATTGCGCAATCGTCGTGCTTTCCATGCATCAGGGGAAGTACTCACAAAAAGCGTATCCCCCTCCTGCACAAACCACACAGGCGTATTGACCGCCGTGCCGTCTTTTTTGAATGTCTCGAACAGGATTGTGCGATACGCCGAAAAGTCCATTGCCTACTCGCTTTCCCTTATCCCTTATCGTCACTCAGCGCCGCCGTCCGCGTGGATTATCGATCCGGTTGAAGGTTGCCCCGTACACGTAGGCGTTTCCATCAAGGAAGCCGTGCGGGAAATCCATCGAAATCGCGCTCACATCGTCCAACCGCTTCAGTTGTTCGTCGCTCAACGACCAGTCCAAAACCGCCATGTTGTCCAGCAATTGATCGCCAGTGCGCGCGCCGAGAATAGGGATCGTCTGCACTTTATCCTGCTGCTGCCGTACCCACTGGATCGCCACCTGCGCCCGTGAACGCCCGACTTCATCTGCAATGAGCCGAACCTCTTCGATGATCCGCAATGTCTGCTCACGTTTCTGGATGCGTTCGGCGGTTTCTGTGCGATTGTAGCGCGTTGGCTCGCTCGTCTCTTCGGTATATTTGCCAGTTAGTACGCCACCTCCGAGTAAACCCCAGGGTAGCAACGTCATCTCCCAGTACTTCGCCATCGGCAGCAAGTCGCGTTCTGGCGTCCGCGCGTTGAGCGAATATGGGATTTGTAAGCCAATAAAGTTCGCCCAGCCACGCAGTTCACTCAGCATATTCGCCGCCGACACAATATGCGCAGGCGTATCCGATACCGCGATGTAGCTCACTTTGCCACTGCTGACCAGATCGTCCAGCCCGCGCAGAATTTCTTCCAGCGGAGTCATGTGATCCCACATGTGCAAATATAAAACATCAATGGTGTCGGTTTGCAAACGGCGCAAGCTGCGCTCGACCGACTGACGCATGTTCTTACGACTGTTGCCCCCGCTGTTGGGATCAGACGAATCTGGCTTTGTCAGCGTGTACTTGGTGGCAACAACAAAACGGTCGCGCTGCCCACGCAGGAAATCGCCCAAGAATTCTTCACTCGTGCCATCGGTGTAATTCACAGACGTATCGATGAAGTTGCCGCCGCGTTCTGCAAAAAGATCAAACTGCTTGCGACTTTCATCCTGCGATGCCCCCCATCCCCACGTCTCGCCAAACGTCATCGTGCCGAGGCACAGCTCACTTACGCGCAGCCCACTCTTGCCCAGCAACCTGTAACGCATATCTGCCATCATCAGCTCCCCACTTGAAAGAATCGCCGTTCTCAATACACACAGCGGAGATTGTCGTTCAATTCCAACTTCAGCGTCGCAGCAAAATGTCCGCCGTGTTCAGTTCTTCGGGCGCATCGGCGCGATAATGCGTACCACGGCTGGCACGGTTGCGCATCGCAGAAAAGGTGATCGTCCTCGCTGCCTGAATAGCGTTGCGCAGCCCGATCAACTGATCATTTAGACGCGCCCGACGATAGAAACCTTCCACTTCATGGATGAGGTGCCGTAGTTCGCGTTCGGCGCGGGCAAGGCGTTCCTCAGTACGTGCCAGCCCGACATAGTGCCACATGATGTTCTTGACCGTCGTCATATCGCCTTCGATCAGCGCCGGGTCGGGCGTTTCTCCACCCATGTAAACCCACTCTGGGACACGTTCAAGCGCAATTGCGGACATATGGTTATGCTTCAGGATGTCGCGCGCCGCACGGTCGCCCCATACCAGCCCTTCCAGCAGGCTCGTGCTTGCCAGGCGATTCGCCCCGTGTAACCCGGTACAGGCGACTTCACCGACGGCATACAAGCCGTCGAAATTCGTGCGTCCCCACTCATCCACCAGCACGCCACCACAGAAGTAGTGCGCTGCTGGAACAACCGGGATCGGCTGCGTCGCAGGATCAATGCCCCAGCGAAGGCAGCTTTCGGTCACCTGTGGGAAGCGGTCGCGTATCCATGCTGCTGGGCGTTTGCTGGCAATGTCGAGCAGCACATTTTCATAGCCATGCTCCAGCATTTCAAGATGGATCGCACGGGCGACAACATCACGCGGAGCGAGTTCGCGCAGCTCCGGCGCATAGCGCTGCATAAACGGCTCACCGTCAGGAGTCAGCAACACCGCCCCTTCGCCGCGCACTGCTTCTGTAATGAGTAGATTGGGGGCACCGCGCACGCTCAGCGATGTGGGATGAAACTGCATGTACTCGCAGTTGGCAACCCGCACGCCTGCGCGCCAAGCCATCGCCAAACCATCGCCGCGCGCACCTTTTGGATTGGTGGTATTGCGGTATAACTGCCCCAGCCCACCCGTCGCCAAGATTGTCCGGGTCGCCAGCACGCGCTCGATGACGTTCTCATCGCGATCCAGCACGTATGCGCCGTGACAGCGGTATGGCTCATAGGCGTCCAGTGGATCGAGCGAGTGGTGTGGGAACGTGATCAGGTCTACAGCCGTGTGTCGCGTAAGCAGCGTAACGTTTGGACGCGCAGCCAGCGTATCGAGCATATGGCGGATGATAGCGTCGCCCGTCTTGTCGCCGACATGGACGATGCGCCGTGTACTGTGCGCTGCTTCCAGCGTGTACGCCAGTTCGCCATCTTCGTGCGCATCAAACTTGACGCCGCAGCGGTCAATCAAGACTTCGTTGACCAGCCGCGGACCTTCTTCCGCCAGTACGCGCGCCGCCGCCGGAGAGCTGACGCCCGCACCGGCAAACAGGATATCCTGCACGAGCAGTTCCGGCGAGTCGTCCAGCCCGCGCGTAACAATGCCTCCCTGTGACCAGCTCGTATTGCTGTCGGTCGTCTGGCTGGCGCGCGTGATGATGGTCACATGATGGTCGGGGTCGTCACTCAGACGGAGCGCTGCTGCTGCCCCCGCAATCCCGCAGCCAATGATGAGCGTGTTGGTGAGAATGTCGGGCATGTTGTCATCTTCTCTAGTCCCCCAGAATCACCTTCTGGTTATCAGGGATCGCCAGCATGTTATTAAGCGCTATGCGCGCATAGTGCTGCACGCTATCCGGAACGAATATCTGATTCACCACCTGCCTATCTACCAGACGTTCAAGCACATTCGCCAGGTCGAGCGGTGTAATGCGGTACATCGTGCTGCACAGGCAGGCGAACGGCGAGAGCAGCGTCACAAACTTGTCCGGGTTGCGATTCTTGATGCGGTTGACCAAATGTACTTCCGTACCGACGGCGAACTTGCTACCGGGCGGCGCGGCGTCAATCATCTTGACGATATATGAAGTCGAGCCGACCATGTCTGCCTTATCAACCACTTCCATCATGCACTCAGGATGGACAATCACCTGAATACCTTCATGATTGCGCCGCCACAAATCGACATGCTCAGGACGGAACTGTTGATGCACACTGCAATGCCCCTGCCACAAAATGATCTTGGCATTCAGGATTTGCTCGTCCGTCAGCCCGCCATACGGTTTGAACGGATTCCACAACACCATTTGCTCCAGCGGAATGCCCATCTGCTTGCCTGTATTGCGCCCAAGATGCTGATCTGGGAAGAAGAAGACCTTCTCGCGCTGCGCAAACGCCCACTTAAGCGCGCCCATCGCGTTCGACGACGTACAGACCGCCCCACCGCGCTCACCTACAAAGCCCTTCAGGTTGGCAGCGCTGTTCATGTAGGTGATCGGCATGGTGCGGTTATTCGGATCTTCGCCCAGCACCTCATCCAGCTCAGCCCACGCAGTCAACACCTGCTCCAGGTTCGCCATGTCCGCCATGCTGCATCCCGCCTTCATGTTCGGTAGGATGACAACCTGATCAGGACGCCCTAGAATGACCGCGCTTTCTGCCATGAAATGCACGCCGGCAAAGACAATGTATTTTGCCTTGACTGCTGCGCCTTCCTTGCTCAGTTGATAGCTGTCGCCCTGGAAATCCGCGAACTGCACCACTTCATCCCGTTGATAGTGATGACCGAGTATGACTACCTCATCGCCCAGAATCGCCCGCGCACGCTTGATACGTTCGACAGCTTCCACCTCGTGTTCAATCAGCGTTGGATCATGGACGACTGGCGCGTCCATAAGCTCAAGTGCTGTCATTGCGACTCTCCTTCACAATTTTCATCGATATGTCCAGTGATGGCGCGCTGTGTGTGAGTGCACCCACACTGATAAAATTCACACCCGTTTCGGCAACGGCGCGCACACGCTCTAATGTCATGTTGCCGCTCGCTTCAAGGGGCACTTGACCATCAGCAATACGGACTGCCTCGCGCATCATCTTTTCATCCATGTTGTCGAGCATTATGCGGTTTACATTCAGCGACAGCGCAACACGCAGCTCATTCAACGTCCGTACTTCAACTTCAATCGCTAACCCTGCGGCACTCGGTTCGGCACGCACCGACTTCACCGCCTGGACGATACCTCCGGCGGCGTCGATGTGGTTGTCCTTGACCATCACCATATCGTAGAGGCCGATGCGATGATTCTGACCACCGCCCATGCGCACGGCGTACTTTTCCAGCAACCGCCAGCCGGGTGTCGTCTTGCGCGTATCGAGAATGACGGCATTTGTACCTTTGACCGCCTCGACGTAGCGTGATGTCAGAGATGCAATCCCACTCAGGCGTTGAATGAAGTTGAGCGCAGTCCGCTCCCCTGCCAGCAGCGACCGCACCTCTCCCATCAACTCAGCAATCACCGTACCCGGCTCAACAAGCGTTCCGTCCTGGACTTTGTTGGAAATCATCACGCCCGGATCAATATGCTCAAACACGCGGCGCACAACGGGCAAACCCGCCACCACGCCCCGCGATTTAGCAATCATGCGCGCAAAGCTGCGTTGTTTCGACGGAAGTGTCGCACGGCTAGTCACATCACCATGCTCCCCAAGGTCTTCCTCAAGCGCAAGGTGAATGAGGCTATCTACGTTTATCGTGAATGTCGGCTGCATTGTTGGTTGCACAGCTTGCACCTTAGTGTACTTTCTACCCTAAGTCCATGTATAAATAGAGAGCGCATGACGCGCCCTTTCCTTACCCTTGATGTTAAATCTTGTAGGAGCTTTGTCAAGGAAGATGTATATAAGAAATCATGCTATCGCTTTCAAGGGAAGTGTCACCACGAACGTCGTCCCAATGTCGGCGTAGCTGGTCACACTGACTCGTCCATGCATGAGTTCGGTTAACTGCTTAACAACAGCCAACCCCAACCCGCTCCCGCTGTTAGAACTGCGGCGAGCCGGGTCTGCGTCCTGATAGAGGCTGTCAAAGATACGCGAAAGTTCTGCCTCTGGAATTCCTTTACCGCTATCTTTGATCCGAATACACCATTGTGTCTCGTCCACTTTATCTACGGTCAACGATACTTTGCCAGCTGCGGCGGACTTAATTGCATTATCAAGCAGATTACATGTTATCTGCTTTAGATACTCGCGATCCCCGACAATCTGCGCAGGCATATCCGGTGCACAAGTGATGTTAAGAGTGGTTCCATGCATCTGACACAGTGGCTTGACAAAATGTTCCACTTCTTGGACGAAGCCCCGTATCTCAAAGGGTTTTTCATGTAACCAAAAGTTATCGGTTGCCAGTTTTGCAGTCGCCAGCAGATTGTTGATAAAGAACAGCATTTGTTTGCCACTCGCCTGAACGCCAATGATCATCTCGCGCTGGCGCTCGTTCAGCGTGCCAAAGCGTTCCGTCAACAGCATTTCCGCGCGCAGCAAAATTACCGTGAGTGGGGTGCGTGCGTCATGACTTACGTTCGCCAGAATATGCGTTTTGACTGCCAGCGCTTTCACTGCTTCATCGCGCGCCTGTGCCACATCCTGATTCGATCTGGCAAGGACTTCCAGCAGGTCTTCCAGCGCATGGGAGTACTCGGCAAGTTCATCAGAGCCGGATAAGCGCAACGGTTGACTGGAAGGATCACATCGCTCGACAGCGCTCACCCGCGCCCGCAACCGCTTTAGGCGTGAAAGCAACTGGTGATTTATCACCATGATCAGTACAAGTGCAAGCAGACTGGTAATGACCAGAAAACTGATGCCAAGATACAGAATGGTGCTATACCCCTGCTCGATGATTGCGCTATCGTGATTTACGATGATCGTGACTGTGGGATTATCTAAAGGATCGAGCATGGTCACCATACCACGCTGTGCACTGGTACTATCGTGCGTTCCGATGTGAACAACTGTGCCATCAGACAGCGTCCGATGCGCGACTGTATAACGCAGTGCTGTTTCAAGCGGCTGATACGCCAGAAAGTCGACGGAAAGCTGCAAGTTTGTGCGAAGTTCATCAAGCTCTTGACGGTTCAAATACTGCGCCGCCAATACCGTTCCTGCCGCTTCACCAGACATGTCTGACGGCAGAATAGGCAGCACCACGACCAACAGCACCACTTCTTCAAACGAAACTAACCCTTTTCGTATATCCGTCCGGTCTTGCATCTGAATTGTACTGGAATACGGCTTCAGTAAGTTTAGCAATTCATTCGGAACAGGTTCCGAAGCACCCTGCTCGTTGACATACTGTGCATGCCGGAATGTATCAGTCCGGTCGCGATAAACGATGAGATCCATATCGAGAGTGGTGAGAAAAAATGGATCGAGAATCGTCTCCGTATAGTCCGGTGCATTGCCAGATACAAAGGCATAAGTCTGATCCCAGAAAGCGTTTGCTGCCAGCACCGTCGTCATGTCGTCAAGTTCGTCCAATAGCTCATAACGAACACGCGCGACATCAGCGGCAATAAAGTCGTATTCGAGTGCTTGAAAGCGGGGCATGAGCAATAGATGTGCTAGAAGGTAGAGTGAAATGGTAACAAGTGCAATACTGATGGGAATCGTCAGTAGAACCTTGCGGCGGATCGACATATCTATACCCGGATACGCAACAACCTAGATGACTTAAGTGTGTCACAATTTGATTACATTAAGTATTTCATGATAAGTTTAACCAGTTGCATAGCTTAGAATGCCGTAATTGCCCAACACATCACCAGGTAATGCAGTACTGCCCCGAACCATAAATCTGCATGAGCGAAACGGCAAGAATCCATGCGCATCATACAAATCGACCGCGAGTCGGTTTGCGTCTGGCAAAATGACAGATGCGGTACGCCGCTCCTGGTGTAAATGACGCAATGCCGCTGCAAGTAACGTCCGTGCGGACAACGGATCTCTAGCAGCAAAAGGGCCAAGGTTGCGTCCCACGAATATGAACCCGGCTATATGCCCATCCGATGCTGGCAACACAAACGCATTGTTTGGAAACTCTGCCAGCAAGCCGGAAAGCATGTGCCGTCGCGCTGCGCCAAACACCTGTGCGTCCAACGCCACCACGGATTCAAGATGGGCAGGTGTCATCGTCTGAACATGAGCTACTGCTGCAACAGGCAGGCAATCGCCTTCGCAACGGTAGACGGTGTGTGTCGTTCCTGTGTCGACAAAACCGAGTTTCCGGTACAGCGGCGCGCCCGCCTCGGTCGCGTCCAGAATAGACATTGGAATATCTCGCTTGTCTACCCATGTCAAAACGTGGTTCATGAGCTCGCGCCCAATCCCTCTGCCCTGAAACGCTGGTTGCACTACCATGAGACCTATGCTGGCAAAAGCCGCATAGTCAAACGCCCCCACCATCCCTATGACACTGCCATGCTCAGTTGCGACGAACATGCCATCTGGCTGCCAAGCGAAGAAGCGGCGCAAGTTTGGCAGATAATGTCCATCTACAGCGCCAAACGCCGCATCCAGCACGGTTGAGGCAAAAGCAAGATCCCCGTCGTGCAGGTTACGAATACTGATTGCCATGTTTACACCTGCTTCTTGAATCAAAAAGACACACTGTTGCGCGTCTTTATCATAATCCAGCTTGAGCGAGCAGGATATAACCTCGTGGCAGCCATGAATCAAAAAGAGCAGGATACATCCTGCTCCTACCGTTTATACCGAACTGCCAATACGAAGCCTAGAACGCACCCTTGCCCTTGAGCAGTGCCGGAATGGTCATGAGCATGATCTTGATGTCCATCCACAGGCTGTAGTTGCGCACGTAATGCACGTCGTCTTCGGTGCTGAGGTGGCACGGCTTGTCGCTGCGCCC
>JANRJX010000172.1:0-9684 GCA_033763755.1 Chloroflexota bacterium
GGTCAGAGCAGGCGCTTTATCAGTCACCTGATGTGACGATCATTCCAGCGGGGCAGGGCTAAAGCACATGTTTGAATTCATGACCTCCCCCCGCATCGTCTTTGGTGCGGGCGTCCTGGCGCAAATCGGACAGATCGTCGCGCCGATGACCAGCGCTAAACAAGCCTTTATCGTCGCCACCAGCGCCGCCCGCGCCACGCCCGTCGTCACACTGCTCAGCGAAGCAGGCATTGCCTCGACCGTCTATTCCGTGCGCGGCGAACCGACCGTCGAAACGGCGCTTGACGGGGTGGCGGCGCTGCGCGAGGCGGGCGCGGATGTCGTCATCGGTTTTGGCGGCGGCAGCAGCATTGACGGCGCGAAGGCAATCGCGGCACTGGCGACCAACCCAGGCGACCCGCTCGACTATCTCGAAGTCGTCGGCAAGGCGCAGCCGCTGGTCGCCGCGCCGCTGCCCATCATCGCCATCCCGACGACGGCGGGGACTGGCTCCGAAGTCACGCGAAATGCCGTGCTGGGTGTGGCAGCGAAGCAGGTCAAAGTCAGCCTGCGCAGCCCGCTGATGATCCCGCGCGTGGCGCTGATCGACCCGCAGCTTGCCACATCCCTACCGCCGGAAGTGACCGCTGCCTCTGGCATGGACGCGCTGACACAGGTGATCGAGCCGTTCGTCAGCCACAAGGCGACACCACTGACAGACGCACTGTGCTGCGAGGGGATCATGCGCGGCTCGCGGGCGCTGCGTCGTGCCTACAATACGCCGGATGATATTGAGGCGCGGTCGGACATGGCGCTGACGGCGCTGCTGAGCGGGATGGCACTGGCAAACGCGGCATTAGGCGCGGTGCATGGCTTTGCGGGACCGCTCGGCGGCATGTACCCGGCGGCACACGGCGCGATCTGCGCGCGGCTGCTGCCGATCGTGATGGAGGTCAATATTCGTGCGCTGCGGGCGCGGCAGCCAGAGAGCGTCGCCTTGGCACGCTACGCCGAGATCGCGCGCCTGGTCTCCGGCAACGAAGATGCCAATGCCGAAGACGGCGCGGCGTGGGCGTACATGCTGCGCGAGATGCTGCACATCCCGCCGCTGGGCGATTACGGTGTGGCGAGCAGCGCGTTTGCGGACATCGTAGCGAAAGCGGGGCGCGCCAGCAGCATGAAGGGCAACCCGCTGGTGCTGACGGACGACGAACTGACCGAGATCATCACGCGGGCGGTCTGAGACTAGTAACGGCGATGTTCCAGTTCAATGGTGCCGATTGCTTGCAGGACAATCGGCACGTCGAAGTGCTGTGTCGACAAATGGACATTGACAGCGGGAATTGCCTCCGTTTGGACATTGACCAGCACGGCAGGTTCACCCTGTTCGTCCCAGGTGACGCCAATGCCGGACACGCCTTCGACATCTGTCAGGAGATGTTTAACGATTTCTTTTGCTTTTCTTGCTTCTGCTAAAGAACCTGTCATTGTTGCTTGCCTTTTCAATTTCAGTTCAGGAGCTTTGCTTCCGCCCAATCCAAAATGGGTTGGAGTTTGCAGACATAAGTAAGTTTATAACCATCATCGCGATAACCGCCAGCAAAAACAAGGCCAATTGCTTCCAATCCATCTTCTGAAAAAACCAGACTACCTGAATCACCGGGTAAAGAAAAGGGTTTTTCCTTTGTAGTCGAACGTATCTCGAAGACATTGCGAAACAAAAGTTTGCCAGCTCCTGCCATGTTGACTGTGAGGCGATCAATGTCCACTGCACGAACTAAACCCTGCGTATGGCATGTCGTGCGACCGATTTTGCTTACTACCATGTCCCGTTGCAAACGTTCATCTGGGTTGGTCATGATTGAAATGGATTTTCCCTCATTGGGATAGCTTAAGCCTGTCGGAATAGACGTACCATCATAACTCCAACCTGAGTCCAACTTGGCAATAGCACAATCGAGATCATTTTCCTCAACCTCGGAAAGGGGAAGATAGTTGGAAAGGCAGCCAATTTCACGAGTAGCGTCTAGCCTGTAATTGCGTTCTCGTCCAGGATGATAAATTGAGTCGCCGCGCTCATGTCCTTTAAGGATGGATGCGCCCTTTTTTCTAACCATCACATGATTGCAACTCAGTACATAGTCGCCATCGCGGCGACTAATAAACGCACCTAAAGTGCCGATGCCACTATCTTTTGGTCCGATAGACAATCCAATCTGAAGTGCTCCCGCATCGCGGTCTATGATTGGGCTGCAACGGTTTGCTTCCTTCGTATCTTTGCCACTGGGAATCTCGATTACAGGAATCACCTCAACATTCGCTTCACCATTTACTTCTTCAACTACTGTCTCGGCAAACGTATATGCCCATTGATCGTGGCGCTGAACACGCAGTTCCAAACGAAAGTTATTCTTCGCGATTTGACTATAACCGACTGCAACACGATCACCAGGTTTTTGGCTAAGCAATTGTTCTGCTTCTGGCGCATTTGAATTGACGCCAAACTTCTCATCAACTTCAGTCAGAACTTGTTGCTTAAGCGCAAGTACAGATTCGAGTTTCATTCGTTTTGCAACCTGTTACGACGTGTTTTAGAGGAAACTACATCCATCATAGTAATGGGGTTATCAAATAAAGGCAAATAGTGTAAAGGGCAATAGACCTAGAGAGTGAATTTGCGCTCTCGCGCCCTCACGCTACAATCAAATCGTCAAACCGAACATAAACAGCAATCAGGAGTCATCGCAATGATGAAAAGAATGTTCTTGCTGGTCATGGTGCTGCTCAGCTTGTTCTTGATAGCCGGGTCAGTAATTGCGCAGGATGATTTCCCCGACGCCGACATCGAAAATGATGACGGCGGTGTCGTCCTCGTCACGGGTGAACTCAGTTTCACCAATCCGTTCTTCCTGCTTGGCGTCAGCCAGCCGATCATCATCCTGGAAGATCAGGGCGGCTTCGTCGCGCGCGACCGCCAGTTCATCTTCTCGGAAGAATCACAGGTGCTGGGGCGTTTCACGTCCAGCTTTGGCGAATCGCCTGTCGATTACACCTTCACGCTGCCGATTGAACCGACGGCATCGTTGAACGATGTCGACCAGAACGGCGACGAAAACGACGGCGTGATGATCTACGCGGTCGCCTACTGGACAAACATCTGGGGCGAGCCATTCCTCGAACGACGCGATCAGGGCGGCGGCGGCTGGTCTACTGCCTATGCGTCAACGGTGATCGATCCGGTCACGCGCGAAGTTGAAGGCGGCGTTTATCTGATCTGGGCGCCTGACGATGAGCAGGGCTTCCCGTCCGGCTTTGGTGATGACGGCTTACTGTTCACAGAAGACGACCCGATTGTGCGTATCCCCGAAGGCTATACGATGGTCGATATGAGCGACACGGAAGAATTTGTCTTCGACCGTTCGCGCGAAGTCGAGATCGATACAGTGGAACCGGAAACCAGCGCGGCGACCGACTTCTCCGACTTAAGCTATACCGAAGCCTTCGATGCGATGATCGAGAAGTTCCGCACCGAGTATGCGTTCTCGGACTACAAAGACCTGGACTGGAACGACATTTCTGACGAGTTCCGCCCGCGCTTTGAAGAGGCGGAGGAGGATGAAGACCCGGTTGCCTACGCTTTCGCGCTGCGCGATTTCGCCTGGTCCATCCCCGACGGACATGTCAGCGCCAATTTCCAGAGCGAGCTTGGCGGCGTGTTGCAGGAAGATTTCGTCGTCAGCACGGCGGGCGGTCTGGGCATGTCGCTGGTTGAACTCGATGACGGGCGTGTGCTAGTCAACTTCATCCTGCCCGGCGGTCCCGCCGATGAAGCAGGCATTGAGGTCGGCGCGGAAATCACCGAGATCAACGGCGATGACATCAGCGATGCTATTGAAGACACCATCCCCTACTCTTCCCCATTCAGCACGGAACACGCGCTGCGGCTGCAACAACTGCGCTACGTCATCCGCTTTGAACTGGATGAGGATGTGGAAGTCACGTTTGCCAACCCTGGCGAAGACGAAGACACGGTGGAGATGACAACGATTGAAGAGCGCCAGAGCTTTGCCTTCTCGTCCTTCTTCCGCGGTGTAACCGGTACAGAACTGCCTGTAACCTTCTCGATCCTGCCGAGCGGCTACGGCTACGCCAAGATCTGGTCGTTCTCCGATGATGAAGTGCTGACGGTCGAAATCTGGGAGCGCTTCCTGCGCACCGTTATCGACAACGAAATCCCCGGCGTTATCATCGACATGCGTCAGAATGGCGGCGGCAGTGGCTATCTGGCAGACCAACTGGCGGCGTACTTCTTCGAGGAAGAAACGCCTACAGGTTTGACCGGTTTCTATGATCCTGAAGAGGATGAGTTCTTCTTCGACTTCGAAGAAGTCAGCCCGATGATCCCGCCGCCGGAAGAACAAAACCTGGTGTACGATGGCGAAGTCGCGGTGCTGGTCGGTCCGGCGTGCGCCAGCGCGTGCGAGTTCTTCTCGTATAACTTGACGATTGACGACCGCGCGCAGATCGTCGGGCAGTACCCGACGGCAGGCTTGGGCGGCAGCGTCGAAGACTTCTTCATGCCGGAAGGCGGCGTCGTCCGCTTCACCATCGGGCGCGCGACCAACCTCGATGAAGAGATCCACATCGAAGGCATCGGCGTCGTGCCGACGGTTGATGTGCCGGTCGATGAGCAGACGGTCTTTGAGATGCAGGACCCGGTGCTGGAC
This sequence comes from Chloroflexota bacterium, assembly GCA_033763755.1. Classification (GTDB taxonomy): domain Bacteria; phylum Chloroflexota; class Anaerolineae; order Aggregatilineales; family Phototrophicaceae; genus Flexifilum. The sequence goes on from JANRJX010000172.1 coordinate 4,707, forward strand.
TTCGGCGTGAATGCGCTCGACGAAGCGCTCGGCTTTGCAACCGATGATCAGGATACGGGCGGCGGCGGTGGTGAAGTCGTCGGCGATCTGGTCATCACTGACGGCGGCGAAATCGAAGTCGGCGATGAGATCGAAGGCGAAATCGGCGTTGGTGAGCGCATTCAGTACACGCTGACCGCCGATGGCGACGTAACGCTGCTGATCACGGCGGAAGGTGCGGGCGATGACCTTGACACTTACATCCGCGTCTACGACGAAGACGGCGAGTTGATCACCGAAAACGACGACGTAGAACTCGGCGTCCAAACCAACTCACGGATTGAAGGGCTGGAACTGGAAGACGGCGACACGGTCATCATCGAACTGGCGACGTTCGGCGACGCCAGCGAAGGTGAGTTCGTGCTGGTCGTCGAAGAAGAGTAGGTTTGAAGGGAACGGACGAGGCAGTGCCTCGTCCCTACCGCGAACCCGATGTAGACGTAGGGACGAGGCATGCCTCGTCCGAATTGGGACGGATGCCTCGTTTGGAACACACGCGAGTGAGGTTATCCCACCCGTATCACCGTCTCCAGCAAATCCCCCGCCCGCGATGACGCGCCTGCATACAGACGATACGTCCCTGCTTCAATCTGCCAGTCGCAGTGCTCGACATCATAGGTCGCCAGCACCGACGGGGAAAAGCGGAAGACCGCGCGCTGTGTCTCCCCTACTTCCAGATGCAGCTTTTGAAAGCCGACCAGCTTTTTGATCGGGCGGTCAATCGTGCTGTCGTCTACCCCGGCGTACAGTTGGGCGATCTCATCGCCCGCGCGTTCGCCAGCGTTCGTGATGGCAACGCTGACTTCAATCGTGTCGTCTTTGCCGATTGTTTGCGCGGACACCTGTAAGTCGTCATAACGATAGCGTGTGTAGCTCAAGCCATAGCCAAAGGCGAAGGCGGGCGGCTGCTGCTCTCGTTCATGCAGCCAGTAACCGTGATAGTAACCATAGTCAATCGTGTTAGCGTATTTATCGAAATGGGGCAGCCGCGCGGACGCGGACGGGAAGCTGCACGGCAGCTTGCCCGACGGATTGACCGCGCCGAACAGCACATCCGCCAGCGCGTGACCGCCTTCCATACCGGCGTACCATGCCATCAGCAGTGCAGGTACACGTTCACGCCAGGCGTCCGTGACGATGGGGCTGCCGCCGATCATCACAACGGCGGTGCGCGGGTTGGCTGCGGCGACCGCCTGGATCAGCGCCTCGTCGTGCGGCTTCAGCGTCAGACTGTCGCGGTCGCCGCCAAAGAGGAAGACGTACTCCCCCTCGTCACGCGCGCCATAGCCTGCCACGACGATGACGACATCTGCCTCGCGCGCCGTCAGTACCGCCGCCTCAATATCCTTGCCATCGGCATAGGTCACGGTTGCACTTTGCGCCGCCGCGCGGATGCCCTGCAACGGAGTCACGCCATACGGCGCGCGAACTTTGCTGCTGCCTCGGTCGCCCAGGTTACGCGCGGTCGCCAGCTTACCGATGACGGCGATGCGGCGGGTGTGGCGAAGATCAATCGGGAGCAAGCGGCCCTCACCCCCTGCCCCCTCTCCCTCATGGAGAGGGGGTTCAGGAGTCGTGTTAAAGTCCCTCTCCATGAGGGAGAGGGATTTAGGGTGAGGGTTCTCATTCTTCAGCAGCACCATCGCCTTTTGCGCCGCCTCGCGTGCCAGCGCGCGGTGTGCCTGCCAGTCGATCTTGTTGAACGGGTAGCGCTGCGGGTCACTGATCGTACTGAAGCGCAGCTTTTGCCGCAGGATGCGCAGCACTGACTCATCCACGACCGCCTGCGGCACAGCACCGCTTTCGACCAGCCGCTTGAGCCGCTTCCCGAACAGCCGTGTCAGCGGCATCTCCATGTCCTGCCCGCCGAGCGCCGCCGCCTTGCCATCGCGCGCACCGAAGAAGAAATCGGTCATGACGAAGCCGTCAAAGCCCCATTCACCTTTGAGGATATCGCGCAGCAGCGTGCGGTGCTGCCCGCAGTACTCGCCGTTGACCTTGTTGTAGGCGCTCATGACGCAGGCCACGCCCGCGTCCACGCAGCGCTTGAAGTGCGGCAGATAGACCTCGCGCAGCGTGCGCTGGTCAATGCGCACATCGACTTTGAAGCGCGCATTTTCGATGCTGTTGGTGGCGAAGTGTTTGACGCACGCCAGCAGATGCTGCTGCACACTACGTACCAACGCCACGCCCATCTCACCGAGCAGATAGGGGTCTTCGCCGTATGTTTCCTGCGCCCGTCCCCACGCGGGGTGGCGCAGCACATTGATGCACACGCCGGCAAACAGGTTCGCGCCCTGCGATCGCGCCTCAATGCCAATCGCATTGCCGACGCGCGCCTCAAGCCCGGTATCCCAGGTTGCGCCGCGCGCTATCGCCACCGGAAAGCAGGTCGAATGGTACAAGACCACGCCGCGCGGACCATCGGTGAACAACAGCGGCGGAATGCCGAGCCGCTTGCAGCCGCCGGACGGAATCGCGCGGAAGTTGTAGTCAATCAAAAGTTCGCGGATGGCGCGCCAGAGCGGAGTAGTGCCGGACATTTCGTGGATGCGCTCGTTCAGCGTCATCTGCGCCAGCAGTTCACGCGCGCGCGCGTCAATCGTGTCAGAAGTCATGGAGGTATCTCTAAATAAATGGTGAAAACAAGGGCGAACATTCAAATGATAGCAAGTAATAGCAAAAAAAAGGCTTATTCAAGCCCTAAAGGAGGCTTCGCCCAGGTTGGAGGGGAAGAGGATAGAGGGTTTGTGCAGGAACGACACAGCGGGTCGCCCCTGCATGAAGATCCAATTCTCTAGCCTCTTCTCCTCTACCCTCTTGAATAAGCAATTTCTTTTGCGTTTAGCGCCAGGGCGGAGCGAAGATCAAGCCACCTTCGGTCCACAGCGCGTTCGCCGTGCCTTCGCGGGCGATGCCGACGGGCGTGATGTTGCGTTCGTAGATTTCGCCGTAGTTGCCGACGGTCGAAATGACGTTGACGACGAAATCGTTGCTCAGACCGAGGAACGCACCGAGACCGCTGTCATCCGCGCCGACGAAACGGGCAATCGCGGGATCCGCGGGGCTGGCGGCGGCGTCAGCAATCGTCGCCTGTGTGATGCCGAATTCTTCCGCCTGGAACGTCGCGTAGACCACCCAGCGAATGACGTTGCCCCAATCGGCATCGCCTTCCAGGTACAGCGGCGCGAGCGGTTCCTTGCTCAGCGAGTCGTTGAGGATGACGTACAGGCTGGGGTCCGCGGTGGAAGCGCGCAGGCTGGCGAGCTGGCTCTTGTCGCTGGTCAGCACATCGCAGCGCCCGGCTTCAAAGCCGCTGAGCGTGCCTGCCGAATCTTCAAACGGCACGAGTTCAAATGCCAGACCGCGGCTGCTCATGGCTTCGGTGATGTTGAGTTCGGTCGTCGTACCGGTGATGCTGCAAATCGTCGCGCCGTCGAGATCGTCAATCGACGACACACCGAGATCAGCGCGCACCATCAAGCCCTGAGCATCGTAGAAGATGACTGGACCGAAATCGCCCTGCCAGTCGGTATCGCGCGTAAGCGTGTTGGTGGTATTGCGTACCAGCACGTCGATCTGCCCGGACTGGATGGCGGTCGAACGTTCGGCGGCAGGGACAGGGATATAGACGATGTTATCGGCGGTGGCTTCACCGAAGATGGCAGCGGCAAGCGCACGGCAGAAATCGGCGTCAAAGCCGCTCATTTCGCCGGTATCGGGATTGAGGAACGAGAAGCCGGGGAGAGAGCCATTGATGCCGCAGTTCAGTACGCCGCGTTCGATGACTTCCGCCAGCTTGCCCGCAGGCTGTGCCGACGCAACACTGGTGATGCTGAGGGTCAGCAGGACCGCGATCAGGAGTACAAGACGAGCAGTACGCATAGATCAATCTCCTTACAATATGTATTTCACTAGAGGAGGTACGCGCGCCCTATTATGGACGGTGTGGGGGCGTGGCGCAAGAAACAGTCGATTGCCCTGCGCTCATGTCAACGTTTAGCCTCCCGAAAGGTGGTTGCGTTTATAATAGGTTGGTACGTGTAAAGGAATCGCAGCATGACCGACCGCAAAACCGCACCCCAGGCAGACCCCACGATTAGCTCTTCCCGCACCAGCAACACTGGCTCGCTGCGCGCCGACGCACACGACATGCCCTGGGTCGTCAGTCGGCTGTTAAATGGCGAAAGCGACCTGCACACCGACCTGGCACAGCGCTACCCCAACCAGCCACTGATGTCGCTCTTCAGCACGCATCAGATCGGTGGGCGGCTGCCCCGCGCACAGGCGGTGCTGAGTGTGCAGGACGGCTCGGCGAGCCTGACGTTCGAAATTGACGTGTCGACGCGCGCGTTGATGTGTACGTTCACCCTCTATTCGATGCTCTCGCTGCAATTCGATCTCGCCAGCCTGAACGACGGCGACCGCACCCAGTGGCTGGATCACATCAGCCAGCGCCCGGAACGCCCGCTGATTTTGTGGAGCAAGAACCGCTGGCGCAGCGATTACCTGGTCTGGAGCCGGCGCCAGCACTTTACCAACCTCTACGCCTTCTCGCCGCTGCACATCGAAGCGGCTGCCCGCCTGACCAGCGATGTGATGAACCGGCTGATGATGTGGCTGGCGGAGTCCTGGGGCGTGACGCGCGAGCAGGCAACCGCGCAAGAAGCCGCGCCCGCGCCCGCTGCCGAGTCGCCGTTGAGTGCGTGGTGAGCTAGTACGTCGCCATTGTCGGGTCGATTTTGTATGCGCGTGCAAACAAAGACCTCCCCGCTAAATTGGGACTACTCTACGCCTGCACTACGCCGGATGCTATAGCGATAGTGACCACTTTCGAGGCACACCCATGACCACGCCTATAGATCGCGACCAGGAACGCAAAGACCTGATCAAGCAGTATCCTCTTACATATCCGCTGGCAGTTGCAGCAATTCTTATT
>JANRJX010000173.1:0-7890 GCA_033763755.1 Chloroflexota bacterium
GAACATCGCCAGATCTTCCCGCGCGCCGGATGGGTGGAGCATGACCCGCTAGAAATCTGGGGACGAGTGCAGGAAGTCATCGCGGGCGCACTGGCAAAGGCGAACGCTACGCCACACGACCTGGCAGCACTCGGCATCACCAACCAGCGCGAAACGACTATCGTCTGGGACAAACACACGGGCAAGCCGTACTACAACGCGCTCGTATGGCAGGACACGCGCACCGACGGCATCGTAGCGCGGCTGGCAGCGGACGGCGGCGCAGATCGCTTTCGCCCGCAGACCGGTCTGCCGATCTCGACTTACTTCTCCGGCACAAAGCTGGTCTGGCTGCTGGAAAATGTCGATGGGCTGCGGGCAGCCGCCAGGAAAGGAGATGCGCTCTTTGGCACGATTGATACCTGGCTGGCATGGAACCTGACAGGCGGCAAGGCGCATGTCACCGATGTGACCAACGCGGGACGCACACTGCTGATGAACCTGCATACGCTCGATTGGGACGAAGACCTGCTCAAGATCATGGACATCCCGCGCCAGATGCTTCCACAAATCCATCCCTCCAGCGTCACTACGCCCTACGGCATGGCGAAGCTGCCTGGCGGCGACGTGCCGCTGACAGGCATCCTGGGCGACCAGCACGCGGCGCTCGTCGGGCAAACCTGCTTTGCGCCCGGTGAGGCGAAGAACACCTACGGCACGGGTAACTTTATGCTCATCAATACGGGGACTGCCCCTGTCCCCTCAAAATCCGGCTTGCTGACCACGCTTGGCTACAAATTTGGCGATCAACCCGCTGTCTACGCGCTGGAAGGCAGCATCGCCGTTACCGGGTCGCTCATCCAATGGCTGCGCGATAACCTGGGCATCATCCGTAACACGGCGGAGATCGAAGACATGGCGCGCACGGTCGAAGACAACGGCAATATCTATTTTGTCCCCGCGTTCTCCGGTCTGTTCGCTCCTTACTGGCGAATGGACGCGCGCGGCGCAATCGTCGGCATGACGCGCTTCATCAACAAGGGGCATATTGCCCGCGCAGCGCTGGAAGCCACCGCTTACCAGACGCGCGAAGTATTGGACGCTATGCGCAAGGACAGCGGTGTGCGGCTGAAGACGCTCAAGGTGGATGGCGGTATGACGCGCAACGGACTGCTGATGCAGTTTCAGGCAGATATGCTCGGTGTGCCTGTCGTGCGCCCGGTCGTCAGCGAAACGACCGCGCTTGGCGCGGCTTACGCGGCGGGGCTGGCGACGGGCTACTGGGCAAACGAAGACGACCTGCGCAAGAACTGGCGCGCTGAGCAGACCTGGACCCCTCAGATGGACAAAGTGGAGCGCGCTCGGCTCTATCGCGGCTGGAAGCGCGCCGTCAAGCGCACGTTGGGCTGGGTGGAGTCGTAACTCCACCTCACCACGCGTCAATTCGACTGTCCATCGCATTCTAGCCTTCTCCAATGGAGAGGGGACGGGGTTAGATATAGACACATATTCGATGTTAGAATAGCCATCACTTTTACAGCTACTATCTCAACTCACCCGGAGGTCCGCCATGCCTGACCGCGTTGCCATGTACCTGCAAGATGCCCACCCGTTACAAGACGCCATCAAATATGTGCAGTACGCCGAGCAGCGCGGCTTCGAGGCGGTCTGGCAGGCGGAAAGCCGCCTGGTGCGCGATGCGATTGTGCCGATGGCGGCCTTCGCCGCGACAACCAGCAAGATCAAAATCGGCAGCGGCGTCATCAATAACTGGACACGCAACGCCGCGGTCATCGCCGCCACCTTCCTCACGCTCGACGATCTCGCGCCTGACCGCATCATCTGCGGCATTGGCGCGTGGTGGGACCCGCTGGCAAAGAAGGTCGGCATTGACCGCAGCAAGCCGCTGTTGGCTATGCGCGAGGTCTGCACCGTCGTCCGCGATTTGCTGGCGCGCAAGCGGGTGTCGTTTCGCGGTGAATTCGTCCAGTTGGATGACATCGAACTGGACGTGGTGCATGGGCGCAAGGAACCGCGCAACGTACCGATTTACATCGGCGCGACCGGTCCGCAGATGATGGCACTGACGGGCGAGATCGCTGACGGCGCGGTGCTCAATTACCTCGTCTCGCCTGCCTACAACACAGGCGCGCTGGAACAGCTTGAAATCGGCGCGAAGAAGGCAGGGCGCAGGCTGGAAGACATTGACCGCCCGCAGCTCGTCGTCTGCTCTGTCGATAACGACCGCAAGAAAGCGCTGGACGGGGCGCGCAAGCTGGTGACGCAGTACCTCGGTCAGCAGCCGCATATCATGAAGGCAAGCGGCGTGCGCCAGGAACTGCTCGACGATATCGCACAGGTCTTGACGTGGCCCGCCACCGAAGAGCAAATTCTCGAAGCGATGAGACTTGTACCGGATGACGTTGTACAACTCATTACAGCCAGCGGCACAGCGGACGAAGTGAAGGCGAAAGTGCGCGAATACGTGGCAGCGGGGGCTACTTGTCCCATTCTCTACCCGCTAGGTCCTGATGTAAAATTGATGATCGACACATTTGCAAATGGCTACAGTCAATAGATGACGATAAACAACGGGCGCAGTGACGATAAGCTGCGCATCCTGATCTGTCTGCTCTACTACCTGCCGCATCGCACCGGAATGCAGTTGTATATTCAGCGCATCGCCGAAGAACTGGTGCGGCGCGGTCACGAGGTCACGATCTTGGCGGCACGGCATCAGCTTGATCTGCCGCGCGACGAGATGGTCAACGGTGTGCGCGTCATTCGCCTGACAGCGCCGCCTTTCCCGATCAGTCGTGGCATGATCATGCCCGCCTATCCCTGGGCGTCTCTGGCGCTGATGTGGCTGCACGACGTCGTCAGTGTCCACACGCCGATGCTGGAGACGGCGCTGTTGGCGTGGATGGCGCGCATGGTCAAAAAGCCGGTCGTCGTCACGCATCATGGCGATCTGCTGCTGCCGAAGGGCTTCGCCAACCGCATCATCCAGAACACGATGTTCGCGTTTTACCGCGTACTGGCGGGCGACGCCAAACGCATCATCGCTTACAGTCAGGATTACGCCGATCACTCGTACTATTTGCAGCCGTACAAAGACAAGGTGAGCGTGGTCTATCCACCGATCACGATGCCGCCGCCCAATCTCGAACGTGCTGCTGAACTGCGCGCGCAGTGGTCCGTCAACGGAGGCCCCGTCATTGGTTACGCCGGGCGCTTCGTGCAGGAAAAGCGCCCGGATTTGCTGATCCGCGCGCTGGAGACGATCAACCGTGAATATCCCGATACGCGCATCGTCTTCGTCGGTGAGTACAAAATCGCCTACGAAAATACGTGGGAGCTGTACCAGCCTGTCATCCAGCAATATGAAAAGCAGTTAATCTTTCTAGGCAAGCAGACGGACATGCAATTCATGTCCGATTTTTTCGCCGCCTGCGATATGATTGCATTGACCAGCGACAGCGAATGCTTTGCGCTGGTGCAGGTCGAAGCGATGTTGAGCGGCACGCCTGTCGTCATGACGAACATCCCCGGCGGGCGTGTGCCTGTGCAGGTGACTGGCATGGGCGAACTGGCGCAGCCGGGCGAGCCACAATCAATTGGCGAAGCGATCCTCAAGGTGTTGCGTCATCGCGATCAGTACATCAAACCGCGCGAGGACATCGAACGCGCTTTTTCGTTTAAGGAGACGGTCGATCAGTATGAGCAGCATTTCCGCGCCGCCGCGCAAGCAGGTCGATGAAGCAACGCTGGCGCGCATGACGCGCAATGAAGCGGATATGGCATTCAAACGGCGCGTCCGCACGATCTTCGAGTGGATCGAACCGCAAGACGACAGCCTGATCCTCGATATGCCGTGCGGGCGCGGCTTTTATCTGAACATGCTGCGCTATGCCAGCGATTGCAAACTGGTCGGCGCAGAACTCGATTGGGATGTGCTGCAAAAGGCGAAGCACAACGTCGGGCATCTGCCAGACATCGCGCTGAATAATGTCAACATCTATGCCATGCCGTATCCTGATGACACGTTTGACGGCGCGATTTTGTCGGAAATCCTCGAACATATCGAGCGCGATGTGGACGGGCTGCGCGAAGTCTACCGTGTGCTAAAGCCCGGCGGCGTGGTCGCCATCACCGTACCGAACGCCGATTACCCGTTCTGGTGGGACCCGATCAACAAAACACTGGAACTGCTCTTCAAGACGCATATCCGCAGCGGCGTGTTTGCGGGCATCTGGGCAAATCATGTCCGGCTGTATCGGCGCGAGCAGCTGCGCGCGGCGGTGGAAGCGGCAGGCTTCATCGTGGAAGAAGAGCGCGCCTTCACGCATCACAGCTTTCCGTTCATCCACAATCTGGTCTACGGCATCGGAATGCCGCTGCTGGAAAAAGGCGCACTGCCGAAGTCGATGGCAACTGCTGCCGACCGCACCAAGTTCGACCAGAACGATGGCAGCCTGCTCAACCCGATCAATCTCGGTTTGGCGGTCTTCAACTGGTTCGACCGCCCGAACGTGATGAGCGAACCTGTCGGGCGTTCGACCGTTAATCTATGCATCAAAGGGCGCAAACCCGCATTATGAGCGAGCAACCCGAACACAACGACGCCCTGCCCGAAGCGGAGAACGCCTCGCCTACTGAAGACGGACGGGCCGTTGCAGACGACGGGCATGACGACCAAGACGGACGCTCCGTTGCGCGTCCCTACGAAACGCCAACCACCTATATCCAATCGCCAATACCCACCGACCTGACGCTGGCACAGACCATTGACCGCCTTGTGCGCCGCCCTGCGGAAACGTGGCGGGTGGTTGGGAATGCCCTCACCCCTAACCCCTCTCCCTCACGGAGAGAGGAAGCAGAGGACGCGATGAATGGCGTCCGTACAGAAAGCGAATCGGAGACGGGTGTACGAACGGCATTTATGCCGTCCAATAACGCGCAAGACAACCTCACCCCGCAAAATACCGACTCAACTATGAGTCCTACCCCTCTCCAAAGGAGAGGAGACGGGGGTGAGGTAAGTTTGCAGTCCCGCCGCGCCACGCTCGATGTGTTCTTTCGCGGCGTCGGGCTGCTGCTGGCGTTCATCGGCACAACGACAATGGCGTGGTCTACCGTGCGCACCGAAGCGACGGCGCTCTATCCCGGTCTTTTCTTCGCGGTCATTGGGCTGCTGGTGTGGGTGTGGGTGGAGAGCAGGCATCAGACTCCAGAAGGTAGTGCAAAGTACAACGTGCAGGGTGCAGGGGAAATAGTTCCTGGTTCGCAGCTCCCCGTTCTCAGTACTGAGAACGATGAAGCAAAAACTGAGAACGGGGGACGCAGAGTCCAGAACGCCTCACTGCGTACTCGCCTCATTGTGTTCGGCGTGGCGCTGTTTGCGAGCGCGATGGCATTTGAGTTTTCGGCGGGCAACCGCTTCACTATTCCAGGTGTCTTTGCGTGGGGAATCAGCATCCTGCTGTGGGTGTGGGTGTTTGCACCTGCGGGCTGGGCGCCGTTGTATCCGGTGCGGCGGTGGGTGAGCAGGTTATGGGGGATAGGCAAGATGCAGACTGCCCCTACCATTATCTCCGCTGATGCTGAGGCAGCGCGCAGTTTCAGGCTGCCGATTACATGGGTTGCTATCACGCTGCTGCTGATTATCATCGTGGCGACGATCTTTCGCGTTGGCGATTTGAGCGGCGTGCCACCAGAGATGACCAGCGATCATGTCGAAAAGCTGCTCGACAGCTGGCGGGTGTACACGGGCGCGTCCAGCAATATCTTTTTCCAGAACAACGGCGGTCGCGAAGTGTTGCAAATGTACGTCATGGCGATGTTCGCGCGCGTCAGCGGGCTGCCATTCTCGTTCGACACGCTCAAGCTCCTGACCGCCATCGAAGGCATCATCACAATCCCGGTCATGTTCTGGCTGGGGCGCGAACTGTTCGGCAGGCACGACCGCAGGCTTGGCGTGCTGGTTGGGCTGGCGCTGGCGGGGTTGGTCGCTGTGAGCTACTGGCATGTCTCGCTCAGCCGGCTGGCACTGCGCATCGTCTACACGCCGTTGATTACTGCGCTGATCTTCATCTACCTGGCGCGGGCGCTGCGAGAAAACAGCCGCATCGATTTCATCAATGCGGGTCTGGCGCTCGGCGTCGGGCTGTATATGTACCAGGCTGTGCGGATGATTCCAGTCGTGATCATCGTCGGCGTCGCCATCACCGTGATCTTCTACGCGCGGACGTGGCTGGAACGACGGCGCTATGTCTTCAACTTCATCGCGCTGGTGGTCGTGGCGTTCGCGGTGTTTGTGCCGCTGTTCCGCTTCTCGCTCGATTACCCGGATGATTTCTGGCGCCGCTCTGCCGGACGCATCTTTGGTGACGCGCTGATCGAAACCGTTGATGAGCAGGGCAATGTCGTTCAGCGCATCCCGACGAACGAAGAACGCATCGCCGCTGTGCAGCAGAACGTGACGGTGCTGGGCAACAATATTGTCAACGCACTGCTGATGTACACCTGGCGCGGCGACATTGCTTTCATCAACGCCGCACCCAACCGCGCCTCGTTCGACCCGATGGCGGGCGCGCTGCTCTTCGTCGGGCTGGGCGGCTTCACAGTCTACACGCTCCGGCGGCGCGACCCGGCGTTATGGCTGGTGCTGCCTGCGGGACTGATCATGATCCTGCCGTCGGCGCTCGCGATTGCACAGCCCATCGAAAACCCGAGCGCCACACGCATGAGCGGCACGCTGCCATTTGCCTACCTCCTGGCGGCGTTCGGCATGGCGACGATGATCATGAGTGTGCGCGGGCTGCGCGGCACCCTGTTCGCAGCGGCAGCGTTCGTCGCTGCCCTGTTGTTTGGCTATGCAGCGAACACCGCTACCTATTTCGGTGAGTTTCGTCAGTCGTATCTGCTGGCATCCAAGCCGTACAGCGACGCGGGCGAAATGCTGCGTGTTTTCGGCACACAGGATGGTGGTTTTGCCAATGCCTTTATGATCGGCTACCCGCACTGGTGGGATCATCGTGCGATCGGGATTGAAGGCGGGCTGATGGACTGGCCCAACGGCATCATAACGCGCGACATGATTCCGCAGTTCCTGAGCGAGTCGTCGCTGCGGGTCGATGCCTATCGCTTTGACCCGAACCGCCCTATCCTGTTCATGTACGCGCCGGAAGATGTGGAGACTGAGTTGGCTCTGCAACAGTGGTTCCCGACGGGCGAAGTGCGGTTGATGCGGACGTACCAGCCGGAAGATGCGTATCGCACTTATTATGTGCCTGCGTTGGGCGAGGCGGGGTTCCAGACGTTCGTATCTGCGCATGTGGCGGGGTGAACCTCACGCGCCGTCTTTCAGGTAGACTTCGACTTTGCGGTTCACATCGCTGTACTTGTCGGCAGGAGAGATAATTTCCACCACCAGATCGGGGATCAGTTCGAGCGGACGCACGCCTGCATTCGGGGTCTGCGCTTCGTACTCTTCAAAGCGCGTCCCAGCATAACACATAACATCGGAAATGCGCGATCCTTTGACCCAGTTGGAACTGTAGCTCCCGGGAAGCGTGAAGGTTGCTTCGCTGAACACGCGCCCCAGTTTGCGTTGTGTCACGAACAAAAAGAGCGCGATGTAAGTGCCTAAATCGTCTTTGTTGGACCCAACACATTGGGCATCTTGACAACCTTTTCGCCGTCAATCAATTCAAACGGCTGGCGCTCGACTGCCTCCAGAAATTCATCTATGAGTTACCAGCCGTGCAAGCACTGAAACAGCCTATCCTCCCGCCGCCAAGCCCCGCTACAATAGGCGGCGACGAAAGGTTTGCCATGTCTGCCACAACCCCGCTGTATCGCCCACCCGGCGCATTTGACGCGCTGCAACTGCCGCTGCTGCGCCGCATC
>JANRJX010000174.1:0-27060 GCA_033763755.1 Chloroflexota bacterium
GCATGATGTACCCGGCCACGACCGCCTACTTTGCAGACTACGCGCTGATGTTCAAAGCGATCGGCGCGTGCATCATTGGCGGCTGCTGTGGCACAACACCCGAACATATCGCGGCGATGCGCGCCGCGCTCGATGACCCCGCACGCCCACTGCCCCACGTCCACATCATCGAAAACCAGGATGAAGAAGATGATGGCACATCGTCCAGCAGTTCCGAACTGGCGGATAAGCTGGCGCGCGGCAAGTTCGTCATCAGCGTGGAAATGGCGCCGCCACGCAGTCATTCGCTGGTGCGCATGTTGGAAGCGGCAGAAATGCTGCGCGAAGCAGGCGCGGATGTCATCAATGTGCCAGACAGCCCAACGGCGCGGATGCGCATGAGTCCCTGGGCAGCGTGCAATGTGCTGACCATGCGCAACGGCATCGAAAGCGTACTGCACTTCCCCACGCGCGGGCGCAACCTGCTGCGGATTCAGGGCGATTTGCTGGGTGCACACGCGCTCGGTTTGCGCAACATCTTCGTCTGTATGGGCGACCCAACCAAGATCGGCGACTACCCCGAAGCGATGGACAACTACGACATCGTGCCATCCGCGCTGATTAAGCTGATCAAGCAGCGCCTCAACACGGGCATTGACCAGGCGGGCAACAGCATCGGGCAGCCGACCAGCTTCACCGTGGGCTGCGCGCTCAATATGGGCGCACAGGATGTCGATAAAGAGATCGACCTGACCGTCAAGAAGATCGAAGCAGGGGCAGATTTTGCCCTCAGCCAACCTGTGTTTGTGCCGGAACAGGCAGAACGATTCCTCAATCGCTACCAGGAAGTGCGCGGCGAGCCGCTGCAACTGCCGATCCTGATGGGCGTGATGCCATTATACAGCCTGCGCCATGCGCAGTTTCTCGATAACGAAATCCCCGGCATCAACATCCCGCCCGCCATCATGAAGCGGATTGAGGATGCGGGCGACAACGCGGCGCAGGAAGGCGTGCGCGTGGCGCAGGAACTTGTGCAAAAGATGCGCGATTATGTGCAGGGCGCGTACATCATCCCGGCGTTTGGCAAATACGAACTAGCGGCGCAGGTCGTGGATAGCGTCAGTGTTGCCGGAGAATACACCCTAAGACATCCATCACGCGGAGCGGCAACATGAGCAAACAAGCAGCGCTCATTCGCACCATCGAAGAATTGTCCATGAACGCACAGCCCAGCTTCTACACACTCATGTACGATGGCTGGCTGCTGCGCTTTGCCAATGGCTACACGCGCCGCGCCAATTCCGTCAACCCGCTGTATCCTTCTAACCTGCCACTCGAAGACAAAATCGCCTACTGCCAGGACCTCTACCACGCCCGCGAACTGCCGCTGATCTTCAAGGTCACCGACATTGCCCAGCCGCCGGAACTGGACGAAGCGCTGGCAAACATGGGGATGCGCCGTAACGCGATGGTCAGCGTGCAGGTGTTAGACTTGCGCCGCATCGACAAAACGCCAACGCTGACCGATGTCTGGGTGGATACATCATTTCGCGGGCAGTGGCTGCTCAGCTATGCCCAGATGAACACGCTCGAAGAAGAACACGTCCCCAACGCCGCACTCATGCTCGCCAGCATCCTGCCGCCGACCTGCTTCCTCAGTCTGCGCGTCGGGCAGGAAGTTGTCGCGGTCGGGATGGGCGTGTACGAACGCGGTTGGCTCGGCATCTTCGATGTTGTCGTTGCGCCGCACATGCGCGGGCAGGGCATCGGTCGCCAACTCATGCTCAATCTGCTGGCATGGGGCAAACGCCAGGGGGCGTCCTACAGCTATCTCCAATCACAGACCAGCAACGCCCCGGCGCTCGGTTTGTATCATGCGCTCGGCTACCGCGAGGCGTACCGCTACTGGTATCGCGAACTACCCGTTTACAACACGTAAGGGCAGAATGTATTCTGCACATGCATCGTCTATCGTATTCACAGAGGCAGAATGTATACTGCCCTCACTTTACCCTTGATTTGCCACTTGCAATTTCTGAACTTTTGTTCTACAATATACACATTACGGAAACCCTCAATTGTGAGGGTTTATCTTCACAACGCTAACGATCCTCCAATCGCTCATCCGGTACAATTGAAGTGTTTCACACGAGTTTGTTTGAGGTTCAATGTCCGTTCAGACGAATACTGCACGGCGTAGCCGTCGTGCTGCCACTGCCCCATCCGATAACGATAAGCCGCGTCGCAAGCGCAAGGAAGCCGCTATGCCGTCCCCCGCAGACCGCCGTGCTGAACGTATTCGTATGCTGCCAGGCATTGCCCTGGTGATTGCAGTATTGACTGTTCTCTTGCCCAATATGCTTTCGGTCACGCTTGGGGCAACCGGGCGTGTGATCACGAGTATTCCCAATTACGTCAGCAATCTGGGCGCGGGCGTGCGCCCGGCTGCAATTGCGCCGCTGTTCACCGAACAGGTCGATTTCTGGGCGGAAGACATCCGCCGCTGGGCGCAGACATATAATGTCGATCCCAACCTGCTGGCGACGATCATGCAGATCGAATCCTGTGGGCACGATACTGTATCCAGCAGTGCGGGCGCGCAGGGCTTGTTCCAGGTGATGCCGTTCCACTTCGAGTCTGGCGAGAGCATGACCGACCCGGATACCAACGCCTTGCGCGGTGCGAACCATCTTAACGACTGCCTGCGCTGGAGCAATGGTGATCCTGGTTTGGCACTCGCCTGCTACAACGGCGGACCGTCGGTGCTGCGCCGAAACTTCAGCGGCTGGGCAGCGGAGACTCAGCGCTATTACACCTGGGGAACTGCCATCTATCTCGATGCGCAGCGTAACATGAGCGTCAGCCCGGCGCTGACGGAATGGCTGAACGCGGGCGGGCAATCGCTTTGCTCGCGCGCCGACGTTCGGCTAGGGTTATGATCAGGTTGCCTGAATTGTAGCGCTCGCTATAATTTCGCTCTGTTTGTTGCCTAAATTTAGCGAGGGATGGTCGCCACTATGGAAATGCCTGCTCATCTTAGAACGCTGCCGCAGGAAGCATTCGACATCCTGCGCTACTTCTCCACCGCCAACACCGATGTGGCGCGCGTGGACGACATTATGGACAGCACAGGCATGAGCGAACGCCGCCTACGGGCGGGCGTGCGTGGGCTGGTCACAAAGCGCTTCCTGCTGCTCGATGGCTACCAGACTTACCGCCTGAACGAGGCAGGGCGCAAGGCACTCAACGACTTCCTGCAATACGAAGCGAGTGCTCCCGCCGGTGCGCAATCCAGCCGCAGCCGCCAGGTCATACGCCGTCTGGTGCTGGTCACGCCGCGCGTCCTGCTGACCGGACAGCCGACCAATATCTTCATCGGCTTTGATGACGCGGGCGATGACGAAATCGTCAACGAGCCGCTCAATCTGCTGCTGCGTTTGCAGGTGGTCAACAGTTCGCCAGACATCAGCGCCAACAAAGACTCGTCGCTGCTGCTGGAAAATCGTTCGGCGCGGCAGGTGTTTGAGATCATCGCGGGCGCGTTCACCAAAGTACGACTGCGCTGCTATATCTACCAGATCGAAAACGAAGAAGACGCGCCGGAAATGGCGGGCGGCATGTACGTTGATATCAACGTGGTGTCCAGTCCCGACCACGTCGATCGCACGCTGACCGCTTACGGGGTAGATGTGCAGTTAACGACGCGCGATTAAGCACTTCGCCTGGGTGTGTCATGCCCGCATCGGTACCGCCACACCCGCCCGCGCCGCATCCACAATATCGCGCAGTCGCAGCGCCCGCTGGCGAATCGTCTCCAGCGGCAGGCTGCCATTGCCCGTCAGCCAGCCGCCCATACCACATGCCACTGCCCCCGCCTTGATGAACTCGCCGACATTGGCATCGGTCATGCCGCCATTGCACATGAAGTTGATATGGTTGAGCGGACCGCGAATCTGCTTGAAATGTTCCACGCCCAGCGTACCAATCGGGAACAGCTTGAGCAGCTTCACGTCCATATCCCACGCTGCGACGATCTCGCTTGGCGTCAGCACACCCGGACCCATCAGCACACCTGCCGCGTGAACGGTACGGACGACATCCGGCTGGAAGCACGGCGCAACGATGAAGTCTGCGCCTTCGCCGACGACGCGCTCCGCCACTGCCACGCTCAGCACTGTCCCCATGCCGGCGCACACCTGGTCGCCAAATTCGTGTTTGACCTCGACCATCGCTTCCACAGGCTGGACGCTGTTGTAAGTGAACTCGAGGACGTTAATGCCCGCTTTCAGCAGCACTTCGCAAACGCGCACAGCAGTATCCGGCGGGAAGTTGCCGCGCATCCCTGCCATCAAGCCGCCCTGTGCGATCATGTCATAGGCGGTATCCACACGCATCATGATTTGCTATCCTTCATCGTAAATGTTCAAGCAAACGGATTGAACCGCAAAATGCCGACAAAAGCCAACAGCCTGACCATGCGCATACTGATCGCGCCGGGTGCGTTCAAAGGCAGCCTGTCGCACCTGCAAGCCGCTGCTGCCATCGAAGCCGGACTGCGCCGCAGCGGGTTGTACGCTGACTACGACATTCTGCCGCTGGCGGACGGCGGCGATGGCACGCTCGACGCGTTGCTGGCAAGCGGTGGGCAGCGCGTGACCGTCGATACGTTTGACGCCCTGAGTCGCCCCATCAAAGCGGACTATGGCAGGCTCGATGAACAGACC
This sequence comes from Chloroflexota bacterium, assembly GCA_033763755.1. Classification (GTDB taxonomy): domain Bacteria; phylum Chloroflexota; class Anaerolineae; order Aggregatilineales; family Phototrophicaceae; genus Flexifilum. The sequence continues at coordinate 4,704 of JANRJX010000174.1, forward strand.
GCTGTCATCGAAATGGCACAGGCGTCCGGCTTGGCGCAGCTTAATCCTCACGCGCTGGATGCGTTACACGCTTCCACATATGGCACAGGTGTATTGATGCAGGCGGCGTTAGCGGCAGGCGCGCGGCGTTTCATCATCGGCTTGGGCGGCAGCGCGACGACCGATGCTGGCAGCGGCGCGTTACAGGCGCTCGGCGTGCACTTCAGCGATGCACAGGGGCATGCGCTGATCCCCGGCGGCGGCGCACTCAGCCAGCTTGCGCACATTGACACCCGCGCGCTCGACCCACGCTGGCGCGAGGCGGAGATCATCATTGCCACCGATGTCGATAATCCAGCCCTGGGCGAACGCGGCGCGGCGCACGTCTTCGCGCCGCAAAAGGGCGCATCACCGCAAGATGTCGAAGCACTGGAAGCGAGCCTGTCCCACTTCTTTGAACAGGTCGTGCAGCAGGTCGGCGTAGACGTACGCGCTGTGCCGGGTGGCGGCGCGGCAGGCGCGTTTGCTGCCGGGCTGCTGGCATTCATCGGCGGGCGCATCCAGTCGGGAGTCGATCTGGTGCTGGAGCATCACCGTGCGGATGAACGGCTGGCGGGTGTTCAGCTCGTCATCACGGGCGAAGGCAAGCCCGACGGGCAGACGATGGGCGGCAAAGCACCGCTCGGCATCGCGCGCCGTGCCAGCGCGCGCGGCATCCCGACCGTCGCTATCGTCGGCGGGTTGCTGGCAGACGACGCAGCGCTGCACGCAGCGGGCATCTGGGCGGCGCTGCCGATCACGCCGCACCCGATGACGCTGGACGAGGCAGTGATCGATGCCGCGCAACTGGTCGAACGCGCGGCAACGCGGCTGGGGTATCTGTTGCAAGTACGGCGCTAGACATCGAGATTAGACCGCATCCCACGAGTCGAACGGATCTTCGAGCCTGCGCCAGCGCTTCCACGTCAGCGCCATCTCATCGTCCGTCAGCAGGCAGCTATCGAGCGCCGCCCGCACCGCCGTATGGTCCATATGCTCGCCAATGACGACGAGTTCCTGGCGGCGGTCGCCGTATTCGCCTTCGATACTCGCCTCAATGTCCGCACGCAATGCCGGGTCTTGGGGCCACTCATCTTTGGGCGAGGCAGACCACCACGCGCCGCCGCTCTCCAGCACGACGACATCGCCCGCTTGCGACCACATGCCAAGGTGATTGTGTCGCGTCGCCAGCCAGATGATGCCTTTGGAACGCACAACACAATCGAGTTTGTCGCTTTCCAGGGTCTCCAGCAGCCGTGCCGGGTGGAACGGGCGGCGCGCACGATAGACAAAGCTGCTGATGCCGTACTCTTCGGTTTCGGGAATATGCGAGCCGCGTTCTTCCTTCAGCCATTCCGGGAACTGCGCCGCCACATCGACGTTGAAGCGCCGCGTATTCAGGATGTCGCGCAGGGGGATATTGCCGTGCTGCGTGCGAATGATCTTCGCTGTCGGGTTCAGGCGGCGCAGAATTGCTTCCAACCGCGCCAGGTCATGCTCGGTCGCCAGATCGACCTTGTTGATGAGCAGCACATCGGCAAACTCTACCTGATCAACCAGTAACTCGGCAATCGTGCGTTCGTCCGCTGCGTCCACATCGTCCAGCCATTCAGACAGATCATCCGCCGAGCGGTAATCACGCAGGAAGTTGTGCGCATCCACCACCGTCACCATCGTATCCAGCCGCGCGTAATCGCCCAGCGTGCGCCCGCTTTCGTCGGTAAATGTGAACGTCTCCGCGACGGGCAGCGGTTCGGCAATGCCTGTGCTTTCGATCAGCAGGTAATCGAAGCGCCCTTCGTTTGCCAGCCGCATCACTTCGACCAGCAGGTCTTCGCGCAGCGTGCAGCAGATGCAGCCGTTGGTCATCTCGAGCAGCTTTTCGTCGGTACGGCTGAGCGCTGCGCCGCCATCGCGCACTAACCGCGCGTCAATATTGATCTCGCTCATGTCGTTGACGATGACAGCGACGCGCAGCTCTTCGCGGTTGCGCAGAATGTGGTTGAGCAGCGTGGTCTTGCCCGCGCCGAGAAAGCCGGACAGCACGGTGACAGGAAGTTTTTGCATGGGTGATCCCGTATAATAATTGATACTAAATCTCAATTATATGAGAGCACACGCAAAAAAACAGGGGCACCTTCTACAGACCACCCTATGGCTTCACTTAACGCAAAGAAAAAGAGACGCCGGGGGAAATGCCCTCTGCGTCTCTCTATCTCTGCGTCTTTGCGTTAAAAGCCTAAATTAGTCCAGCAAGCGCTTGATGTTGATTTCGCGCCGCTTCAGGAATTCCATCAGACCGATCTTGTCGATCGTACGGATTTCGCCAGCGGTCACCTGAACCTGTAGCTGACGGTCGAGTTCCGGCACATAAAAACGCTTTGACTGCATATTTGGATTGTACTTGCGACGGGTTGCGCGCATCGAGAAGCTGCGCTGATTGCCGAACATCGGCTTGACGCCCGTCACCTTCTTACGCCCTGCCATTGTGGATGCTCCTGCTGGCTCTTACAAAGTCGCTTCATGATCGGGCTTAGGCGCTCATATGTCAAGTGCGGGGTTCAGCGCCAGCGTCAGGATCGTTTGCAGCAGCACATTCGCGCCACGCACTACGTCGTCCCATTCCGTGAATTCGTCCGGGCTGTGGCTGATGCCCGCGCGGGACGGCACAAAGATCATGGTACTGGGCGTGACGCGACTCATGATCTGCGCGTCATGACCGGAATAGCTGACCAACCGCATGTGGCTCACGCCCATATCCTGGCACACCGCTTCTACTGTCTCCATCAGACGATCGTTCATCTGGGCGGCAGGCATGTGGGCGATACGGTCATAGTCCAGGTCCAAGCCATTCGTAGCGGCACATTCGCGCGCGATCTGGACGATCATCATCTCCATCTCGGTCATCAACTGCGCATTCACATGCCGGCATTCGACAATCAGTTCCGCTTCGCTGGGGATAATATTGAACTGCCCCGGCTTTACGTCAATATCGCCACAGTTAAACACGCCGTCGCCATAGCGCGCTCGCACCGCGTCATGCGCGCGGACGATGAACTGCGCCGCCCCACGCAGCGCGTCCTTGCGGCGGTACATCTCGGTCGTGCCGGAATGTGCCGCCTGCCCATAAAACGTGATGCGATAGGTCGTGCGCCCAACGATGCCTGTGACCACGCCGATCTGCGTGTTCGAACGTTCCAGCCGTTCGCCCTGTTCGATATGCAGTTCGACATAGCCCGCCAGCGTGGACGACGAACGCTCGGCGGAAAAAACATCGCGCGGGTCCATAATGCCCGCGCGTGCCAGTGCCGCCCTGAACGGTCCGTTATCGACACGTTCGTCGGCAATATCATCTTCGGTCAGCATCCCGGCAATCGCCCGGCTGCCAAACAACGAGCGCCAACAGCCCTCGTCATCGGTAAAGCTGATCGCTTCCAGATGGACGGGCAGCGCGATCGCGTTCTCACGGATGACGCGCAGACATTCCAGCGCCGCCAGCACGCCGATTACACCATCGTAATGACCGCCGTTGGGGACACTATCGAGATGCGAACCGCACAGCAGCGTGCGCGCCCCTGTGACAGACGAACGCAGGACGCCGCCAAGATTGCAGGCATTGTCATCGACCAGCGTCAGTCCTGCCGCCTCAATGCGGTCAGCGAACCAGCCGCGCGCCAGCAAATCATCCGGCGACAAGGCGAGTCGGCGCACGCCGCCTTCCGGCGTAACTCCAATCGTCGCCAGTTCGCTAAAATCGGCACTGAAACGTTCGACATTAATCCGCAGGTCGCGATAGTCGGCAGGCGTGGCGGTCGGCAAGGTGTGCATCCTCAACAAGATGAACTGTCCCGTAATAAACAAAAAGATTCGTTCATTATAACCGTGTTAAATCCTTTTCAACCAGAAGCACCTCCAGCATCAATTCAATAGCCCCAAAGATTGAGGGCTCGCCATTGGTGCAAGTCTCAATTGCCCTATAATAAAGTTGTGGCATAGTGTGAATTGAGGCTGCAATGCCCCTGATAATCGACCCGAATATCATCTATCTCGTACTGCTCGTCGGGCTGTGGCTGGGCGTGACCGCTGCTTACACCCCTGGTACGGGTGTGCTGGAAGCCGCGAGCATTGGCGTAACGCTGTTTTCGATCTGGCAGTTGAGTCTGATGCCCGTCAACTGGTGGGCGCTGATCGTGCTGATTCTCGGCGTGGTTGGCTTTCTGGTGATGCCGTTCATCAACCGTCGCCTGCTGCTGCTGGCAACGGTCGGGCTGGTATTGCAGGCGGTCGGCAGCACCTTCCTGCTCGAACAGAACCCGGTCTCGCCGCTGGTGATTGGTGTGACAATTCTGGTCGCGCTGATCTATCATCAGTTCGCGCTGCGCCCTGCGCTGGAACGCGCCCGCGCGCTGCCCATCAACGATGAAGATGATGGACTTCTGGGCGCACGCGGTCGGGTATTGACACCGCTGATGCCGCTTGGCACGGTGCATGTGCGCGGCGAGTCATGGACGGCGCGCAGCGAGCGCCCGGCGGACAAAGGCGACGATGTGATTGTGGTCGAACGCGATGGCTTGATCCTGACGGTAGAGCCAGTCAAATACAAACGTGATGAATCTCAACCTGAGGAGGCATAGCTCATCATGGAACTCAGTTTTCTTCTGCCCATTCTGCTGATTCTGTTTGTCGTCTACATCATCTTTAACGCCATCCGGGTCGTGCCGGAATATGAACGTTTGGTGGTGCTGTCGCTCGGTCGTTACTCCGGCACACGTGGACCGGGCATCACCTTCATCATTCCGCTTATTGAAACGGCGCGCAAAGTCGATTTGCGTGAGCGCTTCCTCGAAATCCCGCGCCAGACGGCGATTTCACGCGACAACACGACGATAGACATCGATTTCCTCGTCTACTACCGGGTGGTCGATCCGAAACTGGCGATTTTGACGATTGACGACGTGGTGCGCGCCTCGCTCAATATCGCAGCAACAACGCTGCGCGCAGTCATCGGTGATATTGACCTGGACGACGTGTTGGCGAAGCGTGAGCAGATCAACGACACGCTTCGCATCAAGCTGGACGAAGTGACGGAGCGCTGGGGGTTGAAGGTGACGCGCGTCGAAATCCGCGAAGTCGAACCGCCCGCCGATGTGCAGGAAGCGATGAACCGCCAGATGAGCGCTGAACGCTCGCGCCGCGCTGCCGTGACACAGGCGGAAGGTGAACGACAGGCAGCGATTTCGGTGGCGGAAGGTCAGAAACAGGCGTCAATACTGAAGGCAGAAGGCGACCGTCAGGCGGCGATCTTGCAGGCGGAAGGCGAACGCCAGGCACAGTTGCTGCGCTCGCAAGGGTTCGCGGCGGGGTTGAAGGCGCTGGAAGACGAGGCGCGTAACGTCAACGAGAACACGCTGATGCTGCAATATCTGGAGACGCTGCGCTCGATTGGCGGCAGCGCTTCGACCAAGTTTGTCGTGCCAATGGAAGTCACGCAGTTGATGGACCGTCTGACCGCCGCAATGGGCAAGAAGGACAGCGACGGGCAGTGATACAACCCTCAAGCCCTAGCCCCTTCTCCCTCATGCAGAAGGGGAACCAGAGTTTTCTGGAAGCCCCTCTCCATAAGGGAGAGGGGTTGGGGTGAGGGTTATGGCTACAATATTGATGAACCTGTTATCCCTCGTTCCCCGCCTTGCCGGGCATCACATCACGGTTGTCGGCGATGTCATTCTGGATGAGTACATCGTCGGTACTGCCACGCGCATGAGCCGTGAAGCGCCGATTCCAGTGCTGGAATTCGAGCAGCGCCAGTTGATCCCTGGCGGCGCGGCGAACCCGGCTGCCAACGTGGCAGCGCTCGGCAGCGCGGCGCGGCTGGTCGGCATCGTCGGCGCAGACAATGACGCGACGACACTGCGACAGGTGTTACAGGCGCGCGGCATCGCCACCGACGGGCTGGTTGTGGATGGCGGACGCCCGACCACGGTCAAGACGCGGATTCTGGCGCAGATGGGCTTGCGCTTTCCGCAGCAGGTGGCGCGCATTGACCGCTTATCCCGCGCGGACATCAATGGTTCATGCGAGCAGCGTATCGCCGAGGCGCTGTCAAACGCGGACAAGACCGAGGCTTACCTGCTCTCGGACTACCAGAACGGGCTGATCACGCCTCCTGTGATCGACGCGGTACGTGACGCAGCCGCTGTAGGGACGAGGCACGCCTCGTCCGCCCATACCGCGCCCCTACTTGCAGCGGACGCACAGGGGCAGTTTGATAAGTACGGCGGCTTCGGCGTCGTCAAGTGCAACGCTAACGAAGCGCGCACCTACCTGCGCCGCGATCTGCACACGCATGACGAGTTCGCTGCCGCCGCGCGCGACCTGTGCGAACGGCTGCGGCTGACCATCGGCATGGTCATCACGCGCGGCGCGGATGGCGCGACGATTTGCCACGCCGACGGCAGCACGGCGCACTGCCCCGCGCCCGCCATCACCGATGTGTACGATACGGTCGGGGCGGGCGATACGGCGATTGCAATACTGACGCTGGCAATCGTGGCGGGAGCAACACTGACCGAGGCGGCGACGCTGGCAAACTATGCCAGCGGTGTGGTCGTGCGGCGCGTTGGCAATTACACGCCATCGGCGGCAGAGTTGGTGGATGCGATTGAGCAATACCGCACGAACTAGTAGAGCGACAAAAGAGCTTATTCAAGAGGCTAGAGGGTTTTGAAACCTATCTTGCCCCTCCCACTCCTCACGCAGGATGCCGTAGCACATCGAGTCGTAGTAGTCCCCAGCGACAATGCGCGCCTTGCGAAACTGACCTTCCAGACGATAGCCTAATTTTGTCGCCAGTCGCATCATGCCCGCGTTGCCCGACCACGTTTGCAGGTCGAGGCGCACAATCGCGGGAAATGCAGCAAACAGATAGTCCGTCCACAGCCTCAACGCTGACGTGCCGTAGCCTTTGCCCCATAGCGCTGGATCGTAGATGACGATTCCTGCCGCTAACCACTGTGTCTCCTCGCTGAGCCAGTACCGGGAGACCTGCCCGATCATGCGGTTTTGGAGTGGCTCGGCAATAATCAGATTCTGGCGCGGCTGCGCAAAGTCGCCCGTTTCGATGCGCTTCTGGATACGCGCGATGAGTTCGGGTATTTCGCTGGCACTCGGTCGCTTGTAGTACGGACCATCAAGCGTCTGCCAGCGATGCCCCGGTTGCAGCCAGTGGGCATAGCTTTCGAGATCGCCAAGTGTCCAGTCTCGCAATACAATTCCATTGGTTTCGATTTTTACAGGGTTCATATCAGGTTTTGTACATCCTCTTAATTACTCTCATGGCGTTCTTCGCGTCTTTGCGGTTCAAGAATCCGAATCACAACCGTGAAGGCGCAAAGAACGCACAGGGGAAGTGTACCCTTGAAGGTAAACAATGAACGAGAATTACGACACTTATGGGTTTGAAAACGATGATATCGAAAGCCTGGTATGGGAACTTGGAAATGTGCTGAGGGTGACATTTGAGCGACGCGACAGCTCGTTTCTTGGCGACTATTTTCGGGCGAGAGGCATTAACCAAGAGACATTTCAACTTCTATTCAATCACAACACTGCTGATGAAGACATGGACGAGGATGATTACTGGCATGAACCCGAATTCAAGTCTTATCCTGTTCTATTGCGTGTAAACAATACGTCGCGTCCACAGCACATTTTCGACATCATCTCAAGACTAAATCACCTACGAGTTGCGCTACTCAAAACAAAGGTTATAAGCACGGATATTCTAGAATTAGGGCAAGCGTTGCTTGAGCCAGGCATCGGATCTGAAGAGGCGCGCAGTAAGCTTACGAAGTAACGCAGCCGAACTAACATTGTCTCTGCGGTTACATGAAGGACACGCGTTATGGAATTAAAGGAAATCGGGCAGCAACTACTTAATGAAACGGGGCTTACAGCAGAGCAATGGAAACTCCTCGTGTCCGAAGCATTATCGGCGATTCTTGCCAATCAGAGTGTAAGTGAATTGTCCTCCTTCTTAAACATGGGCGCGTTTGATTTTCCCGAAGAAGTCACCGTATCGACCCTGGAAAGAATGCTCCATCTTGGTGACCTGAGCAAAAACACGCTGTGGGCATACGCTACTCAGCTTGACCTTTATTTTGTCAAGCAGGGATTATATGAGTGGCTTGTGGCGGAGTTAAAGCACTTGGAGACATCTGGTGGAACGGACGAAGAGTATCGGCAGATTGGGGAACAGGTTTTGAGACGACTACATGATGGTAATGTAGATGGATAAAGGTCAAATACGAATACAAGCATTACAAAAAGCGGACGCTCGCATTTGAGCGACCGCCTTGCGCCAAAGTGGGAAAAGCGCCTCCACGTTCTGCGCCAAAATCCCAAATCCTAAATCTGATACAACGCCCCGTACTTCCCGCGCAGGTAGCGCATCAACGGCTGCACATCCAGCCCGCCGCCTGTCACGCGCTCGATCAACTCCGGCGCGGTGAACTTGCTGCCATGCACATAGATGTTGTCCGTCAGCCAGCCGCGCAGCGTATCGAACTTGCCCTGTCCGATCTCAGTGAGGATTTCGGGGTGCGCTGCCAGCGCCCGTTCGTAAAACTGCGCGCTCAAAATGTTGCCGAGCGTGTAGCCCTGGAACGCCCCGCCAATCGCTCCACCATACCAGTGGACATCTTGCAGCACGCCGTCTTTGTCGTCTGGCGGCGTCACGCCCAGATCGCTGGCATAGCGCGCGTTCCACGCCTCCGGCAAATCCTTGACCGCCAGCCTGCCTTCCAGCAAATCCATCTCCAGATCAAAGCGCAGCATGACATGCAGGTTGTACGTCACCTCATCGGCATCGGTGCGGATGAGCGACGGCGTGACGGCGTTGATGGCGCGGTAGAACGCATCCAACGAGACATTGCCCAACTGCTGCGGGAACGCCGCTTGCAGCGACGGGTAGTAGTGCTGCCAGAACGCCCGGCTGCGCCCGACGATATTCTCCCACAGGCGCGACTGGCTCTCATGCACGCCCGCCGACGTGCCGCCGTTGATCGGTGTGCCGTCGAGATGCTCCGCGATTCCCTGCTCGTACATGGCATGTCCCGCCTCGTGCAGCGTGCTGAACAGCCCGTCGGACAGGTCATCATCGCGGAAGCGCGTCGTAATGCGCACATCGCCATACCCGAACGAAGTCATGAACGGATGCGCCGTCTTGTCCTGCCGCCCGCGATTGAAGTCGTAGCCATAGTCGCGGATGATCGCCTCGCCAAACGCAAGCTGATCGGCTTCCGGGAAATGCTGCTTGACGGGTGAGTCATCGGCGGCGGCTTGCGCAGTGATCGCCTGCACCAGCGGCACCAACTGTTCGCGCAACTGGGCGAAGACGGCGCGCACACTGCTCGCCTTCATACCGTAATCGGCGTCATCAATCAGCGGGTCCATGATGCTTTCGTAGCCGGGGAAGTAGTTGGCGTACTGGCGGCTGTAATCAAGCGTCTTCTCCAGCGCGTCGCGCACCATCGCGAAATCGTTCGCCGGGCGCGCCTGCTCCCAAAGCCCATAGGTGGCGGTGGTGTGTTCCGTAAACGCCGACACAAAGTCAGTCGGCAGCCGCGTCAGTTGCTCATAGTCGCGGCGTGCCTTGCGCAGCAGCGCCGCGTCGTCGCTGTCATACGGCAGTCCTTCGCCATAGGCTTGCAGATCATCGAGCAGCCGCCCGATTGCCACGTCCGTCTGGCGCTCGTGGATGAGTTGTGCCAGCAAACCGAGCTGCCGCCCGCGCGACGCCGCGCCACCGGGCGGCATGTAGGTGGACATGTCCCAGTACAGCACGCCGGATGCCGCGCCAAGATCGGAAATTTCCTGCAACCGTTGTTTCAATTCCTGCAATTTGCTTTCCATCGCAAAGCTCCTTTATTGACAATCAAAAGTGCTTATTCAAGAGGATAGAGAAAAAGAGACTAGAGGGTTTTGTCTCTATTCCATTGAATAGAATCTGGGCTGGTTCCTTTGGTTCACTTTTGGCACAGATTGGATTACAATCGCTGTATGAGTTATCCACGCCTAAATGATCCACTCCCGTACTATCGTATCGTCTGGGAAATCGTGCGCCAGGTGCCGCGCGGCAAGGTGACGACGTTCGGACAGATCGCCTCGATGATCCCGCCGCCGCCTGATTTTGACATTGAATCGAAAGATTACGAGAAGCTCGCGCCGCGCTGGGTGGGCGACGCCATGAACGCCGTCTCGCGGATTGACGAGAAGACCGTGCCCTGGCACCGCGTCATCAACAGCAAAGGCGGCATCAGCCTACCGGAAGACAGCATTTCAGCGGCACAGCAGCGGGCGCGGCTGCGCGCGGAAAATCTGCTGGACGCGCGCGAACTGGTCGATCTGGAGCAGCATGGCTGGGACGGACCGGACGAGGCATGGTTGAAGGAGAAGGGGCTGCTCAAGCCGCGTTCGCTCAAGAAGCCGCCGACCGACCCGCCGGGACAACTGAGGCTGTTTTAGTAGAAAGGCGTTGCACCATGCAAGCGATTAAATTCGATGCGCGCGTTGGTCATGATGGGCTGTTGACCATCGAACTGCCGTCCGAAATGGCAGATACCGAGTTGGAAGTTTTGGTAGTTGTACAACCCAAAGTTAAACGGGGTTGGCCCCCCGGCTATTTTGAGCGCACCGCAGGCAGCCTCGCCAATGATCCAATCGAGCGCCCACCGCAGGGTGAGTATGAGGAACGCGATCCGATCCCATGAAATACTTGCTAGACACCAATACGTGCATACGTTACCTTAACCGTCGCTCAACCAGCATTATAAATCGTCTTGACTCAGAATCGCCCGACGACATTGTTGTGTGTTCTGTAACGCGCGGTGAACTATTTGTCGGAGCAGTAAAGAGCCAAAATTCTACAAGAACACGCGCACAACAGGATGAATTCCTGGCACCGCTCGCATCCTTACCATTTGATGATGCTGCTGCCGAATACTATGGACGCATTCGTGGACAGTTAGAACTGGCAGGCACACCTATCGGTCCAAACGACTTGCTGATAGCTGCCATCGCCCTCACACACAAGTTGATTGTCGTGACCCACAACACGCGCGAATTTGGACGGGTTGCAGGCTTGCGCGTTGAAGATTGGGAGACCGAGCCTTAAAACCGACTTCCAATATCAATCGGCTTGTAATCCTCGATTGCCTTGATCCCGCTCAACGGGTCTGGCACCATCTCAAACATCAGTTTGTACGTCTCCTTGACGAATCCCTCCGCGTGCAGGTGTTCGATCAGCCGCAACAGCGGTTGGTAGTAACCGTCCAAATCCACAATCACAATCGGCTTGTCATGCACCCGCAGTTGTCGCAGCGTCAATACCTCAAACAGTTCGTCCAGCGTCCCCAACCCGCCGGGGATGATCATAAAGCCATCAGCGCGGCTTTCCAGGATCGCCTTGCGCTCGCGCAGCCCGTCAGTGATGTGTAGTTCGTCCGCCTCGCGGTACGCCTGCTCCAGATCGACCAGCGCCTGTGGGATAACACCGATCACTTTACCACCGTACGCATGTGTCGCCCGCGCCGCCTCGCCCATCAAGCCGCGATTCGCCCCGCCATACACCAGTGTATGCCCGCGCTGGGCGATCAGTGTCCCGGTTTCGCGCGCACATTCGACATACTTCGCCGCCAGATTATTCGCCGCACCGCAGTACACGCAGATATTCGCCATGAGTCATGTCCTTTGCGTTTGCATCATTCGACTTGCGAACAAAAGTTCCAGTTGCTACAATTTACAGTCTACTGGCGATTGCATCACGATAGTGGCAGCCATGAAATCACTTACACAGGATGCCGTGCGCGGGCTGATGATCGCTGCACAGGGACTCCATCAGCAACCGCAGCGCACCACCACCCCCGCAGACGTGCGTTCCATCATCCGCCAGATGCACATTTTGCAGATCGACACCATTCATATCGTGGCGCGCAGCCCCTACCTGGTGCTGTGGAGCCGGCTCGGTGATTATCATCCCCGCTGGCTGGAAGACCTGCTGGCAGAAGGTGCGCTGTTTGAATACTGGTCACATGCCGCCTGCTTCCTGCCGATTGAGGATTATCCCCTCTATCGACATATGCAGCAAGATTGGTTCGGCGGGCGCGCGCGTAAATGGCTGGATGAGCATCCGGGGGTCGTCGAGGCGGTACTGAACCATGTACGCACGCACGGTGAAACGCGCTCGTCCGATTTCGAGCGTACCGACGGACAAAAAGGCAGTTGGTGGAACTGGAAAGAAGAGAAAATCGCGCTCGAATATCTCTTCTACGCGGGCGAACTGATGATCCGCAAGCGTCACAACTTCCAGCGCGTCTATGACCTGCGCGAGCGTGTACTGCCCCATTATGCCGAACTGCCCGCTGTAGCGCCCGCCGAAGCGCATGAACAGTTCATCCTTAGCACGTTACAGGCGCTGGGAGTCACCAAAGCGGACTGGATACCGGATTACTTCCGCATGAGCAAGACGGACTTCAAGGCGGCGTTCAGCCGTCTCCTCAAGCAGGATCGGCTGCTGACGGTCGCAGTCGAAGGCTGGGACAGCCCCGTATACTTCCACCCCGACAGCCGCCCGCAGGTCGAAGCCGCCGCAGATGGCGCAATCCCGCGCTCGAAAACGACGTTTCTATCGCCGTTCGACCCGCTCGTCTGGGACCGCAGCCGTGCGTTAAACCTGTTTAACTTCGACTACAAGATAGAGGTCTACACACCCGAACCCAAACGCAAGTACGGCTACTTCACGCTACCGATTCTGTACAACAATCGCTTGATCGGACGCCTTGACCCCAAGGCACATCGCAAAGACGGCATCTTCGAAGTCAAGGCGCTGCATCTGGAACCAGGCGTAGTCGTCGATGATGCGCTGATTGCCGCGTTGAAGCAGTCATTGCACGCCTGCGCCGCGTGGCACAAAACGCCCCAGGTGATCGTCCGCAAGGCAAGCGAACCGGGGCTTGCGGAGCGGTTGTCGGAATAGTAGATGCACCAGGTAGCCCTCAGCCCCTGCTCCTCACCCAAGACGCGAAGTACCGCTGGGAGAGGGATTTAGGGTGAGGGCTATCGTCTCTCCAGCAGCACCGCCAGCACAAAACGCGGCAGCCGCAGCATTCTGCCGATGCGCCAGGGCTGCAAGTAGAGCCGGAACAGCCATTCCAGACCCAAGCGCTGCATCCACAGCGGGGCGCGTGGCACAATGCCCGCGATGAAATCGAACGTACCACCGACGCCCATCGCCATCTTGGGCTTGAGACGCGGCAGGTTGCGAGCGATCCATTTGTCCTGTTCAGGCGCGCCGAACGCCACGAACAGGATATCCGCGCCGCTGGCGTTGACGATTTCCACCAGCCGATCTTCGTCTTGCGGCGCGGGGCTGCCGCTGTACGTGCCCACGACTTGCAGAGTCGGATGCTGGCGACGCAACGCCGCCGCCGCTTTATCCGCTACCCCTTCCGCCGCGCCAAGCAGGAACAAGCGCCAGCCCTGCTGTGCTGCCGCCGCCGCGATGATCGGCACGCCGTCGCTGCCCGTCACGCGCTGTGGCAGTGGTCGCCCGCGCCGCCGCGCTGCCCATAACAAGCCGACGCCATCCGGCACGCGCAGGTCTGCGCGCTGCAAAATGTTGCGAAAGTTGACATCCTGCTGCGCGATCATGACGAACTCTGGGTTCATCGTACAGACATGGTGACAGCGGTCGCCCGCAGCCACCCATTCGCCAATCAGTCGCAGCCAGTCGTCATAGGTGACAGCATCTATCGGGAGACCGAGCAGCGACAGGTGATGAGTTCGCCGTTCCGGGTTGGCAACGCTGGGAACGACGAACGCGGAACGGGGAACTATCTCATCTTCCCCTGTACTGAGTACCGAAAACTCAGAACTCAGAACTTGCGCCGCTGCCTTGACCACCTCTCGTACCCCGACCATTCGCATACAGGTACGCGCGGCGCAGCCGTTGCGCAAGCCCACGCCCGTGCCGACATAGCTGCATGGGCTGCATTCCGGCGCGCTGCGCACGACAACCGATTTACCCTGTGGCGTCCAGGGCGACCATGCCGCCGCGTTGCTGGGACCGAAGATGGCGACGACAGGCGTGCCAACGGCAGCCGCGATGTGCATGACGCCGCTGTCCGCGCCGATGAACAGATCGCAGTGTGCCAGCAGCGCCGCCAGTTGATGCAGCGTCGTCCGCTCGGTCAGATCGAGCGCCGAATGTCGCATTGCCGCGCGTACTGCTGCACTGTCATCGCCTTTGCCGCCCACCAGCACAATCTGCGCACCATGCTGCTGTGCGAGCGCATCGGCTACCGCAGCGAATTTGACAGCATCCCAACGTCGCGCGCTGCTATAACCGCCGCTGCCCGCGTGGATGGCGATGATCGGCTTGTCGGCGTTTAACCGCCCTAATGCCGCCCGCGCCCACGCCGCATCCGCCTCGCTCCAGCCGACGACCGCCGGACGCGGCGCACTGCTTGCGCCTGTCAGCGCAGCCAGATCAAGCCAGTACTGCGTCTGATGCCGGGCGCCAAAGCCTTCGTCAGCGATGCGCTCGGTTAGAAAAAAGCCGTTGCCGTTGTCCAGCCCGATGATGCGCTTGCTGCCTGCGCTCCATGCCAGCGCCGCGAATTTGAGCGCACCCAGCCGTGTGCTGAAGTGGTGGAAGATCAGCGTCGTATCGTAGCGTCCCGCGTGCAGACGTCGCGCCAGTAACAGCGCCTGACGCAGATTGGCGGGCTTGAGCAGCGCCTTCGGGCTGTCGAACGTGTGCTTGTCGAATGTCAGGATGTTATTGACCAGCGCGCTGTACTGGACAATCGGGGCGGCGTGGCGGGTGGTGAGCAGGGTGATATGGACATTGGGATGGGCGTCGCGCAATGCAGCGAGCGCGGGGGTGCTGAGGACAAGATCGCCAATATCAGCAAGCTGGACAACAAGAATACGAGCGGGGGTCAACACGAGCGTCAGACTTCCCAATCTTGTATCTTCAAACCCGGCACTCGACTGAATTCATCAACATTATGCGTGACCAGAATCAGGTTATGAACCAGCGCGATGGCGGCTATCTGAACATCCTGGTGGCTGATAGGTTTACCAGCACGTTCCAACAGCGCACGAAGATCGCCGTATACAAGTGCCGCGTCGGTATCGAATGGCTTTGTTGCATACGGGTAAAGAAATTGCAATTGTTTCGCCCGTGACTGGATTGGCGTCTGACTTTTTGCAGATCCGTAAAACATTTCTCCTCGAACAACATCACAGACTATCACCTCAGCAGTTGGTATCAACCGCAAACGTCGAATAACTTTCGCGGAGCTACCTCGAATATATTGGACACAAACGTTCGTATCCAAAGAATAGATCATTGTGAGGCTTTCTCTACTGGATGTGCCTCTTCATCTTCAATCATAAAATCCGGGATAGACCCATACGTCTGCTCAAAATACCCGATGGGATAGCCCATTGCGTCTAACTCGATGGGTACAACAGGCTCCACACTCACAGTTACAATGACATCACGGCTGACATATGCGGTCGGCACTTCTAGGCGCAACACACCATCAGCATCCACATACCCGCGTAGTTTCATGTCCATCTTTACACACCTTTCATATCACCTGCCGTCATTGTAACTCACCCAAGCAATGACAGGACCCGTTCCGCCGCGCGCGACCAGGTGAACTGTGCTGCCTGCGCCCGCCCACGCTCGCGCAGCCGTGACACCATCGGCGTCCCCACCACCTGCGCCATCTGTGCTGCCAGCGCATCCGCCATTGCCGCTGGATCATCGAGCAGCGGCACGTACAACGCCGCGTCCCCACCCACTTCCGGCAGACTTGAACTACTGCTGCATATCACAGGCGTGCCGCAGTGCATTGCCTCCAACACCGGAAAGCCGAAGCCTTCGTAGAGCGACGGGAACAGCAGCCCTAACGCCCCCGCATACAGCGCGCCTTTGTCCGCCTCATCGATATAGCCTGTCTCGATGACACCGTCCACGCCCGCCGTCCACGCCGGGTCATAGAGCCAGCCACGCCCGCCCGCCAGCACCAGCGCTGCATCATCGCCCGATTGCGCCCGCCAGCGCGCGTAGCCCTGCACCAGCGCGGCAATGTTTTTGCGCGGCTGCAGCGTGCCGACGAACAACCAGTAACGCTGCGGCAGGTCATACTTCGCGCGTACCGCCGCCACGTCACCGATGACTGGCGCGGTCACGCCCGGATAGACGACGTGGATTTTATGCTCCGGTGTGCGGTAAAAGCGCGCCAGATCGCGCGCGGTCGCCTGGCTGTCCGCCAGCACGATGTCAGCGCGGGCGCTGCTGTAGCGCGTCGTCGCATCCAGATACGCCCACCCTGCCCAGGTGTGCGCCTGCGGAAACAGCCGATAGCCCAGGTCATGTACTGTCACCATTGCGCGACCGGGGAAGGCGAATGGGAGCGTGTGCGCGGGGACAAACGTCAAATCGGGACGTGCTGTCCACAGTGCCGCTGCGAAGCGCGCGTGTGTCCAGGCGCGGCGAAACGGGATGACATGCGGCGTGATACGCGGTGAAGATGGCAGCAAATCCGGTGCGGGCGTGTCGCGAAAGTAGAGGTGTAAATCGTGCTGCGTGTTTTGCGCGATCAGGGCGCGAATCAGTTCGAGCGCGTAGCGTTCCGTCCCCGTCACGCGCGCGACGGTGGTCCGGCTGGCGTCAATGGCGATACGCACATCGTTACCCGCTGCGTCTGCGGAAGATCAACGGTAGCAGCCACAGCACCAGCAGCACTATTGGCATAATCCAGGCGTAGGGAGTGATCGTCGCCAGTAATGCGCCATTGATCAGACCAAGCGAAAATATCAGCGCCGCTGCCCCGCCGATGATCAGCAGGAAACCGGGCAGTGCCAGCCGCCGAATCGCCGGGCGGCTGAAGAACGCGGTCAGCACCAGCGCCGCGCCTGTCGCGATGATCAGCAGCGGCAACCCTGCCATGCCGAGTCCGCCTGGCTGCGTGATGGCGTACATGGCGGCGGCGCTCAGAAGCAGCAGCACGGCGAAGAAGAACGCCCCGCGCGCCCAGCGCCGCGCCGTCAGCCAGTAGCCGAGCATGAGCAGCGCCAGTGCCGCCAGCGCACCGAACACCACGACCGTCGTCGGGATGGCAGCACCGGAAGTCGTCGCCAACGTCAGCAGGGCGCCAGACACGATCAGTATGAGCGCGGGAATGAACGAAGCGGGCGTGCCGCGCTTGAGCGCGACAGGCGTGGGCGTCGGCAGCAGGAAAACCGGGGTACTGCCCGGCTCGGCGGCTACCTCCTGCGCGTCTTCGCTCGCCTCGCGCTCCGCCGCGCCATCGCTGAGTGTGGCGACCGCCGCCAACGCCGCGTCAATATCGAGGTCGCCCTGCATCAGGTCGTAATCGCCGCGCCCATAGCCATAACCGAACGGCTCCTCCTGCTCGTCCGGCACGGCAACGGCTTCCGCGGCAGGCGTCTGAGCAACGTCGGTCAGCGCGTCAGCATCCGCCAGCGACGGGGCAAGCGGCTCTGCGTCGGCAGTCGTGTCGGCGGGTTCGGGCAGCGGTTCGTTGCCAGAGGGGATGTGAGGTGTTTGTTCGTCAGTCATCATACGGGTTATTGTGGCGATTTTTGCGCATGGGCGCAAGGCTCAGGCTTGCGAAGGCGCCTTAACATCCTTATAATGCGCTTTAGATGGCGACGTGGCCAAGTGGCAAGGCAAGGCTCTGCAAAAGCCTGATCGCCGGTTCGAATCCGGCCGTCGCCTCTGGCAGGCATCTCAGGAACGAGATGCCTTTTTGATCGCACAGGCGTAGTTATGAAAGCTGAAGCGCCCATCCCCGCACCGAAACTGCACGCCACCGACGAGCAGCGCCCGCGCCTGCCGCTGGAAGAGCGGATGCAAATCCCAATTACGAACTACTCACTATCGACCGTCTGCCCATCCTGCGGCGCAGACACGTACAAGCACGCCTGCAAGGTGCGCTGCCCGCGCTGCGGCTTCGCGTGGGACTGCAGCGAGTTATAAGACGCCCCATTCCCCCGATACGTTAGCATGAGAGAGGGTTTGGGGCGATAGGTTCCTACTCCCCCTGCGGCAGCGAGCGCAGCGTGATGCGGTTGAACGCCGCTCTGCCAATGCACTCGCCCATGTCCATGCCGTTCTCGATCGCCGCGCGATAGTGAATACCGCCGTACAGCCTCGAGATCGCCGCTTCCGACGCCGCCGCCTGGAACGAGGTAAAGCTGCGCTGCATCCGCTCGCCGCCGGGGAAGTTCACGCTTGTGAACGCCACCTGCCCGAACATCAATTGCAGCACCTCTGCCCCTGCTGCAGAAGTCGTTGAATGTCCCGACGGATATTCGGGGAAGTTGGGCGACGCGATGTATGGCGACCAGCGCGGATCGATGTATTCGGTGATGTAGGTTTCCGGGCGCAGCAGCGGGTACAGATACTTGAGCGCCCAGGTCGCGATGAACGAGTCCGCCAGCGCCGCGTTCGTCTTAACGTACATCTCCGCCGCGCGGTTCAGCGACATCCCCAGCACGTCCGTCAACTCGTTCTGGATCAGCACCCAGTGTCCAGAGGGAGTCCCTGTTTCGCCCGGTGTATCCACCCAAAAGCGCGCGATCTCCATCTGCTCTTCTGTCAGATTCTGTCCGACTTCGTAGACCTCCATCGCCTGGGCGTAGAACGGCGACTCCGGATCGGTGCTGAACTCGTAATCGATATAGATATCGCACTCCTGCGCAAAACTGAGCGTGAAGGTGCGCAGTTCGCCCCAGTACGGCTCGACCGATTGCGCTTCCGCCGCCGTCGGCACCCAGTATTCGGGACCGACTGGCGGTTCAAACGGACGCCCGCGTGTTTCGACATAACCATCGCTCAGCGCCCACGCCAGGATAACTGCACCCACCTCATCGCCATACGCCAGCGAGCGCTCAATCACATCTGGCGTCACGTCTCCTGTCCGGCGGTCTGCCCAGAGGGCGCGCATGTCGGCAAACGCCTGGGGCGATGCTTCGCCGCGTTCTTCAAACAAACCCGTCATGACGGTGGAAAGCGCCCCATTCGCCACGCTGATCCAGTCGAAAACGCCATCTTCTTGCGCAGGATACGGTACGGTCGGAAAACCGTTGACCTGCCCGAAAAGCGTGAAGTTATCGGGCATTCCCGGCAGAATCGACTCATAGAGCGTCGCGCCCGCATAGGCGTACAGCCGCGATGCCGCGGGCGCAGAGATGGCGTCTTCGCGCACACGATCGTAGATCAACTGCATCCATTCGACAGCAAAGTCCGAGGGTAAATCCGCTGCCGGCGTTGAGTCACTCAACGTGCCTTCGGTCGTCTTCTGCGCCAACGCGCCCGTCCAGCCCAACGCCGCAAGAAGGAGGGACAGAGTCAGAGTAAGGAAAAAACGGTCTGAACGCATAGTCGATTTAATCTCCTATAGCTTCATGTGATACAGGTATCGTAATCCATATTTCAAGTTTACGCGCTCCGCAAAACGGATGATTACACTGCTCCGCCATAACGCTTACCCGACGGCTTTCCTGCGGGGACGCTTTATCCATATGATGCATCCCACTTTGCGTCATGAACCCTCTGGGTCAAAACGTATCAGGCGATCCAGCGCCACGTCACGAAGCGCACCAGCACAAACAGCGCCAGCGCCGACGACGCCGCGCCTGCCAACGCCAGCTGCCAGCGCGGACGCAGCCACGCCGCCAGCACAATATAGAACGGGAAGATGACCGACACGAAGCGCGGCATTCCCGTCAGTGTGCCGCTGGCAAACGGTATCAGCATCGCGAACAGCGCGAACAGCCCCCAGGCGCGGTCATAGCGCAATATCAGCACAGAAGCGACGAGGCAAACGAGGAACACTACCAAATCGAACCACGACAGCGGTGCGCCCCACAACGAGACCTCGCCGCCTGAGAAGTATGCCAGCAGTGTTTCCCAGGGTGGACGCGTGATGTCGCGACCCCACAGTGCCTCGTTCGCGCTCAGGTACGCCAGTGGTTCGCCCACATGCAGTCCGGCGAAGAGCACATAGCCGATGAAGACCAGCGCCGGTAGACAGGCGAGGAGGAAATGTTTCCAACCCTCATCCCCTAGCCCCTTCTCCCTCAGGGCGAAGGGGAACAAAGCAAGGTTTCTGGAAGCCCCTTTCCCAGAGAAGGCGGGGGGCAACCCACCACTTCTGGAAGTCCCTCTCCCTGAGGGAGAGGGATTTAGGGTGAGGGCTTGCCACACCAGCGCCGGGACCAGCGCCAGCCCGACTGAGCGCGTCAGCACCGCCAGGCACGCGACGCCCACTGCCCAGCCGAACTGCCCGCGTTCGAGCAGCCAGAACGTCAGAATTGCCCAGAGGAGAAAGAGTGACTCGGTGTAGACACCGGAGAAGAAGATCGCGCCCGGCGAGACGAGCAGCAGCGCCGCCGCACCCAAGCCGACGAGCCGATCAAAGCGTCGCCGCGCCAGATCGTATAGCAGAAACGTTGCCGCCAGCAGCGCGATGTTCGAGACGATCAACCCGCTGACCGTCGCGCATGTACTCAGATAGGGTGTATAACCGCAGCCAGACGCGCGCATGATCGCGCCGACCGTGAGCGGATACAGCGGCAGAAATGCCATATCCGCGTCCGGGCGGCGCTCGTTAAACCATTTATAGCCGTCGGTGGCAATCGTGGCGTAAAAACCCGCGTCCCAGCGATACCACATATCGAGCGCGGGTCCGCCATCCAGCAAATGGGTGAACTGTTCGCCCTCGTTCTGTTCGAGCGCGGTGTTTGCCCATGTGCCAGCCGCCACCACGCCCGCGCGCGTGACGGCGAACAGCAGCAGGATCAGCAGCCAGTCACGCCGCGCCATCACGCCCCGCTGTGGCGTTTGGCGTAAGCCTGCACCATGTTCAGGATGCCCGTCAGCCCCATGCCCTTACCCATCGACACTTCCCTGCCGAACAGGTCAAACACGAGTTCGCCAGGAACCTGGCTAATGACGTCCGGTGTCTGCCCGTTGAGCGCCTCGCCCAGCACCACCGACATTGCCTTTGCCGACAAGCCCTGCGGGTTTAGCACATCGAAGTAGTAGCGCAGGCTGCCATCGTCCTGCGGCTGCGCCCACACGAACGCTTCTGACTCGCAGGCTGGCACGCGATGCTCTTCAGGATACGGCTGCGTCGCGATCTCCGGCGGCACTTTCACGCTGTCAAAGCGATCCGCGATTTCGATCAGCAGTTCGGCGCGTTCGTTGCGGTCGGTGATGTCCTTGAGATCGTCAACGATTTCCGCCAGCTTTGCGGGATATTGGCTCATGTACGTTCCTTACTTCACTGACTTTGCACACCAGCACCCTCACCCTAAATCCCTCTCCCTCAGGGCGAGGGACTTTAACCCCTGTCTTGTTTTTCTCCCCTTCTCCCTCAGCGAGAAGGGGACGGGGGATGAGGGCATTGCTTCATGTTCCTTACTTCTCAATCGGCACGCCGACGAGGTTGCCCCATTCTGTCCAGCTGCCGTCGTAATTGCGCACGTTGTTGTACCCCAGCAGGCGCGTCAGCACAAACCAGGTATGGCTGCTGCGCTCCCCGATGCGGCAGTAGACAACGACATCGTCATCTGCTTTCAAGCCCTTCTCGCCTTCGTAAATGGCGCGCAGCTCCTCGGCGCTCTTGAACGTACCGTCTTCGGGATTGATCGCCCGCGCCCAGGGGACGTTCGCGGCGCCGGGAATGTGCCCGCCACGCAGCGCGCCTTCCTGCGGGTATTCCGGCATATGCAGCTTCTCGCCTGTGTATTCCGCCGGGCTGCGCACATCGATCAGCGGCAGTTTTGCATTCACATGGGTCAAGACCTGATCGCGGAAGGCGCGAATGGCGTTGTCATCGCGCTCCGGCGCAGCATAGCTGGTCGCGGGGTACGTCACCACATCGCGCGTCAGCGTCCGCCCTTCCTTCTCCCACTTCAGCCGTCCACCGTCCATGATTTTGGCGTTGGTGTGTCCGAACAGGTGGAAGACCCAGTAGGCATAGCACGCCCACCAGTTGTTCTTGTCGCCGTAAAAGACGACCATCGTTTCCGGCGTGACGCCGATGCGCGACATCAACGCCGCAAACTCTTCGCGGTTCAGGTAGTCGCGCCGCAGCGGATCGTTCAGGTCGCGCGTCCAATCGACCTGCACCGCACCGGGGATATGCCCGGAGGGATAAAGCAGCGGGTCTTCGTTCGACTCGATAATCCGTACTGCTGGGTCATCGAGATGTTCCGCCACCCAGTCCGTCGA
>JANRJX010000175.1:0-7395 GCA_033763755.1 Chloroflexota bacterium
GTGCTGCTGGCGAACGGCGCGCTGGCGCAGATGATCGGGATGCCCGTCGGTTTCTCGCGAACGCCGCCGACGCTGCGCCATCCGCCGCCCGCGCATGGCGCGGATACGAAGGGAGTGTTGGGAGAGTGACTACCCATCCCCCAGCGTAATTACGAAGCATGTCGTCGTGCCGTGCGCGTACAGTTTGCCCTGCGCATCCTTGAGCGTCGCCTCTGCCGTCACCATGCGACTGCCGCGATGTATCACGCGCCCTTCCGCAATCAGTTCGCCCACCTGCGGTGTGATCGTGCGCGTCATGTGGATGTTCAACTGCGCTGTCGTATAGATTTTGCCTGCTGATAGCGTTGTATGCACCGCGCAGCCCATCGCGCTGTCGAGCAGCGTCGCCGCCAGCCCGCCATGCACAACGCCGAGCGGGTTGATGTGTCGTGCGCTCGGCGTTCCCTTGAACATCGCATAGCCATCTGCCACTGAGTCCATTGTGAAGTCCATCAGGAGCGCAATCGGCGGCGGGGTCATGTGCCGATCTAGCAGCGACTGCATATAGTCCAGCCCGTTCATCTGCATCGCCGCTGCGATGTCGTTCGACGGGTCGTCCCATTCGATGGTTAGTTGATGTTTGCGGGGGTGGTCTGACATGGTGCTACCTTTTCTACGTCGTTTCCTTAAGCATAACCTATGTCTGGAACCAGCCCCATTCCATTTCTTTTTTCACCTTCGCGATCACGTCCGCGCCGAGCAGCTGCTCGACAATGTACAGCGACATATCGATGCCCGCCGAGATGCCGCCCGACGTAACAACATCGCCATGCACGACAAAGCGCTGATCCGCGATCACGGTTGTAGTGGGCGAAATCGTCTCGAAGCGGTGCAGCGCTGTGTGATGCGTCGTCGCGGGCATATCGCGCAGCAGCCCCGCCTGCGCCAGCACCAGTGACCCCGTGCAGACCGAAAGCAACTGCTGAATGCGCGCCCGCTGATCTTGCAGCCATGCCAGCAGCACGTCGTTCTTGAGCAAGCGCCGCGTGCCGAAGCCACCCGGCACGATCAAGATGTCCGGTTGCGGGCAGTTGGTGATGCTGTAGCTCGGTTCGATCTTCAGCCCGCCGCGCGCCCGCACCATGCCGCCCGTATGCCCGACCGTGTAGACGTAGAACGGCGGATCGGGGTCGCGCGGTGCAACTTCGCTGGCGACATTGAACACCTCGAATGGACCCGCGAAGTCCAGCACTTCGACATCATCAAAGACGACAATCGCGACATTCCTCGTCTCGAACATGGCACACACTCCTGAAGGCACGACGCAGCAATCACTTGATTGTAAGCGCAGAAACATCGAAATATAGAGCCAAACAAGATTGGTATTCACCTTTGCGTCCTTTGTGGTTAAATTCTGCTTCTCGTTGACCGCAGTTCAGCAAGGCAAACCCCGTGAGCGACGCACCCAAACCCATCGTACAAATCAGCCCCGCGCAGCTAAAGGCGCGGCTCGACGCTGGCGAAGATCTGTTCATACTCGACGTGCGCAATCCCGATGAATTCGAGATTTGCACGCTGTCCGGCGCGGTCGAACTGCCGCTGCCGCAGTTGCAACACGCCGCACAACAGATCGCCTTTGCGGGCGCGAAAGCGGAAGATACGCCGTTAGGGGTAGTGCCGAAAGACAAGACGGTGGTCGTCCATTGTCATCACGGCACACGCAGCGCATACGCCATCATGATGCTGCGCGAGATTGGCTTTGATGCCGACAGGTTGCTCAATCTGGACGGCGGCATTGATGCGTGGGCAGCGGAGGTTGAACCGACGATGGCGCGCTATTAAACGACAGGTCAGGTGGGCGGTAGAAAAGGTGGCAGGTGAGCCACCTTTTTATATCCCAAATTCCATTGAACAAATTTTAAAATTCATGTTAAAGTATTGCTTATTAGCCTTAATGAAGAGTATGCGCAATGGAAGAAGACACGGGCGCAAGCCGCCGCATTCAGTTGTCTCCGCTCATACGCCTCGCAGGTCTCCTGAGTCTCCTGTTCAGTACCATCGCTGTACTGCTGCTCCTCATCGGGCGCGGCATGTCCCCGCAGCCGCAGATCGCGTTCCAGTCTGACCGTACGAACGATTGGGAAATCTACCTGGTAGATGCGGGATCGCATATTGATGTACGGCTGACCTTCTCGCCGGGCATCGATTATTCGCCCGCCTGGTCGCCTGATGGCACGCGCATCGCCTATACGGGTATCCACAACGGTTTCTTCGATGTTTACGTCCTGGATACAGACATGCACACCGTTGCGCAGGTGACTGATGACTTCGCGACCAACAGCAAGCCGCGCTGGTTCAGCAACAACGAACTGACCTATATTGTCGAGGAAGACTTCGAGGCGGAAGGCATTGTCTATCTGCTGGATTTACGCACCGACATGCGCCAACAAATCGGTATGGGGCGTTCGACGCTGCTCGCGCCTATTCCTTCACCCGATGGCAATCACGAAGTCTTCATCAGCCATGCGGGACCGTTCATGGATATCT
Organism: Chloroflexota bacterium; assembly: GCA_033763755.1. GTDB lineage: Bacteria > Chloroflexota > Anaerolineae > Aggregatilineales > Phototrophicaceae > Flexifilum. Next base: position 2,527 of record JANRJX010000175.1, read on the forward strand.
TCGTCGCTGCTCGTGACCGCACCTGGATACAGAACATCAGCGCGCATCCGGGTCACGATAATTATCCTACCTGGTCAAACGATGGTGGTTGGGTGGCATTTGCCTCCAGGCGCGATGGTAATTGGGAGATTTATGTCGTGCGCGCCGACGGCAGCGATCTGACTCGCGTGACCTATGATGCGGGGGATGACATTGCTCCGTCGTGGCGTCCGAATTGACCTCACCCCGCATAAATCCTTCTTAGCTACGAGTCGCACCCCTCTCCGCGCGCGGAGAGGGGACAGGGGTGAGGTTAAGCTTACACCCTGTAGCGCTCCGGCATCGGCTCTTCCTGCACGTCGTAGACGACGAAACCGCGCTTGAGATAATTCTCCAGCGCGTGTTCGCCATCCATATTGCAGGTGTGCACCCACACCCGCGCCGCGCCGTCGTCCCACGCACGTTGAATGCCGTAACTGAGCAGGTGCTTGCCCAATCCTTGCCCCTGATACTGGGGACGCAAGCCAAAGTAGGCGACTTCGGTATCGCTGCCTTGCTTTGCCAGTTCGACATAGCCCGCCGGCACGCCGCGCACGAACAACACATGCACGCTCGTATCCGGCGAATGCAGCGCCCCGCTCAATTCCTCGTCCGGCATGATCAGGCGGTCGCGCCAGCGCAGCGCATACCCAACCGCTTTGTAAATGAAGCGATAGTAATCCATGTCCGGCGCGACCGCCTGCATGATGACGACATCCGGCGACGGGGGCAGGTATGCCGGGCGGAACTGCTCACGCTCAGTCATGTGCAGGTAGGTGATCACGAGTGTATCGGGGAGGGCGACCAGTGCGGGGGTCATCATGCTATATTCCACAGGCAGTAAATGCGCTACAATCTGCTTCATTGTGTGAACAATACCCATAATTCTAAAGTTCGCAAACTGCTAAACTTGTTTCGTTGTGTTTTGTCGTCTTTCACCAAAAATCAATATATCTCAAGAGGTAGATCATGGATTTCTCGCTCAACGAAGAACATCTGCAAGCACAGAAAATGGTGCGCGATTTCGCTGCCAAGGAAGTGATCCCGGTCATAGGCGAATGGGATCGTAAACAGCAGATGAACCCGGCGTTCCTGCCGCGCATGGGCGAACTTGGCATTCTCGGCATCTGCATCCCGGTGCGATATGGTGGGCAGGGGTTTGATTATGTCACGCTGGGGCTGGTGTGCGAAGAACTGGAACGTGCTGATACCACTCTGCGCGTCGTCATGTCGGTTCATATAGGACTGAACAGCCTATCGCTGCTGCAATGGGGAACGGAAGACCAGAAGCAGCGCTTCCTCGTGCCGCAGGCGCGCGGCGAAAAGTACGCTGCGTTCTGCCTGACGGAACCGGGCTTTGGCAGCGATGTGATCAACATGCAGGCGACCGCGCGGCGCGTCGGCGATAAGTACATCCTCAACGGCGAAAAGATGTGGATCAGTCTGGCGAGCAAGGCGCATCACTTCCTGGTGGTCGCCAAGACTGACATGTCAGCCGGGCATCGCGGCATGACGGCGTTCATCGTCACCAGCGACATGCCGGGCGTGACGACGGGCGATATTCACGGTAAGCTCGGCGTGCGCGCGGGTTCGACCGGCTGGGTCAACATGGAAAATGTCGAAGTGCCCATCGAAAACCGCCTCGGCGAAGAGGGCGAAGGCTTTAAGGTCGCGATGGGGTCGCTCGATAACGGGCGTTACACCGTCGCAGCCGGAGCGACGGGCTTGATCCGCGCCTGCCTGGAAGAGAGTGTCAAGTATGCGCAGGAGCGCGTGGCGGGCGGCAGACCGATCTCCGAGTATCAACTTGTCAAGCAGAAGATCGCCTTCATGCAGCAGTGGTACGACGCAGCGCAACTGCTGTATCTGCGTGCGGGCTGGATGAAGAACGAAGGGCTGCGCAACACCCGTGAGACTGGGCTTGCCAAGTGGTATGCAACGGATCACGGTGTACAGGCGGCGCTGGAAGCGGTGCAGGTGCATGGCGCGTATGGCTTCAGCGATGAGTATCCGGTCGAGCGGTATTTGCGCAACAGCAAAGGCTCGGTCATTTACGAAGGCACGAGCGAAATTCACCAGTTGATGCAGGCGGACTATGCGTTTGGCTACCGCGAGGACAAGCCGCTGCGCTGCGAACTGCCCGCTTATGATGCGGAATACTGGCAGGAAGAAGCACCTGAAATGGCGATGGCGTAACAAGAGATTTCTCGTAACCAGCATTGACCTCACCTCCGTCCCCTCTCTGCTGGAGAGGGGCGCACAGATCGACTTGACTGGAGATGATGCGGGGTGAGGTTTTCTTTGTGCGTGTTTATTCAGGCTGATACAGGAGCAATAGGAACGCATGTCTACCCACCTCACACCCGGACGTTGGCGCGGGTTGAAACTCGCCAGCAACAGGAACGCCGTCTTCAACATCCTCGCCTTTGACCAGCGCGGCAGCTACAAGAAGATGCTGCCGGGCAGTTCCAGCTATGACGATGCTGTGCAGATCAAGCAGGAAGTCGTCGTGACGCTGTCGTATTCTGTCAGCGCTGCGCTGCTGGATAATCAGTACGGCTTGCTGCCAGCAATGCAGATGCGCGGTGGCTGTGGGTTGTTGCTCTCGCTGGAAGAAAGCGGCTACAGTGGCGACGCCACCTATCGTAAGTTGATCTTCGATGACAACTGGACAGTCGCCAAGATCAAGCAGATGGGCGGCAACGCGGTCAAGCTGCTGGCGTACTATCATCCGGGGTCGGGCGAACTGGCGGAAGAGATTGAGGGCGTGATTGCGAAGGTGATTGCCGATTGCCACGCCCACGACCTGCCGCTGTTCCTCGAACCGATGTCGTATAGCCTGGATGCGTCGGTCTCCAAGGAGAGCGCAGCATTTGCCGAGACGCGCCCGCAGGTGGTGATCGAAACGGCGCGTCGTTTGAGCAAGCTCAAGCCCGATGTTCTGAAGATGGAAATGCCGCACGACGCTGCGTATCACAGCGATCAGAATGCCTGGCGCGCTGCCTGTGAGCAACTCAGCGAAGTGAGCGATGTTCCCTGGGTGCTGCTGAGCGCAGGTGTGGACTTCGCGACGTTCGCCGAGCAGACGCGCATCGCCTGCGCAGCCGGGGCAAGTGGCTGGCTGGCAGGACGGGCGATCTGGAAAGAGTGTGTGGTTATGTCGCCGGAAGACCGACAGACGTTCCTGACGAACACCGCGATGGCACGTGTCGATCAGTTGAACGAGATTGCGGACGCGCACGCACGCAAGTGGACGGACTTCTACACGCCGCCGACGGGCAGCAACGACTGGTTCAAGACCTACAACGCATAAACGACAGGCGGGCGGCGAACAGTCGCCCGCTTCCTTTACCAATGGCGAACAGCCAAGCCATTTATCGTCGTAAAGTGTTGATCGCGTGTCAAGAGAAGCAAATGATGCTGGATTGCAATCGCAGCGATCCAGATGTCGTTCTCTGGAATTGGACGTTGCTTGCTTAGCAACTGCTTTTTGACAAAGCCATAGAGCTTCCCGGTCGTGGCATCACAAGTTAATACGGTAAAACGCGAGACAATTTTGGCTACATCAGCAAGATTTTGAACCACGCGCCCCGAATGATACGCACCAAAATAAAGCTCACCGATCACAATCGATGGAATGAAAGTTTCCTCATCCGAATTGAGCAACTCAAGAAAGTTTGGTTCTGCCTTCTGCAATGCGATCACTGCATTTGTATCGAAGAGATTACCACTCATTCAGATCGACCTTATCGAAAGCCTTGATGGCTTGCTCAATTTCCGCCAAATCTTCCGGTGGAATCAGTCCAGCGAGATCGAGCAATGAACGTGCTGGAACTCCTTGTTGCCCGGTGTTGGAATCGTTTTGCATAAATCCCATCGCACGCCCGAAGTAGAGCAGCGCCTGTTGTTGCTCAATGCTCAGCTGTTCCAAAACCCGCAACACTTCTTCTCGGATAGTCGCGTCCACCATCTCGATAGACCCCGCTTGCCTAACCATCTATCTCCATTCTACATCGTCACCGTCGAAAATGCGGCAGCACGGCGCGCCCCAGCAGGTCAATCGCTGCCAGCGGATCAGGACCGAGCGGCGGACCAAAGCTGAGATGCCGCGCGCCGAGCGCGACGAGATGTTCGAGACGGGGGATCAAATCCGCTGCCGTGCCGACCACGCCGATCCGCAGCATGTGCGGCGTGACGAGCGAGCGCGCAGCGGTTGCGTCATGATCGCGCATGATCGCCTGCTCAATCGGGCGGAAGTCGTCTTGCGTCAGCCCCAGTCGTTCCCAGATGAGCGGGCTGAGTGCATGACCGTAGTAGGCGATTTTGTCACGCAGCACCGCCTCCGCCGCTGTGCGGTCTTCCGACAGCGAACACCAGATGCACGCCGCGAGATCGATGTCATCGAGCGAACGTCCCGCCTGTGCCGCGCCGTCGCGCACGAATGGCAGCACCGTCTCGTAATGCTCCGGCGGCAGCAGCAGCGGCAGCCCGCCATCGGCATAAGCGCCAATCGCGCCGAGCATCTTAGGCGACAGCGCACCGATGTAGATCGGGATGGGACGGCTGGGGAAGCGCAGGTATGCCTCGTCTGTCCAGGTGTACTGTTCGCCTGCAAAAGCGACGCGCTCGCCCGCGAACAGCCGCCTGAGCAGATGTACGGTTTCGACTACCTGCGAATACGGCTTGTCCGGCGTAATGCCGACCCATTTAAGGAACTCCGGCGCGCCGGACGAGATGCCCAGATTAAAGCGTCCGCCGGATACCTCGTCCAGCGTCGCCGCCATCATCGCCATCTCGCCGGGGTGGAGCGTGTAGGGGTTGACGATGCACGTTCCGATTTCAATGCGCGTC
>JANRJX010000176.1:0-89929 GCA_033763755.1 Chloroflexota bacterium
CTCGCGTTCATGGCGAAATTCCGCCAGCCGTGTTTGCAGCGGGGCGTTGGCTATATCAATGAAGTAGCCAAGCATATGCACATCGCCCGCCTCATCCTCGGCACTCAGTTCAATGCCGGGGATGACGACAGGCGAGCCACCAGCCGCAGCCTGTGCGGACGTAACGCCATCCGTCGTATCATGGTCGGTAATGGCAATCACGTCCACACGCTGCTTGCGGACGATTTCTATCAATTCAGCCGGTGTATGCTGACCGTCGGAAGCGTTGGTATGAAGATGGAGGTCAACACGCATCATGCTTATCGGCGCGGCTCCACGCTGAAGCGCACAGCGGTACGTTCCTGCCCTTCAATGTCTACTTCCTTGAAGAACGGCACCGTTACGATGTCGATTCCATCTTCGTGGAGGTAGCCACGCGCAATCGCCAGCGCCTTGACTGCCTGATTCACGGCTCCAGCGCCAATCGCCTGGACTTCAGCATGGCGATGTTCACGCATCACCGCCGCAATCGCGCCAGCGACGGCGGTGGAGCGAGACTTTGCCGACACCTTGATCACATCTGGTTTGTGAGCGTCGTCCATAAAATGTTGTTCCACGAGGTCTTCGACATCCGTCAACAGGGTGTCATCTTCATATACATCTGCCATGATGCAACCTCCAGCGGCGATGGATCGCGCTGCCCTAGCAATACATTTCTTAACGAACACTCTCATTGTACAGACAAAAAGCCGCTGAGTCTATCTTTTGTAATGTAAAATGTCATGATAATGCACAAAAATAGGACACCTGGTGGGAAGATTTCAAAGCCTGTTGCAGAATTTTGCAGGATTTATCCCAATGTAAAAAAATTCAACGCGCCAAAAACACCCACTCACCATTGTCAGCTTAATGCAGACTGAGATGCAAAAGGCGGAAATCGTGCAGAGTTATCCCACAATTAACCCAAAATCGCCCTGTTTTGAACGCGATTTATGCAGAACAAAATAGCTATCCTTGTCCATCGTAATGTACCGCTTTGCAGAACTTATCCCAACCTTAAAATATTGAAAATTTTAAGGTTCATACCCCCTGAATCTCTTGTCATCTAACGCCGATGCCGCTATACTGAACAATACCTTCGAGAACGCAGCCACCCAAGACGCTCTCGAACAGCAAGCGATAACCTGCGCTACGCTGAGGAACACAATCAAACAAAAACCGAGCAATGATTGCGCCGAATCGCGTGAGATTTACGCGATGCGGGTCTTTTTGTCTCTATCGCCGGGCTGTATTTTTCGTGCAGCACCTTGAATGTGAGTAAATGGTCGTGAACGCACAGGAACTTTGGGACAGCGCCTATCATCAACTGGAACTCCAACTCGACCGCGCCAGCTTCGAGACTTGGCTGCGCGGCGCACGTCTGGTAGCAGTTGAAGGCGATGTCTATGTGATTGGCGTTCGGAACGAATACGCCCGCGACATGCTGCAAAGCCGCCTGTACCGCAATGTGCGCCGTGTCCTCAGCGATGTCTGCGGCAAAGCGATGGAACTGCGCTTCGAACTGAACAAGCAGGAAGCCAAGCCGCAGCGCAACGACGACCTGAGCGACATGCCGCTGTTCCGCATGATCGCCGAGCAGGACACGAGCAAGCCCGCACTGCCGCTGCACCAGCAGATCATCCGCCCGGAACGCGCGGCGCTGCCAGAACAGGATTTGAACCCGCGCTTCACGCTCGAACGCTTCATCGCGGGCAACGAAAACCAGATGGTCTATGCTGCCGCGCAAGCCGTCGCGGATATGCCTGGTACTGCCTACAATCCTTTTTTTGTTTATGGTGGCGTAGGCTTGGGCAAGACACATCTGTTGCAGGCGATTGCGCATCGCTGCCGCGCCCGCAACCTGCGTGCCATCTACATCCCGTCAGAAATCTTTATCAACGACCTGGTGGACGCCATCCGCCAGAAAACGACGGCGATGTTCCGCGACAAGTATCGCACCGCTGATGTGCTGCTGGTCGATGACATTCAATTCATCGCAGGCAAAGAGAGTTCGCAGGAAGAGTTCTTCCATACCTTTAACGCGCTCTATACCTTTAACAAGCAGGTCGTCCTCGCCAGCGATAGACCGCCGCGCGACATGCAAACGCTGGAGGCACGGCTGCGGTCGCGCTTCGAAGGCGGGCTGGTGATGGACATCCACATGCCGGAACTGGAGACGCGCACAGCAATCATCCAGCAGTGGGCGCACGAGCGCGGTCTGGCACTCGCGCCGAGCAGTTGCGAGATGATCGCGCTCAAGGCGCGCACGAACATCCGTGAACTGGAAGGCATCTTCAACCAGATCGTCGCCACGATGAAGTTGACCGGGACGATGAACCTGACTTCGATGCTGGCGGATGATGTGCTGGAAAGCTACCAGCGCCCGCGCCATCACATCACGCTGCGCCAGGTGCTGGAAACGGTCGCCTTCTATCACGGCTTGGAAGTCGAAGACCTGGCGGGACCCAAGCGCAATGGTCCGATCAACCAGGCACGGCAGATCGCCATGTACCTGGCGCGCGAGTACACGAATGCATCACTGCATCAGATTGGCGATGCGTTCGGCGGGCGCAAGCACAGCACGGTGCTGCATAGCTGCGCCAAGATGATCGAGGATATGGAGCGTCAGGAAATGCTGCGCAACATTGTCGATCACCTGCGCGGGCAACTGACGAAGCGCAGTTAGCCAGCCACCCCAATCTCAAGTCCCCATCCGAAATCCTCAGCAATCACTACCCTCACCATTGTTGGGTGATCGTCATCCACATGTTATATTACTTGCGCTGATCCTTTAAGCTAATTTCCATAACAAATGCTTGAGATTTAATTTTCTCATTTACCTTAAGCTTCCGTAATCTCAACGGAGCCTATACTCAGATCATGCATTTATGGATTTCCTGAGTTTGCAAGAGGCATTTGTTCCCATGCTCGCACGCCTGTTTTCATCCCTTCGCCTGCTGCGCCGCTCTTTATTGCTCGTAGCAGTCGTGAGCTTTGTTATCGCCGCCCGCGCATTCGCCGCCGAACCCGCCAGCGGTGCGCGCCTGTCCATCCCGTCTATTGACCTCGATGCGCCTATCGTCAGCATTTATCTCAGCGAGTCGATTGGCACCTGGGATACCTCGCAGCTGGGCGACCTGATCGGTCATTTCCAGTATACGCCCTGGGTCACAGAACGGGGTAATGTCGTCCTCGGCGGGCATTCGACCGATACAGAGGGCGCGCCGAGTATCTTCTACAATTTGGAGGATGTGACAATCGGCGACAGCGTGACCGTGCAGGAAGGCAGCGCCACCTTTGAGTACGTCGTCACGGGTATTCGCTATGTCGAAATCAGCGACCTGACAGTGCTGTATCCCACGCGCCAGGACACCATCACGCTCATCACCTGCGCAGGCTTCAACAGTGACACGGAAGTCTACGAGCAGCGGTTGGTCGTCACGGCTCGCCGCGCGGATTAGACAAAGCAAAACGCCAGGAAGCCAAGGCAGCATCGATTTCTGGGCCTCTTGGCGTTTTTAGGATCAGTGTCATTTGTCGGTCGTGCATCGGCGTCGTATAATCTTTGCATGATTGTGAAGAACAGAACGAGACGTAGTGTATGACCGATACTCCCCCCGTGGCGCGCCCACACGCCCGACCGAGCCGCACCGCACTCTTTATTCTCTTGAGCGCGCTGCTGCTTGGTCTCATCCTGACCGGGCTGGCGGTCGGAGCGTCAGTGCGCACATCCCTACTGCCGCCCACGCCTACCCCGCAAATCGAAGGCATCACCGCCTTTCTGGACGAAGAACCGCTGCCCGATTTCACACTGATCAATATCGAAGGCGAGCCAACGAACCTGAGCGACTTCGCCGGGCGCTACGTGGTGCTGTTCTTCGGTTTCACCCACTGCCCGGATTTCTGCCCGCTGACATTGAGTGACTATAAAATCGTCAAAGACGAACTCGACGACGCCGCCAGCGAGGTAGCATTCGTCTTCGTCAGCGTCGATGGTGAGCGCGACACACCGGAAGCGCTCGGTCGTTATGTCACGCGCTTTGATCCATCGTTCGTCGGGCTGACAGGCGACTCAGAAGCAGTCCGCGCGCTCGGCACGCCCTATGGCTTGTTCTTTGAACTTAACAAAGAGTCTCCTGACGACACCGAATACACCGTCGATCACAGCACGCTGACATACATCATCGACCCCGAACGGCAGTTGCATTCGGTCGTCTCGTACGGCACACCACCCGTGACAATTGCAGCATATTTGCGCGTGCTGATTGAGACGCCATAATTTTGAGGACGCCTCATGAGGCGTCCTCAACACTCGTTACTCATCACTATGTTCACCTTTTTACATACGGAGGACTTATCATGATTTACCGTCGTCTGGGCAATACAGGGTTAATCGTGAGCGCGCTGTCGCTTGGCACGATGCAGTTCGGACAAGCGATGGGCATCGGGCGGCTGCGGCAGGACGAAACGACAGCGATGGTCAAGTTCGCCATCGATCACGGCGTCAACTTCATCGACACCGCCGATGTTTACAGTCGTGGCGAAAGCGAGGAATTGATCGGCAACGCCATCAAAGGGATGCGCGAGGAACTGGTCATCGCGACCAAGTGCCGGCTGCCCATGAGCGACAACTTCAATCGCAGCGGGGCGCAGCGCGTCAATATCCTGCGCGGCGTCGAAAGCAGCCTGAAGCGTCTGCAAACCGATTATATTGACCTGTACCAGATTCACGGTTGGGACAGCAACACGCCGCTGGAAGAGACGCTGCGCACGCTGGATGATCTCGTGCGGCAGGGCAAGGTGCGCTATATCGGCTTGAGCAACTATCTGGCATGGCAGGCAGCGACGGCGTTGGGTGTGCAGAAGCAGCTCAACCTCGAACCCTACATCAGTGCACAGTTGTATTACAGCCTGGTCGGGCGCGACCTCGAACATGATTGGTTCGCCTTCAGCGAATATACGGGCATGGGTATTCTGGTATGGAGCGCGCTGGCAGGCGGCTTCCTCAGCGGCAAGTATGACCGCGACAACCCGCCACCTGCAGGGACGCGCTTTGGCGACGCCAACCGCTTTGTACCGTTTGATGATGATTTCGGCTATCGCGTGATCGATGCGGTCAAGACAGTGGCGGCGCGGCACGGTGTCAGTCCGGTAACGGTGGCAATTGGCTGGGTGCTGGCGCAGAAGCCAGTCAGCAGCGTGATTGTCGCGGGGCGCACACACGAGCATCTGCTTGACAACCTGAAGGCGGTTGATCTGAAGCTGACCGACGATGACATGCGCACGCTCGACGAAGCATCACACCCCGGCACGCCCTATCCCAAATGGATGGTGCTGCAGCTGGACCAGGCGGAAGACCCGCGACCGAAAGTGCTGGAGCCGGAACGCTTTACAGATGGCGGACCCTGGGCAGATTTGCGTTTCCGCAACTGGTTCAAGCGCTAAGGCAGTGCCGCACCACCTGTGTCGTGGTTGGGAGCCATCGCACTTGCAGGCACGTAGACAGGATTGGCAAGACAGGCGATCCACAGGCGGTAGTAGCCATTGCTGCTGCCTGTAATCCACCATGCGCTGCCAGCGGGCAAGACGACATTCGTGGTCGCGTCAGCGCGTGGTTCGTACAGCGCGGTGATCGTTTCGAGCAGTCGCCCTTGTACAGCAGTTGTGGTGTCCAGTGGACTGACGCACGCAACAGGTGCTACCCCTAGCTCTCCGTTCACAATAGTGACGGGTCGAGGCAGGAAGAAACTGTTTGTACAGCTAATCACGATGCTGCTCTGATAGACGACGATACCATCGATCAGTGTATCGATCCTGAACTCGAAATTCGCGGGGTAGCTGCGGAACGACGTGCCATAATTCCCATAGAGCCGTGTGCCGTCCGTCTGTTCTACAGGAAATGGTCCCTGGGTGGTCACGATGCCGTTCTGGATGAAGGTGTTGGTATACTGCGCGTTTGCTGGCAGGCCGCTGAACTCAACGGTGAGATTGAAGAGATTGACCAGTACAATTCCGCCGCTTGCAGTGCTACAGGTGTATGTCGTACCCACATCGATCCAGCGGCGGTATTGATTGGCAGCGTTGACGGACGAAGTGGATACCGCGAGTGCAAGGGCGATCATGGCAATCAAGAGAAGGCGAGTCAGGGTTTTCATGGATAACCCTCCTAATAACATCTTGCATTATAGTCCAAATACTCATTAGTGACGCTAACTCTGGGCGATTTCACAATGCTTTGCGCAGCCGTAGCGCCAGCGCCTGGTCACGCCATTGGCTGACTTCGCTCGCGTGCAGTCCGTGAACGGCTGGTGCATGACTGAGGCTCAATCCTCGTGCACCTCTTTCGCTTTGAATTCTGGGCTCTACGCATTTAACGCCCGAACATCGTCTCAGCCGCCGCCCGCACCGTCTGTGTATGGATGGCGGCGATGTCTTCGACGTTGTGCGCGTAACCGCCGCCCATCACCACCGCGACGGGCAGTCGCGACGCGCGGCATAACTCCAACACGATCCTATCGCGCTGCGCCAACCCCGCCATGCTCACCGCCATCTTGCCCAGCCGATCACCCACATATGGGTCTGCCCCGGCGATGTAGAACGCAATGTCCGCGTTCGCCATTGCCAGAGCTCGCCGCGTCCCCTCTTCCACCATCGCCAGGTACACATCGTCGCCCGTACCGTCCGGCAGTTCGATGTCGAGATCGCTGGTTTGTTTGTGAAACGGAAAGTTCTTCGCGCCGTGTATCGAGAACGTGAACACCGATGTATCGCCGTGAAAGATGGCTGCAGTGCCGTCGCCCTGATGCACATCGCAGTCGATTACCACCGCCCGCTGGATCACCCCGCGGGTCTGTAACGCTCGCGTCGCCACCGCAACATCGTTGGTTACGCAATAACCGCTGCCAAAGTCCGCGTGTCCGTGATGCGTGCCGCCCGCCAGATTGACCGCCACGCCGTCTTGTAGTGCCGCTGTCGCCGCGCCAATCGTGCCGCCGCAGACGCGCCGCGTGCGCTCGACCATCATCGCCGACCAGGGGAAGCCGATTCGCCGCTGCTCGCGTGCGCTCAACGTGCCATACTTGACCTTGTGCCAGTAGGCGGCGGTATGCACGCGCAGGATGTCCTCGTCGCTCGCCGGGTCAGGTACGCGCAGGTCTTCGGGGCGCACGATGCCTTTCCCGACAATGCGTTCCCGCAGCCGCGAATACTTAAGCATCGGGAAGCGGTGGTCGGGCGGGAGCGGCAGCACGAAAGCATCGGCGTAAAAGGCAAGCATGGGATTGGGCTTTTGGGTGTTGGCTATTGGGATACCATGACGATTGAGACGAATCTACCAGAGGAAACCGGGTTTGTGATGGATGCTCATATTCCTCTCGTCTCTATCCTCATCTCCCTCTCTAGCACACATCATACACTCCAATCAGCAAATGCTGCTGTAGGACAGAATACAGCCTGCCACTACGAATGACGTTTGTAGCCTGCGGACATGCCATGGCATGTCCCTACTGAGGTATCGTACATGAATGAAGCACTGATCTGGGGTGCGAGCGGCGGCATTGGCGGCACGCTGGCGACCCTGCTCAAGACGCGCGGTTGGCATGTCTTCGCCGCTGCCCGCAGCGAAAGCCGAATTCCGCCCAACATGGATCGCAGCTACAGTTTCGACGCCGCCGACCCGTACAGCTACGACAATGTGGCGATGGGTGTCGCGCAGGCGAGCAGCGGGCTCGATCTCGCGGTGTACGCAGCCGGGACAATGTCCGCCAGCCCTGCCGAGTCGTTCGACACAGCGGCATGGCAGCAAGTGATGGACGCCAATTTGAACGGTGCGTGGCTGGCAGCGAAGGCAAGCGTCCATCTGCTCAAGGAAGGCGGGCATTTCATGGTCATCGGCGCGTATGTCGATAAGATCAGCCTGCCGCGTTTCAGCGCCTATGCCGCCGCCAAAGCCGGACTCGAACCGCTGATGACGATCCTCGCCAAAGAGCATCGCAAGCTCAAGTTCACGCTTGTCCGTCCCGGCGCGGTCGATACCCCCTTCTGGGCGAACGTGCCTTTCAAACTGCCCGCAGGCGCAGCGTCGCCCGCTGCGGTTGCCGAGGCAATGCTGGCACGCTGGGAAAGTGAGCAGGCAGGCGTACTGGATGTGTAATCATGTTCAGACACAGAAACGCCGGGCATGAGCACCCGGCGTCGTGTATCCAGCGCAAGGGGGATCGCGCTGTGGATAACCTGTTACGGACTCGTGCTGCCTTCGGCGGGCACAGCCGCGACGACAGTAATCATCACTGTTGAAGCATCGCGTACGCCTGCTGCATCGTACACCGTGTAATAGAAGATGACCGTGCCGACATAGCCCGGCTCTGGCGTGTAGACGAAGCTGCCATCCGCTGCGCCGCTGATGCTGCCGTGATCGGGGTCGTTCCACTGCGTCACGGACAAGCCGCTGCCGATGTCGTTCGCCAGCACGTTGCCCGTCAAGGTTGCCTCGGCAGATGTCATCGTGTAGAAGTCGTCAATCGCGTCCAGTGGAACTGAAGGCGGTGGGGGTGGTGGCGGCGGTTGGCTACCCTGTGTGATGGTGAGTGTCACCGTCGAAGCATCGCGCGCCCCGTTGGCATCGTACAGCGTGTAGTAGAAGACCGCCGTACCCACATAGCCCGGCTCTGGCGTGTAGACGAAGCTGCCATCCGCTGCGCCGCTGATGCTGCCGTGATCGGGGTCGTTCCACTGCGTCACAGACAAGCCGCTGCCACTGTCGTTCGCCAACACGTTGGCTGTCAGTGTTGCGTCAGCGGTTGTCATCGTGTAGAAGTCGTCTATGGCGTCCAGTGGAACTGAAGGCGGCGGTGGCGGCGTGGGTGAAGGTGGCGGCGGTTGGCTGCCCTGAGTGATCGTAATCGTCACCGTCGAAGCATCGCGCTGACCGTTCGCATCATAGACTGTATAGTAGAAAACGACGTTGCCGATGAAGCCGGGTTCGGGCGTATAGCCAAACCAGCCATCCTCGCTCATGTTATGGATTGTTCCGTGTGCTGGCTGTGTATGTTCTGTGACGTGCAGCCCGACACCGTGATCGTTCTGCAGAACATTGGCGACCAGTCCCGGACTGTCCGAACTCAGCTCAAAGAAGTCGTCAATCGCGTCAATCGGTCCTGGCGGCAGCACGGTGATCATTACCGTCGCTTCGTCGGTTTGTCCGAAGCCGTCTGTGAGCCGATAGCGGAAACCATCCGTACCGGAAAAGCCTGGATCAGGCTGGTATATCGCAATTGTGCCATACGACCCTTGGCTCACTGAGCCATGTGAGGGTCCCGACAGAATTTCGATACGGGGTCTGCGCGCACTGTAGCTGTCATTGCGGACGAATTGCAGATAATTATCGCGCGACTCAAATTCAACCGTGAATTGATCATCCACCGCATCCAGCGGCGGCATGATCACGTTCAGTGTGACGGTCGCTGTCGCCGTGTGCCCTGCGGCATCCGTAATGGTGTAAGTGAAAGTGTCTGTTCCCACGAACAACGGATACAGGACGAAGCGGAACGAGCCATCAGCATTGACGATAAGGTCGCGGAGGTTTGAATTGCCAGGTTGTGTGTAACTGGACACGCGGATGCCATCTCCGCTGTCATTTGTCAGCACGCCCGGCGCGGAAAAATCCCGCATGATCGGAGAACTTACATCGCCGGTACCCAAGAGTTCAAACGTGTCATCCACCGCGCGCAGCGCTGTTGTGCCGCCAGTGATCGTGATCGTCACCGTGGCTTCGTCTGTCTGTCCGAAGCCGTCTGTGAGGCGATAGCGGAACGTGTCCGTGCCAGAAAAACCATTATTGGGCGTGTAGAACACAGCCGCGCCAAACGGTGCAAAGCTTGCCGTGCCGTGCGCTGGTCCAGTGATGATATCCTGAGGTGGACGGTAGGCACTGTAGACATCGTTCAGCAAAATGCGCAGTTCATTGTTTTGCGAGTTGTAGGGTACTGTAAACACATCATCCTGCGCAGCAATCGGCGGCAGCACGACATTCAGGGTGACTGTCGCGGTCGCCGTCTGTCCGGCTGCGTCGGTGATGGTGTAGGTAAACGAATCCGTGCCGAGGAAGAGCGGAACGCGCTCATAGTCGAACGAGCCATCCACGTTCAGACGCACGCTGCCGCGCGCAGTCTGCGTGAAACTGGTTACGGTAATACCGTCGCCGCTGTCATTACTCAACACGCCGGGCGCGGAGAAGCTTTGAAGATAAGCAGAGTTCACTCTGCCATTGCCCTCGACGGTAAAGGTGTCATCAAGGGCAACCGGAGCTGAAGGTTGTGCGAGTGCGGAGAAAGTCACGGGGAGAAGAAGGATGCCTGCCCCGACCAGGAGCAAGACAACCATTAGCCAGGAGATATACCGTTTGAACATGGTGCGCCCTCTCAGACGCGAGCGAAACCGCCGCATATAATGACCGATCGAACTGATCAGTCTGATTCTGATCGTCCGCCTATATGGAGCAGCACGTCAAGTGACAAACAGCATGATCATATGACAAGCGGACGGGTTTACGACCTGTCCGCTTGACCAGGCGGCGATTGCAGCTCCTTCAACTCCTCCACCGGAATGTGACAACGGATGAAATGCCCGTCGCCCGCGTCACGCCAGGGCGGCGCTTCTTTAACGCACACGTCGCCCAGGCAGCGCGGGCAGCGCGTGTGGAAGCGGCAGCCCGACGGAATGGCGCGCGCGCTTGGCACATCGCCGTCCAACCGGATACGCTGCGGCTGCATGGCGGGGTTCAGGCGCGGCACGGCGGAAATCAGCGCTTCGGTGTACGGGTGTGACGGATGGCTAAAGACCTGCTCAGTCGTGCCTTCTTCGACGATCTCACCCAGATACATCACCAGCACCCAGTCGGCAAGGTAACTGACCGCCTTCAGATCGTGCGTGATGAGCAAGTACGACACGCCCTGCTGCGCGCGTAAATCCTTGAGCAAGTTAAGGATCGCGCCCTGCACCGACACATCCAGCGACGAAGTTGGCTCGTCGGCGATCACGAGTGCGGGTTCGGCAGCGAAGGCGCGCGCAATCGCCACGCGCTGCTTCTCACCGCCGCTCAGTTCCGAAGGGTAACGCGCGGCATACTCACCCGTCAGGCGCACGGCTTCGAGCAGCGCGCGCACCCGTGCGTCCACATCGTCGTCACTCAGGCGTTCGGGCGTGAGGCGCTGGATGGCGCGGACGAGTGCCTGCCCAACCGTCATATACGGGTTGAGCGCATCGTTGGGGTTCTGGAACACCATTTGCAGATTGCGCAGTTGATCGCGCCCACGCCCACCTAGCCGTGTATCCAGCGGCAGTTCAAGCAGTTCCAGTTCGCCCGCGTCGGCGCGCTCCAGCCCGACGATCAGTCGAGCCAGCGTCGTTTTGCCGCTGCCACTTTCGCCCACCAGCGCCAGCGTTGACCGTCCGCGCACATTCAAACTCACGCCATCTACCGCGCGCACCGTACTGCCGCGCCCCAGTATTCGGCTCATCATGCCCGTATCGCCGAACGACTTCTCCATACCCACCGCCGACAGCACATAATTGCCAAGCTCATGTGACGAGGCGGCAAGCTGCGTCGGCTCGGTTTGCCAGCGCAGTTCGCCGCTGGCAATTTCACGCCAGCGATGACAGCGCACGAGCCCCCCATCGCTCGCCGTTTCCAGCGGCGGCTTCTCCTCATGGCAGATCGGCAGCGCCACCGGGCAGCGCGTCGCAAAGACACAGGCAGGCGGACGTTCCGCCAGTGAAGGTGCAACGCCTTCGATCACGGGCAGCCGCGTTTCGCTGCCCCTCATCAGGCGCGGACGGCTGGCGAGCAGGCTGATGGTGTAAGGGTGCAGCGGCTGCATCCACAACGACTCGGACAGCGCGGAGGACATGATTTCACCGCCATACAGCACAGTCACGCGGTCGCACATCTGTGCCACCAGCGCCAGATCATGCGACACGAGCAGAGCGCTGCTGCCCTGCTCCATCACCAGTTCGCGTACCAGATCGAGGATCGTTGCCTGCGTCGTCACGTCGAGCGCGGTTGTCGGCTCATCCAGCACCAGCAGGCGCGGCGCGGCGCTCAATGCCATCGCGATGACAACGCGCTGCTGCATCCCACCGCTCAGTTGATGCGGGTAGCGTTTGGCGACGGCTTCCGGGTCCGCAATGCGCACGCGCTCCAGCATGGCGATAGCTTGCGCCTGAACGGATGTGCCGTTGCCACCGGATGTGCCGTTGCGCGTCCCTACTTTCTGCTCGCTCCAGGAGAGAGAGGGGTTGAGGGTTTGATGTGCAATCGCAATTGCTTCGGCAATCTGTTCGCCGACGGTGTACGACGGATTGAGCGATGCCAACGGGTCTTGCGGCACGAGCGCCACCTTGCGCCCCCACAGTCGCCGCATCTCGGCGGGCGCGTAGTGCGTGATGTCTTCACCGTCGAGCAGAATGCTGCCGCCGCTGATGCGCGCGTTCGCCGCCATATAGCGCATGAGCGCTAGCGCCAGTGTCGATTTGCCGCTGCCACTTTCGCCGACCAAGCCGTGCATCTCCATTGGCTGAATCTCCAACGAGATGTCGTGCAGAGCGTTTACCCAGCGTTCGCCGAGCTTGTATTCGATTGACAGGTGTTCAACTGCTATGACAGGTGGGGTCATGAGTGGGACTTTCGTATAAGCTTGGGGCAGACTACCACCTCTGTGACAGTCTCGCCTGTGATGATCAGCGCTGCACACTGCTGATCGGTAGACACAGTACGCTGAGCATAGCGCGCCCTCCGACTGCCTGTGGACTTCCAGTGTGCGCCCATATCCAATATAACAGAACACAACGGAATTTTCTCTGTGCCTGTACATCCCTGCGCTACTGCGTTCAGAATCCATAGAGTGTCCTTCCAGTCTCGACGTTAGTCGCGTGGCGATGTAGAGTCGTTCGTGAGGAGAGCTTATGACTGAACCTGTGGAACCGATCAGCGCGGAGCAGGCGCGGGCGGCGCTGGAAGCCGCCATTCGCCAGCACCTGGGTGACAACTGGCGCGATGAAGACAGTGGTTGGGATATCGTGACGCAGCACGACTACATGGCGCGGCTCAGTCGTGGGCGCGTGAATGTCGATTTCTACGTCGATTTGCTCGGCAATGTCGAAGTCAAAACGAGCGAAATCAACCCTGTGCAGGACTCCGGGCGTCTGATCGTCTGGTCGCTGCTGATCGTGTCCGTCATCCTGGCGCTGCTGATCGCCCGCATCGTCGGTTTTATATGACCCGCTTGCGCCCACACCTACCGCTGATTGCCATCCTTGTGCTGACGACGCTGATCGCGCTGCCGATCCTGACGTACCCGCTGGGGCGCGATCAGGGCGAGTTTGCGGTCATCGGGCGCGGGCTGCTGCAAGGCAAAGCGCCGTACACCGACCTGTGGAATCCCAAGCCGCCCGCCATCTTTCTTGTCTACGCCGGGGCGATGGCGCTTTTTGGGCAGACGGCGGCTGCGCCGCGCGCCATTGACCTGCTGATCGTCCCGCCGATCATCGCTGCGCTTTACTGGATCGGGCGGCGACTGTTTGACGCGCTTGTGGCGCTCTGGGCGGCGCTGTTATTCCCCGTCTTCTACTACAGCGAAACGTTCTGGACGCTAACGCAGAACGACGGCATTGTCCTGCTGCCGATGGTGCTGGCGATCGTGTGCGCACTCAAGGCAGCGGAGGCGTCGCCGCGCGCGTGGCGTTGGGCGCTGGCGTGCGGCGCATTAATGGGCGTGATCTTCTGGTTCAAGTATCCGTTCGCACTTTTTGCATCAGTCTTGGTAACAGCATACCTCTCTAGCCTCTTCCCTTCTAGCCTCTGGAATAAGCACTTTTCCTGCTTTACGGCTTTCGTTGCTGGTCTTGCAGTCGTTTTGCTCACCGGCGCGCTGTGGCTGGTACAGATTGGCGCATGGGAAGCGTTCATCGAAAGTGCGCGAGTGACGGCGGGTTACACCGCGCTCGGTCTGGACGGCGACAGCTTTCGCGACTTGATGACGACGGCGCTCAGCTTCCGCTGGGCGTACTGGGGGCTGCTGTTCGTACTGGCGGGCGTCGGCATAGTAGGCGTGCTGCTGGATCGAAAAGACTCTTTAGCGAAGAGAGGCACAGGCGCAGCGAAAAAAGCCTCTGTGGCTCTGCACCTCCACGCCCCTGCGTCAAGATCATTCATGGTCTTACTCTGGCTGCTCGTCGGGCTGGCGATGATGCTGGTGCAGCTGCGCGGCTACGATTATCACTGGCTGCCGATACTGCCGCCGCTGGTGCTGCTGGGGGGGATAGGGGTTGCGTGGGTAGACTCGCGGATCAGACGATGGTTGCAACGGACGCCTCATGAGGCGTCCCTAAGCACATTGTCGCCTGTAGGGACACCTCATGAGGTGTCCGTTCATGCGTACCCATCAGGTGTGCCGCTTCTGATCGCCCTCTTGCTCCTCCTCATCCCCATCCTCAACATCTACCCGCGCGCGTGGGCATACCTGACCGGGCAGGAAGACCAGACCGCTTACTACGACCGCTTCGTCGCGGGCGAATTCGTGGCGGGCGAATCGCTGCGGGTGGCGGACTATCTGCGCGCTCGCACTGTGCCAGGCGATTCGTTGTACATCTGGGGCTTTCGACCGGAGATTTACGCTCTGACACAGTTGAACCCGCCGACACGCTTCATCTTTCAGTTCCCGCTGGTGGGTGACTGGTATCCGGCGGCGTGGCGGCAGGAGAACGTGGATATTCTGTGGGCGGCGCTGCCACCGTATGTGCTGGTCATGCAGGTAGATTATCTGCCCTGGGTGACGGGCAGCGATGACGACTCGAACACGCTGCTGCAACACTATACTGAACTGAACGACTGGCTGATCTATAATTACGAACGCGATACTCAGATAGGGAACGTATTTGTATGGAAACGCAAACTCGCACTGCCGTGACCATCCGCACGGCAGAACATGCCGATCTTCCGGCGATTGCGCAGTTGATCGCACCGTTTGTGGAAGAAGGCTTGCTGCTCGAACGCACGTATAACGAACTGGAAGAGTGGGCAGATAACTGTTTTGTCGCGGTGGTGGATGACCGGATTGTCGGCTGCGCGGCGCTGGAAATCTACTCGCGCAAACTGGCAGAGATTCGCAGCCTGGCAGTGTCGAAAGAAACACAGGGTCTCGGCATTGGCAAGCTGCTGGTGCAGGCATGTGTCGAACGCGCGCAGGCGCAGGACATCTTTGAGGTCATGGCGATCACGGCGTCGGAAGAGTTCTTCAAAAGCTGTGGCTTTGACTTCACGACGCCCAATCTCAAAAAGGCGATGTTCTTCCAGACGAGGGATTAAGGCGATGACTGTGCGAGCACACGCTCCAGCAGCCCGTTCGTCAGCGATTCGACATAAATGCACATGCGCCAGTCGATGCTGACATCCGCCGCGCTTATCGGCTCGTCTGTCAGGGTGACGCCCGCGTTGCGCACCAGCGCGAACGGCGTCGCCTCGTCGCGCTCACCCATGACGAGCTGCGCCGCCGCGCAAATCTGGTCGGCAATACCGCGCACTGTGACCTGCATCGGGTTGCCAAACAGATCTTGTTTGCCGCGCTCGTCTTGCAGCGGGCGGAAACCGCCCGACGCCAGCGCCACGCCCGTCGTCCCATAACGCCCCGGCATCAGCCAGCTATCGGTCAGGATGACGCCAACACGCACGCCGTACTGTTCACGCACGGCATTCACGATGCGCTGCGCTGTGGCATACGGGTCGCGCGGAAACAGCACTGCGTAACCGTTGGGGATGTTCGAACGGTCAATACCCGCGTTGGGCGAAATGATGCCATCTTTGTGCGTCAGCATGAAGCCGTGGATGCCGCCAAAGACATGATCGGCTTCCGACAGGACAAGCTGCGCCATCGTCGGGTTCATGTGATAACGGTCCGCCAGCACCTGTGCTTCCGGCGTCACGGCGATGCTGTCGAGCGCGATGACGCGCCCCTCGCTGATGGCGGCGTACTTGCTGGATACAGCGATCACATCGCCGTCCTGCGGCGTGACTTCTGCCGTACGCAGGCAGTCGAACAGCGTTTGGTGCAGGTCAAAGGCGCGCTGCTGAACCGGGGCAGCGACGGGATAAATCATCAATGGGGGGTGCGCCATGCGCGGGACTCCTTGACAAGATCGTGAAAATTTACTCGTCAGACTCAGAGCTATCTGCTTCGAGTTTTGATAACAAGTCTTCTATAGCTATGGCAATTGAGTCGTCTGAAATGTCTTCAAACTCGGTTTTTGAGTAGATGGCAATCAAATAGACAGATGTCGTAGTTCGCAAATAATACAGCACTCGATACCCACCACTCTTGCCTCGTTGTGCATCGGAATTTGCAATACGCACCTTATAAACGGTTTTGCCAACTCGTTGGAGTTGATCGCCCGGTGTATTTCCGCTTTCCAATTCAGCAATTAGCGGTTTTACATCTTGACGCACACGTCGATACTTTTTCTCTAGCCGACGCAAGTCCTTGAGGAATCTTGCAGAAAGATTGACAATAACTTTTTGATTGCTCATGAGTCGAACTTACCACTGTCGAGAAGTGCATCAAGGTCGCCCGCAGGATAGACTCTTCCAGCACGAATATCTTCTAGTCCTTCGCGAATACCGGCTATCACATCAATAAACTCTTCGTCCTCCAACACATCCTCAACGACAGCAAGCAAATACGCGCGAGAATCGCTGTAACCCAATTGAGCGGCGCGTGCTTCCGCCCGTTTGTGTTGCTCGTCCGTCAGGGTGATGACCATATCAAACATGGCACAATGTTCCTTCATCAATAACGACATCAGATCGTAACACCGCCTGCCGTGCGCGGGTAGAGCTAATCCGTGTTACACTCTGTGTAGAAGCATAGCGGAGACCGCTCATGTTCCGCCTGATTCCCCTGTTTTGGATAGTCCTGCTCCTGGTATCCCCCGCCAGCGCGCAACCGCCACTCCCCGCCGCTCGCATCGTCTATCTCGCAGACGCAGTTGCCATCCCTGCGACCAGCTTCCGTCAGCCAGAGGTTATTGTGCGTGCCACAGGCGCACACATCGTCTCAACATGGGATGAAGTGCTGGGGCTGCACAAACAAGCCCCGCTGCAAGCACTGATCATCGACCGTTCGGCGATCTGGCGGGCGGATTGGGCATGGGTGCGTGCTGCCTATCGCAGCAGCGTCGTGATTGTGATGTTCAACCTCTATAGTCGGGATGTCAGCAGATTGCTCGCAAACCCGTGCATCTATTCGCCCGGCTTTGCCGATGAAGAGTACACGGTCGATTTCTTCGTGATGGTCGCACAAATGGCAAGCACGCATAATCCTGCTGACCTTGAGCAATGGATGGCACACAAAGGCTGTGACACGCCTGCGGTCAACATCACAGGTCCTGCTCACTTCGGCGCACCGAAGTCGCAGAACCATCTGACAAGCAGCTTTGATCTGCATGTCTTTCAGATGGTGCTGCAAGGGAATATACAAGATGTGGTTGAATTCTACGCCAAGTTCGGTGGAATATAGTGAGCATCGTGACAATCTACCGGGGTGAAATCATGCGGTTAGTGTGGCTCATTGGACTACTGCTGGTAATGACTGTGCGCGTTAATGCACAGGACGTAGATCAGTACCGATTGCGTATGCCGAGCGCGTCGGAATACATTGACCGCATTGCCACAATTGCAGGACAGCAAGCGGCAATGCCGGAATGGGACAAACGTTGGTTTTATGGCAACTTTACGACTGTCCTCTTCTGGCGCTTCCCCGATCTAAACGATGTCGATTACCAGAATATCATCGCTGCCTACGATGCGATGGAAATTGGTCAAGATGGCGACTTCTGGTGGCGGGGGCAGTGGGTTGAAGCAATTTTTGCTGCCTGGCTGGAACAGACGCAGCCGGATTTGAGTCAGCAAGCGGTGCTGCGGTTTGACAACTTCGAGATCGGCGTTGCCACGCATGATTTCAATGCCGATGGACAGAACGAATACATACTGGATGTTATCAAGGGGCAGGCAACTGATCGTTTGAGTTGTCGCTATGAAGCGGAATACGTCAATTACTTTGTCGTCGAGTCAAACTCGGAAGGCTATCGCATTGTCGAGACGCCCTTGTTTTGGGAAGGCTATGGGACTGATAGTTCAGGGTCTAACTTTGGCGAAGGCGGGCAGGTCACAGTGAAAGTCGAAGACATTAATGCTGACGGATTACTGGAATGGCTGGTGATGGTCGGCGGAGAGTCATTTGGTGGTCCAGGAATGGGGTATGAAAATGTAGGGCAGCTTTTCATACTCGGCTGGCGCGATGGGCGGCTTGTCGATCTTGCGGCGTTAGGGAGTGAAATCCCTTACCCCAATTCGGTCACACACTACAGTGAAGATTCGTATGGTTGCGACAATGCGGTTCCGCGGGACGTCACCTGGGAGTTTGTCAACATTGATGCGGACGCTGCTCAGGAAATCCTTCAGCGACAAGTCTACCGCGATAACTGGCACTGCATCGCCCGCGAAACGCGCGTTCTGGATTGGAACGCTGAACAAGATCGATACGTTGAAATCGACAGCAGTCGCGACTTTCCTGAAGATACACAAAACTGCGCCCGCCGAGCAGCAGAAGAAGTGATGTGGGTGGGCGATTATGACGCGGCACTGGCGCACTATGAACGGGCGCTGACGCTGCCCGCCTATGTTGATCCAGATGAGACGAATCCGGCGTATGACGAGTACATTCGCAACCAGTTACGCGACTACCGTGTCACATACGATCAATATCATCGCGCGCGAATGGCGCTTGCCTATCAGTTGACTCATCGGCCAGCGCAGGCGCGTCCAATCCTTGAAGTGCTGTCCGGCGAAGATATTCCGTTTGCGCCTGTGCGTCAATTTGTCGATGCGCTGCTTGCTGCCCCTGAAACGCCGCTAGGAGCCTGTCTGGCAGCATACAACAGTTTCACGCAGCCTGACTACAGCCTATCTGAATACTATTTCGGCGTGACACTCGAAAGAACATATGAGGTGTACGCTGAATACTCCCCATCACGTATTGGATGTGATGCGCCACCTATGCTTGAGGCAGCACTGTTGGCAACGGACCTTTCCACAACTCGACAACCGCCAGAGATTATGGCAAGTCTGGGAGCGGCGACGGGCGAAGTATTGCAAGCTGATCTCAACGGTGATGATCAGGACGAATGGTTGGTGTGGACAGCTATCCCAATGAACCCATTCTTCTTTGCGGTGAATGATGCTGATCGCTATGTCGTCTCCACACCGCCTGTTGACCCATTCCGTCGGGCGACACAGCGTCATCTTTGGACACTACCGGATGAGGAGGGTGTCGCCATTGCCTACGTTATGTCACAGTTCAGCGTGGCTTATCCAGCGCCCTGGTCATGCAACTATGATCCCATTTGTGGCTTGGGCGGCTCGGGAGATTGTTTGCCTGACGGCTTACATTACTTGACCTTATGGCGCATGGAAGGACTATATTTGACTTCATTGGTACATTCGCTTGAAGTGTGTCGTACTGATTTCGCGACGTTGTTCCCTGATGACGAAGGCAGTCGCGAAATTGATGGCGGTGAATTCATCTCATATGATGTTGATCCTGCCCGATCAACACCGGTTCGATATGTATGGGACACAGCGAATTCAACGTTTGTCGAAGTCCACGACGCCACGCAGCTACCGCCGTCGCCTACATTCACGTCCACGCCTGAACCCGAATACGACTCCATCTGCTCTGCGCTCGATGCAGGCGACTACTTCGCCGCACTCTCTCTCCACGATGCGCGTGTTGACCTGAACTCAGATTACTATCGCAGTAATCCCGATGCAGTGTATGAGTACCGTTACCAACGCGCCTTCCTGCTCGAACGGGTGGCTCGCCTGGACGAAGCGCTGGCTGAATACATCGCTATTTACGAAGCCGATGCAGCGTCGCCGTGGGGACAAATGGCGGCATTACATATTGAGGGAGTGGGCGGGGACTAACCCCGCCCGTTCGGATTTACGACGTCATCGTCGGCAAGCTGCGCGTTCATCTGCTCGCGCAGTCGCTCCAACTGCACCTCAATATCCGCCCGCGCCAGCTCGACCGTATCATCTTTCTCGCGCAGCAGTTCCTGCGGCACCTGCATCCCGCGCGACACCAGAAAATCCACCAGCGCATCGGCAAAGCTCCGAGTCGGCGCTTCATTGCCAAACAACTGCTTGACCTCGCTGAGATGCTCGATCAACCACAGATACAGGTCGGCTTCAGTACGGTCTTTCACCGTCTCGAGAATGCGATACTTGCGAATCAGCGTCACTGCGGGGCGGAAGACCTCATCATACCAGTTCGCTGCCGCACTCTCGATGTCGCTCTCGTCATCTGCTTCCGCGCCTGCGCCCTGCTGCTGCATAATGCTGCGATGCAGGTACACATGACCGAGCATATCGCCATAGCGCGATGCCTCGCTCAGTTGCAGCGACACATGATGCGGGCGCGTGTGGCTCAGACGCGTTTCGTCGAGAAATGCAGCATAGGCGGCTGCGTCCGAAAGTTCCTCTTCCGTCATGCCGGGGCGCAGCGGTACATTCGTCGGCAGTTCCGTCACATGTGCCTGAATATGCGTCGAACCGATCTGGCGCGCCACCGAGACACGGTGGTTGCCATCGCGCACGAAATAGACATCGCCCACCTTGTAGACTTCAATCGGTGGCAGTCCCATCATCCCCGTCGCGACGGCATACACGCGGCTCCAGCGCTCCTGCATGTTGTGGCGACGCGGCAGGAATTGATCGTTGAATTCGCGGTAGCGCCCCACGCTGCCCGCAATCTGCTCCAGCGGCACGTCCTGCAATCCGCGATAGTTCTCTTCGCGCAGCCGCAGCCGCGCGCGTATCTCTTCAAAACTCAACAGCTCTGCGCTTTTGCCGCGCAGTAAGCTGGCAAAATCATGCCAAAAAGCGCGCAGGCGCGCATTCTGAAACTTGCCAACACCTTCGAGAAAGTTCGTTTCCTGATATTGGTCTTCCGGCATAGGCTACGGTCTCCGTTCGCGTTTGCCGCACAATTGCCAGTCTACAGCACCTGTCCGATACAGGTCTAGTGACATCTTCACCTGAGATTCTAGCGCGTTTTGTGTACGCGCGTACTATCTTTATGCATAAAGTCAGTAAAGCGTGTGTTACGAACACTTAACCCATACTTCACGCGCCTGTGCTACAATCGCCTCTTTGTTGTTCTGAGTTCATAGTTCACAGTTCATAGTTCCGAGTGCAAAGTGCAGGCTGCATCGGAGCTGCTACTGTTTCCGAAGTCAGCATTTGGAAGAATGCACTTGCACTCTGCACTTTGCACTCACGCTTATACGCTTCCGCATGAAAAGAGGCTGAAAATGACTTATATCGTTGTGACCAATGATGATGGCTATAACGCGCCGGGGATCATGGCGCTGGCGCAGGCAATGCGCGAAATTGGCACGGTGCAGGTGATCGCACCCGCCACCAACCAGAGCGCGGTCGGGCATAAGAAGACGCTGTATCAGGACATCAAGGTGCAGCACGTCACGCTGGTGGATGGCACGCCTGCTGTCACGGTCGCGGGTTCGCCCGCCGATTGCATCGCGATGGCAGCGCTCGGCTTGATCCAGTGGCCCCCGCGTATCGTCGTCTCCGGCATCAACCGCGGACCGAACACCGGGCAGGACGTGACATACAGCGGCACGGTGACGGCTGCGCTGGAAGCAACCATCCAAAGCATTCCAGCGGTGGCGATCTCGTTCGAGAACCGCATGGCGAACGATGTCGAACAGTACCGCGAGGCAGCGCGCGTGGCGGCGGTGGTGGTGAAGCAGGTGTTGCAGCGCGGGCTGCCACCATTTACTATCCTCAGCGTTAACGTCCCTGACCGCCCGGCTGTCAAAGGGCTGCGCGTTACCCGACAGGGCATCAGCATTTACCGTGACGCCCTCATTCAGAATAATGATCACTATCAAATTGCGGGTGAAGCGCCGACGGGCGTACTCGACGAACTTGGCACGGACATCTGGGCGGTCAACGAAGGCTATGCCAGCGTCACGCCCATCCATCTCGACCTGACGGCGCACCACCTGATGGCGGACATCATCAACTGGGATATGACGGTGTGAAGGATGAGCAGGGACGCCCAACGGGGCATCCTGTCGGAATCGCCCTGCCCCATCTGACATACATCCTGTCAAGGGGATGGTGATGGCAAGAATGTGGGTGTCGGCACGTTCGACGCGATTTCGCGAGACAGCGCTGTCTCGCGCACCCACATGCGCCCGCCATCGCTACTCACGACCAGATATTGCCAGCCGCCGCCGTTGCTCCAGTAACGATTTTCAACGCGCACCCGAGTGCCGACATCGTAGAACGCCACGACCTGCGTCAGCATCAGCCCCATCTCGCCAACCCAGTAGTCAGGTTCGGTCGGCATCGGGATCGGCGGCGGCGTTGCCCCGTCTGGCGTCGGGACCAGCGTGCTGAAGAACGCGCCGGGGATGCCGATCTGCTCGTCAAAGGCTTCGCCCATGCGCCCTTCCGCATCCTGCACCAGGTACATCCAGCGCCCCAGCGTGGCGTTCCACTGCGTATCAGTAATGTAGATCGGATAATGGCCGGACGGTATGTCACCGATAGCTGCGGCGGCTTGCAGCGGCAAACTCCAATCCCAGACCTGATGGTCGTACATGCCGACGGGGGTTGCGAATTGTGTCGCAGCCTGTGTTGGAATGATCGGCGCAAGCTGGTTTTCTGCGCGCATGAGCGTGACACCGCTGCCCGCCTGCACTTCGTAAATCCATTCCTGCGTCCCCGGCAGCCATTGCTGGCGCAGCACCCACCAGTATGGCTCATAACGCAGCGTATCATCGAGATTGAAGACCTGCACAGGCTGACCGATGGCAAAGCGCGCCGGAAAAGGCGCATCCGTCGGCGTGGGCAGCGGGAACAGTGTCGGATTGGGAAATCCCGTCGGCGTGGCGACCAGAACAATCGTGCGCGTCGGGAAGAATGAGAAGAACGCGCCCGTCCCCAGGAACACGATCACCGCGACCACGCCCGCCATGCGCCATTGTTGCGCCGTGCGTGGCAGCGGCAGATTGAGGGCCTTCGCTTTCGGTTTGCCTTTGAATACTGCTTCGCCATCTTCGGCGATGACTTGCAGGCTGGCACTCTGACTCGCCTGCTGCTGCGCCAGCGTGCCGAGTTCGGCGCTGGATGCGTCGGTATCGATAGCGGCAACCTGCACAACTGTGGGCGGCTGCATCTGTCGGATCGCCTGCTGCCGTTCCAGCCCGGAACGAATGCTGTTGCGGGTGATCGCGCCGCTGATGTAGCCACCGCACGCCCCCGCGATACTGCCCACAATCAACACAAAGTTTTCATCAACCCGCAGCAGGGTCAACCCGATCAGTGACCCCAGCAGAAAGAGCGTCGGCACGTAGACTGCCGCGCCTAACCCCCAACCGGGCTTGGCGGCCTGGCGCGGAAAGCCAGCGACATCGTTGATCCAGCGCTGAGCAATGCGTCCGGCGATAAAGCCGATGGCAGGTGGGAAGACGAAGCCGGAAACCGGAACCGGGAACATCCACAAGCGCCACAATTCATAGGCAAGAAAAATGCCAACGATGAAACCGACCGAGACAATGATCATGTAGCGCACGATATAACCCGTGCTGAAGCCGGGCAGTTGCAAGTGCACCGCCCAACCCGCCGACAGCCCGTATACAGCGCCGCCGAGTGCGAAGACGATATACAGCGGTTGCCCCTGATTGTTCACCGGATCGAGCAGGTTGAGCATCAGCAGTGTGCCAGTGATGCCGCCGCCGAGTGTGGTTACGAGGATGGGCAGCCAGCGCTGCCACATTGACCGCGAGACGGGTAAAGAACTCATTGCGTCCTCCTTTTCAGGTGACTACACATTAAGTTATATCCATAATGAAGGAGGCTGGCTCAACGTTTGCCCACCGCTTGCGTTAAGGTTCTGTGATGCGTAGGGCAGCCGTAGGGCAGCGATAGAGCAGGCGGCGTACAGCCGTTGCCCACCCAATGGCTGTCCGTCCAGTCCCCATCTTTCTCCTGTCATACCCTGTAGCTATCGTTTTCATTCAGCTACAGGAGTGCCGATTATGTCCCGTCTTCACATGTTCACTCGTCTGGCAAGCGCCGCCGCGCTCGCTGCCATCCTCGTCACCAGCGTACCCGCTTTCGCGCAGGACACCTGCGACCCAACCGTCGATCATTACCGTGCGGGCAGCGACGCCTACGCCGCTGGCAACTACAGCAGCGCATATGCCAGCTTCGGCTGCTTCACACAGTTGTACCCGGTCGAAGTCTACGCGCAGCAGAACGCTGAAGCCTTCAATATGCGCGGCAATGCACTGCGCGCCCAGGGCGATTACGCTGGCTCGCTTGCAGAGTACACGCTGGCGATTGCGGCGAAGAACAATTTCGCCATCGCCTACAACAATCGCGGCTGGTCACACTTCCTGCTGGAAGACTACGGCAGCGCACTGCTCGACTTTAACCTCGCCATCAGCTATGACCCGATGCTGGCATATGCCTACAACAATCGCGGATTGGTCTACCAGATGCGCGGCGATTTGCGCAATGCCGCCAGCGATTTTGAGTATGCGATTTCGCTCGGTCTCGAACCCGCGTCATGGGCACAGTACAACCTGGGACTGGTTGATCTGGTGCTGGCACACGAAGGCAGCGCCATGCTGCCCGACGCCGAACCGGAGACTGCCATCACCACGACCGACAACAGTGCCGAAGTCAACAGCCTGCTCAATCAGGGGCAAACCGCGCATGACATGGGACAATGGAGCAGCACCGTCACGTTCATGACCGAAGCGCTGGCGCTGGACGCCAACAACAGCTTGGCGTTCTACCTCCGCGGACGTGCCTACATCGCGCTCGATAACTTTGATGCCGCATTGGGCGACTTCGAGCGTCTGGTCGAACTGACGGAAGCGGGCGCGTCCTACCCGAGCCGTGAGTATGCGTACTGGGAGCGCGCGATTGCTCATGCACAGACAGGCGATTTCGACAGCGCTCGCGCCGACATGCAGCGCGCGGCGGCGATTGATCCGACGCACGTTAACAACTTCATCGGCAACGGCACAATTGCGGCGCTGGCAGGCGACATGGCAACGGCAGGCGCGGCATTCCTCGACCTGATGCAGCGTTGGGAAATTGAGCGCGTCGAGGCAGAGCGTATGACGATTGGCACGACCAGCACAGTCGAAATGACCAGCGGGCGTGTTGTCAGCATCCCCTTCCGCGCTGAAACGGGCGATACACTCACCATCGTCGCTGCCAGCACACAGGCAGACCCGGTTCTGGTACTGCTCGGACCCGACGGCACGCCGATTGCGGGCGATGATGACAGCGGCTTCATGCTGACAGCGCTCATTCAAGGCTACACGTTCGAGGCGACGGGTGTCTATACGCTGCTCGTCAGCCATGCAGGCGGCGGCTCAGAAGGGCTGATCGCGGTGAGCGTTGTGCCTGCGAATTAGAGAGGTATTGCTCACAGCGGACGAGGCACGCCTCGTCCGTCATTTTGAATTTTTCCTTACACATCTCTGCGTTAAAATGATTTGTCTTTCTGGGTGTGAGGCGAGTCATGATTGACCGTATGATGATATTGGGTGTGTTGGCGTCGCTGGCGGCGCTGTTGTTCATTCTGGAGCTGGTGCGACGCCGCAAACTGCGAGAAGACTACGCACTGCTGTGGCTGGCGACGGCGCTGGTGCTGCTGATCCTCAGCCTGTCGCGTCCGGCACTGGACACCATTGCGGGCGCGCTCGGCGTGATCACCTATCCGCCCGCTGCGCTGTTCGCCGTCGCCATTCTGTTCGTGCTGTTCATCCTGCTGCACTTCTCGATGGTGCTGACGCGCCTGTCACGCGAGAACAAGCAGGCTGCACAGGAAATGGCGATCATGCGCTACGAACTGGCGGACGCCCGTGCCCGCCTAGAGCAGGCGGAACGCCAGCAACGCGACGGCGACCGTCAGCCCTAACAGTACCGCGTAGCCAGCGAGAGTGCGCAGGTCGGGTGGCAGCGGACGGGCGTTCCGCGCGATGATCATGCGTGTGCCTGTGCGCACAACACCGACATAGCGCGCTCCGGCAATCCACGCCAGCGCCAGCCCTCCGAGCGCACCGCCCAGATGCGCCCAGTTATCGATACGCAGCGCGCCGACGGCAAACTCGGTAATCAACCCGCCGAGGGCGTTGAAGATCGCCAGCATGATCAGGCTCTGGATTTGCGCGCGGGCGTATGCGCCGAGCAGCGCGCGATGCCGCCAGAAGAAGATGAATTCCGCACCAAAAATCGCGAAAACCGCGCCGGACGCGCCGACCGAGAGCGTCGTGCCGCCGTTAAGCAGCGCACTGAATATGGAGCCTGTCAGCCCGCCGAGCAAGTAAATGAGCACGAAACGCCAGTGACCGTAAGCGCGTTCGACGATTCCGCCTGCGATATAAAGCGAAATCATATTGAAGATGATGTGCGTGCTGCGCCCAAAATCATAACCGCCTGTGAAATCATGGATGCTGGCGTGCAGGAACATGGACGTGAACAGCCGCCAGACTTCACCATTGATGAACACGCTGTTGCCGCTGTTCGCCCCAGCATTGAGCAGGGCAATATCGATCTCAAATGATACTGCACGCAGCGCGAAGATCAGGACGTTGATGGCGATCAGCGCATACGTGACATATGGGCGGCGCACGAGATAGCGCAACGTGACGACATGCGGGGCTTGCTGGCGTGCTTCGCGCGGCGACAGCGGTGCATCGGCGTCCAGCGGGTGAGCGCGGCGTTTGTGATCCGATTCGGACTGCATTCGGGATTCTTTCATAGCTCAAACACGGTTACAATTGTAGCAGATAGATAATAAGCAGAGTGCGAAAAATGCACTTTACTCGCTCATGTGCTGATGATGCTCTGGAAGAGAATATGCACACGTATGATTACCGCTGCAATGCCTGCGGACGCGAACTATCGCTGACCTACAAGACGTATGCCGAGTATGATACTGCGACGCACACCTGCCCTCACTGCGGCAGCACCGACCTGACGCGCCTGATCAGCCGTGTGACAATGCAGGGGACAACCGAACGCCGCTATGACCAGATGTCATCCGGCGAGATGCTGTCAGTGCTGGAAGGCGGCAACCGCCACGAAGTGGACGCCATGTATCGCCAGTTGGGGCAAGACCCGGCGGCGTTAGGCAAGCAGGCAGAGCAGATCAAGAAGCAGTTGAGCGGATGAGCGGATGAGCGGATGAGCTTTCACGTACCAGATGTCAGTAGGGACGCCCAACGAGGCGTTCGCCGCTGATACCTGATACCTTGAATCGAGAACAGATAAGATGAGCTTTGAGTTTGAACTGATCGCCACCGATGGCAGCGCACGCGCGGGCATCCTGCATACGCCGCACGGAGATATTCCGACGCCTGTATTTGCGCCCGTCGGCACCCAGGCAACTGTGAAGGCAGTGCCGCCGCGCGACCTGCGCGAGGTCGGCGCATCGCTGGTACTGTCGAATACCTACCATCTTTACCTGCGACCAGGGCATGAGCTGGTGCAAGAGATGGGCGGTCTGCACCGCTTCATGCGCTGGGACGGTCCGATGCTGACCGACTCCGGTGGCTTTCAGGTCTTCAGTCTGGCACAGATCAACAAGATCGATGATGAAGGCGTGACGTTTCGCAGCCATATCGATGGCAGCAAGCACCGCCTGACGCCTGAGAAGTCAATGGAGATCCAGCAGCATCTCGGCGCGGACATCATCATGGCGTTCGACCAATGTCCACAGCCGACGGACCGCAGCATCGTTGAAAAGGCAGTCGCGCGCACCAGCGCATGGGCGGCGCGCTGCCGTGAGGCGCATCCCGACGACAGCGTCCAGGCGTTGTTCGGCATTCAGCAGGGCGGTGTTTTTGAGGACTTGCGCGCGCAGTCGTCCGAGTTCTTGCAGACGCTCGATTTCCCCGGCTATGCCGTCGGTGGGTTAGCGGTGGGCGAGACCAAGCCGCAGATGTACGCTACGCTCGATTTCGCCGTACCGCTGCTGCCCGCCCACAAACCGCGCTATCTGATGGGCGTCGGCGCGCCGGACGACCTGGCGAACGCGGTGCTGCGCGGCATCGACATCTTCGATTGTGTTATGCCAACGCGCATTGCCCGGCACGGCGCGGTCTTCACGCCCGAAGGCACGATGAATTTGCGCAATCTGGAACACGCGCGGGTAGAAACGCCGATTGATGTTACGTGTTCTTGTTATTGCTGCCAGAATTTTTCGCGCGCCTATTTGCGCCATCTGGTCAAAGCAGGTGAGTTGCTGGGGCATTATCTCCTCAGTGTGCATAATATTCGCTTCTTGATTCAACACATGGAATCGATGCGCAATGCCATCATCGAAGGCAGGCTGCGAAGCTATACGGATGTGTTTTTGGGGCGCTATCTGCAACCAGCGTGAGGGCTGATGGGGCGCGCGAAACAAACATTGGTCGCCGTCGCATTCACGCTGGTCAGTTGCAGCACGCCCGTGACTCCTGCCGCCACACCTATTGACCAGCTTACTGCGTTGCGCGTTTACGCGACGACCGATACTGCACCGCTGCTGTATGACCTGAGCGCCGCCTACCGCCAGCGCTTCCCGCATATCGCCTTCGAGATTAACACCGGCAGCTATCAGGCGATGGCGGAACGTGTGCTGCGCGATGACGGTGCTTATTTCTTTAGCCATTATCTCCCCGAAGATATTGATACCTCCCAAAGCCGCTACTGGGCAGCGCCTGTCGGTCAGGATGCCTTAACACTGCTGGTACACCCCGATAACCCCGTTGCAAACATCTCACTTCCGCAACTGCGTGATGTCTATGGCGGCAGCTTATTCAACTGGAGTGAGATCGGCGGGGTTGACCGCGATATTCGCGTCATCACACGCGAGGCGGGATCGGGGATGCAGGCGGAGTTTGGTGCGCTGGTGTTGGGTGAGCGCACAACGACGCTTGCTGCTCAGGTCGTACCCTCGAACGAGGCGATGGTCGAAAGCGTGGCGACACAGCCGGACGCTATCGGCTATGGCTCGCTGAGCGATCTCACCGGGATGGTGCGCCCGCTGGCGGTCGAAACGGTGCTGCCCACGAGTAACAGCGTCTACGACAGCACTTACCCGCTGCGGCTGACGATTTACATCGTCGGGCGCGGCGAGCCACTGGACAGCGACTATCCGGCGATGCGCGCCTTCATTGGCTGGGTGCAAAGCCCCGAAGGGCAGGCGGTTGTCGCACAGCGCTACGCCCCGCTGCTAAGACCATAAACACCCATATCTGTTGGCAGACAAACAATTTCAATAGTACAATTTTAGTATGAGTAAATGTCAGGAATGTCTCCGCAAAATACGTCAAACCCCAAGAATGTTTCATTATGATGATCAATCTGACGACAAAAAACCCAGACTTCTATTCATCACTGCGATAAGACATACATTGCGGATGCAAACATAGTGGACGAGGTGGTTATGCGGCGCTGGCAGATGATGCGAGTCCCAATGCGGGCGCTGCGACGCGCGCTCCGGCTGCGCTGCCCTGTATGCGGCTATGGCGATCTATTCACGCGCGGTTTGCGCCTCAACGATACCTGCCCCTACTGTCAGTCACGCTTTGAACGCACACCCGGCGAGTCGCTTGGCGGCATTTACCTCACCGGCGTCATCACGCTGCTGGTGCTGATCGTGGGCTTTGTCGTCCTCGAGCTGGCGCTCGATGCGGATGCCAGTCTGTTCATTGCTTTTTGGATCGGCTGTGTGCTGGTCTTTAATCTTTTTCTGTACCGCACCGCCCGCGC
Source organism: Chloroflexota bacterium (assembly GCA_033763755.1). GTDB lineage: Bacteria > Chloroflexota > Anaerolineae > Aggregatilineales > Phototrophicaceae > Flexifilum. Next base: position 29,936 of record JANRJX010000176.1, read on the forward strand.
CGTATGGATCGCAGTGTCATATCTGAACGGCGGTGTCTACCCAGACCCGGATTATGAGCGCGAGTATTACGCCCCGTCAGAAAAGCACAGCCATGCCCAAGAACGCTCTGAGTAAATGCCTGATTGCCAATCGCGGCGAAATCGCTGTGCGCATCATTCGCGCCTGCCGCGAACTGGGGACAGGCATGGTCGCTGTCTATTCCGATGCTGATGCCAGCGCGCGTCACGTGCTGATGGCAGATGAAGCAGTCGCGATTGGCGCAGCGCCCGCGCAGCAAAGTTACCTACGCGTCGAGCGCCTGATCGATGCCGCGCTATCGACAGGCTGCGATTGTGTGCATCCCGGCTACGGTTTTCTTTCTGAATCAGAAGTATTCGCGCAGGCAGTGATCGACGCTGGGCTCGTGTGGATCGGTCCGCCGCCATCCGCCATCCGCGCGATGGGCGTCAAGACGGAGGCACGGGCACTGATGGCGGCGGCGGGTGTGCCGCTGGTGCCTGGCTTCCAGTCGGAGAATGCTGATGACGCGACCTTCGCAGCCGCAGCGGAACAGATCGGCTATCCCGTCATGGTCAAGGCGGCAGGGGGTGGTGGCGGCAAAGGCATCCGCATCGTGCGCGCGGCGGGCGATCTGTACGAAGCGCTGGCGGCGGCGCGGCATGAGGCGGGCGCGGCGTTTGGCGATGCGCGCGTCTTCCTCGAACGTTACATCGAACGCGGGCGGCATATCGAAATCCAGGTGCTGGCGGACGCGCACGGCAATACGATTCATCTGTGCGAGCGCGAATGCAGCGCCCAACGGCGGCATCAGAAGGTGATCGAAGAGACGCCCGCCCCGCACCTGGACGACGCCACGCGCACACAGATGGGCGCAACCGCCGTCGCTGCCGCCCGTGCCGTCGGCTATGTTAACGCCGGTACGGTGGAATTCATCGTCACGCCCGATGGCGCATTCTACTTTCTGGAGATGAACACACGCTTGCAGGTCGAACATCCTGTGACCGAACTGGTAACAGGCGTCGATCTGGTCAAACTGCAATTCGCGATTGCGGCAGGCGCACCCCTGCCGCTGGCGCAGGCGGATGTGCGTCAGCATGGACACGCAATCGAATGCCGTGTCTATGCCGAAGACCCGCACAGCGGCTTTCTGCCTGCGACGGGGACTATCCTGCGTTTTGTGCCGCCGAGCGCGCCCGGTGTGCGCGTTGATAGTGGCGTACAGACAGGCGACGCGATCAGTATCCACTATGACCCGATGCTCGCCAAAATCATCGTGCATGACCGCACGCGCACCGACACGATTGCGCGGATGCAGCAGGCGCTGCGCGAGACGATGCTGCTCGGCTTGACGACCAATGTCGCCTTCCTGCAAACGCTGCTGGCACATCCGACATTTGCAGCGGGCACAGTCGATACGGGCTTTATCGACCGCGAACTGGACGCGCTGCTGCCTGCGACTTCCGCACCGCCGCTTGCCGCGCTGATCGCCGCCGCGTTGACGGAGATGCACGCACAAAGCGTGCAAGTGAACGAGCGCGCAGAGTCAGTCGATCATGATCCCTGGGCGCGGGGCGACGGGTTTAGAATAGGCAGTACTTCGTCCTGATGGGTTAAGTGGACGTTACCCGGCTGTCGTGCGCGTCAAATCGTGCAGTACGACTGCCGCCGCGTTGCGCCCGGCTGCGCCCATGATGCCGCCGCCGGGATGCGTCGATGCGCCCGTCAGGTACAAGCCTTTGACCGGACCGCGATACGTCCCCATTCCCAGCGCCGGGCGCAGCATGAACATCTGATCCACCGACATCTCCAGGTGCATGACATTGCCTTGCAGCAAGCCGAGTTCACGTTCCAGATACAGCGGCGTCTCGTTTAGCTGTCCGATGACATAGCCCGGCTCTGCCACATTCGGCGCGTACTGCGCCAGCGTCGCCAGCATCCGGTCTGCCTCGCGCTGAGCAATGTCGTCCCAATGCTCGCCGTTCGCCAGCGTGTACGGGTAATACTGCCCCCAGATGAACAGCACATGCTTACCCGCCGGAGCCAGCGTCGGATCGCTGGCGCTCCACGTCATCGCGATCAGCGCGGGGTCGCGCGAAATTTCGCCGCGCAGGAAATCGGCATAGGCGCGGTCAATGTAGTCGAGAGTCGGGCTGACGAACTGCATCGCCACATGCTGGTCACCCGTGACGCCTGCCTGCGTCGGCAGCGCTGTATAGTTTGGCAGATCGTTCACTGCATAACGCACCATGATGCCGAAGCCATTGCCGATACGCGCCTTGTCGATCAGGTCCCGTGCCTGCGCAGGCAGCGCGTCGCCCAACATGCGTGCTGTCGTATGGATGTGCGCCCCGCTGATAACGACCTTCGCTGTGATGCGGTCGCCTTTGACGGTCTCCGCACCGATTGCCCGCCCGTTTTCGACCACGATGCGCTGGACGGGTGTGCTGGTGTGGATCGCGCCACCATGCGCTTCAATCATTTTGCCGAGCGCCTGCGTCAACATGCCGCTGCCACCGACCGGGCGGCGCATCCCGCTGGCATGGTACATCGGCTGCCACAGGGCGAACGGCGCGGACAGCATCTCCGTTGGCGGCGGACCGGACTGCGACGCCATCCAGCCGATGATGGCGGGCATCTGCGGACCCACGAACGTCTGGCGCAAGACCTGCCCGAAGCTGCGAATGACGCTGTTGATTTGGTCGGCGCGCTGCGGGTCAATGCCGCCGTTGAACATCAGATAGCGCCCCACGTTCAGCGGCGTCGGGACATGCAGGAACGTCTCGACCATGCCCTCTGCGAGCGGTCGCCAGTCATTGATGAAGCGGCGGTAGCGTTCGGCATCTTCGGGATGCACGGCGGCGATGCTTTCGCAGGTCTTTTCCAGGTCTTTGTAGACCGTGATATGACTGCCGTCCGGGAATGGTGTGAAGAACAGGGAGTCGAGCTGAATGTATTCCAGCCCATACTTTGTAAGCTCCAAATCGCGCACAATCGGCGTGTGATTGATGAGGATGTGCGCCGAACCGCCCAGGTCGAACTTAAAGCCCGGCACGATCTCCTCGGTAACGACCGCACCGCCGATCTTGTGCCGTCGCTCAAGCACGATGACGCGGTAGCCCGCCTGCGCGAGATAGCCCGCGCACACCAGCGCGTTATGCCCCGCGCCAATCATCAACACATCACAATCCGGCATTTGCTATCAACCTTTGTAGGGGCAAAACGTATCCTGCCCTCGACCCTGTATTATTCCGTCGGCAGCGTCAGCAAATACGCCAGCAGCGCATCAATATCTTCCTGCGGCACACTGCCAACCAGTTGATGCGCGCCAGGCAGCATGAAGACCTGCTCCAGTGTCGCCGCGCGTCCGTCGTGGAAGTATGGTGCGCTCAGCCACAGCCAGCGCAGCGACGGCGTATCGAACGTTCCCCCTGTACCGACATCGGCCGCTTGCAGGTTGCTGTAGACAGGCGGCGTGTGGCAGCTTCCACATTCCAGTTCTGTGAAGATCTCTTCGCCGCGCGTGACCTGTTCGGCGGGGAACTGTCCGGCGAAGGGGTTACCCGGCTCCGGCAGTGCCAGCAGGTAAGTGACCAGCAAGTCGAGATCGCCCGATAGCCCGCCGTGCGGATCGCCCAGTGCTGGATGTGGCAGCGGTAGGTCCGTCAAGCCGCTGCCACCCTGCAACTGGCGAATCTTGATCTCGGCATCCGCAAGTTCGTCCCAATCGCCCTCCCAGTTATAGGGCGCGGTCTCCTGCAATCCGAACAGCAGCGGCGTGTTGCGCCCGCCAGCATCAAAGCCCGCCCATGTGCGCCCGTCAGACATGCCGTCAAAGTGACAGTTGGCGCAGCGCAGCCATCCGTCGCGGCTCAAGCGCGGGTCTGTGGCGGAGTAAAACAACTGCGCGCCCACAAGCTGCTCAATCGGCACGGCGTTCAAGTCGCCCAGCGGCAGCTTGGTAACTTCGGTCAGATTGTTGGTCTGGATGACGGTCAGCGTCGCTTCAAACGTGTTGTGCACATACAGCAGCGTGTTATCGCGGTTGAGCAGCACCGCGCGCGGTCCCCTGCCGACATTCAGGTGCGCTCGCAGCGTGCCGTCGTCCAGGTCGATCACGCTGACAGAGTCGCTGCCCGCGTTGGCGACGTAGAGCCGCTGCGCAAAGCGATCCAGCGCCAGTGCAAACGGCATGTTCACAGGCTGGTCGATCTGATCCAGCGACAGTCGTTCGTCACGCTGCATCGACAAATCTGCCAGATTGAGCGCGTTGACAACCGGGAACGCCACCGAATCATACGTGAGTGCTGTGTTGCGCGGGTTGACGAGCGTTTGCGGCAGCCAGGCAACGCCGCGCGAAATATCCAGCGTCAGGCTTTGCGAGATGCTGTTGTTGCCGCCCGTGCTTGCCCGTGCGATCACCTGACCGGTCGGCACGTAGAGCAGACTGATGTCCCCCGACCAGAAATGCGTGACATACAGGAAATCGCCCCACAGCGCCAGCCCACTCGGTTCGTCGCTCAATGGGATGCGTCGCAGCACCGCCGCGCCGGGGATGTCCAGTTCGATAATCGCACCGCTTTGCAGCGACACATACGCCCGTCGATCATCGCCGCTGACGACAGCATATGGATAGACGCCAACATTGATTGTGCTGACAACCGACTCGGAGTCGATGTCGATGATCGAGACCGTACCCTCGCCGCGATTGGTGACGAGCGCCGTTCGCCCGTTCGGCGTGATGGCGACGCCACGCGGGTCAATCCCAACCGGAATTTCCGCGACCAGGCGGCGGTTGGCAGGGACGACAATTGTCGCGCTGTTGCTGAGCATGTTCGCGGTGACGACCGTCAGCGCGTCGTTGGAGAGCGCCATGCTGCCGCTGGTGTAGGCGCGGTGCTGGTTGGCGTCCGGCAGCGCGTACAACGGCAGCGGCGTCGGGGTGGCATTCTGGGCAAAGGCGTGCGGCGTTGGCTGGTTGAACATTGTCATGGCGATGATGATCAGCACGTTGAGCAGAACGAGCAAGCTTGCCAGTGGTAGGTATTTGAGTTGTATCTTTGGGTTGCTCACGCGGCTCTCCGTCAATCTAGGCTGATGAGGCGGTCATGGAAGATCGTATACACGCGGTACAACACCTGCGGATTGCCCAGTTCATCCAGCGCCTGCACGAACAGCGTTAACTGGCGCGAGTCAGAACCCGCCGAGCCATCGGTCACGCCATCCAGCTCTATATTCGGGAAACGATTGTTGATGTTCGACGGGTTATACTGGTAGTTGATGGCGCGCCCACTCGGTCGCAGCGTGCCCTGCTCCAGCACCAGTCCCGGCGTTGCCAGTGTATACGTCACCGTCGGCAATGACCAGCCCTGCGGGATGGTTAAATTGAAGTTGAACGGCAGCGCTGACGGAATCACCAGATCGGGACGGATCGGGCTTTCCAGCCGCTGCGCCAAATCTTCGACCACATAGATGTAGATGATGCCATCCGGCGTGCCGAGGATGCCGCCCTGTGGGAAGGGTGGCACACTCACACCTGCCGATGTAGGCGCATCCTGCGTCACGCGAATTTCAATCGCCCAGATACCGACCTGATCGACCACGACCGACTGCGTCGGATCATAGAAATAGCCGATGGTATTGGCACGCCCGTTGTGCGCCGTCGCTGTGCCATCCGGCGCGATGATGCGTACACTTACACTGGCGGGCAGTGCGGGCGCGACCTGCCCGCTGATGTCCAACCGCTCGCCCACTGCCAGTACTTGTCCCGGCTGGACACCTGTCGGTACGAAGAAGGCATCGTAACTGACATCATCCACCGTGATCAGCGGACCGGCATCTTCCGCACCATCCGCGCCGCGACCCGCCGTCGCCACTTGCCCCGGCTCACTATCATCTGTCACAATCGCCACACTGCCATAGATGCTGCTGCTGCTCAGGTTAAGCGCGTCATTGCGCACAATTGCGCCGCCAAACAGAAACAGTACATCGCCCGGCAGCAGCCCGGCAGCGCCTGCACCGATCTGCCCGTTTAGCGGGTCGTCCATGTCCATCCATGTCGGCAGCACTGGCAGCACTGACCCGCTGACGAACTGGCGGGCGCTTAACGCAGGCGTCACCATGCTGATGTAGCTGTAGGCCGCATTAGTGGGGGGGGCGTTGTCGGCAGGGTTAAAAGGGCGAGTCTCGTCGGTCAGCAGGACGGCAGGGAGTTCGTCTATCACCGCACCATCACGAATCCGCACGCCCAACTCGCCGCCGTCGGTCGCGACGCCCGCCAGCAGCCAATCACTGTAGCTGCCGAGCAGGTCTTGCACGCGCACCACCGGGGCAATGCCGCTGTTTGCGCCATCCGGCAGCCACAACACATCGCCGCTTTGATAGGGCGCGTTCAGCACGACCACATCCGCCCCGTTAACGCCCGCGCGTTCCAGAAGTCGTTCGACATGATATTGTGCCTGACGCGGCGCTTCAGGCGTGTACAAGCCGCGCGCCCCGTGTGCCACCATGCCGCTGTCACCAGCGATCACGCCCGCGCTGCGCAGGCTGCCCGCCCACAGCCGACCGTCGAGATCGGTGAAGCGCGCTTCATAATCAATGACGTATTCGCCCGGCACATCGAATGTGAACACGGCGTCGGGCTCAAAATGTCCTGCCATATTGCTGACGCCTTCAAACGTCCGTTCAATCGGTGCGCCCCCGTCCAGCGGGAAGATACGCACACGCACCGACACATCTGCCGCTGCGGCCGGCGCGATGTGCAACCCCGGATTGAACCTGTCGCCGACCGCGAATGGCGTGCCAGACAGCACGCCGGGGGTCAGGTCGAACAACTCGGCAATCAATACACGGTACTCGCCGCCGCCCGTGTAGCGATTGCCGAATACATCTTCAAGCTCGCCTTCGACTTCAATGATGTGTTCGCCATACTGCGTGAAGCTGTGAGCGCTGAGCGCGGGATTGAGTGTCGTCAACTGATACGTATCGAGCGGTGATTGCGCGCCGTAACGTGCGCGTTCATTGTTGGTCGCCGTACCGAGCCGTGCCTGCGCGAACGGCTGTGCCGCCTGCGAAAAGGTCGTGCCATCCGGCGCGGTCACGCGCACGCTCAGGCGTCCGCCGGGCAGCGCCAGCGGGATCAGCGGCGCGGTCGTCATGTCGTAGGCGTTGGGGAGCTGCATCAGCAGATGCGGTTCGAGCGAGTAGGTCAACGGCGTTTCGCCGTCGGCGCTGTTGGGCGGCAGGATGTACGTCGGCGCGTTGAAGATGACACGGTTCGAGAGCGCATAGGCAGCAGTATCGGCGGGCAGCAAGCCGCGTGTGCCGTTGCTCGGCGCTTCCACCAACAGCGCCCACGGCAGTTCGACGCTTTCGACTTCGCCCACGTTGATGACCAGCGGCAGCCGCGTCTGTGTTGCCCGCCCCAAGCCATCACCCGTTCCGAATAATGCGCTCGTCTCCCAGGGCTGCGGCGTGTCATCGCCCACACGGACAAACCCGCGCAGGACCGGCACGTACAGACCGGGCAGCAAAGTTGTTGGCAGGCGCTGCTCGAAGCGCATGATGAACGCTAACCCATCCACAACCTGCGCGACTTCGCCTTCTCCAACCGCGACTTCCGCCAGCGGGATCGGCGCGCCGATGTCGTCAATCGCCAAGCTGCCGGGTGTCAACACACCCGACCAGCCGTTGTTGCTGTGCTGACCGCCGACCGCGCGTGTGCCTTCACCTGCGCGAACAGCAACCGGCTGCAATTCGAGCAAGCCGATGAAGCGCAGGGTGTTCGGGTCTACGCTGCGATCTGCCAGGTTGGGCATCGCCACATCGAGCGTGAGTGACAAGGGCGTTAGTGTCTCCGGCTCATAGACCAGTTGATTGAGCGTGCCATTCGCCGTCCAGCGCTCGTCACCGTTGCCGAGCGCACCGCTGATTGTGAACTGCGCGCCATCGCCATCCGGCAGCGGTGCGCCACCCGTGACGATGACCGCCGGTCCGCCGGGCAGCGCACCCGGCACATTGCGCTGGGAGTCGGGGATCACGCCCTGCACAGGGCTGATCATGAACGGTGTATTGCCCGGACCGAAGAGCGTGGCGCTGAACGAGCCGCGTATCGTACTTTGCGTATAGACGGTTTCCTGCGTGTACAGATTGCGGATGGCAAGCTGCGCCGTCGCGAAGACGGCGTTGTCCGCGCCGGTTATGGTCGCAAACCCCGCCGCATCAACGGATATGCTGATGCGGTCAGCGCGCGGCGCGTCACCCGGCTGCGGACGCGACGTTTCTTGCGCCAGCGCCAGCGACGTGACCGCCAGAATGCAGAGAACAGGCAGCAGGATGATCAATCGTCGCACGGCGGGTGGCTCCCCAGAGGAAAGTAACATTTCATTGAGTATAGGTTGGTGAACTGAAACCGTCAATCAAACTCACGGCTTCAACCCCAAACGATCAATTAAGGAATCGAGCGTACTCAAAAGTGCCTGCGGCTCACCGTCATTCAACAGCGTGTAATCGGCAATCGCGATGGGTCCGCCTTTCTCAAGATGCTCAATTTCGGCGTAATCGCGCGCCTGCGCTTCAGCGGGCGTCAGTGGACGTTCGGGGCGCATGGCGAGCCGGGCATAGCGCAGGTGACGGCTGGCGAAGATGGCAACCACGACCATGCTGTCACCGAATTCCGAGCAGAGCAGTTTGTACTCGCTAAAACTGTACAACCCATCGATGACGATGCTGTTGCGGCGGTCAAGCTCGGCAGTCAGGATGGGCAGCGCGCGGCGGGCAATCGCGTCCATACCTTCCTGATCTCGGAACTCCTCGCGCACCACGCGCTCGTTATCTGGTGTCAGTGCCAGCCCGCGCCGCGCTACTTCGTCCGTGACGATGCCGCCAAAGCGGAACTGAAAGAAGCCGCGTTGTTCAAGATGTTTTGCGCACCAGCTTTTCCCCGCACCGGCCATACCGACGAGTGCCAGCGCTCGCGGCGTCATATTCGCTTGCATATTGCCTCAGATGGTTGACGACGAAACCAGCATTATAGCAGGGAGCATCCGAAATTCTGTGTAACGTTTTGCGAAAGAAATGTTGGATCATTTGCACAATTTACTTAAACGTTTCGTCGCCTGGAAATTTTCTTGACAACGTTATCCATGTCGGCTAGTCTTTTACAGACAACGTTGACATTCTTTATTGAGACATTAAATGGCTACGATTAAACAGGTTGCGAACGCTGCTGGCGTCTCTTTCAAAACCGTCTCGCGCGTTATCAACCGCGACCCTAACGTGCGTGCCGATACCCGCGCCCGTGTGCAGGAAGTGATCCAAATGATGGGCTACCGCCCGAACCTCGCAGCGCGCCAGATGCGCAGCCAGCGTTCGGAAGCGATTGGCTTCATCACGGACGAGATCGCCACAACACCGTTCGCCGTCAATATCATTCGCGGTGCAGAAAAGGCGGCGTGGGAACAGCGCTATCTCCTGCTGGTGGTCGATATGGACAGTGACCCGCAGCGCGCCCGCGATGCCATCGAAATGATGCTGGAGCGCAAGGTCGAGGGCATCGTCTACGCCACCATGCGCAACACCATCATCACCCCTCCCGCAAATCTGAGCGAAGTACCAACCGTGCTGGCGAACTGCCGCGTCCACAACGACACGTTTGCATCGGTGATCCCCGACGAAATCAGCGGTGGCTATGGTGCGACAGAGGCACTCATCAACGCTGGGCGGCGGCGTATCGGCTTCATTAATCTGGAGCCGAACGCGGTTGCCTCCGGTGGTCGTTTGATCGGCTACCAGCGCGCACTGGCAGCGCACAGTATCCCGTTTGATGAAGACCTGCTGGTGTATACCGACGGACAGCCGGACAGCGGCTATCTACAGGCGCACAAGCTGTTGGGGCTGCGACAGCCGCCAGACGCGATCTTCTGTGGCAACGACCGCGTGGCGATGGGCACTTACGAAGCGATCAAGGAACATGGTCTGAAAATTCCGCATGACGTTTCGGTCGTCGGTTTTGACAATCAGGATGTGATTGCCGCCAATCTTCGCCCGGCGCTTTCGACGATGGCGCTGCCGCACGAGGCGATGGGACGTTGGGCTGTCGATTATTTGCTGCGCCGTGCGCACGCGCTGGATGATATGCCCGTTGAACATGTAGTGCTGCCCTGCCCGTATGTGCCGCGCGCATCAGTGTAACTGTATGCCCGATCATGATCGAGGTCAGTGGTGACCGGGTACGTGACTGCTACAAAGTGCAATCAGAAATAAGGTGTTAAGGTCTTTGTGCAATTCGCACAAGTGCGCCCGTAGAGATTTGGAAAAACATGAGGCATTAGTTAGAATTCTTTCAAGGGGATGTGAACCCCCGTTTTCGCAATAAATGGTTACCATCGACAGGAGTTTCGTATGAGCAAGTTTGTCAAGTTGGCGCTGCTGTTCGCCATGATCCTTGGGGTCTTTGGCGTCGGTGTTGCCTCGGCACAGCCTGCTGGCTGTCCGGAAGGTATCTGGGACGAGGCGACGATGACTGCCGAGCTGATCTCCGCTTGCGCGGGTGAACTGGCTGGCACCGTTGTGACCATGACCGGTCCCTTCACAGACCAGGACGAAGTTAAGTTTAATGAAGCCATTGCCCCGTTTGAAGAATGGACTGGCATCGACATTCAGTACACCGGCTCGAAGGAATTCGAAGCGGCGATCCCCGCAGCTATCGAAGGCGGCGCTGTCACCGACATCGTGGACTTCCCGCAGCCGGGTCTGCTCCGTCGCTTCGTTGAAGGCGGCTACGTCATCGACGTGAGCACGTTCCTGAACGCCGAGTGGCTGGAACAGAACTACATCCAGAGCTGGCTCGACATGGCGACCATCGCCGGTCCTGAGGGCGAAATCATGGCGGGCGTCTGGAATCGCATCAACGGCAAGAGCCTTGTCTGGTATCCAATCCAGGCATGGGAAGAAGCCGGCTACGAAATCCCGACCACCTGGGATGAACTGATTGCCCTGAACGCACAAATTGTTGCGGACGGCAGCAGCCCCTGGTGTGTGGGTATCGAATCGGGCGCAGCCACGGGCTGGGCAGCCACTGACTGGATCGAAGAAATCATGCTGCGCACCACGTCGCTGGAAAACTATGACAACTGGACAATTCCTGCGGATGCGGAAAGCCGTCTGCTCTTCACCAGCCCCGAAGTGACCAATGCCGCCACCGTCCTGGGCGACCTGTGGTTCACGGAAAACAACGTTTACGGCGGACGTGAAGCCATCGCCAGCACCTTCTTCGGTGATGCACCGCTGCCCATGTTCGAAGAACCCGCTGGCTGCTACATGCACAAGCAGGGTAACTTCATCACCAGCTTCTTCCCCGAAGGCACACAGCCGGGTGTGGATTACGGCGTCTTCTACCTGCCGCCGATTGACGAAGCTTACGGACGTCCGTTCCTGGTCGCAGGCGACATCTATTCGATGTTCCATGACCGTCCGGAAGTGCGCGCTGTCATGGACTTCTTCAGCCGCGGTGAATCGGTACGTGGCTGGCTGGCGAGCGGTGGCGCGCTGTCGCCCCATCGTGATGCTTCGCTCGACTGGTACGGTGTTGAACTGGAACGCAACATTGCTTCGCTCATCGCCGATGCCACCAGCGTGCGCTTCGACGGTTCCGACTTGCAGCCGGGTGTCGTCGGTGCTGGCTCGTTCTGGAAGGGTATGACCGACTGGATCAGCGGCACGGTCGACCTGGAAACCGCACTGGCTGAAATCGACGCGGCGTGGCCGACGGAATAACCGCCATCACACCTCAGCCGACAGCGTAATGAGAGGCAGGGCTGACCAGACGGTTGCCCTGCCCCTTTTTTTCATGGGAGGGACCATTCTATGCAGGCAAGATTAGATCAGCCCATCGCAGAAGGCGGCAGCTTTAAACTGGATCAGATGCTGCTGTCTATCGGGATGATAGTGATTACGTTTATAGCGCTTTACGCGGGCTTCGTCTTTTTACGCGATAGTACCGCTGACCGCATCCTCATCGCCATCGCGGCTATCATCTGGGGCGTGGGCGGGATTGCGCTGCTCTACTTCGTCTTTAATAACCTCGTCGAGAAACTGCCAGGGCTGTGGATGAACCGGCTGCAACCGTTTATCTTCGTCGGTCCCGCGGTCATCTTGCTGGCATGGTATCTGGCAATGCCGACGGTGCGAACCCTGTATGCTAGCTTTTTTGACGCGAATACGGTCAATTTTGTTGGTCTCAACAACTATTTCACCGTCTTCACACAGCGACAGATGGTCGAAGCGTGGACGAACAATCTGCTCTGGATCATCGTGGGAACGGTGCTGGTGGTCGTGTTCGGCTTGCTTATCGCCATTCTTGCCGACCGCAGCAAGTTTGAAAGCACCGCCAAGTCACTCATCTTTATGCCTATGGCGATTTCGATGGTGGGTGCCGGCGTTATATGGAAGTTTATCTACGATAACAATCCCGAGATTGGCTTGCTGAACGCCATCGTGCAGGGATTGGGCGGCGAACCACAGGCATGGTTGACGCTGGTGCAGCCCTGGAACAATGTCTTCCTGATCATTGTCGTCGTCTGGTTACAAACAGGCTATGCAATGGTACTGATCTCCGCTGCTATCAAAGGCATCCCGGAAGAACTGCTGGAAGCGGCGCGCGTGGATGGGGCGAACGAGATTCAGATCTTTTTCCGCATCATCCTGCCCAGCATCGCTGGCACGCTCGTAACGGTCGTCACCACCGTCATCATCTTCATGCTCAAGATATTCGATGTCGTCATGGTCATGACGGGCGGGCAGTTTGGCACGGAAGTGGTAGGGGTGCGCTTCTACCGCGCTGCTTTTACAGAAGGCAATGCAGGCTTTGCTTCCGCCATTGCTATTGTGCTGCTCATCGCCGTGATCCCGGTGATGGTCTACAACCTCCGTCAGTTCAGCCAGCGCCAGACGTTTTAGGAGGGCATCATGCAAAAGCAAAAACGCCGCGCCGTCATCATCGTCAACGGCATCCTCTTCCTTATCGTGCTCGCGTGGTCGATCCCGACTATTGGCTTGCTGGTGTCGTCAATACGCTACCGCAACGACATTCGTACCAGCGGCTGGTGGACTACCCTGCCGCATAACGCCTGGGTCGCTACAGGCAATCAACTGCCGATCCCTGAAGGGCAAACCCGTGATGCGCCGATCACCATCAACGGGGTGACTGCCACTTACGCGGAATGGCAGCAAGGCGTCAACATGCCCGATGGCACACGGCTGGTGTGGGTGGGCAACCTGCGGCGCGGGCAGCTTGAGGAGTTCCGCCAGGAATTGAGCGTGAACACCAACTTTACGTTTCAAAACTATGAGCAGGTCATCGGCGGACGACAGTACCAAATCCAGAACCCCGATGGGACAACGGAAACTGTGCAAGGCGATGATATGCTGGGCGCATTTCTCAACTCGCTCACGGTCGCCATCCCTGCGACGATTATCCCCATCCTGATAGCCGCCTTTGCCGCTTATGGCTTTGCCTGGATGAGCTTCCCCGGACGCAAGCTGCTTTTCATTCTGGTGGTGGCGCTGCTGGTTGTGCCGCTGCAAATCGCGCTGGTGCCGATTCTGCGCGATTACGGGCAGATCGGGCTAAATGGCACGTTCCTGGGCGTGTGGCTGGCGCACGCGGGCTTCGGGCTGCCGCTGGCGACGTATCTGCTCTACAACTACATCAGTGGGCTGCCGCGCGAAATCCTGGAGTCAGCGTTCATTGATGGCGCATCGCACTTCACGATCTTTGTGCGCCTGATTTTGCCGCTGTCTGTGCCAGCACTGGCATCGTTCGCCATCTTCCAGTTCCTGTGGGTGTGGAACGACTACCTGGTCGCGCTGATTTTCCTGGGCTTCAACCAGACGAACGAAGTGCTGACGATCCGCATTGCGGACATGGTTGGCTCACGAGGGCAGGACTGGCATTTGCTCACGTCCGCCGCTTTCGTGTCGATGATCGTACCGCTGCTGGTGTTCTTCGGGCTGCAACGTTTCTTCGTGCGCGGTCTGATGGCAGGTTCGGTGAAGGGGTGATCAACCTCGCCCCAGCATAGATTTCACGTGACAACGACTCTCACCCCTCTCCACAAGCGGAGAGGGGACGGGGGTGAGGTCAACCACATGGTTACACCCCCACCCGCTCCACCTGCACACCCGCAGCCGCCATCTCATCCACCGGCTCCGGCGGGGCGTCGGCGCTCGTGATCACCAGTGCCACTTCCTGCGGGCGCGCGAAAGTGTACGGCGCGATCTGTCCCCACTTGCTGCCGTCCGCCACCACCACCGCCTGCAAGCAGTGGCGCACCATCGCCGCTTTCATCGCCACCTCGTCCGGGTCACTGTCTGTCACGCCGCCCGCCAGCGAAATGCCGCGCGTACCGAAGAAGCCGATGTTCAGATTGATCTCCGGCAAAAAGTCCGGCTTGCCGACCAGCGAGATCGAGTCGCGCCGCAGCCGCCCGCCCGGCATCAACACCTGCACGTTCGGCGTATCGAGAAAGCTCTGCGCGATGATCAGGCTGTTGGTGACAATCGTCAACCGACTCAGCTTCTTCAGATGCGGGCTGAGCGCGAAGGCGGTCGTGCTGGCATCGAGCGCAATGGCGTCGCCCTCACGCACACGTGCCGCCGCCGCCGCACCTATCGCCTCTTTCGCCCGCGCCGAGCGATTTTGACGCACGTCAAATGACAGTTCAGGCGTATAGATGCCCGCGCTGCTGCGCTGCACCGCGCCACCATAGGTACGTTCGAGCAAGCCGTCGTCTTCCAGCGCGCGTAAGTCCTGGCGGATCGTCACGGCGCTCACGTGCATCGTGTCGCTCAGGTCTTTGACGAAGACGCGCCCATGCTGGCGTAATTGCTCCAGGATGACGCGCCGCCGTTCTTCCACAAATAAGGGGTAGGATTCATTTGACACTTGCGCCGCCGTTCTCTACACTCTTAACGAAAGTCATTGAAAGCAAAAGAAACTTCGTTTTTATTCTAGTCTAGATTTGCTAAATGCGTATCTGTCATTCTTTCGATGCTACAGGAGATGTCCTCATGAACTACACACCCGACTACGAACGCCTTGCCGAACGCCTGACCGCCAAAGGACTCGATGTCAACGCCATCAAAGACAAGCTCAAGCGCCAGCATATCGAAACCCCGTCCTGGGGCTATGGTAACGGCGGCACACGCTTCAAAGTCTTCGCCTGGCGCGGCGCACCGCGCAACATCTACGAAAAGCTGCAAGACGCCGGCTATATCCACCGTCTGACCGGGATCGCGCCGAGCGTCGCCATCCACATCCCCTGGGACAAGGTGGACGATTATGATGCACTGACCGCCTATGCACGGGAGCAAGGCGTCAGTCTGGGCGCGGTCAATCCCAACCTGTTTCAGGACGACCAGTACAAGCTTGGCAGCATCACCAACGCCAGCCCCGCCATCCGTGAGGAAGCGCTGGCGCATATGATCGAATGCTGCGAAATCATGGGCAAGACGGGCAGCCGCGACCTGAGCCTGTGGTTCGCCGACGGCACGAACTACGCCGGGCAGGACAGCATCGTTGCGCGCAAGCAGCGCATGACAGAAGCGCTGGTCGAAACATACAAACACCTGCCGCCGAACGGACGCATGTTGATCGAGTATAAGTTCTTTGAACCAGCATTCTATCACACAGATTTAGCGGATTGGGGCAGCGCGTATGCAATGGCGCTCAAGTGCGGTCCGCAGGCGCAGGTGCTGGTTGATACCGGGCATCACGCGCAGGGGACGAACATCGCCCATATCGTGGCGTTTTTGCTCGATGAAGGGCGGCTGGGTGGCTTCCATCTGAACAACCGCAAGTACGCCGATGACGACCTGATCGTCGGCAGCGCCGCGCCGATGGAACTGTTCGAGATTTACACTGAGCTGGTGATGGCGGGCGACAAGGCGAAGGACGTGGCGTACATGATCGATCAGAGCCACAACATTGAGCCGAAGCTGGAGGCAATGCTGTTGAGCGTGCTGAACTGCCAGCTTGCCTATGCCAAAGCACTGATTGTCGATTACGATGCGCTGCGCCAGCGTCAGCTCGAAGGCGATGTACTGGGCGGGCATTTGATCATGATGGACGCGTTTGAGACGGATGTGCGCCCGCTGCTGATGCAGGTGCGCGCCGAGATGGGTGTGCCGATTGACCCGCTGGCGGCGTACCGCGCCGATGATTATGCGCGCCGTGTGGCAGACGAGCGCGGCATCGCGACGAATCTGGGCGGGGGGATACAGGCGTAGGCAGCCTGGGAAAGCTGAGGATGCGAGTCCTCAGCTTTTCATGTGCAAGCGAATCCAGGTGCAGGGGCTCACTCATGCCCCGAAATCGCGTGCGGCGTGTACGGCGCTTCCAGATACGCCACATCGTCCGGGGTCAGCACAATCGACAGCGCCGCGACCGCATCTTCAAGATGTGACAGCTTGCTCGCGCCGATGATCGGCGCAGTGACCCCCGGCTTGTGCAGCAGCCACGCCTGGGCGATCTGTGCCGCCTTCAGGCCGTAGCGCCCCGCCAGTTCGTTCACACGGTCAAGCACGATGAAGTCGTTATCGTTCGTGTAGAGGTGTTCGGCAAGCGTATCCGTTTGTGAACGCAGGGTGTCGCCGCTGCGCTGGCTGTTGCGGCTGCCCGCAAGAAAGCCGCGCGCCAGCGGACTCCAGGGGATGATACCGATACCCTCTTCACGACACAGCGGGATCATCTCACGCTCTTCTTCGCGGTAGACCAGGTTGTAATGGTTCTGCATCGACACAAAGCGCGTCCAGCCGTGCAAGTCTGCCGTGTAGAGCATCTTTGCGAACTGCCAGGCGTACATGCTCGACGCGCCGATGTAGAGCGCCTTGCCTGCACGGACGACATCGTGCAGCGCTTCCAGCGTTTCTTCGATGGGCGTCTCCGGGTCGTAGCGGTGAATCTGATATAGATCGACGTATTCCATACTGAGCCGCTTAAGCGACCGATCAATGCTTTCCATGATGTGCTTGCGCGAAAGTCCACGCTGGTTCGGCTTGTCCCCCATCGGCCAGTAGAGCTTGCTGGCGACGACGACTTCATCGCGCGGTACGCCCGCCAGCGCCCGCCCCAAAATGCTTTCGCTGACGCCGAGCGAGTACATATCGGCAGTGTCAAAGAAGTTGATGCCGAGTTCCAGCGCGCGGTGAATGAACGGTCGCCCCTGCTCTTCGCTCAATATCCAGGGACGCCAGTTGGGATCGCCATAGGTCATGCAGCCGAGGCAGATACGCGAAACCTTGACACCAGATTTGCCGAGTGTTGTGTAATTCATGACGCGTTTCCTTGTGTTTAGTCTGAAACAGCGGGGGACACGGACGCAAGCAAACTTTCGCTCATTGTGGGACTTCCCCACGCTCAAGGGCTTCGATGCGCTGGCGCAGGTGGTCCTGTAAGGCAGCTTTGGCGTTGTGCTGGTAATCGAACATGACGATTAACCCGCTGCCCTCAGCAGCCACTTTCATCAGTTTGTGGCTGACGACGCGGTAATCCATCGTGAAGCGATCGGCTTCGATGGAATGCACGCGCGCACCGACTGTCACCGTATCGGGATAGGTCAGTGGCACACGAAAGCGGCACTGGGTGGACGCTAGAATCGGTCCGACGCCGGTGTCCTTCATGTGTTCCATGACGCCCATGCGCTCGAAGTAAGCGATGCGAACGCTTTCAAAGTAGCGGAAGTAGACGATGTTGTTGACGTGCCCGAAAGCGTCCATCTCGCCCCATGCAACCGGAATCGGGATGGTCACGAAATAGCCGTCGAACAAAGACTCAATACTCATAAGCTGCTGCGCTCCAGTTTTTGCCAGCCGTTCATGCTCACATTTCACGTGCTTACGCTCATTGTGATGACGCGATAATACCACCGGGCAAAACGAGGTGCTAAAGCAGAGAGGAGCATCCGTCGGCTGCGGTTTGTGTTAAACTGAGGCTCTTGACAGCCGACCACGAAGACAGAAACCTAACATTTTCTAACAGAAGATATCGAATTCGAACCGCAAACGCAGAAACAGCCTCTTAATGTTGTTATGTACTAAAGTGGAAGCAATCGAAGATTTCGATTACCATTGGCGGCTGAGGGGGGCGTAAGTCTCATGGCAGCACAGACGCTTATTGGAAGACATATAGACGACTATGTGATTGAAGAACGCATCGGGCGCGGCGGCATGTCTACCGTTTACCGTGCTATGCAGCAGTCGGTACGTCGTCCGGTCGCGTTGAAGATCATCACGCTTGATACTTTCATGGATGATCGCGAAGAATTCAAGAAGCGCTTTCATCGTGAGGCGGAGATGGTCGCCTCGCTCGAACACCTCCACATCATGCCTGTCTATGGCTACGGCATCATCAGCGACGATATAGCATATCTGGCGATGCGGCTGCTGCGCGGCGGCACGCTGGCACAGATGATCAATGGCAACCCGCTGCCGCTGGAGCGCGGGGTGGTGATCTTCCGTCAGATCGCCAGTGGATTGGAATACGCCCATCAGAAGGGCATCGTTCACCGGGACCTCAAGCCGAGCAACATCCTGTTTGATGACCAGCAAAATGCTTATCTCGCAGACTTCGGGCTGGCGAAATCGATCAGCGCTGGCGAACAGTTCACGCAAAGTGGCAGCGTCGTCGGTACGCCACTGTATATGTCGCCGGAGCAGCTGCGGGGCGAGCCTGTCGATCATCGCTCCGATGTCTACAGCATGGGCGTGCTGCTTTACCACATGCTGACGGGGGTGCCACCGTTCAATTCACCCGATGGCAATGTCGTTTCGATTATCTATCAACACCTGGAAAAACCGCCGCGTGCCCCGCGCGAACGCAACGAGAGCATCCCGCCGCTGGTCGAAAGCGTCATCATGACGGCGCTGGCGAAGAAGCCAGGGGAACGCTTTGTCGGTGTAGGGGCAATGGCGCTGGCGCTGACCAGCGCTGCCGAACGCAGCATTGACGAGACGAATAACCACGATAACCCGCCGACGCCCTCTTTCATCATGGTTCAGCCGCCAACGCAGCCCATGCAGCCCCTCAGTACCGCCTTCTCACAGCGCCCGCTGCCGCGCTTCATCACGCCATTGATCCTGCTGCTGGTGGCGTTGCTCATAGTGGGCGGCGCTGCTGTCTATTTTGCCCGGCGGGGCGGCGAACCCGCTGCCGCGCGGGCGACTGTCATTCCGGGCGAGTCGCAGCCTGCCAGCGAACTGCGCCCTTCACCCGACGAAATCGTGATTGCGCAGGTGCAACTGGGCACGGAAGGTTTCATCGCTTACATCACCTGCAACACCAGCAGCGAGTACCATGCCACGCAAACGCGCGAGATGGGCGATATTGCGCGCGAGTTTGGCCTTGCATATCGCGCTTACGACCCGGACAGCGACAAATCGCGCCAGATACCGTTGATAGAGCGCGCGCGGCTGGAAGGCGCAGTCGGTTTAATCGTCTGTCCTCTGGATCCGTCGGTGCTGGCAACTGTACTGCAATCAGTACAGGCTGCCGGGATACCGCTGGTGCTGATGAACGGGCAGATGCCCAGCTACGGCGGCGTGCTGATGGCAGGCGACGAATACCAGATGGGCTTCGCTGCCGGGCGTGAGGCGGCGCGTCTCATCAATGCCGAAAGCGCGGGACAGGCGCGCGTCATCATCCTCGACTATCCCGATCTCGATCAGCTTATCGTTCGTGCAGACGGCCTCGAAGACGGTGTACGTGAAGACGCGCAGGATGTCGAAGTGCTTGGGCGTTACCTGGGAGCGACACAAGACAACGGCTACAACTCAGTCAAGCGTTTGCTGGAAGAGGGGTTCGAATTCGACACGCTCCTCAGCATCAACGATGCGGGCGCGTTCGGCGCGATTCGCGCGTTGGAAGAGGCGGGCATCGCGCCGCATGCCGTGCGCATCATCAGCATTGACGCCGAAGCGCTGGCGCGCGAATACATTGCTGAAGGCTACTACATGCGCGCGTCGGTTGATGTCGGGCGCGAGCAGTTTTCGCGTGCTGCTGTCCATACCATGATCAAGCTGCTGGCGGGCGGCACCATGAGCGAGATTGTTCTCGTGCCACCCGGTCCGGTCATCACGCCGGGCGTGCTGGAAGCGATGCCCATGACGCCGACCTCACGGTAGCGCCTTCACCCTCCGGATCAATTCGCTGGTGCTGTGACCCGGCAAATAGTCAATCAAAACCACCTGCCCGCCATAACTTTCGACGAGCGCGCGTTCCGGCAGCGGCTTGTCGCGGTAGTCTCCTCCTTTGACGTAGATGTCAGGGCGCAGCGCGTTGATGAGCGCATCCGCCGTATCCTGCTCGAAGAGAATGCACGCCGTCACGGGGCGCAGCGCCGCCAGGAGCCGAGCGCGCTCCGGCGCAGGCACGAGTGGGCGCCCTGTCCCCTTTAGCCGTTCGGAACTGCCATCGCCATTGACGCCGATATAGAGCGCATCCCCCAGCGCCCGCGCCTGCTCCAGATAGTCCAGATGCCCGATATGCAGCAAATCAAAATGCCCGTTGGTGAAGACCAGAGTCTTGCCCGCTGTGCGCAATGCCTGGCGCGCCGGCAGCGCATCTTCCAGTGTCAGAATTTGGCTCATTCGCGCGTGTCCTTTGTAGAAAAACAGTGTCGACAGCGTTTGAAAATCGATAATGACTTATGAAATATTTATAAATTTTCCGTTGATTTACTCAATTCGCCTCAAAAGAAATTTATACTTTGAGATGGAAGCGATGGGGTTGTGGGGATGCAGGTGTGTTCATCATTTATCCAGCCTGTATACCGCGCGACTTTCTGTTCTTATGAGGTAAGCGCATGTTTCTGACACATCTTCGCGAACGTCTGCGCAAGGTTATTGTAAATGGGCAAGGCTTGGCTGAGTACGCCCTCTTGCTTGGACTTATTGGCATCGCCATTGTCGGTATCGTGTTTGTTCTGGGGCGCGCCACGGAAAACACATTCACAGGACTGAGCTGCCAGTTGCAGCCGGGCGGTGTTTGTAACAGTTCAGTGGCATCGCTGTATGATCCATCGCTCAACGGCGGCAACTGGCTGACGCCTTTGCCTACTATTACGCCCTGTCCCGCTGGCGTAACATGTGGACCGACGGGCGGTGGTGGCGGTGGTGGCGGCGGGAGCGGCGGCGGTGGCGGTGGTGGTGGCAGCGGCGGCACAGTCGCGACCGCAACGCCCAACGGCAGCGGCGGTGGTACTGGCGGTGGCGGCACAGTCGCCACCGCGACACCCAACGGCGGTGGCAGCACGGTTGCAACCAATACTCCCGCGGTTCCTACCGTTGTCGTTCCAACCACGGCACCTCTTCCTGCTGTGTACCGCGCGATCAATATCAATGGAGCCAGTCTGTCTATTGATGGCGTCACCTGGGAAGCAGGAACTTCAGCGCCCAACCTCAGCTCCAACGGAAGCAACTTCTGCAATCAGAGCGTTACGCTTAACCCGGCGACGGACGCCAACCGGGCGACGATGATCCGTTGCTCGACCTGGAGCAACTCACTGGCCGTGCGAGTCACCTCGGTTCCCAATGCGACCTATTCGGTCTATGCCCATTTCTGGGAAGACAACACGAATGAGTCATTCAATATCTTACTGAACGGCACGACGGTTCAGACCAACTATGCCTCCGGCTCGGCGGGTACATGGCGGCGCCTGGGTCCGTGGACGGTCACGGTGACAAACGGCACCATCGAACTGACGACCAGCGGCGGCGCGGCGAACTTGTCTGGTATCGAAATCTTGAATGGGGGCAGTGGCGGCGGCACAGGCGGCACAGGCGGCACGGTTGTCGTGGATGGTGTAACGTATACCACAGGTTCGCTGCTGCGCGCCGTCTATACGGGCATCAGCGGTACAAATATCAGTGACCTGACGAGCAACGCGCGTTATCCGGGTTCGCCCAACGAATGCACCAACCCAACGCGCTTTGAAGCGCCAACAGATAGCGCCGATAACTACGGTCAGCGCATGTTCGGCTATCTGCTGCCGACGGTCACGGGCAGCTACACCTTCTCGATTGCGGGCGATGATAGCGTCGAACTGTGGCTCAGCACGACTGCCAGCCGCGCAAATGCGACACGAATCGCCTTCCACACCAGTTGGACGAACAGCCGCGAGTGGACGAAGTTCGCCAGCCAGACATCAACGTCGATCACATTGACGGCAGGGCGCGCGTATTACATCGAAGCGCTGATGAAAGAAGGCGGCGGCGGCGATAATCTGGCAGTTGCCTGGCAAACCCCCGCCGACAGCACACGCACGGTCATTCCCGGCACCAACCTGTCCGGCACTGGCTTGACCTGCTCCAGCGGTTCCGTCGTGGCGGTGCCAACTGCAACCCCTGTACCTGCAACCGCGACACCGATTCCGCCGACCGCGACGCCCGCACCAACGGCGATCCCGTCCATCCCCAACACGCAGGCACAGCGTCTTGAGGTCGAAGGAAATAACGGCAATTCAGGTATGACGTTTAACAGTGAATATGACCCGGATGACGCATCCAATGGTCAGATTACCAATAACGTCCAAAACAACGCCTGGCTGCAATTCAACAACATTGATCTGCGCGGCGGTATTCTGCAAGTGCGTGCGCGTGCGACCACGCCCAATGCCACGACGATCCAGTTCCGCACGGGCAGTGCGACAGGTACTGTCTTCTGTACGATCAACTTCAACGGCAATGCTGGCAGCGATTGGGCGACGTGGACGACGCAAGGCGCGGGGTGCAGCGGCACGCCGACGGGCATCCGCACAATTTTCGTGACGTTCAGCTTCCCGTCCGGTGTCGGCATTAACGCCAACTGGCTCGAAATCTACACGCAGCCAGCGACGTACACGACGGGCAGTCTGGCAGTGCAGCGCTGGGACAACATGACAGGGACGACGATGGCGTCGTTCACGGGTGACAGTCGTTTCACAAGCAACACGCCAGATAGCTGTGCAGTAACTGCCTTCAGCGGTGGTTTGCAGACTGCAAGCAGCTCCAGCAACAATGGTGATAACTATGGTCTGCGCATCGCAGGGTTCCTCATCCCGACGACGACCGGCAGCTACGAGTTCCGCATTTCGAACAACGACTTTGGTCAGGTCTTCCTGAACACCAGCGGGACGAATTCGAATAATCACACCAGCCCCACATCCCTCGTAAACAGCACCAGTGCGACCAACTTCACCAGTTGGACGAGCGCGTCGGGTGCAGTGACCCTCAACGCCAATCAAGCGTACTATTTCGAGGCGCGGATGAAGGAAAACACCAACAATGATTGGCTGCGTGTGCAGTGGCGTTTGAATGGTGGTAGTTGGGTGCTCATTCCGGGTGCCAATCTATCGGCGTCGAACCTGTGGTTCAACTGTCCGTAACGGCGGTGGGGCGTGCACGAACGTGCGCCCCGACTTTCATCCTTATTGCAACAAAAAAGAGACGGCAATTATGCGCCGTCTCTTTTTATTTGCGTAATTACGGACGTGCCGTTGCACGTCCCTACAGGGTCGTTATTGTGAGCGGAAGAACTTGAGCAGCTTCATCACCACGCCCTTGCGCTGCACCTGGGATTGGTCGTACTCATGCTGCAACTGGCGCGTGAGATGTTCCAGCTCGTTGGCGCGCATTCTCGCCCCGTTCACGACCACCCATTCATGATCGAGTGCCCGCAAGTCACGCGGCGCACGGTTATAGAGCCGCTGATATGCCTGGGCATAGTGCGTCATTGCCTGTTGTGCGCTAATGGCGCTCATGGTCTCGTCCTCATCATGGGATGTGCGATATTGCACCATGTTTATTGTATATCCAGTCGCCTTACATTTGCCGAAAATTTGTGTGCGATTTCAAAAACTGAACGTTCGCGAGGGTGAACGCAGTTTACGAAGTGAGTATAATCATCCTTCGCTTAATTTGCAACTATGCTTGGAAAGGGCGTCGCTAATGGCTTACAGGTTGTCAGATTACCAGCAGGCGGCGGATGTCATCCGCGCGCGGGCGTCTGTAGCGCCGAAGATTGGCATTGTGCTGGGCAGCGGCTTGGGCGCGCTGGCGCAGGCAGTCGAGGACGCCGCACACATCCATTACGAGGACATCCCCGGCTTTCCCGTCTCCACGGTCCCCGGTCACGCGGGCGAACTGGTCATTGGCACGCTCGAACGGCAGCCGGTACTGGTGCAGCGCGGGCGCGCACACTTTTACGAAGGCTATGACATGCAGGAGGTGACGTTCGCCATCCGTGTCATGCGCGCGCTCGGCGTGGAAACCGTCATCCTGACCAACGCAGCCGGGGGCATCAATAAAGATTACCAGGTTGGCGACATCATGCTGATCGAAGACCACATCAACATCGTCGGCATCGCCGGGCATCATCCGTTGATCGGACCGAACGAGGATGCACTGGGTACGCGCTTCCCCGGCATGGGCAACGCCTACGACCGCGACCTGCGCAAGCTGGCACAGCGCGTCGCTGGGGAGCAGGGCATCGCCATTCGCCAGGGCGTGTACTGTGTCCAGGCAGGACCGAGCTTTGAGACGCCCGCCGAAATCCGCCTGATTCGCATGTTTGGAGCGGACGCGGTCGGCATGTCTACAGTGCATGAGGTCATCGTTGCGCGGCATGGCGGGATGAAGGTACTGGCATTCTCTGGCATCACCAATATCTGCGTGGATGTGCTGGACGCCGATACCGACGCCAATCATGAAGAGGTGATGGAGGCAGGCAAGGTGATCGTACCGAAGCTAACGGCGCTGCTGCGCGGCGTGCTGCGCGCAATGGTGTAACCGGCAATTTGAACCGCCACGACTCAAAACACGCCAGGCTCAAAAATCCCTGTTGCGTCCTCGGCGGACTGGCGTTTAAAGGACCTGGAGGCTTATGTATTGGTTGCGCCGTCTTTTCGCGCGCTCGACACCGCAAACCTTGCCGTCAATTGATGCTTATGCGCGTTGGGCGGCGGCGTATCCTGCCCACGCCCACAACGCGCTGATGCGCGCGGAAGAGGCGGCGCTCGTCGGGCTGCTGCCGCCGCTGGACGGTCGGACGGTGTTGGACCTGGCGTGTGGCAGCGGACGCTACGCACAGATCGCACAGGCGCGCGGGGCGGCGCAGGTGATCGCGCTCGACAACAGCCCGCACATGCTGGCACAGGTAGCACTGCGGCTGCGCGGGTTGGCGACGATGGACGCGCTGCCGCTGGCGACAAGCAGCGTAGACGTGATCGTGTGCGGGCTGGCAATTGGGCATGTGCAGGCGATTACGCCCGTGTTGGCAGCGTGCGCGCGCGTGCTGACGCCGGACGGCGTGCTGCTCATCAGCGATGTGCATCCGCTGCTGTTTATCGGCGGGGCGCGGCGCACGTTCAGCAGCGGCGGGGCGACCTTCGCTGTCGAGCATTACGTGCATCTCTACAGCGACATGCACGCCGCTGCGCGCACCGCAGGGTTGATTATCGATGCGATTGCCGAGCCGCGTCTGCTGCCAGAAGACAGGCAGCCCGGCGCGCCGTCTACGCCTGTGGCAATCGTGTATCGTCTGCGGCATTCAACCCTCGCAGCCCGATGATCGCCGTCAGCCCGACCGAGATCGCGAACAGCAGCACAATCGTCCATGCGCCACCGAGTGCACCGACCGCCTCGCCAGGCAAGGCGGCGGTCGTTATGCCTGCCAGCGCGCTGCTGCTGATGAGCCAGTAACCAAGCGGCAGCGCGATCACGAGCGCAGCGATCTTGGCAGCAATTGCCGGACGGATGAGATCGAGCGCACGATACAACGGACCAAAGATGCCGCCGAAGGTCGTCAGCGCCCCGTAGATCGCCAGCACCATAAACGCAGGCACGGCGTTTGCCCACTCACTGCCAAGCAGGAGCGGCAGGGCAAACGGAGCGACAGCAGCAGCGATCGCGTAGAGGACAACGCCACCCACCAGCAGCACACGCAGCACGCGCCCGAAGTTCCGCCTTAGTCGCGCAAAGTCGCGCTCACCTACCATCTGTGGCACGACCGCCTGCATATTGTCGAAGACAGCGCTGGTCAGCACGCCTGCCTGCGCGATCAACGCCAGCGCGGACGACAGGTAGCCCGCCGCACGTTCGCCCACCAGTATGCCCACCAGTTGCAGCGGCAGCTGGGTGTACTGGTTTGACAGGTTTTTATCGACCGCATTCAGGAAGCCGAAGCGCAGATACGGGCGTGGGGCTACGCTCCATGCTCGGCGCAGCAGCATGCCAATTGTCGGGAAGGGCGTTTCTCCGCCGCGCAGCCGGGCATACGCCAGCCATGCGCCAAGCATTGTGCTGTACGAATATACCAGCCGTGCCATGATCAGGCTTTCGGCACGCGCTTGCATGAGAACAGCCGCAATGGTACACAGCGTCAATATGAGCTGGTTCAGGCTTTGGGCAATCGCGACAGTGCGCATCTGGCGGCGGCTTTGAAAGCTTGTAATCGCCAGCGCGTAGGCGTAATCAGCGGGGAGGGTGAAGGCGAGCAGCAGCGCCAGCCGCCCGATGTCGCCCGCGTCGGCGTGCAGCAGTTGGGCAAGTGGCTGACCCAGCGTCGCGATCAGCGCGATAATTGCGAGCGTGACGACGAACGCGATCTTGAGGAAGACCGCCAGTGCGTCCAGCACAGCATCTGCGTCGCGCTTGCCGATTGCTACCCCCAGGTGTGTGTTGATCGATGAGCCAATGCCTGTCAGATCGAGCGCGACCCACAGCGCCATAAACGACTGTGCCAGCGCGAAACGCCCGTACTCTTCGGGACCGAGCAGGCGCAGCACGAGCAGCGTTGAGAGCGCCGCCAGCCCGGTGGCGATAACCTTGCCCACCTGGAGCGTAAGCGTATCGCGGACGAACTTGCTGCGGAAAAGACGCTGCATCATATGGCGAAGAAGTTAAATGTGAATAACACTGCGCCCAATGTTAACAGCACAATGCTCACCAGCGACCACAGACGGTCGAAGCATAAGCGCCGCCCCCACACTGCCAGCATCAGGAAGAGGGCAGGCACGGCGAGCATGTAGCGCACATGGCTGCCAGGCGGTCCGCTGAAGAACAAGCCGACCGCTAAGCCGATGCTAAACAGCGCTACCAGCCGATCATACCGAAATGCCAGCAGCGATGTCAGCAGTCCCAATCCCATCATCATCACTTCCAGCACCAGCGACAGTCGTTCCGCATCGCTGTAGATATCGATCAGCCCCAGAATGCTGAGGACGGCTGCTCCCCAGGCACGCACACTGCCCACAATATCGATCCCGCCGCGCCCCAGATGTCCCTGCACCAGCGCGTATTCATCCCCTAACGTCACACGCCAGAGCAGATAGGAGGCAATGGGTAAGCAGACAAACACGGCAGCCAAAATCGATTCACGGCTCACAGTCACGCGCCGCTCACTGCCGCGCCAGCCGTAGCTCTGCCACCACACATACGCCAGTGGCAGGATCAGGATGACGCTGGTCAGCCGCAACCATACCGCTAGTGCCGATAATACTGCTGCGAATAAAAGCTGTCTGCGTCGGAGTAAAGTCAGAATGATCAGGAGCAGCGCCAGCGTCAGGCTGTCCGTGTAGACCATCACAAAGATGAACGCGCTCGGAAAGGTGAGCAGGTAGAAGACACTGCGCAGTGCGCGTCGCCGTCCCAGTGTCGTTACAAAAAGGTCGTACAAAGCAAAGCAGGCAACCAAGGAACTGATGATGGAAATAGCCATGCCTGCGAGCGTATATACTGGAATAGGTTCCATCCCCAATATCCCCAGCGGTACCCCAATGATGCGCATCAACAGCGGGTAAAGCGGCAGAAAACCATAATCGCGCGGGATCTCACCGCCATCAGGCAGTGGAGCAGTTAATACCGACTCATTGCCATAGCCATTGATGGCGATTGCCAGGTAGTACTCTGAGTCGAAAGCAACAAAGGGATTGAGAAACGGGTCGGCAATGTAATAACGCTGTGCTTCGGGCAGAGATTGTTCAATCGTCCAGTCAGCGAACATATCCGGGTACTGGAGTTGAAAGCGGACACCGACCAGTCCCATGAGGGAAATCAGGATGACCATTGTTCCTGCCCACAAGACTGTCAGCTGCCAATACTCGGACTTACGGCGGATGGCGTGCTGCACGTTTGGTTCCTCTCATTCAATCGGTATAGGGATTATGTGCGTATTGGAAACAATCCGCGTCCATCATACGACCCATCAGATCACATTAAGACCGCTTGATTGATGGAGTGCCACGACAAATGATATACTGATTTGTATTCATGACAACACGATGCGCTGCATCATAGTTTTGGAGATTATCAGTATGGCGGTTAATGTTTACATGCGCCCCGGTGCTAAGGCGCAGTCGCTCATCGCGCGCGACGATCAAGTGATGTCCGGCTCGATGACGCCGCGCTACCCGTTCGTGATTGAACGCGGTCTTGGCGCGCGGGTGTGGGATGTAGACGGTAACGAATATATTGATCTGGCGGCTGGTATCGCCGTCACCGCCACAGGTCACAGCCACCCGGAAGTTGTGCGCGCCATCACCGAGCAGGCGCAAAAGTTTATCCATATCGCAGGCACAGATTATTATTACGATGTCCAGATTCAGCTGGCAGAACGGCTGGCGGCAATCGCGCCGTTCAGCGACCCGGCGCGGGTCTTTTTGTGCAACTCTGGCGCGGAGGCGGTCGAAGGCGCGGTCAAAGTGGCGCGCTGGCATACCAAACGCCCGCACATCATCGCCTTCTACGGCTCGTTTCACGGGCGCACGATGGGCGCGCTGTCGCTGACTGCCAGCAAAGTCGTGCAGCGTGATGGCTTCTTCCCGCTGATTCCCGGTGTGCATCATATCCCCTACAACAATCCCTATCGCTGTCTGCACGGGCGCGAAGAAGCGCAGTGCCAGGCGCGCTGCATCTGCGCCAGCCATCTGGAAGATGTGGTCTTCAAGAAGCTGTTCCGGGGTGAACAGGTCGCTGCCATTATCTTCGAGTCGATTCAGGGCGAAGGTGGCTATGTCGTCCCCGATCCACGCTTTGTGCAAGACCTGCGTCATATCTGCGACAAGTACGGCATCCTGCTGATCGCCGACGAGGTGCAGAGCGGCGTCGGGCGAACGGGCAAGTGGTGGGCGATTGAGCATTTTGGCGTGGAGCCGGACATCGTGGCGGCGGCGAAAGGGATCGCCAGTGGAATGCCGCTGGGCGCGATCATCGCCCGCGACGAGATCATGAGCTGGCCCCCAGGCGCGCACGGCAGCACGTTCGGCGGGAACCCGATCTCGTGCGCAGCGGCGCTGGCGACGCTCGACCTGATCGAGAACGAGTACATGGCGAACGCGATTGAGCAGGGCGAATTCCTGATGGACGCGCTGGCAGAGATGCAGCCACGACATCCTTCGATGCGCTACGGGCGCCTTGACGGACGCGGCTTGATGGTCGGCGTCGAACTGGTGCTGGACGAGGAACGCACACCTGCCGGAGCGCTGCGCAACCGCCTGGAACGTATCGCCATCGATCACGGCTTGCTGATTCTGGGCGCAGGCGAAAGCACGATTCGCTTCTGCCCGGCACTGATGATCGAGCGCGAGACGCTGCATGAAGGGCTGGAACGCTTCGAGCTGGCGCTGACCGCGGCGGAGCAAGAGGCAGGCTTGTTGTAAGGGTAGGATGCAGTGCACTGCGCAGGATACATCCTGCCCCTACATCCCCTCGCGCAGCCGCCTCGCTGTCTGCTCCCAGCCCGGATAGCCGCTCGCCTGCAAGTCCGCAATCACTAGCTCAACATCATACGCGATGGCGCGTAAATCGACTTGGACGTCGCTACCTTCAAATGTGAAGATTCCGTATTCGACATAGCCTGGCTTGTCAAACGACATGCCGACGCTGCCAACATTGATCGCACGCCAGCGCGTCAAGTCGCGATCCATTTGCTGATGGATATGCCCGCCGATGCCGAGCCGCCCTTCGCGATCCAGCAATGCGTCATCCGCCTCGTCGAGCGGCGTATCTGGTTTCAGGTAGCCTTCGTCATTGCCGGGCGTGCCATGGTAGCCGATGACGCCGCCGTAGCCCGGCACATCGAGATCAAGCTCACCGCGCAGCTTCGTCAGCCATTCGTATTCAGCATACGATAGCTTCGTCAGCAACCAGTCGATATTGGCTGTCACCGCCCGCAGAGCTGGCGCGAGTTTGGCATACGACTCAGCGCTGTCCGCAGCCTTGCCTGTGGGTGGCGCTCCAGTGACGAGATAGCGGTCGGTGTTGCCGCGAATAAAGCTGATATTGTTTTCGCCCCATTCGGTCGTCAGCGACTGCAAGCGTTGGATACACTCGACCGGGCGCGGTCCACCCCAGGCATGATCGCCCAGCACCCACAGCCTGTCCGCACCGCCTGCCGCCTGCAAATCCGCCAGCGCGATCTCCAGCGCTGCCACGTTGCCATGTATGTCCGAAATCACCGCTAATCGCATCTTGTCGCCTTTCTACCATCAAGCCGGATTTTAACGCAGAGGTGCGGAGGTGCAGATCTATTGTTCGTCTGCGTCTCTGGCTCCCTGCCCCCCTGCGTTAAGATCTTTTCGTTTCTGCGTATACCGTGCTTCGCTCAGGATGAACTCGACAGCGCCCGCAATCGTCGCGTCGGGCTTCGTGTCATCCGGCACGGAGAAGACACCGAGTGCTACCAGCCGCCACACATCATCGGTCGCCGCCAGCCGCACGACGCCAACCTGCCCGCCTTCCAGCGCCGCCAGCCGCAGATGATTGTCCGCAAGCGCGGTGACTGCGGCAGGTCTGACATCGATCCAGAGGTCGTCTGGCGAACGCGGCTCCAACCCGATGTGCCAGTCGCCGCCGCCAAATGTGTGATGCGAGTCGATCAGAACCATGTTCAGGAAATTGTTTGCCAGCTTGACGCGCTCTGCCTCAGCCAGTCCCGTGCTCACGTTTGCTACGTCGTAGCCCATCGCATCGAGCGCGATTAATGTCGAGCGCCCGCCAGTCACGTCGCACGGAAAGGCATCCGGCGCGCAGCTTTCGCCCAGGTCAATCAGCAGCGCTGGCATCCCCGCCGCGTGTTCGGCGCGCAGTTGGCGCACAAACGTGAACAGACGCGGCAGCAGCGCCAGATCGCCCCGCAGTCGGTGCGTGTAGAATACGGTCAGCGCTGCTTCCATGCCGCCTTACGCTTCTCGATAAAGGCGGTCATGCCCTCGGTCTTGTCCTCCGTCGAGAAGGCGATGTAGAAGTTGCGCTTCTCGTATTCCAGCCCGGTGCTCAAGCCGAGTTCCTCCGCCTTGTTGACGGCATCCTTGATCAGGCGCACAGCGATTTGCGGCATATCTGCGATCTTGAGCGCCAGCTTGATCGCCTCATCCAGATAGTTTTCGACTGGATAGACATGGTTGACCAGACCCGCCGCGTGGGCTTCCTGCGCGTTCAGGTGACGGTTGCCAAGCATGACCTCCATCGCCACCGCCTTGCCGACCGCGCGCGTCAGCCGCTGCGTGCCGCCCGCACCAGGGATGATGCCGAGCGTGACCTCTGGCTGTCCAAAGCGTGCTGTCTCCGAGGCAATGATCATATCGCACATCATTGCCATCTCGCAGCCGCCGCCGAGCGCATAGCCGCTGACCGCCGCGATGATCGGCTTGCCGATGCGCGACAGCCGCGACCAATCGGTGAAGTCATCGCGCATCATCTCGACCGCGCCTTGCATTGACATCTGCTTGATGTCGGCTCCGGCAGCGAAGGCTTTATCACTGCCCGTCAGGATGATGCAGCCGATAGCGGGGTCGCGGTCGAAGGCTTCGAGCGCATCAAAGATTTCGCGTGTGACCTGGGCGTTGAGCGCGTTGAGCGCCTGCGGGCGATTCAGCCGCACCAGCCCCACGCCCGCCGCTGGCGTCTCGATCAGGATCATTTCATAGGTCATGAGCCAATCTCCATGTAAGAGGTTAGAGAATAAGCACTTGATTTGAATCTACAGTGCGCGGGCGGATATGACGAATGATGCCGTCGCCGCGTTGGTCGCCAGCGGCACATTATGCACATTGCAGATGCGCAGCAAGCCGTTGATATCCGGGTCGTGCGGCTGCGCGGCGAGCGGATCGACAAAGAAGAAGACCGCTTCAATCTTGCCTTCTGCGATTTGCGCCGCGATTTGCGCATCACCGCCCATCGGTCCCGACAGCATGAGCGTGACGGTCAGCCCCACTTCATCACGCAGCATCCGCCCGGTCGTATTGGTGGCGACCAGCTCATATTTCGCCAGCACATGCTTGTGTTCGCGCGCAAATTCAAGCATCGCCTGCTTTTTGCCATCATGTGCGATCAAGGCAACGGTGGTACGTTCGCTCACGGTGATTGCTCCTGCTGCTTCCCCAGCATAGTTGTACCGCCTGTTGTGCCAATGCGCCAATCGAAAAGCAGGAGAAGCGAGGATATAATGTCCGCAGCGATTTCACCCTGCGCAGCTTCTACTTGAGCCAAACTGTGCGCCCCTCTCCAATCGAGAGGGAATGGGGTGAAGCAAACTGGCTTATCTGGACAATCATCATGCCCGACCGCGCACAACTGCTCACCGAACTGGGACAGGACAAAGATTACGGCATTCTGCTGACCGTGCAGGTCGGCGGTGTGCCGAACGAATTGCAACTGCTGCTGGAAACCGCCGAATATGACGAGACGATACAGGGCTTGCGCCCACGCGGCAACTATATCATCCGCGCGCTTGGCGTGCGCGAACACCGCCTGACACTGGGTGTGTTCGGCAAGCTGACGTTCACACACGACCACCCGCTGCTTTATCATCACAATTTGCCGCGCGTGGCGGTCGAATTTACGGGCAAACCGGATCATCTGAACGAGCTGGTGCTGGATGTGTCGCAGGCATATGCCAGCACGTTCGGCACCTGGCGGCATCTGACGGAGATCAGCGCCGATATCAACCGCGCTGCGCCGCTCGTCGATCTGCTCAACAGCGGTGCAGGGCTGCTCGGCATCATGCCGCAGCCGCTTGCCGAGCGCATGGCGAAGGTACTGAAGCATCATGGCATGACGGCGAGCCTTCAGATAGACGATAAGTTCAGTGCAACGGACGAGCATGGGCGTTCGCGCGGCTCGGAACTGCTGCTGATTGACCAGACGTATGTGATCGCGTTGAGCTATTCAGTCGATAGGGTGCGCCCGCGTGCGCCGAAAGGATAAGCATTCCCACCACCGAACACAATACACCCCCCGAATACACCCCCTGATACACGACATTGCACGCCTCGTTGTGCGATAGTGAGCCTGTGGACGATACATGACGAGGATGAAATGATGTCGAACAAGCTCTACCACACCGGACGCAAACTGGTGGATGGCTTCGCGCACTGGATGTATGACCTGGATATTGTTTACCATTCACCGCTGCCACTGGGTGCGAAAATCTTCGCACCCAACCACCCGACGACGACGGACCCATTCCTGATCACAAAGCTGATCGAAACGCCGATCAGCATCATGATCCACGATACGCTCTTCAAAGTCCCTGTCTTCGGGCGCTATTTGCAGGCCGCTGGACATATCCGCGTCGTATCTGGCAATGGCATGGCGGTGCTTTCGGCAGCGATGCGCAAGCTGGAAGCGGATATTCCGGTCGCCATCTTCCCCGAAGGCGGCATCAGCCCGCGCGACGGCAGCTTGCTAGCGGGGCATTCCGGCATGGCACGGCTGGCGCTGGCGACAGGCGCGCCGATCATTCCGGTCGGGATTGCGCTGGATCGCAGCCAAATTCGCTGTATCGAAACCACCGTTGACGGTAAAGCGGAAGTCGCGCGCTGGTATGCCAAAGGTCCATATGCCATCACCGTTGGTAAGCCGATGGTGTTCAACGGCGACGCCAACAACTGGAACTATGTTAACGCCGTCACGGCACAAATCATGCAGAACATCACTGCTCTGGCATGGGAAAGCACGCAACGGTTGCCTGTTGCCGAGAGTAAGCGAAAGGAGATGGTTAATGTATCTCCAGAAGGACACTGGCTCGTTATCTGAACACAATCACGGGGTGTACTATCGTATTCGTGTGAGTGGGCGGCTGGACAAAGAGCGCTGGTCGGACTGGTTCGCCAGCATGGACATCCATCCCGACGCGGATGGCAATACGGTTCTCAGCGGATGGCTCGCAGATCAATCGTCGCTCTACGGCTTGCTCGCCCGCCTGCGCGACCTAGGACTATCGCTACTGGAGGTGGTACAGGGTGAGTAGTACACTTGCAGTCTGCCTTTGAGTGAAGCGATAACGACGATGAACCCGATCATGCTCACTACCAAGCTGTTCGTGCCGCAGCAGCGTCCGCAATTCATCCTGCGCCAGCGCTTGCTCACGCAGTTAAATGACGGACTGGCGCAGGGGAAGCGGTTAACGCTCGTGTCTGCGCCGCCCGGATTCGGCAAGACGACGCTGATTGCAGCGTGGGCAGCAGCACTGGAGCGCCCGCAGGCGTGGGTATCGCTTGACGAAGATGACAATGACCCGATCCAGTTCCTGCGCTATGGGGTCGCGGCGCTGCGACAGATCGACCCAAACGCCGCACGTAATGTCGAAGCGCTATTGGGTTCGCCACAGGCATTAGCGCTGCCACATCTAGCAGCGGCGCTCATCAATGATATTGCCCTGCTACCGCCGCTGCTGCTGGTGCTGGACGACTATCATTTGATCCATGACACAGGTGTCCAGCAGATCGTCCGATTGTTGATCGAACGTCAGCCACCGGCGCTGCACCTGGTGATTTGCACGCGCGAAGATCCGCCACTGCCGCTGGCACAACTGCGCGCCCACGCCGAGATCACCGAACTACGCCAGCGCGAACTGCGTTTTGATCCCGACGAGATACGCCTGTTCATGAACAACATGCTTGGTGAGGAGTTGCCCGTTGACGCACTGCGAGCGTTGGGCGGACGCACTGAAGGCTGGATCACGGGGTTGCAACTGGCGGCGTTGGCAATGCAGGAGATGCCTGAGCGCGTGGAGTCGTTCATCCACGTTTTTTCAGGCAGTGATCGCTACGTGATGGACTATCTGATCAGTGAAGTTTTGCAGCGACAGTCGCCGCAGGTACGCGCGTTCCTGAGCCAGACGGCAGTGCTGGAGCGGCTAAACGCCGATGTATGCAACGCCGTGACCGGACGGAACGATAGCGATTTGCTACTGCGGCAAATGGACAAAGAGAATGTTTTCTTGATCCCGCTCGATAACCAGCGAAACTGGTATCGCTACCATCATCTATTTGCGGACATGCTGCGTGCCATGCTGAGCGCACCAGAGCAGGTCACGCTGCATGGACGCGCCTGCGCCTGGCACGCTGAACAAGGCAGCCGCATACAGGCGATCCACCACGCCAAAGCCATCTTTACTCTCAGTGGAGACAGCCGCGCGTTTGCTAACTTAGTGCGCGTGGCAGCGGAAGAAACGCTGCAAAGGGGTGCGCTGCAAATGCTGGGCGGTTGGCTGGACGCGCTGCCTGCCGATGTGCTGCGTGGCGATCCAGCGCTGGCGCTTTATCGCGCCTGGGTTGCGGCTCTGACGGGAGATCTGCCGTTGGCAACCGTGTGGATGGACAGCGCAAGTGCGTCCCAGTCGCTTTCGGAAGGATTTGCGAGCAATACTGCGAGGTCTTCGCTTGTCCTGCGGGCGTTCCTGGCGATGATCTACCAGCGCGATTACCCGCTCGCAATTGAGTCAGCGGTGCGGGCGCTCGATATACTGGACGATACCCAACCGAGCTGGCGCTGGTTTGCGGTCTGGTCGCTGGCAGAGGCGCACAAACGCAGCGGCAATCTTACAGCAGCGCTGGCGACAATAGAGGCGGCAAATCCCGATACGCTGCTGGGCAATGCGGACTTCTTCAACCTCATTATCCTGACGGCTCATATCAGCGCGTTGTATCTCAACGGGCAGTTGGCGGCAGCAATAGCCTTGTGCAAGACGGCGGTGGCGCGATTCACCAATGAGCGTGGGGAAGTGGCGGCGCTGACGGGGATGGCGCTGAACTGGCTGGGGCGGCTGCACTGTGAGACGAATGAACTGCACACAGCACAGGCGGCGCTGGACAGCGGCATGAGCATGAGTGAACAGATCGGTTTGGAACCGTATCGCATGTTCGCGCACGCCTACCGTGCGCTGTTGTGCGATGCCATGGGCGAACGCGCGTCGGGGTTAACACATCTGCACACGGCACAACAGCTTGCAGCACAGACAGGCTTTGTCGATGCGCGCTGGTTTGCGGCTTGGGAAATACTGCTGCGGCTGCGCGCCGGGGCAATTGACGCAGCACGCGCGTGGGCGGAGGAGGGGAAGTTTTCGGTGGAAGATACGCCGAATTACCTGAACTTGGAATCACAGATGGTGTATGCACGGCTACTGGTGCTGGAGCGTACTATTCCAGAGGCGCGGGCGTGGCTGGCGAAGCTGGAAGCATTCACGCGATCAAGTGGCATGATGCGCGCCTTGATCACCATCCATCTGCTCCAGGTGCAGGCGGCGGATACACGCTCATCGGCTGTGCAGTACGTGACACAGGCAATCGCGCTCGCCGCGCCGGAAGGGTTCATCCGTGCTTTTCTGGAGGAGGGCGAATCTATCTTGTCACTGCTGCCTGTCGTGCGCCATGTCGCACCGCGCTTTGTCGACGAAGTACTGAATCACGCCGGACGTGCGCGTGACCAAGAGCACGCGCACGGGGCGGATGGTGAGCGGTTAAGTGAGCGCGAACTGGAAGTGCTGCGTCTGATCGCCGATGGGCTATCTAATGCAGAGATCGCCGGGCGGCTGTTCATCGCGGTCGGCACGGTCAAGCGGCATGTCAACCATATCTACGATAAGATGGATGTCGACAGCCGCACACAGGCAGTCGCCAAAGCGCGAACGATGGCATTGCTTGATTAGTCAGTCGCTAGCATATCTCAGCACGCAGCCCACTGCAGCGCCGAAAGGATAACCATGACGACCGTCACGACGCAACCGGAACACACGCCGCCAGAAGGATACGAGGATGTCTCGATCCCGCTAACCAAGATCGTCCGAGAGGCGACGGTATTGAGCATCGTCATGCTCATTGTGCCGCTGCTGATCTATATCCTGATACATGGCTGGGAGGCGTTCTGGTCAACGGCGTTCGAGTACGACCTGCTGGTGGCGCTGGTCGCCTTTGCTGCACTGATCGTGATTCACGAACTCATTCATGCGGTGGGCTGGAAGTTATTCGGCAATCTGCGCTGGCAGGATTTGACGTTCGGCATTGACCGCAAGACGCTGAGCCCTTACTGCCACGCCAAAGTGCCGATGCGTGCCAACGCTTACCGCATTGGTGCGGCGCTGCCCGGCATCCTGACAGGTATCGTCCCGGCGATCATTAGCCTTGTCCAGGTGAACGCGCCGCTGATGCTGTTGAGTGCAGTGATGATTTCGGCAGCGGTGGGCGATCTGCTCGTGCTGTGGGTGATCCGCGATGTGCCAGGCAACGCGCTGGTGAAGGATCATCCGAGCAACGCAGGATGTTACGTCAAACGCGCATAATCATCGCGCTGTTGATTATCCCTTCTTCTTTGCGGCGGCGTGCAAATTCTCCTCAACCCTGAATTGTACGATGCGCCGGATCAGGTCGAGCGGCAGCGGTTTATCCAGCGGGAACTGCACAGAGCCTTTCGCATTCTTGTAAGGTGCAAGTTCGTCCGCAAATGCCTCTATGCCGCCCGGTGTGGGGTACAGCCCGATGTGGTGCTTGAAGGCGCCGAAATAGACCAGATTGCCCTTCAGGAAGAAAGTCGGCATCTGGTAGCTGATCTTTTCCTGCGCTTCCGGTGCGACTTCACGGATGAGCGCGCGCAATTCCTGCAAGTTGCGCTGGATGTCTTCGGGAAACGTCGCAATGTATTCGTCAATCGTTGTAAAGGTGGGTTTGTTTGTGTCCATCGGTCATCCTGCCAGCTATCGTAGCACAAGAGCATCACATCTATATGCGCGCCTGCCCAATAACTGCTACAGTATCCCCATTCGTAAACTTCAGCAATAGATTATCTTTGGGGTGAAATAATGAACCTTCAAAACGCAGCGGCAATCGTGACCGGTGGCGCGTCGGGTTTGGGCGAGGCAGTGGTGCGGCGCTTCGCAGCGCAAGGTGCGCGCGTGGTTATCGCGGATATCAATGCCGAGCGCGGAGCGGCGCTGGCGGCGGAACTGGGCGCGACCTTCGCCCGCACCGACGTGACTAGCGAGGTGGACGTAAGCGCGGCAATCACCCAGGCGCAGAGTCTCGGCACACTGCACGTGCTGGTCAACTGCGCGGGTGTCGGTATGGCGCTGCGTACCACAGGCAAGCAGGGCGCGCATCCGCTAGAGGTCTTCGAGACCGTCATCCGTATCAACCTGATCGGTACGTTCAACGTCATCCGGTTGGTGGCGCAGGCGATGAGCGCCAATGAACCGAATGCGGGCGGCGAGCGCGGTGTGATCGTCAACACGGCGTCCGTCGCGGCGTATGACGGGCAGATCGGGCAGGCGGCGTATTCGGCGTCGAAGGGCGGTATCGTCGGCATGACACTGCCGATTGCTCGCGACCTGGCGCGCGATGGCATCCGTGTCGTCACGATTGCGCCCGGCATCTTCGATACGCCGCTGCTGGCGGCGCTGCCGGAAGCGGCGCGCGTCTCGCTCGGTCAGCAGGTGCCGTTCCCGTCGCGGCTGGGCAAACCGGAAGAGTATGCGCATTTGGCGCAGGCAATCGTCGAAAACGAGATGCTCAACGGCGAAGTCATCCGGCTCGATGGCGCGATTCGTATGGCACCAAAATAATGCAGCTTGCCAGCGAACCCCAGCCGCCATTTACGCTTGACCCACGCTATGCCGACATGACCGCTGCCAGCCAGCTCGACTTGCGCACACTCTACGGCGACCGAGACCCAGATGTGCGCTTCGGCATTGGCTGCGCAGTGCTGTTCCTGATCCCGCTGGCGCTGCTGGCACTCTCGCAATTGAGCCTCCTCGCTGCGCCGCTGGTACAGGGGCTGGCGTTCGATGAGCGGGCGGTGCAAATCGCAGCGACGCTGACACGCTGCGACAGCTTTTACCTGTTCACGACCGAAATCGAAACTGAGATCATCTACACCTACGAGGTGGCAGGGCAGCGCTATGTCGGCAGGGCGAGCGCGGCGGATGACCGCGCCTGCACGCCGCCGGACAATCGACTCTTGATGGAGTACCTGCCGGACATGCCCGCCCTCTCGCGGCTGATCGACCCGCTGTTTCGGCCTGAAGGTGTGCCACTGTTGAGCTTGATGACGGTAGGAGCGGCACTGTTTCTCTCGGTGTCGATCGTCTGGTGGATACGGCGCGAACTGGCACAAGCGCGGCAGCTGCGCGGGCGTTACGAGCGGCTGCGGCGCGACGGGCAGATCATGGCGGGCGAAGTGGTAGATATTGAGCGCAAGTTCGTCGGGCGGCAGCGCGAGCATATCATCCTGCTGCACTACCGCTTCACGACGCCGGACGGTCGCACGCTGACAGGTACGCAGCGCAAGTCACGTCTGGACCTGCGGGCGCAGCTGCCGCCGGTCGCAGGCACACCGATTCGCGTGCTGTACGCGGGCGACGACGCGCATGTGGCGCTGTGAGAGTCACAGCGCACAATAGCACGAATACTGGCACAGATGATGCTGCCTTACTTTAGTCCCTCGTCTCCACCATCTCCGCCGCCCAGCGACACCAGTCGCGGTATTCGCGCTCGTAGCTGATGCCGCGCATGAGTGTCAGGTAGCTGCCGAACCAGGGCAGATCGCGCCGCCGACCGGAACGCTCCCACTCCTCTTCCAGCGTGGCGCGAATCCCTTCGTACAGCGCCAGTTGTTCGGCGTGCTGGCGCTCATGATCACGGAACAGTGCCGCCGCCTGCGCCGGGTCTGCCTGCCAGATGGCGGCGGTTTTGACCAGCAGTTCATCGCGAGCGGGCGACATCTCCAGCGGCGCAACTACCCATGCCCGCAGCGCTGCCAATCCCGCGTCTGTAAGTGTGTAAATCTTCTTGTCCGGCTTATCGTTCTGGCGCACGACTTCATGTGTGATGAAGCCCGCGCTTTCCAGCTTCGCCAGTTCAGGGTAAATCTGACTGTGCTTTGCCTGCCAGAAGAAGCTGATGCGCTCTTGCAGCGTGCGGCTCAGGTCGTAACCGGTCTGCGGTTCGCAGGCGATCAAATTCAGCAGTGCGTATCCGAGCGTGCTTGTCATCATTGCTTCATCTCTCACTGCGGCTTGGAGAGGCGACCAGGTGGCTCGCTCCTCCACACCCTACTTATCGATTACTCATCTGCACCGCGCAACTATATGTCACGCTTGACGTATGTATAGTGTGACATATCAGATTGACGATTTGCAAGTTAACCTGGAGAAGATTGTACATGAACGCTATCGGAACAGCCCCCATGCCTCAACCCAACGGCATCCTCGATACCCTGCGCAGTGCGTGGCGCGCCAACGCCCCGCTTACGCTGCTGGGCATCGCAATGATCATCTCGCTCGCCTTGACAATCATCGGCGTCTTCGCCGATCCGCGCGTCATCACCGGGCAGCCCGCCTGGTTGAAGCCAGCCAAATTCGCCATTTCAATTGCGATTTACTCATTCACGTTCGTCTGGCTGCTCGGCTTCGTACAGGGTCGTCCGCGCCTGAAAGCCATCGCCGCCTGGCTGACCACGATCACTCTGACGGTTGAGTTTGTGATTATCGCGCTGCAAGCGGCACGCGGCACCACCAGTCATTTTAACTTTAGCACAGCGCTCGATGGAGCTCTCTTCTCGATTATGGCGGTCGCCATTGTCCTGACATGGCTGGCAGGGCTGCTGCTGGCAGGGTTGCTGTCGTTCCAGAGATTACCAGACGGTGCGATGGTGGTGGCGCTCCGTATGGGCGTGGTGATTGGCTTGATCGGCATGGCGATGGCGTTTGCGATGACAGTTCCGACGGGGGAACAGGAAGTCACGCTGGTTACAGGGCAGGACACCCCCATCATGGGCGCACACTCAGTCGGCGTGGCGGACGGCGGTCCGGGGCTGCCGATTGTCGGCTGGAGTACGGTCGGTGGCGATTACCGTGTGGCGCATTTCCTGGGGCTGCACGCGATGCAGGTGCTGCCGCTGCTGGTGTTTGTGCTGGCACGCTTTGGGCGTGGCATGGGCGAAGTCACGCGCAGCCGCTTGCTGTGGGTCGCCAGCTTCTTCTACGCGGGTATCGTCTTCATCACATTCTGGCAGGCGGGACGTGGGCAGCCGTTGATCGCACCAGACGCTGCAACGCTGACAGCAGCAGGAGTCCTGATTGCCACATCAGTTGTAGCAGCGGGTATTGTGCTGAGGACGCAAGCGCGCAATGCTACTTTGCAGCCCAACGAATTGCCCGTTAGCGGATGAGGCATCCCAGGGGGAGGCTTCACACTGCGTCGTCCGTTTCTTCTCTACATAAGGAGTCGTATATGTCTCTCGAAACACTGTTTGCACTCAGCAACCTGACGATCCCGTTCTGGCTGGCGATGATCCTGCTCGGTTGGTGGAAGCCCGTCGAACGCATCATGCGTTCGCCCTGGGTCGCAATTGTGCCTGCCATCATCTACGTCGCGCTGGTCATTCCCAATCTACCGCAGGTCCTGGTAGGCGTTGCCAACCCTAGCCTGGCGGGGGTGGCGCAGTTGCTCGGCACGGAGTACGGCGCGGCGGTGGCGTGGGCGCACTTTCTGGCGTTCGACTTACTGGTCGGGCGCTGGGCATATTTGGACAGCCGGGCGCGCGGCATTCACTGGTTGATCATGGCTCCGGTGCTGTTCTTCACGTTGATGCTCGGTCCGGTCGGCTACGTGGCGTATCTGATCATTCGCAGCATCCGCGCGTTCACGCAGGGGCGGGCGCTGGACGCGGTGGTGGATTAGGCGGGTACTCCCGCCGCAGCAGCCCCCACAACACCAGGTCGTGAAACGCACCGTCTTCGTAGAACTGCTCGCGCTGGCGTCCCTCCTCACGGAACCCGAGTTTGCGCAGCAATGCTTGCGAAGCGGTGTTGTGTTCGCTGGTATCCGCCTCGATCCGGTTCAGGTTGAGCGTCTCAAAGCCATAAGTCAGCACGCAGCGCAGTGCCTCGCTCATGATGCCGCTGCCCCAGTGTGCCTGTGCCAGGTCGAAGCCGATCGACGCGCGACGGTCAGTCTCCGACAGCGTGTTAAAGCCGACCATGCCGATCAGCAGCGTATCCGGCTTGAGTGTGATGCCCCAGCGCGGGACGCCCGCCGCACAGTCTTCACGAATACCTGCGATCAAGCGCTGCGCCTGCGCAATGTCCGTGTAGGCAGCGCCGATGTTGTGGCGCGTGACTTCGTAGTCGCCGCGTATCTGCATAATCGCGCCCGCGTCTGCCTCGACGATTTCACGCAGCAGCAGGCGGTGTGTGTGGAGGATGGGGATGGTCATTCGCTAAATCCACCTCTGGAAAAGCTTCAAAACAGCATCTTCGCAATCACTTCTTCCGCTAAGCCAAACGATTGTGACATCCCACCACCCCCTAACCCATTGACCACCGTAACGCCGTCTACAGGCTTTACGATCAGCTCAGAGGCATTGAAGCGCTTGGCATAAACACCATGCCAGCGCTGCGCAATCGCAAGCGTGGGGAGTTGCACGTAGCGTTCGACATGATTGAGCATCATTTGGTTCAGGTCTTCGCGGTCAAAGGGATCAACAGTATTATCATAAACATGCGTGTCCCCGATGGTGACTTCACCCGTTGGTAACTGAGACATGTAAACGGTCATGCCGTGTTGCTCTACTTCCGGCATCTCATGGTTAATTCTGGCTTTCAATGCTTTGAGCGATGTGCAGTGCGCAAAACTCAGATAGCCTGTCATCAGCGGACCGTTCGCCAGTGACGGACCGATGCGGGTATTGGCAGGTTGAGGAATTGTACGCAGCATTTGCAATTTTGCGCGCACGATCCCACTATCGCGATATGCCTCCGGGAACAGGGTCTCAAAATCTACACCCGTACAAACAAAGATGTGTTCGCAGCGCCACGTTTCATCTGTCGTCACCAGGGTAGGATAGTCAATTGCCCGTACCGTTTGGTCAAAACGCAGGGTGACGCCATAACGTTCGGCGAGAAACTGTGGCAGACGCGCGATTGCCTCCATCGGATTGACCAGCATTTCGGTCTCGCTCCACAAAGCGCCGCGTAGCCCTTGCGCTTTAACGACGCCGCTGCGCTCCAAGGTTTGTTCGGGAGATAACAAGGCATACCCACCGATAGCTTTACCAAGCGTCTCGTAGAATTCGGTCAAAACATCGATTTCATCCTGATGGTGGGCAACATGCAATGACCCATTTTGGTCCAGCCAGAGACCTGCCTGATGTGCAATTTCGATCCAAATTTCGCGTGACCGCAGCACCCGATCACGGATTTTGCCGGGTGGCTTGCCAATTGCCCAGATCATGCCGAAGTTACGGACGGATGCGCCAACTGCCCGCGCATTGCGCTCAAAGAGCGTTACAGAATAGCCTTTGCGAGCGGCAGCAAGTGCGTGCGCCAGCCCCACGATGCCTGCTCCAACGACCGCCACCTGCGTCTGCCGGATCATTGATGTCTCCTGTATCACAAACTTTGGTTCAAAGCTCGCACTTCGTTTGAAGTGAGATCATTCACCACGTTCCCGCCCCCGTTTGCGTTCGAGCAGCCGCCCGGCGGTGCTGCCCTGCGGCGGGGCGTCCGACGCGGGTGCGGTGGGAAGCGATGATGTCGGCGTTGGTTGCGGCGTGTTCTGGGGGGCATTTTGTGGGGGCGCGACAGGTTGCGTCCCTACAGCGGCGGTATCCGACTTGCGTCCGCGCAGCGCGGCAATCGTCGATGATGGCGCTGGCTCGCGTTCGGCGGCAATCGTCTGCTGCGCCCGCTGCTTGGCATCCATCAGGCTCGCCAGCCGCGCGCTCGTCTCCGCCGCCGCACGCGCCGGGAACAGGAACGCCCGCAGCCGCGCCACATCGCTGCGCGTGATCAACAGGCGGCGCACGGCAATATCGAACGGTAGCAGCAGCAGCGCCACCAGCAGCAGCCAGGGAGCCAGCGGCACGAACGCCGCCGTTGCGCTCAGGTTGTGGGCGAACACTGCCCCCGCGTCATCCAGCAGTGAGCGCCCATTCGTCAGCGTCGCCAGGTTCGCCAGCAGCGCCAGCCCTTCGTCCGCCGGGCGCGTATCGTATTCCGGGGAATAGCTCATCACCCAGCCGTTGGTCTGGTTGACGGCTGTCTCTTCCCCGCCGCCCGTCAGCCGGACGAAGTATGCGCCCTCCGTGCCGGGCGTGAACGTTGCTTCGTAGCGCCCCGGCGCGACCTGTTGCAGCGTGATCACCTGCGCGCCCAGTTCGGGATCGACCACTGATGCCTGCAACTGCAAACCGTTGGCAAAGCCGCCCGCTCCGTCGCGCGCGTCCACAATCACGCGCGCCGTCTCACCTTCCATAACGATGCGCGTCTCGACATTGCTCTCCGCTGTCTCGGTGATCGTCCACTGGATCGTCTGACTCCAG
Source organism: Chloroflexota bacterium (assembly GCA_033763755.1). Lineage (GTDB taxonomy): Bacteria > Chloroflexota > Anaerolineae > Aggregatilineales > Phototrophicaceae > Flexifilum. The sequence goes on from JANRJX010000176.1 coordinate 74,556, forward strand.
AAACGCGCGTACTCTTCCCACGTCACCCAGTTTGCGCCCCAACGCGCCGTCGCATCGCTGGTAAACGCTACCGAGCGCCCCAGACCGTACTGCCACGTCGCCAGAATCGGGTCGGCAAAGCCATCCGGCGTGCGCAAAATGACCTGCGCCGTATCCTTCGCCGTCGCTGCCACATAGCCGAGCAGCGGCGGCGCGCTGGTGATACCGTTCATGATCGGGCTGTTGGCGGTCAGGTTGGGTACAAACGGCGTCTCTTCAATGATGTAGGCGCGCGTTGCCAGCACGGTTTCTGAAGCGAAGATCGTCGGGATTTGCTCGACGATCATCACCTCGTGGTAATTGCCGCCGCCGACCTGCGCCATATCGCTCAGGAACTGCACGCCGCCGCCAATCGAGATCACGCTGGTCGTCACGCCCGCCTCCTGGTTCAAGCGCTCGGCAGTCTGCACCAGTTGACCGGGATCCGCACCGCCGTCGGTCAGCAGGATGATGTGCTTGATCGGTGACGGGTCCTCTTCCAATGCTGCGCCCGCCAGATTGTAGCCTGCCTCGATGTCCGTGCCGCCGCCAATGCCGATACCCGCGATGAGCCCTTGCAGGGCGGCGCGGTCGCTCACGGGCTGGACGGTGGCAATCCACGACGCCTCCGTGTCAAACGAGACGACGCCCGCGCGATCCAACGGCTGCAAGAAGTCGATGGAGCGGATCATCGCTTCTTTCGCCAGTTCAATATTGGCAACGCCACTGGGTCCGCCCGCGCCCATGCTGCCGGAGCGGTCGATGACGTAGACAATCGTCAACTGCGGAATGCGCTGTTGATCGCGAATCTGCATTTCGACGGGTAGCGCTTCTTCGAGTGGTGTCTGGAAATAGCCACCGGGCGCATACGACTCCGGACCGCCAATCACGACCAGCCCGCCACCGAGATCACGCACATATGATGCCAACACGTCCATACGGCGGTTGGTCAGCGCGGTTGCCGATACATTCGCCAGCACGACGCTTTCGTACTCCGCCAGCGGCGCGAGACCGATGGGCAGTTGATTGGGTGCGACGACATCAGTGCTGATGCCGACTTCCGCCAGGGCCGCACTCAGGTACTGCGTCTCGGCGGGGTCGCTCGTGACCAGCAGCACGCGCGGTGGACCGACGACCTGGCTGAACGCGCCCAACTGGTTGTTCTGATAGAAGGCATCGCCGCCCTGCGGATCGACACGCACCTGAAAGTCGCGGAAGCCCGCCTCGCCCGCCTGCAAATTGATGGCGTAGTTGTTATCGCCCTGGCGCAGTTCAACGTCCTGCCGCAGCAAAATCTCGCCTGCCGCCAGCACCGTGATCGTGGCGGGGGTAGCCGCTTCGGCGCGGATGGTGAAGGCGAGGTCGAAGTTTTCGCCCGCCGCTACCTCATCCGGCGCACGCACATCCGTTACCTGCACCTCGGTCGCTTCGCCGCGTTCGAACGGGACATAGCTGATCTCAACGCCTGTCGCGGCAGCGCGGCGCGCTGCCAGCGTCGAATCGCCGACCGTCTGCGCGCCGTCGCTGAGGATGACGATACGGCGGGCGGCATCGGCGGGGAAAATGCCGAGCGCGATACGGATCGCCTCTGCCAGATCAGTGTTAGTTGTGATCGGCGTCGAGCGCAAGCCGGGCAGTTCGCGCACGCCGGACAGGGTGCGCTCTACCAGGGCGTTTGAGCCGAAGACGATCACTGCCGCCTCATCGTCCGGGGTCATGCGCGTCAGGCTATCGCGAATGTAGGCAAGCTGTTCTTCGCGTGCTTCCGTGCTGATGCTGTCCGACGCATCGACCAGAAACACCACCGCCAGCCGATCTGCCGAACGCACGACCTGGGCACCTGCCAGGGCCAGCACCACCAGCGCCACGATCAGGCAGCGCAGCACCAGGCTGACAAGATCGCGCGTGCGGCGGAAAGGGAGGCGTGGGTAGCCGAGCCAGACAATCGGGATGAGAACGAGCAGGAGCAGCAGAGCAATTGGAAGGGTAAACGTCATCGGTCGTATTCCTGGTTCACCAGCAGTGCCAGTGTAACACGACTCGGACTTGCACAGTGCTTGTAAGAAATTGCAATATGGGGAATTCTTGACAATTCTATCAAATTATGAAACGATGACATCGTTGTCGTGTAACGTTTCACAGATGAGGTAAAATGAGCGCCAGGGTTGAATGGGATAACTATCAACGCACAGTCTTGCGTATCGACTACGGCAAGGAATGGACCCCCCAAAGCAGCCAGGAAGCAAGCGCCAAAGCGCGTGAGCTTTATAAAGACGTAACGCATGACCTGCCAATTGATGTCGTGCTGACGTTAGACAACGACTGTGTGGTTGCGCCAGAAGCGGCTGCCCGTCTGCGCAAATGCGCGCACGAACGTACCCGTACTCGCAACCTGGTACTGGTGTGCGAGAATCACTATATCGAAAATCTCTTCAAGATCGTCACGACAGTTGATCCAGTTGCCGCCAATGTTTACATTCACGCGCACACGCTTGACGAAGCACGTGAGATTATCGCCAGCAAAGGCAGTGCCGCCTCGCGCGCGTGCCCCCACTAAACAAACACTCAGTCACCCAGTGTAATCCTGCGAAAGAATTGTCATCCTCGCGTCATCGGATGTCTGTTGTTTATATCCAGGATCCTCATAATGATTGACTTCACAGCGATTGAGCGCGACGAACAGACCTTACTTGAACTGGGACGCAGGCTGCGTGTGGGCGACCTGCGCCAGGCGACGATTGCCAGCATTGACCATCTAAAAGCTATCATCGAGCAGGCAGACGACGCCATGATAACGTTCGTGCCGCACGACCCGGAAGCAAACGATCCGTTTGCTGCACCGGATGAACAGCATATCGGCTGGACGCTGGGGCACCTGGTGGCGCACGTCACTGCGACGAGCGAAGAGTCGGCGGCAATCGCATCCATCCTGGCGCGGGGCATTCCCTACCCGCGCGAACCGCGTCTGCGTTACGAAACGCCCTGGCGCGACATCACGACGCAGGCGCAGGCGTTGCAGCGGCTTGACGAAAGCCTGCGGATGCGGCTCGGCTATCTCGATGCGTTCCCCGACATGCCACATCTGGATGTCTACCGCGAGCTTTCCGATAACGCCCGCGCAAAATTTGGCGACCTGAACGCGACCGCTAACTACCTGCTCGGTTTGAAGCACGAGGCGGGGCATTACGCCCAGTTCGCAGACGTGCTGGCTCAGGCACAGGCAGCCGTCGTTAGCGTGTAAAGGCGAATTCCTTGCATTAAGTATCTCTATAGTGCGTCGAATGCGCCTGCGCGTTTCGCCAGCAGCAGATACACCAGCATGATCGCGATTGGCACGACCGTGAACGCCGCTGCCAGCGGGATGTTGCCTGCCGTGCCTTGATACAGATACACCGCACGCCCGATAAACGGCGCAGAATTGCCGATGATCTGCGGGATGATGTAATCGCCCAGCGTCAGTGAAAATGTAAAGATCGACCCTGCTACCACGCCTGGAAACGCCAGCGGCAAAATGATTTTGCGGAAGGTGTAACCGGGCTTCGCGCCCAGGTCGGACGAGGCTTCGATCAACGACTTCGGTACGCGCTCCAGCGCGGCGTTGATCGGCAGGATCATATACGGCAGCCAGATATAGACGAAGACCAGGAACATGCCAAGCAGCGAAAACGACAGCGATTCGCCGCCAATAACGGGCAGCGCCAGAATGCCATCCAGCAGCCAGCCCAACCCCAACCCGTTGAAAAGCCAGGTAACAATGCCTTCGTTAGCGAGGATCAGCTTCCAGGCATAGACGCGCACCAGATAGCTCGACCACAACGGCACCATCACACCCAGGTAGAGCAAGCCGCGCGTGCGCGGTCCGGCATAACGCGCCATATAGTACGCCAGCGGGAAGGCGATGATAGCGCTGGCAATCGTCACCGCCGCTGCCATCGCCAACGTTCGCACAAATACATCGAAGTGCGTCAGGGTGAACAGGTCTTGCCAGGTGCGCAGCGTAAATTCGCGCACAATCACGCCGCTGAAATCATCAATCGAATAGAAGCTTTGCACCAGCAGCCCGCCGATGCTGCCAAGATAGACGACGAACAGCCACGCCATCGGCAGCAGCAGCAGCAGCGCCAGCGTAATATTCGGATGATTGTAGAGCCACGTCAGGATGCGACGCAGAGGCGGCTGGTCAGGCAATTGCTTGGGTGCGGCATACGTCAGGCTTGCCATGATGACATACAGAACTTTCACGAACGTTCATGAATGAGACCGACGATGATACCTTATCCGCGCAGGCAAGCAACCGTCTGGCACAAGCGACCGTTTGGCGGTCTAATTTCCGGTGACGCAGCGCACACAGGGGGCATGAAGATGACGACGCAACGACGCTTTTCGTGGTGGCAGTTCCTGACCGATGTCATCCTGCTCACATTGGGCGCGTTGATCTCCGCCGTCGCGGTCATCATCTTTCAGGCTCCATTCGACATTGTGCCGAGCGGCGTCTCCGGCATCGCCGTCATTCTCAACCATCTCTTCAATACGCCCGTCGGCTTGATGATCCTGCTGCTCAACATCCCCATCCAATACCTTGCCTATCGTATCCTTGGCGGCTGGCGCGTTATCGTCGCGTCTGTGTTCGCGATTGTGCTGTATTCGCTGCTGATCGATGTGCTGACGCCCCTGCTGACACAAACGCTGAGCGACGACCTGCTGCTGAACGCACTCTATGGTGGCGTGATCGGCGGTGTGGGAGCCGGCTTGGTGTATCGCGGCGGTGGCACGCTCGGCGGCACCTCTACCATCGCGCGCATCCTGCAAGAACTCTACGGCATTCCCCTGGGGACCAGCAGCCTGTATGCGGATAGTCTGATCGTGGCGCTGGCAGCGTTGATCTTTGGCTGGGAAGGCGCGTTGTATGCGATGATCGCGGTTTTTGTAGGCGGCGTGGTGTCTGATTATACGCTCGAAGGACCCAGCGTCATCCGCACAGCAACTATCATCACCGATTACCCGCAGCTGGTCGCCAACGCCATCATCCATGACCTGAAACGTGGCGTGACTGCCTGGGATGGTAAGGGCATGTTCACACGTCAGTCGCGTGGCGTCCTGTTCGTCACGATTGGTCGGCAGCAGGTGGACACATTGCGCCAGGTGGTGCTGGAAGCCGATCCAAATGCGTTTGTAGTCATCGGGCAGGGGCATACGGCATATGGGCGCGGTTTCCGCGAGGTACAGAGCGGAGAAAAAGAGTCTTGACCCAGCGATGCAAACAAAAAGAGACGCAGAGTAAAAACTCTGCGTCTCCGAACAAGTGCGCCTCTGCGTTACGAACTATGAATTAGCGGATACGTTCCATCACCAGTTGGAACAGTTCGCGCGTCTCACGGGACGGTTCGATGTTCAGCGTCTCTTTGAGATGCTTCTCCAGACGCCGATACTGGTCACGCGCGTCTTCCACCATGCCCAGGCTCATGTACAGCGTCATCACTTCGCGGTGAATGTCTTCACGGTCGGGTGTTTCGCGCAGTGCGCGGGTGAACAGCCCAAGTGCCTTTTCCGACTCGTTGCGCTTCTTGGCGATGCGCCCGACGCTGATGAGCGCCTGACCGTAGAGCGAGCGCAGCCGCTCCCGGCGCGACACCATCCACTTCATTTCCAGCCCTTGCAGGAAAGGCGCTTTATACAGGTCAATCGCACGGCTAAGCAGCAGGACTTCTTCGCGATCGTCCATCGTCAGCAGCGCGCGTTCAACCGCCGTCTCAAAGTCCATGACATCATAATGACGTACCAGCTTGTCGCTCGGCGTGTAGAAGCCGCTGCCATACTGCGTCAGTTCATAACTGCCCGGCTCCTGAATCTTCATGCCAATGCGTTCGCTAATCTTGCGCTTGGTGACATGGAAGACGTTGGTCGCTTCTTTAACCGGCAGATCAGGCCAGAAGGTTTCAAAAATCTGGTCTCGTGTAAGCAGTGGGTTGTCAATAAAATAGAAGAACAGATTGCGAGGCAGTGCGCCGTCCCAGTTCGTGATCGGTTCGCCATTGACCAGTACATAACCACGACCGAAGGAATAGACTTCGAGCTGGGGCTTGACGCGGTCTTCAACACGGAACATCAGGTCGTCACGACGGCGTTCAGTTCCCATCACGACCGCATCGCCGCGAAGCACGAAATCATACCAGGGTTGATGCGTCAACAGGCGAGAACTGACGGCAATCTGCACGTGTTCCGACAGGTTCGCCAGAAGTTCGCGCATAAAAGTTGCCATCGTTTCATCAAATGGGATGCGGTCAAATTCATCAATGTAAAAGACGACCGCTTCTTTATGATGCTTGCCCAGATCAGCAGCGAGCGCCTTTGCCAGTTGTTTGGTTTCACCGTTCACGAGCGCTTTTTGCAACTGCTTGCCAAAACCACCGGGCAGGGGTGAAAATTCATCATAGACGCCCTGAAGCCAGGACATGAGGGTAGTCTGTTCGGACGAGGCGCGGAAGTAGAGAATGTCACGCCCCTGACTGCGCAGGTAATAAGTTAAAAATACGTTTCTATAATTTGTCCAGGGATATAGCAAAACAAGTTTTTTCCCGCGTGAGCGTTCACGGAAAGATTCCAATGAAATGGTTGTTATTTCTCTGACTAGCATATTGACCTCGAATGATGTTGGGTACGATGGAGGAAAGTGGATTGATAGGGATGGGAATCGCACACTTATTTGATGGGTAAAAGGAACCAAATTGATCATACTGCAATAATAGGGGGGGTTTTTATGGTACTTAAGTACTGTTTTATGACATTGACAAGGTTGAAGTAGCGACTCTTAGATAAGGATTATGAATATTGCTTGAAATGCGTAAATTAAAGGATGCGATAAAATCATTGTTAAAAAATTGACTTATAGTAAATGTAATTGGTATAATTGCTCATGTTCACAAGTATAAGGCAACTGTAGCGCATGAACTCGGAATTTTCACTCACGCCACCTCACATCCCCCCGTCTGCGCCACGCAAACGCCGGTGGTTGCTGACCACGCGTCTGTTGGGGATAGGGCTGATGGGTCTTGCGCTGTTCTTCGTTGTGTCCGGCACAGCACCGCTCTCCCCATTCGGGTTGGAGCGCGGGTTGACGCTGCTAGCGCTCCTGTCATTATCGCTGTACTGGCTGCTTCAAAGCACCAGTATCGAACGCCTGCCATGGTCGGGTCTGGCGAGTGCGCTGCTGCTCGTCACCATCATCTCGATAGGCACTGGCGAAGCATTGCTTCTCGGACTCGTGGCGAGCGCTGCTGTCGGCGTTTGGAACACGCTACGGCGAACACCCACCTCCACGTTGGACATGCTATGGCAAAGCAGCCGTCGATGGCTCGAACTGCTGCCCTTACCGTTGGTGGTGCTTGGGTTAAGCCGCCTCTTCAGTGTGCCGCTGCCTTACGACACCCTGCAACTCGCCCAGGTCCTCCTTATGATGATTATGCTGCTGGTCGGCTATATGGTGCGGCTGGCGATCATCAGCGATCTGGCGGGAGGTAACACGCTGCGACTGGCGCTCCGAAATGCCGGATACCAGCCGCCCGTCCTCATACTCGATCTTCTCCTGCATACGGCGGTTCCGGTGCTGGCGGTCTTGTGGCTGCGTGATAACGCCTGGACAGTCATGAGTGTCGCGACCTTCGCCGCTGCCTTTGTCTATAACAGGCTCGATATGCATCGGCAGCAGGCGGTATATGAACAGGACATCAGTACAGTCAGGCAAGAGCAAGCACTGTCTATGCTTGTGTTAGATGCTGAACAAGAAATGCTTGAAGCGCTTGACCGCAACCAATCGATGGAAATCGCGGTCAAAGCGGCGGTGGATATCACCGCGGCCGATGCTGCCGCCTTTTACCGCGTCAACACAGAAACCCAGGTGTTTGAACTGACTGCATCATACGAGTTGAGCGCGGAGCAGCGGCGACAGTGGGCAACGCTGCCGGGTCACAGCGATAACTGGGGGGACGAACTCGTGCATATTCACCGGGAACACGCGGACAAAACGCGCTACCCGGAACTCCAGGCGGAGTCCCCTTATCAGATGGCAATCGAAAAACTCCTGCGCAGCAACAATACCTCGCTGGGGCTGCTGCGGCTGTATTATCATCGTCTTCATCGGCTGACGCCTGCGCAGAGCGAACACTTGCTGAACCTGACGCGCTACAGCGCCAGCCTGCTCGATAACATTGACTGGTATGAGATTATGGAAAACTATGCCTATGAAATGGCACAGCTCGCCCATCTCTCGCGCGCGTCTTCCGCCAGCCTGTCAATGGATGAAGTCCTGAAAGACATGATTCGCATTCTGCGCCAGATGGTCAGCGTCAAGACAATTTCGCTGGCACTGATGACGGTGAAGCATAACGGCGCTGCGCTTATGGAATTGAAAGGCGACGCGCTCCAGGATGATGACCGTGTAGATGCGTCGTGGCAGTTAGCGCGCGTCCCTGAACTGGTGACGATGCGGACGCAGCAGCGCCCACGCCCGCAGCAATACAAGGAGACGGATAGCAACCTGTCGCCCGGAATGCGCGAGTTACTGAGGCTGCATGGGCGCACGCTGGCGATCTTCCCGCTGCTTTCGTATTACGACCTGCTCGGCTTCATCCTGTTGGGCGATGCTGAAGTCAGGAGTTTTTCCGATCACCAGTGGCAACTGCTGGAAATGGCAAGCAACCAGATTGCCGCGCACGTTCTCAACGCCCGTCTCTACACATTGACGACGGCTGCGTCTGCCGAACGGTTGGAACAGCTCAATATTCTTGCGACGATTGCGCAGCAAATTTCCAGCGCACTGGACCCGGACACGATTCTATCGACGCTGCTGGAAATGGCGGTGCGCTCAACGGGGGCAAGCGCCGGCAAGGTCGCAATTTTGCAGGAAAGCGACGAGACCTGGAAGGTGCTGCAATACACGAACGGCGGCACGCTCGAACGGTCGCAACGTTCACGCGCCAGCGATGAAGGCGTGATCGGGCAGGTTGCGCGAATGCGGGAAGCGGTGTTGATCCGTGACACGCGCGAGACGACGCTGTTCGTGGGCAGCAGCAACCCCAATCTCTACCTGTCATCAGTCGGTGTCCCGTTGATCAGTGAAAACCGCATCATCGGCGTGCTGCAAATGGAGAGCCTGCGCCCGGACTTCTTCAGTCCGGAAGAGACGGAGTTCCTCAAGAATCTGGCGCGCCACGCTGTCATCAGTATCGAAAACGCCCGGATGCTGGAAGACCGTCAGAACCAGATTATGACGCTCAAGCACCTGCAAAGCCTGTCGCTGCAACTCTCAAGTGTCACCGAGATGCACGTCGTGGCGACGCAGGTCGTCAAGACGGCGCTCGATATGCTCAACGGTCGCAGTGGGGTGCTGTTTGCGGTAGACGCGCACGGCGACCAGGCCCGCCTGACGATGATGGCAGAGACCGATCTTGACGACGCGAAGGCGAAACCATCGGACGTTTTCAAGACAAGCGGCGCAACTTTGCGCGCGGCACAGACGCGCCAGATCGAGGTAGTGCAGGAAATTCGCCAGATAGAAAATGGCGACAAACAGCACTTTTACGCGCTGAGTGTGCCGATTGTGCGCGGCGGGCGCGTCCACGAGATTCTCTGTGTCGGCTTTGACAAGCCGCGTGTTTTTGTCAAGCGCGACCTGGAAGCGGTTGCCCTGCTAGCGAGCCAAGCGGCGGGACATTTGGAAAACACACGCCTGCATGAATACATTCGCGCCGGTAACGACCGGATGCGCGCCATCCTCAATTCCACCCGCGACGGCGTGATCCTGCTCGACAAGCAGGGACGGCTGAACGAAACCAACCCATCGGCGCGGCGGCTGCTCGGCATCGACTTTGAGAAGTACATCGGACAGAGCCTGGTGAATGTTTTACAACACTATATCAGTGACGAGGCGTATGAGGGCACAGGCTACAGCCGTGAACAGGTGAATGTGCTGACGCGCCATCTACGTTTGGAGCCGGAGCGCATCACCCGCCGCGAGTTTTCGCGCCAGACGCCCAAGCAGACGCTGTATATCGAAGAGATCGGCTCGCCCGTCGTCGATTCCGATGGGCAGATTTCCGGACGCTTGCTGGTGCTGCGCGACATCACCGAGCAGAAGCAGCTTGAGGCGTATCGCGACGAGATCACGCACATGGCAGTCCACGACCTGCGTGGACCGCTGGCATCGATCATCAGCAGCCTGAGCTTCACACTTGATGAACCGGGCGTCACGGATGATGAGGACACGCTTCGCAAGACGTTGGGCTTGTCGCTCGACAGCGCCAATAACCTGATGCGTCTGGTCGAAAGCCTGCTCGATATTGCACGGTTGGAACGTCGTGAAATGCCGCTCAAGCTCGCGCCTGTACAACTGCCGGACATCATTAACCATGCTATCGATGCGCTTAGCAGTTCCATCCAGAATGCCAATGTGACGATCAAACGTAATTTCGTCCTGCCGCTGTCTGCCGCAATCGTAGACCAGGACTTCATGCGCCGCGTACTCATCAACCTGATTGACAATGCCATCCGCTTCACGCCTGCCGAAGGCACGGTGCTGGTGGAAACGATGGAATGCCCGGACAGCCTGCTGATTCATGTGGCAGACAGCGGTCCGGGCATTCCGTCGGAGCAGCGCGAGCGCATCTTTGAGCGCTTCAGCCAGATCAAAGGCAATGCCCCATTGCGTGGTTCCAAAGGTCACGGACTGGGGCTGACATTGTGCAAGCTGGTCGTCGAAGCGCACGGCGGGCGCATCTGGGTCGAAAACGACTCGCCGCTGTCCGGTGCGTGCTTCGCCATCTCGCTGCCGCTGCCACCACAACAGTCGATTTCTGCACGATAGAACGACTTACACAGCGAATTTGCTTGCTCCTGCCCTGGTGTTTGATCGCATGACATTTACATACGTAATAGTATGTAAAAGGAGGTCGATAAAAACGATGCCACGCCGGACGAAAGAAGAAGCCGATATCACACGCCAGACGGTGCTGCGCGCCGCCCTCGCGGTCTTCAGCCAGCACGGGTACAGCGCGACGCGGCTGGAAGACATCGCTGAGGCAGCCCGAGTCACACGCGGCGCAATCTATCACCACTTCGGCGGCAAGGCGGAACTGTACACCGATATGATTATCGAATACAGCCAACCCATCGGGCGCATCATTCAGCAAGCAATCGACGAAGGTGGCACATTCGAGGACATCCTCAAGCGCCAGTTCATCCGCATGTGCGCCGCACTGGAAGATGACGCCGACCTGCGGGCAATCCAGGAGATTAGCGTTATGAAGACGGAGATGATGCCTGATTTAGCGGAGGGCATCGCCCGGAAGATGGAAGGTATGGAGCATCAGGTGCAGTTCCTGATGGAAGGCTTCAAAGAGGCGATTGCCTGCGGACAACTGCGTGCGGATCTGGATGCAGAGGAAGCCGCCCGCGCTTATTTCGCCAGTCTGAACGGCTACATGCTGTTATGGCTGCTCGACCAATCGTCGTTCTCGATCAAGAAGAGCGCACCCGCCGCCGTCGATATGCTCTTCAAGGGAATGCTGCCGTCATAATGCCCGCCGAATGATGGAGGGAATGTTCATCCCGAAGGGGATTATTTTTTGCGCAACTTACATACATACTTGTACGTATATAAGTTCACATATAATCAGGAGCAAGAAAATGTTGGGACAGCAATTGATCGACCGCATCATGGGTGTCAGTCAAATTAGCCGTGAACTCGACACGCTGGTAGCGGCATATACGAAGCAGGGGCGCTTCAGCGGCGCGGTGCTGGTGGCGCAGCACGGCGACATCCTCCTGAGCAAAGGTTACGGCTACGCTGATCAGGATCACGACTGGCAGTCGAACACCCCGCGCACGCTGTTCCGCATCGGCTCGATGAGCAAGCCGTTCACGGCGATTGCGATGATGCAATTGGTAGAACAGGGACAACTGTCGCTGGGCGACACGCTCAGCACGTTGCTGCCGGATTACCCGCAGGGCGAGCGCATCACGATTGCACATCTGTTGAGCAACCGATCAGGCATTGAGGATTACGTGACAACGACAGAGTACGAGCGCATTCAGTCAGCGCGTCTCAGTACCCAAGAGTTAACAGGGTTGTTCCGCGACCAACCGCTGCGCTTTGCGCCAGGGAGCAACTTTGGTTATAGCAACTCGAACTGGGTGCTGCTGGCGTTGATCGTCGAGCAGGTTACGGGACAGCCGTTCGAGCGCGTCATCCGCGAGCGCGTGCTGCTGCCCGCCGGAATGCGCGCCAGCGGACTGGACTGGTCAAGCGTCCGCGGCGGTCGCTCAGTCGGCTATATTGATACGGGCGCGGGCATGGAACGCGCGCCGCTGCTCGACTCCAGTACCATGCGCGGCGGCGGGGACATCCACTCCACCATCGAAGACCTGTATCAGTGGGACCGCGCGCTGTATACCGACACATTGCTGCCACAGGCGACGCTGCGCCAGATGTGGACGCCGCTCACCGAGTTGAATGGCAAGGGTTACGGGCTGGGCTTCGAACGCCACACGCTTCACGGACATCGCAGCGTCGGTCATTCAGGGGGGCTGCCTGGTTACGTCTCGAACATCGCCCGCTTCATTGATGACGATGCGACGATCATCCTCGTCAGCAATCTTGGCAGCGCGGCATGGGAGCAGATCACCGACGGGCTGGCGGCGATTTTGTTCGGCGCGCCCTACACCCTGCCGACGAAGAAGACGTTCGTCAAGGTCGATCCGGCAGTGCTGACGGCGTATGTCGGGACGTACACAATGGAATACTTTGAGCGCACGGCAGAACTGCGCTTCACCATCGAACCGGATGGACTGGTTATGCACACCAACGGCTTGCCAAAAGCGGTATTGAGCGCGCTTTCGGACACTCGCTTCTATGGACGCTCAAAAGGAGAAGTCGAATTCGCATTCGTGCGTGAACACGACGGGCAGGTCAATCGTATCGATATTGTGTGGGCAGGCTACAAACTGGCGGCGCAAAGGAAGTGATCCATGAACATCATCGAAACACACGGGCTGACGAAAACGTTCAAGAGCCGGACGGCGGGCAAGGACAAGGACGCAGCGAAAACGGTGGAGGCGGTCAAAGGCGTCAACATGACGGTGCGCGAGGGGGAAATCTTCGGCTTCCTCGGACCGAACGGGGCGGGCAAAAGCACGACCATGCGCATGTTGGCGACGCTGCTGCCACCGACCAGCGGCACAGCCACGGTCGTGGGGCATGACCTGCTCCATGCCCCCGCCGATGTGCGCAATGACATCGGCTATGTCGGACAAGCGGGGGGCACGGAAGAAAGTTTGACCGGGCGTGAGAACCTGCTCTTGCAGGCGCAGTTGTACGGCATGAGCAAGGCGGACGCCCATCGGCGCGCCGAGCATCTGATGGAGGCGCTTGAGCTGGCGAGCTTTGCCGACCGCCGCGTCAAGACGTATTCCGGCGGGCAGCGACGGCGTCTGGATATTGCGATGGGCATGGCGCACCAGCCGCGCCTGCTGTTCCTGGATGAGCCGACGACCGGGCTGGACCCGCAGAGCCGCGCACGCATGTGGGACGAGGTGCGCAAGCTGCGCGACGGCGGGACGACGATCTTCCTGACGACGCATTATCTGGATGAGGCAGACGCGCTCGCCGACCGACTCGCCATCATCGATCATGGCACGATTGTCAGCGAAGGCTCGCCGGACGCGCTCAAGCGACAGATCGGCGGCGATGTAATCGCGCTGGGGCTGGATGTGCAGAACGGCGCACGCCAGCGCGCCACCGACCTGCTCAAGGCGCAGCGCTATGTGCGCGAGGTGCGCGCCGACGACGATGGGATGCACCTGGTGGTAGAAGGCGGCGACAGCGCGCTGCCGGAGATGCTGCGACTGCTGGACGGCGCGGCGGTACCCATTCGCACGGTCGCCATGTCGCGCCCGACGCTGGACGACGTCTTCCTGCGCCTGACCGGGCGTTCGCTGCGGGAAAGCGTAGACTCTTAACGCAGAGATGCAGAGACGGAGAGAGCGCAGAGCATTTTGCCCCCCGCGCCCTGCATTGAAAATCTGAAAACTGACACCTGAAATCTAATACGCTAATGCGCTAATTTGCCAAAGGCTAAACCCATGAAACTGCTACGCGATACACGCCTGATCTTTGGGTCGGCGTTCACAGAAACCCTGCGTAACCCGATCTGGATCATCGTCGGGCTGACGCAGCCGATCATGTACCTGCTGCTGTACGGACCCTTGTTGGAGAACGTCCCCGGCATGGGCGGCGCGAACGCCTACAACACCTTCGTGCCGGGATTGCTGATCATGACGGCACTGTTCAGTTCGTTGTTCGTCGGCTTCGACCTGATCACCAAGCTGCGCAACGGCGTGATCGAACGGCTGCGCGTGACGCCCGTCAGCCGTCTGGCGATTGTGCTCGGTATGGTGGCAAAGGACGTGCTGATGCTGCTACTGCAATGCACGGTTTTGTGCGTGGCATCGCTGCTGTTCGGCTTCCGCCCCGACCTGCTCGGCATTGTGGCGCTCTACGCCCTGATGATCCTGATCGGCGTGGCGATGTCGTCGCTGTCTTACGGGCTGGCGCTGGCGGTGCGCGATGAAAACGCGCTGGCGTCGTCAGTCAATATGTTCTCGCTGCCGCTGCTGCTGCTGTCTGGCGTCTTCCTGCCGCTGACGTTCGCGCCGCAGTGGATGCAGACAGTTGCGCAGATCAACCCGCTGACGCACGCGATTGATGCTGCCCGCGCGCTGATTGTTGGCACATTCAGCGAGCCGTCGGTGTTGATCGGTTTCAGCGTGTTCGCGGTGCTGACCGTGCTGTTCGCGATGTGGGTCAACAGCGCCATCCGCCAGGCGACGGCGTAAGAACATCTTGCCGGGCATGTGCACAACAATATTGCAAGCACCTGCTGCCGGTCGTACACTTTGGTTTTCGACAGGACAACGATCTTGACTCTGACCGGACAACAGGTACTCATCACAGGCGCAAGCGGTTTTCTCGGCGGCGCGCTGGCGCAGCGTTTGGCAGGTGCGAGCGTGCGCGTGCGGGCGCTCGTGCGTAACCCGGCAGCCCTCACCCCCAGCCCCACTTCCTCCGCTTTGCCCTCGGTCGCCAAACGCGGAGTACCGCTGGGAGAGGGGAGTCCAGAAGACTCATCTGGAAGTCCCTCTCCCAGTGAGCGAAGCAAACATTCGGGAGAGATACCGTCTTAAATGTCAAGCTATAAGCAGCCGTTTGTCCAGATAATGGGGGTCAAACGGCTGCTGGTGTTTGAGTACGCCATAGGCTAAATGGACGAGCTTACGCATGACGGCGACAATCACTTGTTTGCCCG
>JANRJX010000177.1:0-5120 GCA_033763755.1 Chloroflexota bacterium
ACAGAGTAAATGAACCTCTTGCACGCCCGCCGCGCGGCGATCGTACAGCGCGTGACTCCTTCCTATCAAACATCGGCAGGCAGTACGCTGGCACCATCCCTTCGGGACGGGACCACCGAACTACCTGCCTAAAAAGCCGCCCTAATCTCACACTGCAAAAGCGGCCCACCTGGGCGGCTTTTTTGTTTGACAGGCTCCTTCCCTGCGCTGTGCCGCGTGAACGAGCGGTCGCGCTCGACTGCGCTGGCAGACTCCAGCGGTGTGAGGGAGTGTCCCCCATGATCCCGTTTCAGATCAAGCTGTTCCCCCGTGTTGCCGTGTACCCGACCAGTTGGGCAGACGAACTGACTTTCGAGCAGATTCACGCCGACCTGACCCACTACGCCACCAGTGTCCTGAAAAGCTACAACGCGCCGTTTCACGAACTGGAGGACTGTTTGCAGAACGGGTTTATGGCGCTGTGGGAAACGCTCACCACACAGCGTGACTTCCTGACCGAGAAAACCCGCCGCCAGGCGGTGTTTTTCATCCTCGCGCGATCGAAAATTTCGACGATGCAGTATCAGGCGGGGATGTATGACAGCTTCGAGGCGATGATTTCCGACCACTGGCACAACACTGCCGACGAACAGATCGACGGGATGCAGCATCGGCGCGGCGAACGCTGGGCGGGTTTTGCCACCGAGATCGATATGCGGACGGACATTGAGCGCATCATGCACAAACTGTCCGACAAATACGGCGACTCGCTGCGCCACCTGATCGCGCTCTACTTCATCACCACGCAGGTCAGTCGAAAGGATGCCGCCAGCATCGCCGGGATGACACCCTGGAACTGGTACAACGCGTATGTGCTGCCTGTGCTGGCGGATGTGCGCTACGAATTCGCGCAGGTGTTCATGGAGCAGCACGAATATCCCGCGCCGCAGCCGCCCGTCGAACGCGCTGACCAAAGCCGCCGCACCGGACGGTTCACCTCGCCGTACCATGCCTGGCGGGACGAGTACCACGCCGGACACACCGCGCCCGCCGAAACGTTGCTGGAGCAATACCGCCACACGCCGTGCCTGAGCCTGGCATTACAGGCGCAGATCGATGGCAAGAGCTACCGCACCGCCGCAGCCGATGTGGGTCACAGCGCCAACACGTTCAGGAAGCACATGAAGCGCGCCGCCCGCCTGCTGCATGAGGCATATGCGGGTTGAGCAGCGTCACATCCTGGCTGGAGACGGTAACTCCAGCCAGTTTTTGTTTTGCGAGTCACTCAAATCATCGTACAATTGAGCGACGCAGAACATGATCTGTTTTGCGATTGAGCATTTACAGGAAATGAAATGGCAAAGTCAACCAACGGACAAATGATGCTGTTCGCCGGAACCGCACGCGAAGCCTTCCGCGAAATCCGCAATTATCTCGCCGGGCGCATGATGGGCGCGACGCGCGATGAAGCGCTGCTGGAGGAAGTGGTCAAGTGCCTGTTCTGCAAGATGCAGCTCGAACGCGACCACACCCCTTATCTGTCTGACGACGATGCGCTGCGCGTGATGAAGCGCTATCGGCAGGCCTTCGTCGAAGTCAAAGCGCATCTGCCCAACCTGTTCGTCCCAGACGACGAACTGCTGCTCGACCCCGCAAGCCTGCTGTTCGTGCATCAGGCGATGCGCAACATCGACCTGAACGCGGCGGCATATGACCCGTTTGGTGATGTATACGAGGCATTCACGGGAAGCGGCGCACGCGGTCAGGAAGGTCAGTTCTTCACACCGCAGAACGCGATCAATTTCCTGATCGAGATCGTCGATCCGCAGCCGGGTGAACGCATCATCGATCCTGCGTGCGGATCGGGCGCATTTCTCAGCGCATCCATGCGTCACCTCATCCAGGCGGGAGCAACGCCCGATGTTGCGGTGCAGAGTGTGTTCGGCGTGGACAAGGACAGTTACCTCAGCCAGCTTGCGACGGCGCGGCTGTCACTGCTGGCACTGTGTCCGGCCCACGTCTACAACGCCGACTCGCTCGCTTTGCAGGACGACGCGGGTCAGCCGTTTGCGCTGACCGACCAGCTCGGTCAGTTCGACGTTGTGCTGGCGAACCCGCCGTTCGGCGCGAAGATCGTCGCCGCTTCACGGGAAACTCAGGCCGCCTTCGACCTCGGCTACAAGTGGAAGCTGAACCGCGCCACTGGTCGCTATGCCAAATCGACCGAGCTGCAAACGAACGTCCCGCCGCAGGTGTTGTTCATCGAGCGGCTGCTCTCGTTCGCCCGTTCCGGAGGGCGACTGGGGATCGTCGTGCCGGAAAGTCTGGTGTCCAGCGTCGGCTACCGCTATGTCACGCAGTACATCCAGGAACGCGCGCACATCCGCATGGTGATCGGGATGCCGGAAGCGCTGTTCAAGACATCCGGCAAGGGTGGCACGCACACCAAGACATGCCTGCTCGTGCTGGAAAAGAAGCAGCAGCCTGATGACGATGCCCGCCCGATTTTCATGGCGGAAGCGAAATGGTGCGGTCGGGACAGCCGGGGACGCGACATCGAGAAGGACGAGCTACCCGACATCATCGCGCGCTGGCGTGCCGCGAGCCGGGGTGAGCGGCTGACTGCCAGCCATCTCGGTTACATGGTCGCGCCGGAACAGTTGGTCGAGGACACGCTTGCGCCGCGTTACTACGGGTTCGACGTGGAGACCGATCTCGCTGACCTGAGCGAGACGCACGACCTGGTGAGCGTCGGTGACCTGATCGCGCAGGGGTTACTCAAAATCACGACGGGCGATGAAGTCGGCAAGCTGCACTACGGCAGCGGAACAGTGCCGTTCGTCCGCACCTCGGACATTTCGACCTGGGAAATCAAGATCGACCCCAAGCACTGCGTGAGCGACGAGATTTATCAGACGCTTGCCGCCAAGCAGGACGTGCGAGCGGGCGACATCCTGATGGTGCGGGACGGCACCTACCTGATCGGCAAATGCGCGTTGATCACCTCATACGACAAGCGCATCGTGTATCAGAGCCACATCTACAAGATTCGCAGCACCGACCACGAGCGGTTGTCGCCCTACCTGCTGCTGGCGGCATTTGGCAGCGAACCGGTCATCCGCCAGATCAAGGCGCGCAGCTACACGCAGGACATCATCGATACGCTCGGCAACCGCATCACCGAGATCGTGCTGCCCATTCCAAAGGACGCGCAACGGCGCGAGCATGTCATCCGCACGGTTGAAAAGGTCATCCAGGAGCGCATCGAGGCGCGCGAACTGGCACGTCAGGCGTGCCTCGACATCGTGCAGCCCTAATCGAGATCGGCGGCGCGGTAGTTGTCCGCAATGCGCCGCAGCAGGGCGCGCGTCTCATCCAGCGAGAGGTGTCCCTGAATGCGGTTGCCATCGGCGGTAATCCAGCCGATGTTCGCCGCGTTGTGACCCTCTCCGAGCGTGCCACTCGCGCCGCGCAGCGGGTTCAGATGACCTGCCTGAAAGTGCGACCGCCCATGACGTGGGTTCAGCACTTCGTCGCGGAATTCGGTGAACGAGAGCGGTTCGAGCGTGATCGGGCATCGATACGGTGTCGGGATGGGGTGCAGCACGCCCGCTTCGGTGAGCAGCGCCGTCAGGTCAGCCGGGAAATCGGCAAAATGGCAGATCTGGTTGATCAGCGCTTCCTCGACGCTCCAGCAGTCGCGGCGCAGCGCGTACTGAAAACTTGACGGATGCGCTTCCCACCGCTTTTCGCGGTTAGTCTGGTGATCGCCGGTCTGCGCGCGGTCGGTCAGGTAGGTTTTCACCGCGATCTTGCCGTAGACCTCGACGAACACATCGGCATACGGATTGAACGCCGGGTTGCGCAGCAGCGCCCGCATAGCGATCGTGCGCGCAGGCAGCACGGATGTGTCCCAGACCACATTCTCTGCCCGATGGATCGGGCTTTCTATGAGTCGCTGACGGTAGTCGAGCGGCACTTCATATGAGACCAGTTTGTGCGCGGCGAAGCCGATCAGCAGCTTGCGGAATGCTTCATCGTCGAGTGAACCGAGCAGTATCGTGAGCAGGTTCTCGAAGATTAAGTCACAGTCCGCGAACGACGCGCCGCGCACATCATTCGCCAGCGCCTCTGACCAACGCACGGTCATCTTGGTCGCGCCGCCGCGCACCAGCACCGTTTCGATCAGAAAACTGAATCGCAGCAGTCCATGCAGCACATGACGCGCAGGACGGTCACCGAGCGCCTGTGCGAGCAGCCGTGCAGATGATATGAACGATCCACCTGCCAGCGCCGCGATCTGTTCGCTCAAGGGTCGCATGGAGAAGCTGCGCGCGGCGGCAGCCTGTTCAAACGCGGTTTGCACTGCCGGGCTGTAGAGGATGCTCATGAGTCGGTTTCCACCCCGTAATCGCGGAACAGGGTGGAGATCGGCACGTCCAGCGCGTGCGCCAGCCGTTCAATATTCAGCAGCGCCAGGTTGCGTTCGCCGCGCTCGACATCACCGACATAGGTGCGGTGAATGCCCGCGCGATCCGCGAGTTCTTCCTGTGAGATGCCGAGTTCGAGGCGGCGCTTGCGTACTGCGCGCCCGAACCGCACGCGAATGTCGTCATCACCCGTGTCTGTGTCCATGCCGGACATTTGAACCGGATGATGACGATGCGTCTACAGGCTATGAGTGGATTTACGACAACCTTTGAGCCAATAGTCCACGAGTAAGCTGTACCGACTCGGCACGCGCTGGATTGAGAAGCACAAGCGCGGGCATAAGGAACCAGCGCTGCTGGTCGGGAGAAATATGGCGGCAAACCGAACATGATCGCCGCTATCCGTTGCCTCCTAGAGGAAAAGACCCTGGTGCAGACCCGTGAGGTAAAGGCATACCACCGAATGCGAGCACACCGAGCTTTGGAAGCGGCGTACCACTGCGCATGGTGTGCATCTCGTCTTGGCTGGAGTTAGAGTCTCCAGCCAATTTTGTTTTTGCAAGTTACCTTACCTGAGTTTCGGAAAGGTGGGATACCTTTCGAGAAGGGTTTAGACTTCACGTTACCGCTAACGTGAAAGGTATCCCAAGATGAGTTTACTGGAACTGTTCTGCGCTGTCGATGATTTTTGTCAGCAGCAGGGAACGACAA
>JANRJX010000178.1:0-3502 GCA_033763755.1 Chloroflexota bacterium
TTGCGCTTTTCGCCCGCGCGCACGCTGCTCCAGCGTTCCAGCGTCGCCTGTGCGTCATGCCCGCGCGTGGCCGCGTCGCGGACGATGCGCCGCAGCAACCGCACATCGGTTGTCGGCACGCGGTTGTGGCGGTCGATATTGAGCGCGGTTAGCGGCGAAATATAGATGCGATATACCAGATCGCGGCTGAGCGACGTGACCAGCCCAGGGTTCAGCCCATGTATCCCTTCGATGATCATGATCTGCTTGTCGCTCAACTGCGCCATGCGCCCTGGCAGGCTGCGCCCATTTAAAAAGTCGAACCTGGGCAGCCGGACTTGCTCTCCCAACGTCAATGCCGCCAGGTGCGTGTTAAACAGCGCCAGATCGACCGCTTCCAATGCCTCGAAATCATAGCCACCAGAGGCATCGCGCGGCGTGCGTTCGCGATCGACAAAGTAATTGTCGAGTTCAAGCGTGAACGGACGCAAACCGTGTGCCAACAACTGGATCGCCAGCCGCTTGGAGAACGTCGTCTTGCCCGATGATGTGGGTCCGGCGATCAGTACCAGTCGCGTGCCGTGCGTGTTGTTGCGCTCGCAAATCTGGTTGGCAATCGCAGCGACGCGCTGTTCGTGCAACGCTTCTGCTACCAGAATTAGCTCCTGCACATGATCGTTGCGGACGATGCGGTTCAGACGTCCAATATCTTCGACGCCCATCCGTTGCAGCCAGTCTTCCGCCTCGGCAAACACATCGCTCAGTTTCGACTCTGCGTTGAAGGCAGGCATGTCGTCCGGGCGGTCCTGCGTCGGATACTGGAGATGGAAACCGTCGCCGTCCGGATGGAGCTTGAAGCGTGTCAGGTAGCCTGTTGACGGCAGCATGTAGCCATAGAAGTAATCCGAGCGTCCGCGCAGGGTGTACAACGTCAGCATGTCGCGGTCGCGCGCTTCCAGCAGCCGCACTTTGTCATCGTCGCCCCGCGCTGCGAACATGGTACTTGCGGCGTCTAGCGGGACGAGCTGCTTGGCGATAGGCTCGTCAGCGGCGACCAGCGCCCGCATATGCGCTTCGATCTGCGCCAGTTGCGCATGGGTGAACGGTGCGCGGTTCAGGAGCGTGCAGTAAAAGCTGCCCCCCGGTGCTGCATAGCCGACGTTGACATGCGTATTGGGAAAGCACTCGTCAATCGCGGTGGTCAGCAGCAGTACCAGCGAACGACGATAGATGCGTCTGCCGTCACTGTGGCTAAAGCGCACGGGCGTGATGGTGCTGTCGTGCGTGATCGGGTAGCTCAGTTCGCGCAGCTTGCCGTTGCAAATCGCCGCCATCATGGGCTCCGGCGATGGTTGGTCGCCCTGAGCGTCATAGGCGTTGAGATATGCCTCAATCGGCGTACCGAGCGCGCCTTCGAGGACGATGCCGTCAGGGAAGGTGACGCGCGCGGTGGTACGCGGTTCTGAGCGCGTGACGGGGGAGGGTGTATGTGCGGACATGAGCAGCGCTATCAGTCATTATGAAACGGAAAGTCAACGCAATTGTAATCGTGATTGTACGATTTGAAGCGTGCGATTTCTTTCTCTGTACTGCGCTATAATCATTCCCTGTCCAGTTTCTCTGTACCCTGCACTTTGCAGTCTGTACGTATCCACACCTGTGAGGCATGCGATGACCCTGGCTCACGAGCCATTTCTGCAAGAAGTCCTGATCGACGAAGCACGGCTGCAAGCCCGCATCGCAGATATGGGCGCACAAATCACGCGCGATTACGCCGATGTCCAGAACCTGATTCTGATCTGCATTCTCAAAGGCGGTGTCCTGTTTCTGTCCGACCTGATGCGCAGCATCCATGTGCCGCATGAGATCGACTTTCTCGCCGTCACCAGTTACGGCAAAGGTGTGCGCTCATCAACGGGCGATGTGCGGATTGTGATGGATTTGTCGTCGCAGGTGGTGGATAAGCATCTGCTGATTGTCGAGGATATCATCGATAGTGGTCACACCCTGCGCTTCGTCATGGATATGCTCGCTGCGCGCAAGCCTGCGAGTGTGAAAGTGTGTACGCTGCTCGATAAGCCATCGCGCCGCACGGTCGATATTGCGATTGATTACGTCGGCTTTCAGATTGAGGACAAGTTTGTCTTTGGCTATGGGCTGGATTTAGATGAAAAGTTTCGTAATCTGCCGTTTGTCGGCGTTGTGCGCAAAGAGGCGTTGAAGCATGAATAATGTCACGCCGCGACCGTCGCAGCGCCCGCTTGCCTGGACGGACGCTGCGCTAGACATGATTGATCACCTGAGCGCGCTCGATACGCCTGCGTATCTGGTAGGCGGGGTGGTGCGTGATGCGCTGCTGAGGCGCCCGCAGAAGGACTTCGATATTGTCACCCCGGAATCGGGTTTGAAGCTGGCGCGCAAGCTCGCCGATCGCTTGCAAGCGGATTACTACCCGCTGGACAGCGAGCGCGAAGTCGGGCGCGTGCTGCTCGATACCCCTGATGAGAAGCTGATGATCGACGTGGCGCGCTTTCGCGGGGTGGACTTGCTGGCGGATTTGACCGACCGCGATTTCACCTGTAACGCGATGGCTGTGGATGTACACGGCGATCCCGGTTGGCTGATTGACCCGCTGAATGGCGAGCAGGACACAATTGATCGCCGGCTGCGGCGCTGTAATGCCGACTCGATAGCCCGCGACCCGGTGCGGCTGCTGCGAGCCGTACGCCAGAGCGCCCAGCTTAGCTTTCGGATTGAGCCGGGGACGCTGGCAGACATGCGGCTGCATGTGGCGCGGCTGCGCGAAACGTCGGCGGAGCGCGTGCGCGATGAATTGTTTCGCCTGCTCGCACTGCCCAAACCGACGGCGGCGCTGAAAGTTGCGGAGCGCATCGGCGCACTGCCTCAGATCGTGCTGGGATTTGCGGTCTATCAGGCGCGTGAACGGTGGGACAACACGCTGCTGACGATTGAACGGCTGGTGGATGTCCTGGTTGTCATCAGTCCGAAGCGCACGGACGAAACTGCCGCGCGTTTCAGTCTGGGGATGCTCGTCATGGCGCTGGATCGCTTTCGTGGGCAGTTGCAGGCACATATCCAGACGACGTGGGCGGATGACCGCGCACATCAGGCGCTGCTTGTTTTCGCGCTGCTTCTGCGCGAGGCGGGACTGATCGAGGCTTCGGATGGGATTGCGGCGGACATGCCGTTAAGCCGTCAGGAACGGGAGCGCTTAAAGCTGGTGCTGCGCAATGCGGCAGCCTTCGACAGCTTGAATGCCGCTGATGTGCTGGCGCTGCATCGTTACTGGTGGGCGTTGGGTGCGGCAGGGGTGGATGTGGTGCTGCTGGCACTGGCGACACAGTTGGCATTGGGCGATCTCAATCGCCAGGATGACTGGATCGCGATGGTTGAGAAAGCGCGCCGTACCCTGGAAGCGTGGTATGAACGCCATGATGAGATCGTACAACCGCCCGTACTGGTAGATGGCAAGGCGTTGATGGAAGCGCTGGACATCAAGCCA
>JANRJX010000179.1:0-4004 GCA_033763755.1 Chloroflexota bacterium
GACGTGGTACTTCCTGCCCGTCCTTGTCCTGCTGCCGCTGGCGCTGCTCGTCCGGGCGAAGCGCGGCGTGCTGCTGCTGCTGCCGTTGTTGGTGATCGGGCTGCTGCGCTATGCGCCGTACTTTGTGCCGCGCGCGCAGGCGCAGCCGGACGCACCGGCG
Organism: Chloroflexota bacterium; assembly: GCA_033763755.1. GTDB lineage: Bacteria > Chloroflexota > Anaerolineae > Aggregatilineales > Phototrophicaceae > Flexifilum. Next base: position 161 of record JANRJX010000179.1, read on the forward strand.
CTGCGGGTCGTGACGTTCAATACTTGGGGTGGGAATCTGGGATTTGTAGATACCGCGTCCTATGAACAAATGAACCAGTGGCTGCGCGAAACCAATGCTGATATTGTGCTGCTGCAAGAAATCCCGAACAGCCAGCGCCAGCGCGCCGATGGCATCCTCGGCTTGCGCGATGTGTATCCTCAACAAGCGAGTACGGATGTGCAGGCGTGGACCTGCGCGATGCTGACGCGGCTGCCCGTCGTCGAAAGCGCCAGCTACGAACCCGATCCACGTATCTCGCGCCCGCGCTACCAGCGAATGGTCGTGGACTTCAACGGGCAGTTGATCGCCGTCTACAACGTCCATATCCGCTTCCCGATCTTCGCGCCACGCCGCGATCTGCCCGTGTATGTGCCATATGTGGGAATGCTGCTGGGCTACGACGAGCGCGAACGCAATGACGAAATCCGCTATCTGCTGCGTCTGCTGGAGCAGGAACGACTGCCCTATGTGGTGGGTGGCGACTTCAACATGAGTGACAGAGCCTGATGTACAGCGAAATCGCAGCGCAATGGAATGACAGCTTCCGTGAGGCGGGTGTCGGCTTGGGCACGAGCTGGCCCGTAAGCACCGCGCGCGGCGATCTGCTGTCGTTCATCCCGCCGCTGATCCGCATCGACTATCTCTGGCACAGCGACGACCTGCGGGCGCAGTGGGCAGGGCAAGCGCCGCCGCTGGGGTCGGATCATCTGGGGTTGGTGGCAGAGTTGGTGGTAGCACGGTAAGCGACTGCGTTACAATCAGCGACATCTTCAATAGAGTTTCATTTTGTGTGAGGTCATGCAATGTACACATTAGGAATCGACTTTGGTACGCTGTCCGGGCGGGCGCTGCTGGTGGATGTGCGCGACGGGCGCGAAGTGGCGACGGCTGTTTATGATTATCCAAGCGCAGTGATGGATGACGTGTTGGTCGCCAGCGGCAAAAAGCTGCCGCCGGACTGGGCGCTGCAAGACCCGCAGGATTACCTGGGCGTGTTCTTCAACGCCGTCCCCGCCGTCATCCGCGAGAGCGGTGTCAACCCGCAGGAGATCGTCGGCATCGGCATTGACTTCACCGCCAGCTCTCCCCTGCCCGTCAAAGAGGACGGCACGCCGCTGTCGTTCCTGCCCGAATTCAAAAACGAGCCGCACGCCTACGTCAAGCTGTGGAAGCATCACGCCAGCCAGCCGCAGGCCGACAAAATCAACGCCGTTGCCCACGCACGCGGCGCGGCATGGATCAAGCGTTACGGCGGCAAGTATTCGAGCGAGTGGTTCTTCAGCAAGCTGCTGCAAGTGCTGGAAGAAGCGCCGCAGGTGTATGCCGCGATTGACCGCTGGATCGAATCGGCGGACTGGGTGATCTGGCAACTGACGGGCGCAGAAACGCGCAACATGTGCACCGCCGGCTACAAGATGATGGTGCAGGACGGCGAGTATCCGTCGAACGACTACTTTGGTGCGCTGCATCCCGACTTTGCTGATGTAGTCGATCAGAAGGTCGGGCGTACGTTCGCGCAGTTGGGCGATAAAGCGGGCGGGCTGCTGCCGGAGATGGCACTCAAGATGGGCTTGCCGACAGGCATCGCAGTTGCGGTCGCCAACGTGGACGCCCATGTTGCCGCGCCCGCTGTGAAAGCCACTCGTCCCGGCGTGATGGTGATGATCATGGGGACCTCGACCTGTCACATCATGTCGTCGGATCAGTTCCAGGAGATCGACGGCATGTGCGGCGTGGTCAATGGCGGCGTCGTTAAAGGGCTGTATGGCTATGAGGCGGGGCAAAGCGGCGTCGGCGACATCTTCGCCTGGTTCGTCGATAACGCCGTGCCGCCGGAATATCACGCGGCTGCGCAGGCGGCAGGACTGAACATCCACAGCTATCTGGAACGCGAGGCGGCGCAGCAGGCGGTGGGTGAACATGGCTTGGTCGCGCTCGACTGGTGGAACGGCAACCGCAGCACGCTCGTCAACACCAACCTGACGGGCGTGATCGTCGGCATGACGCTGGCGACTCGTGCACCGGACATCTACCGCGCGCTGATCGAAGCGACGGCGTTCGGCACGCGCGAGATCATCGAGGCGTTCACCGCGCAGGGGATCGCCGTGACGGAACTGGTGGCTGCGGGCGGCTTACCGGAGAAGAACGCGCTGCTGCGCCAGATTTACGCCGACGTGACCGGGCGCTCGTTCAAGCTGGCGGGGTCGCCACAATCGCCGGCGCTCGGCTCTGCCATTCATGCGGCGGTGGCTGCGGGCGTGTATCCCGATATTCACGCGGCGGCGGACACGATGGGCAAGCTGAAGGACGAGGTGGTCGAGCCGATCCCCGCCAACGTCGCGGTTTATGACCAACTGTATGCCGAGTACAAGACGCTCTACGACTACTTCGGGCGCGGGACGAACGATGTGATGGCGCGGCTGAAAGCGTTGAAGCGCCAGGTGAAAGCGGAGGGTGCGTGATGCTGCTGAAGGCACTGCGAGAAGAGGTGTGCGCACTGCACGCCGAACTCCCGCGTAATCAGTTGGTGGCGTGGACAAGTGGCAACATCAGCGCGCGCGATGCGAAGACGGGGCTGGTGGTCATCAAGCCGAGCGGCATCCGCTTTGAGCATCTGACGCCGGAGAATATGGTCGTGGTGGACGAGCAGGGAAAGGTGGTGGACGGCGCGTACAAGGCGTCGTCCGACACGCTGTCGCACTGCTACATCTACCGCCACATGCCGCAGGTGCGCGGGATTGTGCATACCCATTCGCGCTACGCGACGGCGTTCGCGGTGCTGGGCAGGGCGATTCCGTGCGTGACGACGGCGATGGGGGACGAATTTGGCGGTGAGATTCCGTGCGGCGGTTTCGTGCTGATTGGCAGCGAGGCAATTGGGCAGGTGGTAGTGGAGACGCTGGCGGGCAGCCGCAGTCCGGCGTGCCTGCTGCAAAATCATGGTGTCTTCACGACGGGCGATAGCGCGGAGGCGGCGGTGAAGGCGGCGATCATGACGGAGGACAACGCGGCGATTGTGTGGACGGCGCTCCAGATGGGGACGCCGCTGCCGATTGCGCAGTCAGACATCGATAAGCTGAACGACCGCTATCAGAATGTGTACGGGCAGGGGTAATTCTGAGTTACAATACGAGAACGGTCAGTTGAGAGAGGCTGCCATGTTACCAACCCCCACAATAGTCGATGTCCCACTACGAACAGAAGAAGGTGTCATTCGGGTCGGCAATACGCGCGTAACGCTGGATGCAGTGATTGTCGATCACCAACGGGGCGCATCACCGGAAGAAATCGCTACCCATTACTCTGCACTGTCCGTTTCTGAGGTATATCTCGTCATCGGATATTATCTGCAACACCGTGAAGCAGTTGATAATTACATCGCCGAGCAAGAGCGATTGGCTGAAGAAGCGCGACGAGACTATGAAGCCGCGCATCCTAATGATACGTTGCGGGAACGGTTGCGCACGGCGCTTACAGAACGTCGCGCACAAGGGAAATAGCAGATGCGCCTTCTCGCAGACGAAAACTTTCATGGAGATGTGCTGGATGGTTTGAAGAAGGCGGAACCGACGCTTGATATTGTGCGTGTACAGGATACAGAAATCTATCAAGCTGCCGATCCTGTGGTATTAGAGTGGGCTGCACAGCAAAATCGCATCTTACTCACCCACGATGTCAAGACGATGACAAAACACGCTTACGACCGTATTCGCGCAGGACAGCCTATGCCCGGTGTTATCGAAGTGCGCAACAGACTGTCCATTGGTGACATCATCGAGCAAGTTCTCATCGTATTGTTGACGAGCAAACCAGACGAACTTGC
>JANRJX010000180.1:0-12747 GCA_033763755.1 Chloroflexota bacterium
CGCTTTTCCGCACGGCGTCTACTACGGGCGCGTGACGGCGGACGATGTGCCTGCGCTGCTGGCAGCGGTCGGCAACGGTGAGATGCTGCTGGAGCGCGTGCGCGGGCGGGCGTGTCTGGAGGCGGTCGGGCAGGCGGCGGAACAGTTCGTGCGCCAGCAAACGGGCGTGCTGGCGCTGGATGCATTTGAGCCGCCGATCATTACCGCGACGGAGGGCGGCTGGCAGGCGGCATTTGCCGAGCGACACGGGCAGGCAGTGCATCATGTGTTGTTCAAGGAGACGATGACGGCGTTCGACATCATCAACAATTCGGCAGAGCCGGGCGGCAAGCCGGGGGTGGAGTACGAACTGTTTTAGGCTGGATTGTCCCATGAGACGAGGATGGTGGTGCCTTGCCCCGGCTGACTGATGACTTCCAGCGATGCCCCAATCTCTCGTGCGCGCTCTTGCATGCCCACAAGACCGAGTCCGCTGCTAGATAGAGTCATATCAAACCCGCGTCCATCATCGGTGATGCGGAGCAGGGCTTTCTTTGGCTGCTGACTCAGGTATAGGGTAAAACGTTTCGCCTCACTGTGTTTGAGGATGTTGTTGATGCTCTCCTGCGCGATGCGATACAACGCGATGAGGATTTTCTCTGGCAGGGTCTCCTCAGAACCCTCAAACTTCATTTCTACTTCCAAGGATTTACGTCCCTGCGCGGCTTCCACAAGCTGGCGCAGTAAACTGCTCAACTTGCTTCTCACAATCGCTTCCGGGCGCAGTTCCAGCAGCAGCGTGCGCATTTCTGCCAGCGCAGCGCGGTTAAGTGTGATCACCTGTTGTAGCATTTCAGCACTGCGTGTTGGATTGCGTTCGTACAGACGCAGAGTGCTTTCGGCTATAGACATAGAGGCGAACAACGTTTGACTGACAGCATCGTGCAAATCGCGCGCGAGATGCTGCCGTTCTTTAAGCGCGGATATTTCTTTGGCAACTTCGCCCAGTCGCTCTTGTTCTGTAATGTCCTTTATGACCAATAAAATCAAGTCGCTGTGGTTTAGTTTTTGGGCATTGAGCAGCATAATGCGCTGACCGATATGCTCGAAATCGTGTTCGACGCGAAAATCAGGCAGGATAGGCGACTGCGGCAACATTTCTTCCAACAACTGGTGCAACCTCGGAATTTCCCACTGTCCATCGCCCAACTGGTAGACGGACATTCCCACGGTTTCGCTTTCAGCCACCTGAAACATCTGGAGAAACGAGGCATTGGCGAACTGAACGCTCAGGTCTGACTCCAGCACAAGCAAGCCGTCGTGAACGGTATTTATAATCTTCTCGCTGTATTCTTTCGCATCACGCAGCGCAGTTTCCGTCACTTTGAGCGCGGTGACATCGACAAACGTCAGGACGATGCCATCAATACGATCATCCATCGTGCGGTAGGGACGCAGACGTGCAAGAAACCAGCGACCTGACTGGCTAGAGATATCCCGCTCGATGGGCACCAGTGTACGCAGCACCTGAGCAGCGTCCTCAGTCAGTGTCGCATACGCCAATTTATGAGTCAGGTGCGTAATCGACCTTCCACGGTCGCCCGGCAAAATATTGAAAAGCTGTTCCATACTGGGTGTAAAATGCCTAATGTGTAACTCACGGTCAAGGAAAAGTGTGGCAATCTGCGTGGATGCCATCAGGTTCTCCAGATCGCTGTTGATGTGGCTGATCTCATCCAGTTTATTCTTCAGCTCTGTGTTGACCGTCTGCAATTCCTCGTTCAACGATTGCAGTTCTTCTTTGCTGGTTTCCAGCTCCTCAGCGGTTGAACGATACTCCTCATTGATCGATTGGAGTTCTTCATTGGCGGCTTTCAATTCTTCATTAGAGCGTTCATAGTTTTCAATATTCGCCCGTGCCCGTTCACGGAGCTGCCTTACCTCAGCCTGTAACTGTTTTAGCAGTGCCTGATTACTCCCCAAAGACTTAGTTTCGGAGTCTGTTTCAGGCGGCAAATCGAATTCACCTTCTGCCTCTTCCGCTTCATGTTCCAAAAACACGACCATCGCCAGCCACTCGCCTGCTGGAAGGGGTCCGGGTTCGACTTTATGACCGACATGGTCGATTTCTGATTCCGTCTCTTCCGATACCGCTTCAAGGGAGGAGATATCACGGTCGTTTGTGGTCTGTCGTGGTCGCACGGAGAGAACGACACGGTGTGAAGTTCCATTAAACTGAACGCTCACCGCTGATGTGAGAATCGCTTTGTTCAGACGAAAAGCCTGTAGAAGCGCAGCGCGCAGTTCAAATTGTAGCTCAGGACGGATCAGTTCAAGCAGGTCACTGCTCAGCGACCCGCGACGAACCAGCAGATAGCGTCCCGCAGTCTCTGAAACGTGCAGAATGTGATGATGTTCGTCAATGAGGATACTGGGGGGTCCATAAGCCTCCAATGCCTCCTGGTGCAATGATGCCATGGTTTGCCGCCTCTGGGAAACTCGTTGAGTGGTATAGATGGGAATATCCTGGATCCCTCTGTGCGGCGAGGCACGCGCTGTTAAAGGCAAAGACGGGATATGGGGATATTGACCTCGCCAAGGTCGTGCCTGGTAAAGACGGTGGCTCTTGTCCACTGTATGGAATAAACTCTCGACCAGGTTCGCAGACTCAGCACTGCCCAGGAAAAGATATCCCTCAGGTTTGAGCGCGTAGTGGAAGATGTCAAGGACATTTTCCTGTAACTCACGATTGAGATAGATCAGAAGATTGCGGCAGCTAATAAGATCAATCCGTGAGAAAGGCGGATCACGCAGGACGCTGTGGTTGGTAAAGAGAACCATGTCCCGCAGTTCGCGCCGCACCCGATAGTAGTGACCCTCTTTGGTAAAGAAGCGCTTAAGCCGTTCAGCGGATACATCGGTTTCAATGGCTTCGGGATATAAGCCTTCACGCGCTTTTGCCAAGGCTGCATCATCCAAATCGGAAGCGAAGACTTGTAATTCGAGGGGACGACCTGCGAGCGAATGATAGATGTCATCACAGTCATAGAATTTGGCAGCGTACTCCAGCAGCAGCATCCCCAGCGTGTAAGCTTCCTCTCCGGTAGAACAACCAATCGTCCAGACCCGGATACTTTGATTCGCTTCTTTGTTCTTGAACAAATGCGGGATGACCTCCTCAGCCAGTGTCTGCCACGATTCCGGGTCGCGCAAGAAATTCGTCACACCGATGAGCAGATCATTGAACAGCATCCGTGCTTCATCAGCTGTATGGCGCAAATGCATCAGATAGCTGTCGAGAGAGGTATGATCTGTCAGGTGCATTCGCCGCTCAATGCGGCGCAGGAGGGTCGTTTGCTTATACTGGCTGAAATCATGACCCGTGATTGCCTGCACTTGGAACAGGATACGCCACACCACATCCAGATCGCGCTCCGTGAGGATGTCCGGGTTGATGGGCAGGTTAAGACCATTCTGCTGGTAGATGACGAGCTTTTGCGCTAACTGGCGCACGGGCAAAACGACATCAGCCAGACCGGTCGCAATCGCCGCCTGCGGCATACTGTTATGCTCTGCCTCATCCGGGTGCTGTACAAATAGTAATCCGCCCTGTTCCTTGACGTCCTTGACTCCGACCGAGCCATCGGTGCCGCCCCCAGAGAGGATCACCGCCACAGCGTTACGGTGAATGTGTGCTAACGAACGGAAGAAATGGTCGATGGGTGTACGGCGACCGCGCGGTTCATCAAAGTCCTCCACGTCAAGATGATGGTCGGTCATGATCAGGCGTCGATTAGGCGCGATGACATAGATGGAGTTCGGCTGGACAGCGATTTTGCCCTGTACCTGGTGAACAGACATCAGCGTGTGTAAGCGCAGCAGTTCGGGCAAGAGACTCTCATGTTCCGGGTCCATGTGCGTAATGATGACAAACGCCATCCCGGTATCAGGCGGCAGAGTGTCGAAGAAGCCCTGCAACGCCACCAACCCTCCAGCAGAAGCTCCGATCCCCACGACCTTCAGCGCTGGTTTGCGCTTGTCGTGAGGGTTTTGCTGTGAATACTGTCTTGTCACCGGGTCTTCTGGTGCGACGTTTTTATGACGGGGCATCGCTGCACCTTTCTCACAGATTCGTTTCCTGCCGAGGGGAACTAAATAATCTGGGAAAGTAATTTACGGGGAGGATGGACATAAGGGTGAGCGGGTTGATCTGCAGTATGGATGACTTGGTGAAGGTTGTCAAGAAATAGGTTAACAACAAATTCAAAATGTAACGCAAAGGTGCAGAGAGAAAGAGACGAGGAGGAACCTACTCTGCATTTTTTCTCTCTGCGTCCCTGCGTAAGAGGATTTTGCTTGGTTATTCGGGGCAGGATACATCCTGCCCCTACTCGTTGAACGTCCGGACGCGCCGTTGCGCGCCCCTACATGCGGATGCGCCGTTGCGCATCCCTACTCCTGAATCACCAGCGCCGTCACCATGCCGAACATGCCGTTGCGTGACTCGGCGTGCGTCAGGATGTGGCAGTGGAACGCCCACGCGCCCGGCTCGGTGCAATCGACAATCACGTCGTAGCGTTCGCCCGGTGCGATGTTAAGCGTGTCGCACAGATACGGCACGGGCAGCGGATAGCCGTCTTTGGCAATCACCAGCTGCGGCAGCCCATGCAGGTGCATCGGGTGGATCATCAAGCCTTCGTTCATGTAGCGCACGCGGATGCGGTCGCCCAAGGTCGCCAGGATCGGCTGCGTATATGGGAACGAACGCCCGTTGATGGTGAACCCGAGCGTCGAGTCATTCAGGATGAGCGTGTACTCTGCCGTCGTCTCCGGCTCGCGGCTCTTGTCGCGCGGCTCGATGATGAACGCACCCAGCAGCCCGCTCGTCACCTGCTCCGCTGCGTTGTGGTGCGAATGGTACATATGCGAACCCGTGTTGCGGGCGGTGAATTCGTAGACGAACGTCTCGCCCGGCTTGATCGGCGGCTGCGTAATGAACGGCACACCGTCCATTGCGTTCGGCAGCAGCACGCCATGGAAATGCACCGCGGTCGATTGTGTCATTTCGTTGGTCACGTTCACGCGCACCTGGTCGCCTTCGGTCACGCGGATTTCTGGTCCTGGCACGATGCCGTTGTATGCCATCGCAGAGTATGCCTGCCCCGGTGCGACTTCCCAGGTGATCTCCTGACAGGTAATGTTGAAGACCTTGACATCACCATCCATCTCCGGCTCCAGGCGCGTCCTCCAGAAGGCAGGGTCCTGCCCGATGCGGTCGAGGAAAACCTGGACACCTTCCTGATGATGAGCATCCATCGCATCCGCGTCTGTCATGCCGCCTTGCGTCGCCATCCCGTCATGAGGCGCGGGCGTGGGCGTGGTATCCTGCGCGACGACGATGCGCGGCGCAGCAACCGCCAAGCCCGTAACCCCCGCTGCGGCACCGGCAACTTTCAAGAAATCCCGGCGTCCAATCTGATGACTCATCACAACTACTCCTGTGGATTTGGCATGTGTTCAAATTTTGCATGTTCACAAGAGTATGAAAGCATGACGATTTCGGTAATGCATAAACGTCACGAATCCGACATGACAAATGACACTGTGATAGTGAAAGGAAAACGATTAACTTAAACGAACGACTGTGTGTGTATTTTCCTGCGACATGAACAAGGACATCCCATGACTGAAAATCGGCAAAACGGTGATTCATCACCTGGTTTTGTGCCCATTCTGATACTGCTTGTGGTCTTCGGCGTTGCCTTGTGGTTCATGCTCGGCAATCTGCGCCAGACGGTGGTGATCACAACGCCAGAGCCGACGCTTGCCCCGACGGCTGTCGCCGTCGTTCCAACCGCTACACCCGCCGCAGTCACCGTCGCCTATTTGCCTGAAGCAATTGACAACGGGCGCAACACCTTTCTGACAAGCTGCGCCGCATGTCATGGTCAGAACGCGCAGGGGATACAGGGGTTGGGAAAGAACCTGATCGTCAGCGACTTTGTGACCGGGCTAACCGATGAAGAACTGGTGCAGTTTGTGATTGAAGGGCGCACGCCGGATCACCCGCTGAACACGACTGGGATGCCGATGCCCGCGCGCGGTGGCAATCCCGCGCTGACGGACGAGGCGATCATGGATATCGTCGCTTACCTGCGCAGCAGCGCCGCCGAGCAAGACCTGGGCGTGGTCGGCGGGGGCGTCGCGCCGCAGCCTGCGCCGGAAGTGCCCGTCGTGCTGGAGCCGTTCACGCTGCCCGGTCCAGTCGCGGCAGCTGCCTCCTATTCCGCTCGCGCCGTCGCGCCCTATCGCCCGGTCTACACCGTGCAGGAAACCTACAACCTGTCATGCGCAGGCTGTCACGGCTATAACGGCGAAGGCGTTGAGGACTACACCGCCAGCCTGTTCGAGAGCGACCTGTGGGGCGATGGGGCGGCACTGCTGGCATTCCTGAGCGCCGATACGCCGCCGGGCAACCCGGAGGCAGGCTTCCCTCACCCGACGCAGGGCAACCTGTATCCGCAGATGACTGACCCGGAACTGCTGGAGCTGATTGGCTATCTGTACACGCTCAATCCGTGAGCCGACCACTTGTAACGGACGCCTCATGAGGCGTCCCTACGTAGCATTCGTTGTGTCAGTTTGAATAGACGAACAAAAAGAGGATAGCGCTTGGCTATCCTCTTTTTTTGCCTTGTGAGCGGGTAATGAGACTCGAACTCATGACATTTTGCTTGGGAAGCAAACGTTCTACCACTGAACTATACCCGCGTGTAGAGGTATTATAGGGGTGGCGCGCCTGCATTGTCAAGCGGAACAGAAGGCTTATCACTTATGCTCATCACCCACGCTCGCATCCTCACCTCGACTCATGTGATTGCCGACGGCTGGCTGCACTGCGCTGACGGCAAGATCGCCACGTTCGGCGATGGTGCGCCACCTGACATGGATGATGCTGTCTATGATGCAGGCGGCAACTGGCTGCTGCCCGGCATGATCGACCTGCACGTACACGGCGCAGTCGGGCATGACACGATGGATGCTGATGCAGACGGGCTGCGGGCGATGGCGCGCTGCTACGCGCAGCATGGCGTAACCGGCTTTCTGGCGACGACCTGGACGGACAGCCGCGCACGCATCGGCGCGGCGCTGGCGACCATCGCCGCGCACAGTGGGCGCATCGCGGGCGGCGCGACGCTGCTGGGTGCGCATCTCGAAGGACCGTACCTCAACCCCGCCCGCTGCGGCGCGCAGGACTCGACGAACATTCGCCGTGCCGACCGTGAGGAAGCCACCGCGTTTCTCGACTACGGCATTATCCGACTGCTGGCACTCGCGCCCGAATACCCCGAAAACGAATGGCTGATCGAAGCGTGCGTCCAGCGAAGCATCACCGTCTCCGCCGCCCATACCGACGCAACGTATGCGCAGATGCAGCGCGCCGTCGCGCTCGGCGTCACACAAACGACGCATACCTTCAACGCCATGCGCCCGCTGCATCACCGCGAACCCGGCACGCTCGGCGCGGCGCTGACACTGCCCGAACTGCGCTGCGAACTGATCGCCGATAATGTGCATGTGCATCCGGCGGCGCAGGCGTTGTTGTGGGCAGCGAAAGGGCGCGACCGCGTGATCCTGATCAGCGATGCGGTGCGCGCGGCGGGCATGGCGCCCGACAGCCGCTATCTGCAAGACGGGCGTGAAACCGTCGTGCGTGACGCGGCATATCTGGCGGATGGCACGCTGGCGGGCAGCAGCAGCACGCTCGATACGATGGTGGCGAAGTTTATGGCAGCGACGGGTGCAGCACTGCCGGATGTGTGGCACTGCGTGTCACGCAACCCGGCGCGGGCAATTGGCATGGACGACCGCAAGGGCAGCATCGCAATTGGCATGGACGCGGATCTGATCGTCATGGACGACGCGCTGACGGTGCAGGCGACGATTATTGCGGGTGAAAGCGTCACGCTTTAGCGCCAACACCCGCGCGCTTTTGTCTATGCTTCGTCGGGCATGTCGAGATTTTGCTGTAACAGCAAATGGTTACCGTCGGGGTCGATAATCAGTGCTGAGATGCCCCAGGGCTGGTGTTCTAGCGGCGGCAGCGCGACACCCTTCGCCTTCAATTCGGCATAATCTGCCTCAATGTCGGTTGTGACCAGCACGATCGTGCCGCGACTGCCCGGCTGTTCCCAGGATGCGAGGACAAGAGCGGTATCAGCACTGGGCGGCACCAGTTCGATCCAGCGCGTATTGGCATCTTCCAGGTGCGCCATGTCCAGCCGCACTTCGAAGCCCAGCTTTTTGGTGTAGAACTCAAGCGACGCCTTCTGATCAGTGACTGGAATGCCAATCAGGTCCACCCGTTGGATGTTCATGAGCATGTTCCTCATTTGTTGAACGATATGCTCATCGTATCGGGATCGCATTGTAAAAATCGGTCATGTTCGCGCGTCTTTTGTTCGATCAAGTCGTAATAGCCGGAGAAGTAATCCACTGGTGATACACCCACCAAGGCTCGAAACTCCCGAACGAGATGAGGCGCGTCGTAGTACCCGTAGCGCAGAGCAAGCTGTTCCAACGTGAGTCCGTTGTTGTCAGGCGTAGGGGAATAGAGAATGCGTTCCAGGCGGGCAATGCGTGCATACTGCTTGGGTGACAAGCCGACGAGCTGGCGAAAAACGCGCCCGAACTGGCGTTCACTCAAGTTCACGTTACTTGCCAGTGCCGCCACACTGATCTGGCGCTGCCGGAGCTGCCGCGCTGCATACGCGACTCGGTCAAAGTGTGTCTGTTCGATCCGCCGCCGCAGGAAGAAAGCGACAAGCGGATATGCCCACTGCGGAGTATGCAGTGCGTGATAGAGTTGTTCCTCCAGCACCCGCACATCGCCAGGGGCATAGAAATGACTCAGAGGCATCAGCGAGTACGGCTGATTATCCGTCGTATCATTGTGGCAAAATGCTGCCCACCCCGCCGGGCTAAAACGCACACCGATCATTGCTGAAGCGCTTACGCCGACTTGCCGCACACACATGGCGCTGGCAAACGGGCGCACCAGCCAGCTTGATGCACACTCAAACACCAAATCCTCATCAAACGGAAGCGCCTGTGAACGTCCTTCGAACTGAAACAAAATCTCTGCCCGCCCTTCCGCGGAGATGATTTCACTGGGAGGCGGCATGGTCGGCGCAAGCAAGCGCCAGAAACACTCAATCCTGTCTGACAGGGGGGGAGGTGGGCAGACTTGCTCGTAGTGATAGGTCTGCATCAGTGCGCCTTTCCATCTTGTTTGACCAGTGTATGCTAACCTTGCATAATGGATCTTGAGTCACATGACCCATGTGCGGTCGCTTGTGATGGTACCTTCATAAAGCAACAAAAATGCCCCCTGTCATTGCGACAGGGGGCTATGCAGCAGTGTAACCAGTTAGAAGGGCGTCGGCGGCTCACGGCGAAGCAGCGCGGCTTCCGTCAGCCCGTCAATGATCGCCTTGCGGATTTCTTCCAGCGGCGTACCGAGCGGCTGTCCAGCGCGGGCGCGTCCGGTGGCCGCCGCGTCCTCCCAGGCAATGCCGCCGATCAGCGCCAGTCCGAGCGAGCCAATCAGCACAATCAGCGCATCCTGAATGTGGCGCAGTTCCGGCACGTAGGCGACCAGCACCGACACAGCGATACTGGTGATGGCGATGATGACTTTGCGCGAACGGAGCATCAGCAGAATCGGGTCGAGCAGAGGGATACGATTGTCGTTGGACATGGAAACTCCTTGCGAGAATGAGACGAGGTGTAGTGCAGTTGGTCGTTGCAGCCAGCACTTTGCACTCTGAAGTACGAACGGGGTAAATTCCTTATCATCATGGCTCGATGAGATGATGAGGTGAAAGGTGACGATAGACACGAACAATCTGCTGTGGCTGGTGCTGCTGGCGTGCATCGTCCCGACAGTGCTGCTGGCGCTCCTGGCAGTGGTGCTTGTGCGCCGCAGCCAGCAGTTCCTTGCGCCGGATCTGAGCGCGCTGCAACAGCGCTTTGAGCGCATGAAGCAGCAAGACCCAAACGCCGCGCGCGATGTCTTCATCCGCAAGATCATCCGGCGGCAGTCGCTCGGCGCGGGCATCATCGGCGCGATTACCAGCGTCGGCGGCATTCCGCTGCTGCCGATTGGTTTGATCGCCGACCTGTATCTGTCGGCGCGCAACCAGAACGCCACTATGCAGTTCCTGGCGTGGGCGTATGGCATTGACGATGAGCAGCGCTCGCTCAAGCTGGGCGAATCGCTGGCGTTACGCGCGCTGGATCGCTTCCAGATTACGCCAGAACGCCTGACGCAGTGGCAAACGCAGTTCGCAGGCAGGGTGTACCGCGAGTTGATCGGGGTGATCCTGTCCAAGTCGTTCGCCAAACTGATCCCGTTCGCAGGGCTGATCATCGGCTTCGCGGTCAACTACTTCAGTGCGCGGCTGTTCGCGACGCTTGCCAGCCAGTACTACTCCGGCAATATCACGCGGCTGGTCACGAAGAGCAGGTTCTGAGTCGGACGCCCCGTTGGGCGTCCCAACGATCGCTGCCATGCGGACGCCCCGTTGGGCGTCCCTACGCCCCCCCATACCATGACCGGATCGCCTGCCACGCGGCGGCGAGCAGGCGCGTGAGTTCGAGCAGTTCCGCTTGCTGCTGGGCGATTTGCTCGTCCACGCCAACTTGCGTCGCCTGCAACGCGGACTGTGTCGCAGCGGCGACCGCGACCTGCGTCTGCAAGCCGTAGTAGTCCGCCTGGCGCGTAGCAAGGACAGACGGCGCGGCGGATGTGGGCGAAGGGGTGAACGTCGGCGCGGGCGTCGGCGTTGGGGTGGCGGTGCTGCTGCTGACAGTTGGCGTCGCGCTCGGCGTCGGTGTGATACTCGGCGTCAGCGTTGGCGTGGGGGTGCTGGTCACACCGCTGACAAACACGACTTCGACCCAATCGACATCGAGATAGCCTCGCTCGTTGACGATGCGCAGCACCTGCTGCCCGGCGGTCAGGTAGATATTGCGTGCTGTGACGGTGGTGTAGGTTTGCCAGTCGGCGGTTTGCGGCAGGGTGATGCTGCCCGTTCGGTTAATGCCGCCGAATTCCAGTCGTAGCTGCCGCCCACTATCGACCGTGCCGCCAAAGATACTGATGTCATAGTAGCCGGTCGTCGCCACATTGACCGTGTACGCCAGCCATTCGCCAGCGATAAACCAGCCAACCGCCACGCCGCCGTAGGGCGACAGTTTGAGATCGACATCGCCCGCGCGGTAGAGCGCGCCGCCCTCCTGCCCTGGCGATGTGTCATTGTAGGCTGCGCCGTTCGCACCCCAGTCGTAATTCTCCGCCTGAATGCGTCCGGGAATCGGTGCGGGCGTACCGTCATACGCGCCGCCCGTCGGTGATTGTGTCGCGGTGGGTGCGGGTGTGCGCGTGAGCGTTGGCGTCTGCGTGGGCGTGCCGCTGCCCGCTGGCTGCGTCGGCTGGAGGGTCGGCGTGGGTGCAGCACCCGTCGGCGGGAGCGCGGTTGATTGCGCACCGCCGACATCCTGCGCGTGCGTGCCTTGCCAGGTCGAGAAGTTGCGCAGCGTGCCGAACCAGTTCCAGCGCGCCTGTCCGCTTGTCAGCACTTAGTAGGTATTGCCGATGAAGCTGTTATTGCTGTGCGTACCGTTGTAGCTGTTCAGTTCGCTGAAGTAATCGAAGTTGCTGTCCATCTGGATGAAGCGGTTGTTACGAACAATGGTGTTGGTCAACGGTTGGCGTCCATCCGCCAGCAGCACGACGCCGCGCCCTGCCTGTTCCATCGTCCATGATGTGCCGAGCAGAGATGCCGCCCGCCCCGCGCCGCAGATGCGGATGATGTTGTTCTCAATCGTGACGCCATCGCTGCTGACGACGCTGATGTCGCCGCCTGCCCAGGCGCCGTCACCCGCCGTGCGTGAACGGTTGCACTCGAAGGTGTTATTGCGCACGATGCCGCCGCCGCCGATCTCCTGAAAGAAGCCCCAGCGCTCGTTGAATTGCAGCGTGTTCAGCTCGAAAACGAAGGCGCGCACATTGATGTCCTGCCACCAGCCGCCTGCGCCGTTGTAAATTGACAGGTTGTGCGCGGCGTAGACCTGCGCACCTGTTTGCGTCGGGCAGATGCTCGATTGTCCCCAGGTCCCCTGGTTGGTCAGCTTGATCGAGCCGTACCAGTAGCGATCGCTGGTGCTGGCTCCCCAGCCGTTATTGACGAACGCATTGCCGATGAAATCCGCATCGACGCCGTTCCAGTAGAGCGCGGCGTGCGTGTTATGGCGAAAGGTGCTGTTCTGGACGAGCACACCATCGCTGCACACCCAGTTGTGCCGCCCGAAGATGACGCCGGACGTGTTGTCTTCGACGAGCAGGTTGAGCAGCCACCCGCGATTGGCATCGACCGCGCCGCTGCCCCAGGGGTTGTCGGTGCGGTAGCGGCGGATGACCAGTCCGTCGAGGGTGACGCCGGTGATGTTGGCGTCGGTCTGGCGGTCGAAGGTGGCGATGAAGGCGTGCGTCCGCGTGTAGCTACCGTCGAAGACCGCGCCGCCGATGGATTGGGCGATGAACTGATCGTTGTCTTTGGGTGTGATGCCGCCCGCGTAGACGCCATCGGCAAGACAGTAGGTTGTGCCTCCCGCTTGCGCGTCGATGGTGCGCTGGATGTCGGTTGTCGGCGTGAGCGCGACCGCTCCGACGGGACAGCGGGACTGGGCGTGGGTGGTGACGAC
>JANRJX010000181.1:0-20477 GCA_033763755.1 Chloroflexota bacterium
GGCACGCCAGTTCGTCCACCTGACGACGAGTGAAGAGCGTGCGCGCACGGTCGCCGGGCGACACGCGGGCGACACGGTGCTGTTGACGATCCGCGCCGGAGACGCCCACCGCGCAGGTATCGTCTTCTACCATCCCGAAGCCGAACATTATCTGGCGAAGGCGATTCCGGCGGAATACATCAGTTTCACCTAGGCGCTTGCAAACCCCATCGGCGCAGGCGGCGCGAACGACGACTCGACCTGCACCGGCGTTTGCGTGGCGGCAGCGCGCTTCGTCGCTTCCAGAATCTCGCAGATGTGCGCCGCAATCTCGCCGCGCATCCTGTGCGGGCGTCCATCACGAATCGCCAACGCCATATCATGCAGCCCACGCCCCCAGCGGATGTACTCCTCCTGTGGGCGCAGCAGCGGCAGCTCCGCCATCTCCTCGCCAAAGTTCGACGTGAACAGCTTCGAGTTAAATGCCAGCCACGACTCCATCAGTAGCGACCCCGCATCGCCGTGAAACTCGATCCCATTCTGGCGCGTGTTCTGGGAGCTGATGTAAAAATCGCACGTCATGCGCGTCAGCACGCCGCTTTCGTGTTCCAGCAGTGCGATCACCATGTCCGGCGTCGTGATGCTGAACGGCACGCCCTCTTTGGTCACGCGGTCGGGATACAGCAGTTGCGAATATGCCGTGACGCGCCGCACCGGACCAAACATCGACGTGAGGATCGTCAGCGGGTAGACGCCGACATCTGGCAGCACGCCGATGTCATAGAAGGGCACAGGATTGGGATGCCAGCTTTCGATGCGCCCCCAGTTGACTTCGGCATAACACACGCGCACCGTGCCGAGCTTGCCCGCGCGGATGTGCTGCCACGCCGTCTGCTGCGCCTCGCCCAGCAGTGTCGTCGGCGCGCAGCCCAGCCGCACCCCCTTCTCATCCGCCAGCGCCACCAGCCCTTTCGCGTCGGCGTAATTGAGTGCCAGCGGCTTCTCGCTGAACACATGCTTGCCCGCGTGAATGCACTGCGTGATCACATCTTTATGCGCATGATGAATCGTCAGGTTGACGACAATCGCGACCGTCGGATCCGCCAGCAGCGCCTCAAGCGAGTCGTACACTTGCGTGCCGTGTTCAGCAGCGAACGCCTGTGCCTTTGCCATATCCAGGTCGCTCACGCCGCGCAAGTCAAGCTCAGGATAGGTCATAATGTCTTTGGCGTAAGGACCCGCGATATTGCCGCAGCCGACAATCGCCACACCGATTTTGTCTACCATAATTGCCTCTTTAGAGAAATCAGCATAAGAGCCACAAAAAGCTTATTCAAGAGAGTAGAGGAGGAAGAGATTGGAGGGATATTTCTTGGCGCCCTTTGCGTCTTGTCGTTCAATCCTGCTTTTAAAACGCCAGACGCAAAGAACGCCAGGAAGAGAGCGCAATTGCAAATGCTCCTCTATCCTCTTCATCTCCATCCTCTTGAATAAGCCTTTTACTATCTTCCCTACTTTTCACGCTTCCCCTTGCGTCCCGCCCACCACTCGCGGAACGACTGCTGCGCGAACGGCGGGAAGTCGCGCGTGTCCGTCCAGCCATCGAACGGCGGTGGCAGCGCGCTAATCTTGTCGCCGCCCGTCATGCTCGCGGCTGCCTGGCTTGCCATGCTCGCCAGCTTGCCGCCGACCTGATACAGCAGCGGATGGCTGAACGCGAAGCCGTAGCCCTTCATCCCCACCTGATACTGCGCCTCCTGCGTGTGCTGCAAATCGCGCCGCAGCATCAGCAGCATATCGGGAATATTGATGTCCACCGGGCAGGCGGACTTGCACGCCCCGCACAGGCTGCTGGCGAACGGCAGCGGCGCGGCGTTCTCCTTGCCCTTCAGCAGCGGTGTCACAATCGCGCCAATCGGACCGGAGTAGACCGAGCCATACGTCAGTCCGCCGACGTTCTGATAAATCGGGCAGGCGTTGAGGCACGCGCCACAGCGGATGCACGCCAGCGCTTCAGTGTATTCGCTGGCATAGATGTTCGTGCGCCCGTTATCGAGCAGGATCAGATAGAAATGTTCGGGACCATCCGCCTCGTGCGCCGCTGCGGGACCATGAAAGCAGTTGACGTAGACAGTCATGCGCTGCCCGGTCGCGCTGCGCGGCAGCAACTGCACCAGCGTGGCGAAGTCCTCCCACGTCGGCACAACCTTCTCGATTCCGACAACCGCCACATGTACGGGCGGCACCCCCGTTGACAGGCGCGCGTTGCCCTCGTTGCAGACGACCACCACTGTGCCTGTTTCGGCGATCAGGAAGTTGCCGCCGCTCATGCCGAGGTCTGCCTGCAAGTACTTTTCGCGCAGTACCTTGCGCGCGTAGGCAGTCATCTCGCTCGCTTCGTCCGTGTACGGCATATCGATCTTGTCGATCATGATGTCGCGGATGCGCTCTTTGGTCATGTGCATCACGGGCATGACGATATGGCTGGGGTGGCTCTCGTCGATCTGCACGATGTACTCGCCCAGGTCGGTCTCCACCATCTCGATCCCCGCCTGCGTCAGCGCAGGCAGTAGTTCGATCTCCTCAGTCACCATGCTCTTGCTCTTGACGGCGCGCCTCACATCATGTGTGCGGCAGATGTCCAGCACATGCTGGCGCGCTTCCGCCGCGTCGTTCGCCCACAACACATGCCCACCGCGCGCCGTCAGCTTGGCTTCCAGTTGTTCGAGCAGGTCAGGCAGATCGTGCAAAGCGCGCAGCTTTGCCCCGCGCCCCTGCTGGCGCAGTGCGTAGGCATCCGGCAGTTCACCCATCGCTGTTGCGCGGCGTCCGTTGGCGTTGCCCGTGCCGCGTGCCAGCGCCGTCTGCAAATCCTGATCATGCAGCGCGACTGCTGCCGATTCCACAAAGCGATTCGAGTCGAGTTCCATGAGGTGTTTAATCCATTAAAATCTTGTTTATTGCCAGGCACCACAGTTTAACACGCAGCCTGTTTTGCCGCCGCAAAAATATAGCAAAATAATGATAATTCTTTATGGTAAAATTCAGCACAATTCGCACAACAAAGACAGACCTATCGTTTATGATAATCCCCGATTGGTTGATCCTGACTTGGCAACGCCTGACAACGCCGCTCAAGACCGCGCCTGATTCCAGGACTCGGGAAATTACGCAGTCAACAATTATCAGTGCTGCGGTTTCCATGTTGGTTTGTGCAGGACTGAGTATTGTATTTGCGATCGCCACATTTATTTTTCAACAAGCTTATTTCAATCAAACGGTATGGACAATCGGCGGCACCGGATTCTTCGGGCTGTTGACGTATTTGAACCGCAGGGGACACATCCATATCGCCAGTACAATCAGTGGGGTATGCACCGCGCCGCTGTTCGTGGTACTCATTTTGGCAATAGGCGATCCACGCGCCATTCAGTTGTTCGACTATCTGGCGATCTATGCCTTTGTCGGTTCGTTAATTGCCAACACCGCGCCGTTATTGAGACTCTACCTTTATCACGCGGTGTGGATGCTGGCGATGCCATTTCTCATGCCGACGGTACAAGTCATTGATATTGTGCGGGGTCCGCTCCTGTTCAATGCCGTCATCCATATCATGGCGTTTGTCACGTCGTCCATCTATCATCGCCAACAAGAGAAGCAGCGCAATGCACTTGAACGCAGCGAAGAACGTTATCGCGGCTTGGTCGAACATATGGAAGATTCCCTGTTCTCGATCACACCCGGCGGTATTGTCACGGATATGGCGGGTGGCTTTGTAAAACTGACGGAAAAGGGCGCCGCAGGATTGCGAGGCAGTACCCTGCTTGACCTGATCAGCCCTCAGGACGTACCGACGATGCAGCAGGCTTTGCAGCAGGTGAGCCTGGGAAACTCGATAAACCATGTTGAGGTGCGTCTGAAACTGCCCAAAGAGCAATACCGCTATGTGGAGTTCAATTTTTCTCCCACCCTGCAAGCAGGCGCGGTGGTCGGCGCAATCACGGTCGCACGCGATATTCATCAGCGCAAGCAAGTTGAAGCAGAATTACAACGGGAGCGCATCTTTTACCGCTCGTTGTTTGAGCAATCGACCGATGCTATCTTCCTACTCGACCTTGAAGGCAGGCATGTCGCCGTCAACCAGCGCGCGGCAGCAATGATGGATTACACTGTGGAAGAGTTATTACAGCAAAGACATACAGACACAGTAGTGCCGCGCGAGCAAAGCTTAAGCCAGTCACAACGACAGAAGCTCTTGAACGGCGGCATTTCAGAACCCTATGAACGCACCTTTCGGCGGAGGAACGGGGAAGAGTTTGTAGCAGAAGTCACATTGTCACTGATTCGCGATGTCGATGGAACGCCGATTTACATGCACAGTATTTTGCGAGACTTGACCGAGCGTAAGCGCAGTGAAGCCGCGCGCGTCAAGCTACTGATCTTGCAAGAACGCGCTGCCACGCTTGGACAGTTCTTCTCTGCCATTTCGCATGACTTCCGCACCAATCTGGCGCAAATCGAGATGAGCAGTTTTCTGACAGGGCGTGCCATCGCCCATCAGCAGCTTGAGAACGCCAGTTCCAAGCTGACAACCATTCGCTCCAGCATCGCCCACATGACCGAACAGCTCCAGAATCTGCAAATTGTGGCATCGCTCAATACGCTCCACACCGAACCCTGCGACCTGAACTTGCTGGCACAATCGGTCGTTGCCGAGCTTGCGGTCGAGGCAGCCGCCAAACCCGTTGCCCTGTTCTGTGAACTCGATGCAGACATGCAGCTGGTGCCAGCCGCAGAAGACAAACTCCGCAGTGTACTGCAACATCTCCTGCGCAATGCCGTGACCTACACGCAACCGCAAGGCGAAGTGTGCGTGCGCACCCGTCAGTTGGAAAGTGGCGCGCAGATCATTGTGTCGGATACCGGGATCGGGATTGCGCCGGAACATCAGGCGAAGGTTTTTGACCTGTTCTACCGCGCCGATGAGTCACGCACCATTGATACAGGCGGCTTCGGGCTGGGGCTTAGTATTGTCAAACTGATTATCGAAGCGCATGGAGGTTTCCTCCATTTGCAAAGTCAACCCGCCAGTGGCACGACTATTACCATTACCCTGCCATTCATTTGATACAACGTATCATCATCACACTTACAAGTCTAAAAGCCGAACGGGCATTTTCGTGCGCTTTCGCTATACTGTTCGCATGCAACCCGGTTAGCATTAATGCTAGGTTGATGCAGTTTATTCCACTTAAGGTTTGAGGAGACAAGATCATGTGTTCCCCCCACATTCACCAACAAGTACTGCAACGGATTGAACGGGAAGGCGCGCCCAAACTGAGCCGCCGCAACCTGCTCAAGTTTGGCGGAATGGCAGCCGCTGGCTTCGCGCTCACGGGCAGCGGGCTGGCAGTGCCGCGCCGCGCCAGAGCGCAGATGGGCAGCGTCATGGATTTGAGCCACGTCTTTTCGCCGGATGCCCCGACCTACAGCGGTACGCCGGGCGCAAGTCGCGTCGATCAGGTTACGGTCGAAGCGAACGGCTTCTATATTCAGGACTGGACATTTGCCGAACACACTGGCACACACATGGATATTCCTGCACACTTCATCGCAGACGGCGAAACGGTTGATAACTACCCGGTCGAGCTGTTCGTCAGCCCGGCGGTCGTGATCGATATTTCTGCCAAGGCTGCTGAGAACCCCGACGCCACTCTGGACGTGGCGGACATCGAAGCGTGGGAAGCCGAAAACGGCGAACTCCCGGCTGGGGCGCTGGTGTGCATGTACAGCGGTTGGGAAAGCCGTTGGGCATCGTCGGACGAGTTCCGCAATGCCGACGCTGATGGCGTGATGCACTTCCCCGGCTTCAGCGGTGAAGCAGCGGAATTCCTCGTCAGCGAGCGCGACATTCACGGTATCGCCGTCGATACGCTCAGCCTCGACCCCGGTCCGTCCGCGACATTTGACGTGCATTACACCATTCTGGGTGCAGGCAAATACGGCGTCGAAAACGTCGCGAACCTCAGCCAGTTAATGGGCATGTCTGCCAGTGTCATCGTCGGCGTGCCGCGCTGGGAAGCAGGTTCCGGCGGTCCCTGCCGCGTGCTGGCGATGGTCGAAGCGATGTAACACGTGCAGGGGCAAGGATGCATCCTGTCCTAATATGGAGATAACCGGGGCAGAATGCATTCTGCCCCTACACGCCCCTACGCACGCGGCGCGGATTGTTCCGGCGTCGCAAAGATGATACGCCCCGTCTCTTTGTTGATGAGCTTGGTCACGGTCACGTAGATCGAGCGATCCATGTACTGGCGCCCGTTTTCGACGATCACCATCGTGCCATCTTCCAGATAGCCGACTCCCTGACCCATCTCTTTGCCATCCTGAATGATGCGCAGCGCAAACGTCTCGCCCGGTATGTAGACCGAGCGCACCGCGTTCGCCAGCAAATTGATATTCAGGACAGTTGCACCCTGCGCTTCTGCTACACGGTTCAGCGGAAAATCGATGGTCACAATCGGCGCGTTTATCTTGAGCGAGAGCTGGATCAGCTTGTCGTCCACCTCATCTGTGCCTTCGATGTCGTCATCCACGATTTTGAATGAAATCGCGGGTTCGCGCTGCAATTCCTTCAGTTTGTCCACTCCGCGCCGCCCGCGATTGCGCCGCTGCGCATCCGACGAATCGGCGACGCGCTGCAGTTCCTGCACCACAAAGCGCGGCACAACCAGTGTCCCGCCCATAAAGCCGGTCTTGGCAATATCGACAATCCGCCCATCGATCAAGACACTGGTATCCAGCAGCAGCTGCCGTTCGATGTCTGCCCCGGCGAACGCTCGCCGCCGTCCGATTCCGAGCCAATCCGTCAGGAACGCCCAGAACTCGCGCGAGCGCACCGTGAACAGCGTCAGTCCCAGATAAGCAAACACAACCGAGACAATCGGCGGCAGCAGCCCCCCAAGGGGCGGTTGCAACAGGGACAGCGGATAGGCAAGCAGCAAGCCGAGCAGCAGACCGAGCAGCATCCCGATGATTGCCATGAAGACGACTTCAACCGCCATACCGTTGATGACCCGGCTGACCAGTCGAATCGGGCGCAGTGTGACATATGGCGTGATGATAAGACCGAACAGCACGCCGATAAGCGCAAACAATAACGACGCTGCTTCGGGTGGCAAACCGACGGCTGGACTGCTATCCAGCCCAAAACGCGCCCCTATCAGGGCGCACACCACCATCCCAACCATACGAAAAATGAAGTCTATCGACATGGCTGATAAGTCTCCCCGTCTGAAATGAAAAGATACGCGATGTGCGCCGGCCGCCGTCGGGGATGATGACACCAGCCAGCGCGCACGAACAGATGATCAGATGCGGACTTTAACACGCTAAGAATGGGGAGTCAACGCGTGAGGTTGGTGAGCAAATGATTGCCCAGTAACGAGCCGAAAATCGCCCATATCGCTAAACTGATGATGAGCGCAGCACGCGGCGCACGCGCAGCCAACAACGCCAGATGCAGAAGCAGCCCATACAACGCCAGATAGGGCATGAAGAATGCCCAGGCGAGAATGGCGAGCGCTGTGTCTTTGCGTTTGAGGGCACGCCACGCCAGATACAAGCCGATAGCGATTGAAAATGGCGCGCCGACTGTTGCCGCAGGCAAACCCGTCGCGATTGCCAGCGATGCGCCGATCACCGCCATAGGCGCTGCATTATGTCCAACTGCGAGCGTACCGCTCTGGAGCCGGACAATCATCTCTGGTAGCCAGTTGTGCCATAACACAAAGGAGAATAGTAAAAACACGACGCTGAATACGCCCGCAGACAATACCTCACGCGGCTTGCCACCTATGTAGTAGCCTAGAGCAGTCTGGGGTTTGATAAGCAACAAGGGTATACTCCAGCGTACAGGCAGCAGCAAACCCAGACAAACCATCCACTCGACATTCAGCTCCAACGCAGAGTTAAACGCAACAAACGACGTGAAGGCAATAATGACTGCAACGCGCCCACCCTGATACTTATGTATGAGCAAAGTGATGAGCACAAAGTAGAGCATCAATTGCAGTAACGTGCTGATTTCAAGCGGCAGCAGTGAAAAGGGTGCCAGCAGGACGGCTGCCCACGGCGGGTTGAAATAGCCACCTATGGCATACGGATTAGAAACTTGTCGTCCTGCTGGCATAAAGATGTAGCGCTGGTCCGTCAATACATTCACCAGCCCCGTAGGTTCGAGCAGCAGTGCCGCACCCCACCACACAAGTGCCATCACGAGCGCAATCGCCAGGTCAATGCGCAGTTCTCGGGTAAGCGGGATTTCCAATATACGCGACGGAAGCACTGGTGTGCTGACTGTCTGTTGCATTAACCACATATCACCTGAAGAAAGCATCGTACTTCCATCATAGCGGTACACACCCACAGCCAAACATAAGAACAGCAACCTTTATGACAGGATGTGACACTTCAAGGGTACGCTTGTGAAATGACTTGCAGATAAGGTTTCAGGTAATCCCTGTGCGCAATCCAGTCACCATCACGCTCCTGGCGCTCCTGCTTTGCATCCCCGTGTTTCTGTTCAGCCGCAATACACTGGTCGAACAGCGCGGAATGCGTTTCGACTTTTACCCACGTTACGTCGGTATGCAGGCGTTCTGGAATGGCGAGTCACCTTACGCCCAGTCGGTCACAGATCGCATTCAACTCGGAATGTACGGCGAGTTACAGCCCGAAGACGCTGACCAGCAGCGGTTTGCGCACCCTGCCTACTCCGCCGTCCTGCTTGCCCCATTTCTGACCCTGCCTGCAGATACGGCAATCGCGCTCTGGATCACGCTGCAATTTGCAGCGTTGTTGGCAACGCCGTTTCTCTGGCTGCGCATTCTGCGCTGGAACCCGCAACCACTTTTGTTCCTGCTGCTCATCGTCGGGCTGATCTTCGTCTTTCGTTACCCTATCCTCTCTTACCTGTGGGGACAATTCACAGGTGGCATCGTCTTTCTGCTTTCGCTTGCCATCCTTCTGTTAAAACAAAAACGCCCTGTATGGGCAGGTGCAGCATTGGCGCTTGCAGCCGTACCGCCCAGCATCAGCGGACCGCTCACGGTCCTGGTGCTGGGTGGTTATGTCCTGAACGGGAAGTACTGGCGAGCAGCAGGGGTTTTCATCGCCATCCTTGCCATTACCAGCCTGATTGCCATACTGCGGATTGGCTGGTGGCTGCCGGACTTCCTGGCGGGCATCAGCGCTTACGGTGACTATGCCCATCCCGTGTGGGCGCTCGATTATTTACCTGCGCTTCTGCGCCCAATCAGCGTCATCGGCTTGGCAGTCGTGATTATCTGGTTGTTCTGGCGCTGGCGTGCCGCAGCGCGTGATAGTACACAGGCAGCGACTGAATGGCAGCGCCAGCTTGACTTCATCTGTGGTTCAATTCTCGTCACGCTGCTGCTGGTTCCGCAAACGGGCAACTACTATCTCGTCCTGTGTATCCCCGTTTTCATGATTACGCTTTATCGGTTGCGCTCAGCCAAGCAATGGCGCTGGCTCGGTTATGCGCTGGTGATCGTGGCTGTCCTCAGTCCCTGGCTATGGCTGCTGCTGCGTCTGCCTGACGTGGAGACGCTCGTGACGCCGTTACTGGTGGGGCTGGCGTGGACAGTTAGTTTAGTTCGTAAAGCAAGTCAGACAATTTCAACAAATTGATTGACAAGTTTACGCAACTTGTGTTAGTCTCCCAAGCAGATTTGATTTAACTATTCCGCTTGTTTGGTAGATTGAAATGCTGCTTAATGGAACTCAGGCTTTAAATACGCCGTTCCGCCTGCAACCACTCCAGGTCGAAGCGCTCACCATGCTCCGGCGCGGTACGCAGGTTTCGCGGACAGACCTCGCCAATGCGACTGGCTATTCGCGCTCCACAATCACGGCTGTCACCAACGAATTGATCGAGCTTGGCATCATTGAAGAAACGGGCGATGGCGAATCCAGCGGCGGCAGACGACCGCGCGTGCTGCGTTTCCGCCCGGACTTCGGCTATGTCGTTGGCATTGATGTCGGCGCAACGGGGTTTGACCTGGCAGTGGCGGACTTCACGGGCGCGATCCTCGAGCGCGACACCTGCGCGATTGATGTGCGTGAAGGTCCCGAGCCCGTTTTAGCGCTGATCCGCAACAACCTGCTCTCCAAACTGACCGCATGCGGCTTGTCACACGACAAAGTCTATGCCATCGGCATCGGCGTGCCGGGTCCTGTCGATTTCGCAGCGGGC
The DNA here is from genome assembly GCA_033763755.1 of Chloroflexota bacterium. Classification (GTDB taxonomy): domain Bacteria; phylum Chloroflexota; class Anaerolineae; order Aggregatilineales; family Phototrophicaceae; genus Flexifilum. Next base: position 10,256 of record JANRJX010000181.1, read on the forward strand.
ATGTTGATCGCTCCGCCTATCATGCCTGGCGGCTGGGACGGCTACCCCATTCGTAAGTTCTTCAATGCCCCATTCCCCAACGCCGTCGTCATCGTCGATAACGATGTCAACGTCATGGCGCTGGGTGAACTGCGAGGCGGCGCTGGCATTCATCATCGTCACTTCATCTTCGTCAAGGTCGGCACGGGCATCGGCGCGGGCATCGTCTGCAACGGCGTCATTCATCGCGGCGCGGACGGCTGCGCGGGCGACATCGGGCATATCTGTGTTGATCAGGACGGACCTGTCTGTCATTGTGGCAATGTCGGCTGCCTGGAGGCGATTGCCGCAGGTCCGGCAATCGCAGCGCGTGGGCTGGAAGCCGCACACTCGAATCGAAGCGCTGTGCTGGCGCGTTATGCCGCAGCACAGGATGGCAAACTCACTGCCATAGACATCGGGCGCGCAGCAGCAGAAGGCGACGCCGCCGCCAACGAGATTATCCAGGACAGTGGACGCAATATCGGCGAAGTGCTGGCGACGCTGGTCAATTTCTTCAACCCAAGCTTAATCCTGATCGGCGGCGGCGTCAGCGCCATCGGTCATCAGTTTCTGGCGGCGATCCGGCGCGGCATCCTGCATCGTTCACTGCCGCTGGCAACGCGCCACCTGCGCATCGATATTTCGCCGATGGGCGTGAACGCCGGCATCGTCGGCGCGCTGGCACTAGCGATGGAGCATGTCTTTACAGTCGATGATCGTTAACCGAGCTTTGAATGCGTAGCCCGCTGAACACAGCGGATAAAGAGAACGCAGAGTGTCAGAAGGAGCGAAAAGGAGACAAACAGCGCCACAAACCGCATAGCTCAACTCCATACGATTGCTGATTATCTGAATATGCTTGACATGAGGAGTACGACCGACCATGAAGAAATTCTCACTTTTGCTGGCGCTGATGGCGGTGCTGGCGTTGATGACGGGTATTAGCGTGCGCGCCCAGGACGTGACCGAACTCACCATCTGGTGGGCGGAATGGGACCCGGCGAACTATTTGGACCAACTCGTAGATGATTACGCCACCGAAACGGGTATCACCGTCAACGTCGTCCAGACGCCCTGGGGCAGCTATTTCGACCGTGTGGCGGCGGAATGGGCAGCACAAGGCACCGCCTTTGACATGGTGGTTGGCGACAGCCAGTGGATCGGTCAGGCAGTGACGCAGGGTCACTATGTTGATCTGACCGAGTTCATGAACAGCAACGGCATCACCGAAACCGTCACCCCCGCCACGCTGCAATATTACGGCGAATATCCGGCGGGCAGCGGCAGCTATTACGCCTACCCGACCGAAGGTGACGCCAACGGCTGGGCCTATCGCAAAGACCTGTTCGAGAACCCTGACGAAATGGCAGCCTTCGAGGCAGCGTATGGCTACCCGCTGGCAGTCCCGACGACCTGGGCGCAGCTGCGCGACATCGCCGAATTCTTCACCCGTGAAGATGAAGGTCTGTACGGCGTCGGCGTCTATACGCAAATCGACTACGATGCGATCACCATGGGTTTCCAGAACGTCTTCTTCTCGTTCGGTGGTGACTGGTACGACGAGACCTTCAACACGCTCGGCGTCGTCAACACTCCCGATACGGTCGCAGCGCTGGAACTGTACCAGGAACTGTACAGCTTCGCCCCGCCTGGTACTAACAACGCCTTCTTCGCTGAAATGAACGACCTGTTCATCAACGGGCAGGCGGCGATGATCATGAACTACTTCGCCTTCTTCCCCGCGCTGGCGAACCCCAGCATCAACCCCTTCTCGGAACAGACCGGCTACTTCTCGATGCCCGAAGGTCCGACGGGTCTGCGCTATGCCGCACTCGGTGGGCAAGGCACGAGCGTGAATTCCTACATCAGCGACGAACGCAAGCAGGCATCGCTCGACTTCCTGCTCTGGTTCGCACGTGAAGATGTCCAGCTCAAGTGGGCGCAGCTCGGTGGCTACACCTGCAATATCGCCGTCCTCGAAAGTGAAGAATTCCTGGCCGTCGCGCCGTATAACGCCGCGTTCGCCGAGACGATGACCTTCGTCAAGGACTTCTCGAACATTCCTGAGTTCGGCTCGCTGCTCGAAATCGTCCAGCGTAACCTGCACGCCTTTGTCGTTGGTGGCGAAGGCGAAGCAACAGCCGTGATGGACACGATGGCGGCAGAGATGGATGCAGTCCTCGTCGAAGCGGGCTACATCTCCGAGTAATGTTTTAATGTTTCGCCCGCACCTGCTGGGTGCGGGCGAAACACAGATTTTATCGAGGTGCTGCGTGTCCCAAGCCGTTATTCAACCTGTTTCCGGCGCGTCACAACCTGTCGCGCGACGTCAGCTCAGCGATGCGACGATTGTCCGGCTCTTCATCCTGCCGACGATCATCCTGCTGATCCTGATGAATATATTCCCGTTAATTTACAGCCTCTTCATCAGCTTCACTGAGTATTCGGTCATCAGCGATGCGCCGCCGGTCTGGGTGGGACTGCAAAATTATCAGCGCATCCTGTCTGACCCGACCTTCTGGCACAGCTTCGCCGTAACCGGGCGTTTCGCGCTGCTGTCGGTCGCGCTGCAAACCGTCGTCGGCTTCGGGCTGGCGCTGCTGCTGCGCAGTAAGTTCACGGGCAGCGGCTTGATCACCACGCTCATCCTCGTGCCGATGATGCTCTCTCCAATTGTCGTCGCCACGTTCTGGAAACTGATCTTCAACCCCAGTTACGGTATCTTGAATCCGCTGCTCGGCTTTAACAACATCAACACCTCCCCCGAATGGCTGGGCGACCCCAATCTGGCATTGTGGGCAATCGTGATTGTCGATGTCTGGATGTGGAGTCCGTTCGTCATGCTGCTGTGTCTGGCGGGCTTGAGTGCCATCCCCGATTATCTGTACGAGGCGGCGTCGATTGACCGCGCCAACTGGTGGTTCCAGTTCCGCCGCATCACCCTGCCCCAGGTCATGCCGCTGCTGCTGATCGCTGTGCTGTTCCGCACGATTGAGGCGTTCAAGCAGTTCGATCTGGTCATGGGTTTGACGGGTGGTGGTCCAGGCGATGTGACCGAAACGGTATCGGTACAGTTGTATCAGCTTGCGTTCCAGGGACAGTTCAACACAGGCATGTCGAGCGCGCTGGCATACATCGTGCTGGTCGTCATCATCGCCATCAGCAACCTGTATATTCGCGCACTGAACCGCGCACGAGGGGGTTAACATGACTGCTGCACCACTTGCCCCCGTCAATTACTCCACAGCCGTCGATAAAGTCGGCGCGGGTCCGCGCATTCGCACCGCTGTACGCGCCATCATCGCGATCATTCTGACGATCATCATCCTTATCCCGGTTGTCTGGATGGGGATGACCGCCTTCAAGTCGCACCCCGATGCGGTGTCCGTGCCGCCAGTCGTCTTCTTCCAGCCGTCGCTGGAATCGTTCGTCAGCCTGCTGACGCAGCGCCGCCAGTTGACCAACGACGAACGCGCCGAGTTTGCTGCCCGCACCGACCTCACATGGGCAGACCAGCTCATGCTCCAGCGCGGGCAAGTCATCATCGGCGAAAGCAACTTCCGCGCACAGTTGATCAATTCGATCATCATCGCGGGCATCTCGACCGTCTTCTCGGTCGGCTTTGCAGTGCTGGCGGCGTATGCTTTCAGCCGCTTTCATATCCCTGGCAAAGACGACCTGCTGTTCTTTATTCTGAGTCAGCGTATGCTGCCCGCCGTCGTCGTCACCATCCCGATCTTTCTGATGTATAAGGAGCTGGGACTCCACGACACGCACTTCGGGCTGATTTTGCTCTATACCAGCTTCAACCTGTCCTTCGCGGTCTGGCTGCTCAAGGGCTTTATTGACGAAATACCGCGCGAATATGAAGAAGCGGCACTGGTGGATGGCTACACACGCTTGCAGGCATTCCGCAAGATCGTGCTGCCACAGGCGACGACGGGCATCGCCGCTACGACGGTCTTTTCGCTGATCTTCTCGTGGAACGAATATGCCTTCGCACTCATGCTCACCTCCGAACGCGCCCGCACCGCACCGCCAAGCATCCCGCTGGTACTGGGCGTCGGCACGATTGAATGGGCAACCATCGCGGCGGGTTCGCTGGCATTCCTGATTCCAGTGGTGATCGTCACGTTTGTGTTACGCAAGCATCTATTGCGCGGCGTCACGTTCGGCGCAATTCGTAAGGGTTAGCATTGTGGCTACGATTACGCTTCAAAACGTCGAAAAGAAATTTGGCGATGTCTTCGCGGTGCAGCCGCTCAACCTGAAGATCAATAATGGTGAGTTCATCGTCCTGCTCGGTCCGTCCGGCTGCGGCAAGACCACCACGCTGCGCATGATCAGCGGGCTGGAAGCGGTCACGTCCGGCAACATCATGTTTGACAGCAAAGATGTGACCTGGCTGCATCCGAGTGAGCGCGACATCGCCTTTGTATTCCAGTTCTTCGCGCTGTATTCGCACATGACGGCGTGGGAAAACATCGCCTTCCCGTTACAGGCGCAGGGCATGATGCGTCACGATATTAAGCAGCGGGTGGATGATGTAGCACAAATGCTGCAAATCGAGCATCTGCTCGATGCGCGTCCCAGCAGCCTGAGCGGTGGCGACCAGCAGCGCGTGGCGCTGGCACGGGCGCTGGTACGGCGTCCGGCTGCCTTCCTGATGGACGAGCCGTTGGGTGCGCTGGATGCCGAGTTCCGCGAAACCATGCGTGCCGAAATCAAGCGTCTGCATATCAGCCAGGGCGCGACGACAGTCTACGTCACGCACGATCAGATCGAAGCGATGGCGATGAGCGACCGCATTGTGATCATGTCGAACGCGGTCGTACAGCAGGTCGGCACACCCGCCGAGGTCTATCACGATCCGGCGAATCTATTCGTGGCGCGCTTCATCGGCAGCCCCGGCATGAACCTGATCAGCGCCACCTACAGCAGCGGCAGCATCCGGCTGCCCGGCGGCAACCAGTACGCAGTTCCCGACCACTGGCAGTCGAAATTACAGAATGGCTTGCCCGCCAACGGCAGCGTCATCGTCGGCTTCCGCCCGGAAGCCGCGCGTGTCCACCCCGAAGGCAGGCTCGCAGCGCAAGTGTACGCTGATGATCTGCATGGCGGCTATTCGATGCTGCATCTGGAACTCGAACACGGTACGGTCATCCACGCGCGCAGCAGTCGCGAGACGAGTTATCCGATTGGCACACCGATCAAGTTTGACCTTGATCCGGCGATGGTTCGCTTCTTCAATCCCGAAACCGAGTTGGCGATCAGCAACGGGAGGGCGTCATGAGCGATGTACGCCTCGACAATATCAGCAAGCGCTTTGGCGATAAGCTCGCCCTGAGCGATGTCAGTCTGGCGATCAAGGACAAGGAATTTTTCGTTCTGCTCGGTCCGACGGGCGCGGGCAAGACGACCACCCTGCGCGTGATTGCCGGGTTGGAGAAGCAGGACGCGGGCAGCGTCTACTTTGACGGGCAGGCAGTCAATGATTTGCAGCCCGCCGACCGCGACACCGCGTTCGTCTTCCAACAGTACTCGCTCTACCCCAACATGAGTGTCTATGACAATCTGGCGTTCCCGCTGCGCTCGCCGCTGCGGCGCGTCCCTGAAGACGAGATTCGCCGCCGCGTGACCGACGCAGCAGAAAAGCTGCGAATCACCAAGCTGCTCGACCGCAAGACGGCGCGGCTTTCCGGCGGCGAAATGCAGCGCGTCTCGATTGGGCGCGCGATTGTCCGCGAGCCGCGCATCTTCCTGATGGACGAACCGCTCTCCAACCTCGATGCCAAGCTGCGCGAGTCACTGCGCGTCGAACTCAAGCATCTGCAAAAGACGCAGGGCAGCACGACGCTGTTCGTCACACATGATCAGATCGAAGCGCTGACGATGGCAGACCGCATCGCCGTGCTGGACGACGGGCATATCATTCAGGTTGGCACGCCGCACGACATTTACGACCGCCCCGCGACCACATTCGTGGCGCAGTTGGTCGGGACGCCGCGCATCAACCTGCTGCCCGCCCAGCGTCACAACGGCTCGTTCCGCATTACAAACAGCCCGCTGGATGTACCGCTGCCCGCCAGTGAGCCACCGCCGGAAGTTGTGATTGGCGTGCGACCGGAAGATGTGCGTCCGGGGGACGGCGCGTACACCGGCAGCATCGCGCTGATTGAGCCGCTGGGCGTCGAGACGATCCTGCATATCAGGACAGGCGAGCAGACTCTCCTGAGCGTCGTCCCCGGCACATCAAGCTTCCGGCTGGGCGACCAGGTGCCGTTTATGCTGGCGCGCGAACGACTGCATTATTTCGATAGCAGCGGAAAGAGGATTTAATCATGCGTTTTGGTGTCAATACCTGGGTATGGGTATCGCCGCTGACGACGGGTGACTTAAAAGAACTGGCACCCAAAGTCAAGGAGATGGGGTTCGACTGGATTGAACTGCCGCTGGAAAGCCTGGACGATTTCGACCCGGTGCGCGCGGGCAACATCGTGAGCGAGTTCGGACTGGGAGTCAGCGCGTGCGCGGCGATGGGACCCGACCGCGACCTGATTCACGAAGAGAAAGAGATTCGCGAGAACGGTGCTGCGTATATTCGTGGCTGCATCGAGGCGGTGCAGAAGATGGGCGGCACAAACCTGGTCGGACCGATTTACTCGGCGGTCGGGCGCTGCTGGCAGCAGACAGAAAAGCAGCGCGAAGACGACGTTGAACGGCTGGTGAAGACGCTGCGCAAGCTGTCAGAATACGCGGAGGAACATGGTGTCGTCATGGGCATCGAACCGCTCAACCGCTTTGAGACGAGCTTCATCAACACCGCCACGCAGGTCATCGAAATCGTGGATCGTGTCGATCATCCGTCATGCAAAGTCATGCTGGACACGTTCCACATGAACATCGAAGAGAAGTCGCTCGGCGATGCCATCCGTTCGGTAGGCAAGCGCCTGTGCCACCTGCACGCCTGCGAAAATGACCGCGGCGCGCCCGGCTCAGGCAACGTCACCTGGCGCGAAGTCACCGACGCGCTCAATGATATTGACTATGACGGACCGGTTGTGATCGAGTCGTTCACGAACAAGGTCAAGTCGATTGCCCGCGCCGCCGCCATCTGGCGTCCGTTTGAGAGCAGCCAGGATGTGTTGGCGCAAAAAGGCGTGTCGTTTCTGAAGAAGTTGATGGCAGTGTGAGGCGCTATGAGCCGTTATCTCAAGCCGATTCGCAATCTGGGCAGCGCGGCGCTGATCGCGCTCGTCATCGGGTTGCTCTTCCCGTCGCTTTCGCAGGCGATTTTCGATGAGGAGACGCGCGGCGGCGTCCTGCTTCAGTCGATCCCATTCGTGGCGTTCTTCGTCGCCGTGCTGCTGACGTTCATTCTGATCATTGTACTGGTAGCAACGCGCTTCAACGGCAAAATCCCTAACCGCGCCTACCGCCCGATTGAGCTGACGATCATCGCGGGCATCCTGGGCGGCATCTTCGCGCTGTTCCAGCCGTTCGCCTTTTCGCCGTACAAGTACGGTTTCGTCATACTGCTCGGCGCGACGCTCTCGTTCATCCTTTGGAGTCATGTCGTGCCAAAGCACGCCAAAGCCGACGCCGACCTGCCGCCAATCAGTTCGCTGGCGCAGATCATTGCGGCTATCGCGGCTGTCGCCGTGATTATTTTACTGGTGACGAGCGCGATTAATGCCAACACGCCGCAACCGCCGTTTGGCGAACGGCAGCGCGTGTGGAATTCGTACACGCCAGAACGACAGGCGGAGATCGCGACGCAGAAGCTGACGGAGTTCAACACAGTCGAAATTCCAGTGTTGGTCATCATGAACATCCTGCCAGCGCTGCTGATCTTCTTCGCAGTGCGCGAACTCATCGCCGCCTTCACCGCACCAAAGGCTGCGCCCATAAAGGCGAAGCTTGCGAGGGAAACAGGGTAAAAACGCTTAACACATTATCAGTCATAAAAGGAAGGATAGACGAACATGGCACGACCGATTACGTTGTTTACCGGACAGTGGGCAGATTTGACGCTGGATGAGCTGGCAGGCAAAGCTAAGGCAATGGGCTTTGACGGGCTGGAGCTGGCGTGCTGGGGCGATCACTTCGAGGTCGATAAGGCGCTTTCGGACGACAGCTACATCCGCAGTCGTCACGACATCCTGGAGAAGCACGGGCTGAAGTGCTACGCTATCAGCACACATCTCGTAGGGCAGTGCGTGGCAGACGCGATGATTGACGAACGGCACAAGGCGATTTTGTCCGGGCGGCTGTGGGGCGATGGCGATCCTGAAGGCGTCAAGCAGCGCTGCGCCGAAGAGGTCAAGCTGACCGCCCAAGCCGCGAAGATGATGGGCGTGAGCGTCGTCAATGGCTTCACAGGCAGCCCGATCTGGCACATGATCTATCGCTTCCCGCCGACTTCAGACGAGATGATCGACGCAGGCTACCGCGAATTTGCCGACCGCTGGAAGCCGATCCTTGATGTGTTCGCGGCGGAAGGTGTGCGTTATGCGCTCGAAGCACACCCCGGCGAGATCGCCTACGACATCTACACGGCAGAGCGGACGCTGGACGCGCTCGGCGGGCATACGGCGTTCGGCTTCAACTATGATCCGAGCCATTTCATTCACCAGTTATTCGATGCTGTGAACTTTATTGACCGTTTTCCGCAGCGCATCTTCCATGTGCATGTCAAGGATTCCAAGGTGCGGCTGAACGGTTTCAGCAGTATTCTCGGCTCGCACCTGCAATTTGGCGACCCACGTCGCGGCTGGGATTTCGTTTCGCCCGGTCGTGGCGACATGGATATGGAAGGCATCATCCGCGCGCTCAATCGCATCGGCTACAACGGCCCGCTGTCGGTCGAATGGGAAGACAGCGGCATGAACCGCGAGCATGGCGCACGGGAAGCGGTGCAGTTCATCAAGTCGAAGGATTTCGAGCCATCCGCCGCCATTTTCGACAAGGCATTCGCGAGCAAGGAATAGGAGAGCAGCATCATGGCTGACGAGGTTGGATTTGTAGCGATGGCGGGCGCGAAGGCAGAAGGCGACGCGCCCACGCTCGGCATTGGCATGTTGGGCTATGCGTTCATGGGTAAGGCGCACAGCAACGCCTTCAAGAAACTGCCGTATATGATGTACCCGCCGGTTGCCGTGCCGAAGCTGGTGGCGGTCGCCGGGCGCAACGAGGCAGCCGTGATGGAGGCGGCAAAGCGCTACGGCTACGAGAAGGCCTACACCGACTGGAAACAGATGGTCGACAGCCCGGATGTGCAGGTGTTCGACAATGGCGGACCGAACGACGCGCATGCTGAACCGAGCATTTACGCGGCACAGCAGAGCAAGCATGTCTTCTGCGAGAAGCCGCTGGCGCGCACCGCTGAAGAAGCGAAATCGATGCTGGACGCCGTGCAAAAGGCGGGCGTCCAGCACATGGTCGCGTTCAACTATCGCTTTGTCCCGGCGATTGTGCAGCTCAAACGTTTGATCGAAAGCGGCAAGCTGGGGCGCATCTTCCACTTCCGCGCAGTTTATCTGCAAGAATGGATCATCGACCCGAACTTTCCCAAGATCTGGCGGTTGGATGCAAAGGTGGCGGGCAGCGGCGCGCTCGGCGATCTCGGCGCGCATGTGATCGATCTGGCGCGATTCCTGGTGGGCGAACCGACGCGCATCAGCGCCATGACCAAGACCTTCATCGAGCAGCGCCCGCTTCCCGATGGCAGCGGCATGGGGACGGTGGATGTGGATGATGCGTTCATCTCGCTGATGGAGTTCCAGAACGGCGCGATTGGCACCATCGAAGCATCGCGCTTCTGCCAGGGTCACAAGAACTCAAACTGCATCGAGATCAACGCCGAACACGGGTCGGTTCGCTTCAATCTGGAGCGCTTCAACGAGCTGGAGGTCTACTGGGCGAACGAAGAACCGAAGGAAACGCGCGGCTTCCACAACGTCCTCGTCACCGAATCGTATCACCCGTACTGGGAGAACTGGTGGCCGCACGGGCATATCATCGGCTGGGAGCATACGTTCGTCCACGAGTTCCACCACTTCTTCGACGCGATTGTGAATAACAAGCCCGTCGCGCCCTGGGGGGCGGATTTCGTAGATGGCTACCGCAACGCCGTCATCTGCGATGCCATCGTGCAATCATCCAAGACAGGTCGCGTGGCAGACGTGGTGTACGAGGCGTA
>JANRJX010000182.1:0-3579 GCA_033763755.1 Chloroflexota bacterium
CGGCTTCCTGGTCATCCACAGCGATAACGGCGGCTCTCCCGGTCCGGTGCTGGGCGTCGCGCCTGTCAGCGATGGCTTGAACCGCGATGTCTTCGTCGAAATCAGCGGCGACATCACCCCGGTTGTCTTCCCGATGCTGCATGTCGATACGGGCGCGGTCGGTACCTATGAGTTCGGCACGGTTGAAGGTGCGGATGGTCCGGTGCGCGTGTTTGACGCGGTGCTGACCTTCCCGATCAATATTGCGCCGTCCATGACGTTTGAAGATCAGGCACTGTCGATCCACGACGGCGAAGCGCCCCACCTGCATATTGACGCAGTGCTGATCGACGCGCACGGCTGGTTGGTCATCCACAGCAGTGCCGATGGTGCGCCCGGTCCGGTCATCAACCAGATTGCGCTCATGCCCGGTCTGACGCGCAACATCATGATCGAAGTCGATGCGGAACTGGCGGGCGCACAGGTCTTCCCGATGCTGCACTACGATACCGGCGTCCCCGGCGTCTATGAGTTCGGCGCGGTCGAAGGTGCGGATGCGCCTGTGTTCTTCAACGAAGCGGTCGTGGTTGCGCCGCTGGCAATTTTGCCGCCGCAGTAGGTTTTGAAGATAGCAGCCGTCAGGTATCAGCTTAAAGTCTGAGTTGAGCAGGGGCATCCGGTTTCCGGGTGTCCTTGTTGTTTAGAACGGCAGGATTTGATGCCATCGGCTGAAGCCGACAGCTAAACTTTGGGCGTCCACTGAAAGGGACGCCGAGACAATCCTACATCAGTTATGACGTATACATGGCTAGAGTCTGTTTTAGTCGATCTGCATGTTGGTAGATGTCGTCAATCGTGTTGATTGGAACACGTTCTTCTACCTTCTGATCATTGACAAAGCCAACGTACTTTTGCGACCCATTGAACCGCAGTCGGCATATCATTTTGCGGTTATTGTCATCAAGTAAAATGCTGCAATAACTCTGATTATCGCGCATGAAAATACGTTTTGAGTCAATGGCTTCGCGCAATATGGCTTTAATGACGAAAAATGCCTCGATCTCTTCCTGCGTCGTGACAATAGCGTGATGATCAATTTGCTCAGGAACAGGTTCGACTGGTTCCGGCTTCTGCACGGGCTCGGTCGTATCTCTTGCTAATGCTGACTTCAAACGCAATTCGACTTGATCCGAAATGAACAGCCGTAGTGATTCCTTGATAATCGGTGCAAATTGATCGATCACTGCCTGCGTGAACCTGCCTGAATAAGCTTTTGACTCTTGCAAGCACATGCGAATAAAGCTCTCGCTTGGTTGTGTAACTTGGTCTGAGAGATAGCGCTTTATCAGCCCTTTGTACTTTAGTTCACTTGCCGATGTGATAATCCCGGTTACGTCGAACATGGATTTGGAGAACTTCTTGAGTTCTTCAACCTGAGCCTCTTTGATGTCAGTCATGTCGAAGATAAAAAATGGATCAGCATCCATCTTGTTTGGTGCTTCCAAGTCCGTGTAAAAGCGATAGACCATTCCGTCAGTCAAAACACCAAAGCGCGCGGTTGTAACTGAAAAGTAACGGTAAAGTTGCGAGGCATGAACTTCTTTGAGATTACTGCCGAAGGACTTACATTCAAAAAGGATGATGGGTTTACCTTCCAGCAAAATCGCGTAATCGACTTTTTCGCCTTTCTTGATACCTACATCTGCTATCAATTCTGGTGTAACTTCTGTGGGATCAAATACGTTGTATCCAAGAGCATTGATAAAGGGCATTATCAAAGCATTCTTTGTACCCTCTTCCGTCTTGATTAGCCCATCTTGCTTAAGTTTAGGAATCTTGATGGAAATCTCACGTAGACGGTCAATTAGGTCCATGCGCTCTATCTCCTAACATATTGAATGTTTTGGCAATTAATGTTAAGAGCATTTTGCCAAATGTTAGGAAAAATGACAAACTATCGCTTCTATCGAAAAATCGACCCGTTATTCGTCTGATAGTAAACTTGCAAGCAACGCGACCACTGCGGCACGTAATTCAGGTAAATCTCTCATAGCGGAAGCGCGTCTTTCAAAATCCTGTCGCGGAAACGCGCACGCAGCCCGGCATGATCTTCAACAATATCCACAGACTGATGCAAAACAGACTCGATTGCCTGCTTGATACCCACCAGTTCATACAGACTGACCCAGGGTTGGAACTGCACCAGCAAATCAATATCACTCTCTGCTGTCGCGTCCCCGCGCGCGACACTGCCGAAGACGCGCACATTGTACGCGCCGTAGCGTTGTGCTAACGCGAGGATTTCGTCGCGATGTTCGCGCAGATCGGCTAGTGTTGGCGCAGATTTACTCATGCTCCTACCCCATCGGCATGTACTTGTCGCTGGCGTAGCGCCCGCTGATGAAGTGCCACAGTTGGCGCTCAATGTCCGTCAGCAGCGCGCTTGCACCGATGCGGAACAGGTCGGGCATCAGCCAGGCGTCGCCCAACTCTTCCTTCATCATGATCTGAAAGTTCATACACTGCTTGGCAGTGCGGATGCCGCCCGCAGGCTTGAAGCCGACCTTGTAGCCTGTCTGCGCCTCGTACTCACGAATCGCGCGCAGCATCACCAGACTGACTTCGAGCGTGGCATTCACGGGTTCTTTGCCCGTGCTGGTCTTGATGAAGTCTGACCCCGCCATCATCGACACCATGCTCGCCATCGCCACATTCCGCAGCGTCCCCAGCTCACCCGTCGCCAGAATCGTCTTCATGTGCGCGTCGCCACACGCCTCGCGGCACTGGCGCACTTCGTCATACAGCGCGCCCCAGTTGCCTGTCAGTGCGTGTTCGCGGCTGATCACGATGTCGATCTCTTTCGCGCCGGCCGCCACCGACTCGCGGATTTCCGCCAGCTTCAGATGGAACGGAGTCAAGCCCGCCGGGAAGCCTGTCGAGACGGCTGCTACCGGAATGTCCGTGCCTTCGAGGAAGCGCACCGCGTCCGCCACGCGGTTGTGATAGACGCAGACCGCGCCTGTATGCACAACCTCGCTGATACCGAGCGCGTCGAGCATGTCCTGGCGGATCGGCTGTTTGGCTTTGGCACACAGGCGCTGCACATTGCCGGGCGTGTCGTCGCCGGAGAGCGTCGTCAGGTCGATGCACGTCACGGCGCGCAGCAACCATGCCGCCTGCCAGTCCTTCTTGACCGAGCGGCGCGTCCCCATCGTGGCAGCGCGGCGTTCGACCGCGCTCAGGTTGACGCGCATCGCCTTGACCCAGCCGAGATCAAGCGGGATACCGGGGTTGCGTTCGTGCGTGTGCGGCTGCGCACCGTTGGTCTTGCTCTTGGGGCGGATGTCTGCTGCCAGCGCCATGAGGGTTTGCCTTTTCATGCCTGTTTGCGGGCGACGTTAAGCTGATTATAGATCAATCTGTGCGGATGGAACACGGCGATGGTGATGTCATGGAAACGCTATTTTAGGACGGTGTTAGTTCCTCTTCTATATAGTTTGGCTTGGATAAATCAATTAGTTTGTAACTGAGAGTTTGATTATGACTCAGCGTGATCCACATCGCCCACGTCGTCGCTTTGCCTCATTACGGCTGCCGCTG
>JANRJX010000183.1:0-3530 GCA_033763755.1 Chloroflexota bacterium
GCCGAATAACACACCCGCCAAAGAATATGAACCCGTCTTGTCGCCAACGGGTACACAAATCGCCTTCACATCCTGGCGTAATGCGACCAACACAAACATCTGGCTGATGAAAACCGATGGCACGGGGTTGACACAGGTCACTACCCACGCCAGTTTCGATCATAGCCCAGTGTGGTCGCCGGATGGCACTCGGCTTGCGTTCGTGTCTGATCGTGGCGGCGTTGAGCGGGTCTATGTCATCAATGCCAGCACAACCGAAGCACAGACCCAGCCGACCCTGATCGCGACCGGTAGAGATCCCGCGTGGTCGCCCGATGGCACAGCCCTGGCAATCTCCGCAATCAATACCGCTACGGACAACACCTATGACCTCTACATCGTTGACATGACCAACAACAGCTACCCGCGCTACCAGTGGCTGGGCGAATCGTTGCGCGCGGAGATGCAGCCGACATGGTCACCGGACAGCAGCGCGGTGGTCTTCACGTCGATCATCTACAGCGGGGGGATTCCCAACTTCACGCTGAAGCGCGTGTTGCGTTACCCTCCGTTTACGGTGGCGGAGGTATCGGTAGTCAAGGACGCCGGGTCTGCAGATTACAGTCCGGGTGGGAACGAACTGATCTGGCGGCTGACGTACAGCACAACCAGCGCCGGCTTTTCCCGCGCCGCCGCCACCCCGCCGTTCGGCGTCACGCACTATCCTGTGTTCAACAGCAATGGCAACACGTTCAATCCCGATTGGGGGAACTTCCAGATTGCAGCGCAGCCGACAGCAACTCCACCGCCAGGATCACCCATTACCTATCGCTATCAAGCAGAAGATGCTGATCAATGGTATGACATAGGGGGACACCTATGGCCCAATCCATCACACTTTTACTTTACCCTACTTCCTGGTGAGTGGTTGTTGTATCGCAATATGGATTTAGGCAGTGGACTTTTAGGTTTCAGCATGTTTGGCGGTGCTTCTCTAGCGGCGCATCAAATTCAAGTTCGTCTCGATAGTCCTACAGGTCACACTGCTTGTACGCTTTCTGTTGCTACCACCACTTGGATCCACGTCCAACAAAACGCCTCGTGTGATGGCTCTACAGGGATGCATGATCTCTACATAACTGTTTCAGGACCCACTGGTCAAAACAATGGCATTGAGATTGATTGGATTGAACTCCAATTCGCAAATGGGGGAACCACTCCTTTATCACGCTATGGTGTCGTCACAGCAAGAACTTGGGATCCAAACGAACTCTCGCAAATACAGCTTGCAGTCGAATACACCGCCCAAGCATTTTTCCGACACTACAATGATGCGATCACTGCGCAGCAGACATCGCCTCTTGCAGTGTTTAAACGGGTCTTCTACACCAGCAATCGCAATCGCATCACCTTTGATCGTCTCGGAGGCAGTGATGCTTACTGCGTTACCAACAAGAACTCTGCTGACCCTGACTTAGCCCGTATTACCTGTAGTGGTACCAACCTTGCACTTTCGGCTGAAACCATTGTTCACGAATTGGGTCACGCTTTCGTGGGTCGGACAGCTCTAGGCAATCCCAGCTTCCTCGCGCGTATCGAAAACCCGGTCGCAGACCCAACCGATACGTCAGGGCAGTTACGGGATAGTAACAACCAGTTTGTCATAGGACGACGAACAGTAAATTTTAACGGTGACCCATACCCTGATTGGGCACGAAGTCAACGCTTCACAATTCCTGCAAATATTGACAACGGATGGGGTAGCGCAGCCGCCTTTCCCGGTCGTTGTGACGGACGCGCAGGACATACTTTTAATGCTGCTGCGCCGCCGCGCTTCCAGCAGAATGCTTGCGATATTCAACCCTGGTTGTATTCACAAGCACCGTATAACGATCCAAATCTAACACGCATCCAGGATGTTGAAGTTGAAGAAGCAGCGGCGGATATGTTTTTGAACTGGGTGTACCGACGTACAACTGCGGGAACGCTCATCGGTGTATGGCAGGGCTTCCAAAACCGACTCTGGGAAAACGACTACAACGGTAATCCCTGCCCAGCATCAAGTGGATGTTCTGATCCTGGCAATTCAGGCGATGCTCGCTATTTTCACATGAATCGCGTCATGAGAGAACTTCAACTCCAATTTGGTTGGTAAAGGATAAGGCAATGAAACAGTTACTAAACCCTCTGGTATGGGTTCTGATCATCCTCGCATTCCATGTTCAGCCTGTCGTACACGCACAGGAAGTTCCGGACATTACACTTGCTTCCGTGTGGAGTCTGGATGGAAGTCATCTGGCAAGAACCAGTCGCACGGGTAGTTTACAGGTGTGGAATATGGCGTCAGGAGTGCTTGAACTTGATGTCAACCCGTATGAAATGGTGCTTTATGACATTGCCTGGAGTCCAGACGGGGCGAGAATCGCAGTTGGTGCAAATAATGGTGATATCCTCATTTGGGATGTGCAAAGCGGCACTCAAATTACCACATTGCAAAGTCAGTTAGATGCAGCAATTACATTGGACTGGAGTTCGGATGGAAACTATCTTGCCAGCGGCTCAATTCTTGACACACGCCAACTCCGGCTCTGGGATATGAGAACATACGAAAACGTTGCGATTGTTGGCACGGGCGATACGTTCTCGGTGGCATTTAGCCCAACCGGAGACCGGGTTGCGACGGCTGGAATTTCCGGGATTCGCATTGTTCCTGTGACTGCTCGCGGCGTTATCGAGGCAGATGTGTACCGCCCGATAAGTCATCCAGGATTCAGTGCCGTTGCATGGAACACCGATGGAAGCCAACTCGCAGGTACAGGGGTTGACGGCAAGCTGTACATCTATGATATGACACAGGCAATACCTGTGATGTTTGCTACGTATGATATTCTACAGCGTCCACAAGGTGAGATGGGATTCGAGTGGGCAATGACTATTGATTGGAACGCTTACACTAACTCAATCTCTATGTATGATATTGAGCATGGAGAAGTGATCGTTTGGGACATTACTGTTGGGCAAGAAATCGCAAGATATGCCAACGCCTTAACTATGCGGACCGTTGTTGGACATGGTTTCAGTCCATACGGTGGGCAACTTGCTTACGCGAATAACGCTCCATTGAGCAGTGGAGCTTCTACTGTAGCAAGTACAAACGTAGTTGGGGCTGGAAGTGTGAGCCTCGTCGTGCCCGCGCCGTCCCCCGAACGCCTGCAAGCCATCACCGACGCCTGCGGGTTAGCGCCAGCGGCAGACCAGGCGTTGACAGCGGAGATAAGCACGCAGGATTACGCGGGTTTCACGACGCAGCTTGAAGCGTTGCCGGAAACCGCGCTCCCCCCCGGCTGCCGCGCCGACCTGCTGGCGGTCGCGGCGGCGCTGGCGGCGGAGGGGCAATAACGCCCAACGATCCTCACACCTCTACAGTCGGCAGGGTGACGCGGAACGTGCTGCCCGTGCCGACGGCGCTTTCGACCGTGATGCGCCCGCCGTGCAGTTCGACAATCTCCTTGGCAATCGCCAGCCCCAGCCCTGTGCCTTGTATCTTCGCC
>JANRJX010000184.1:0-71866 GCA_033763755.1 Chloroflexota bacterium
TGATATGGTGCTGCCTCAGATGCAGGATTTCAGATACAGCGATTATCGCAGGCGCGAGGTCAGGAAGGCGTCAGAGTGTGGCGATGAGGCATCAAGAAATGATCAAGACAAAGACAAAACAGCTATAGCGCACCTGATGCCTGTGAGGCATTCAGGGCAGTTTCGTCCTGAATATCCTCATCGGTTCTCAGACAAAAGGACAATTCCACATGATCTACGGCGCGGAAGGCACGCAGGCGCTCTTCACAGGGCTGGCGACACAGGTCATCTACGGTGGCTGCGAATGCGGACACGGCGGAGTTCTACAGCAAGGCGAGCGGTACAGCGATGGTCTACCCCCAGTTTAATGGAGTAACAGTTGCTCAGGCGGCGCGGCTTACCGGACAGGCATAGTCAATGCCGGAATGGAGCCGCTGACGGTTGTAGAAGACCTCGATGAAGTCGAACAAGTCCATGCGTGCTTGCTGACGTGAAGAGAAGATGTCTTCTAGGGTGGCTTCCAGTTTCACGGTTGCGAAAAAACTCTCCGCCGCTGCGTTGTCGTAGCAGTTGCCCGTTCTGCTGATGCTCAGGTGGATGTTCGCCTCTGCCGCCCGGTCATGAAAGGTCGCGTTGGCGAACTCACTGCCGCGATCCGAATGCAGAATCAAGCCTGCTGCTGGACGCGCTCGGCGGATCGCTATGTCCAACGCCGACGCAGCCAGATCGGCGTCGTGATGCTCGCCCATTGCCCAACCGACAATCTGTCGACTGAACAAATCCATCACACTCACCAGGTGCAGCCAGCCTTCACGGGTCGGGATGTAGGTCGTGTCGGTGACCCATTTCTCGTTTTTATGCGCCGCTGAAAAGTTCTGCTGAAGCATATTGGGTTCAAAACAGGCACTTTGCCCGGATTGGGTCAGTCCGAAGCGCCGTTGACGAGCGCGTATCGAACGCAATTCACGCTGGCGCATCAAGCGCTCCACCCGCTTGCGCGCGGTGCGGATGCCCCGCTTGCCCAGTGCTAACCAGACCCGATGACTGCCGTAGGTGCGGCGGCTTGCGACAAACACGCGCTCAATCTCGTCGCCCAACTGGACATCCGCCTGTTGGCGCGAGCTGATGTCACGCCCACACCAAGCGTAGTAGCCGCTCACCGAGACATCCAGCGCCTCACACCGCGCCTCGACGCTCAGCTCGCTGGGCGTTTGCGCCTGTTGGGTCACCGCGTAACGTTCTGCTCGGCTTCGCTGACGATCCCGATGGCTTCCGCTTTCGCCACTGCCTCACGCTTGTAGCTTTCGCTGTAGGTGCTCTTGCGTCCCATTTGCTCCTCCGATGCTTGAACGATTGTACAATCTCTCGGAGCAACTGTTACTCTATTTTAGCGGGGGTGGACCACGCACTTGCAGCTCGTCAATCAGAATTATGAAATATTTTCAAAAAGTTGTTATTTTAATTATATATGCAAGAATATTCATTATAAGATAATTTCTGTCCGACCATTATACGAAAGGGTTTCAATGTCGAATCAGTCAAATCATCCGCCAGTTTTATCTCACCCGAACCCGCGTGAACGCGGACAGGGTCTCGTCGAATACGCCCTCATCCTCGTCCTCGTGGCGGTTGTCGTTATCGTAGTTCTCAGCTTGATGGGCCCAAGTGTCGGGGCAATCTTCTCAAATGTGGTGACGGGTCTTGGGGGTATGAGACAGCCGCCACAGCAGTTATGTCAGAGAAATACTCGACCAGGACTTTGGGAGGTGTTCCGTATAGAACAAGGCGGGGCATTGACCTATCTTGGGGGTGAAACTGTTAATCCGGGACATCCCACCTGCCCCTAGCAAATCGCCGACCAATCGCTGGAGAATTCATTTCCAAGCGCAATGAATCAAAAACGGACGCAAGTGTGCGTCCGTTTTTATCTGCTGGGAGACTTGGATTCGAACCAAGATAAACGGATCCAAAGTCCGTTGTCCTGCCGTTGGACGATCTCCCACTATGTTTTTCATTTTAGCCGAACGTCGCGCGCAGTTCAATGCGCAAATGCAGCACGCCTCAACGCGTCCACACTTGCTTCTGCGGGATCACCATATCGCGACTGTCCGTAGTCAGCTTTAAAAGCCCGACGATCAGCGCGAAGATCTCCAGCCGCCCCAGCATCATCGCTACAATCTTGATCCACAGCAATCCGGGCGATGCCTGCGCATTCACAATCCCGACAGACATGCCTGCGTTGCCGAGCGCGGCTGAAAACTCGAACATGCTTTGCGCCAGGGGGTAGCCATAGGCGGTGATGGCGGCGGAGCCGATGAAGAAGATCGACACGTAAATACCGACGTACTGCGCTGCCTGCCGCACCTGCCTGTCCGAAAGCAGTTCCCTGCGTTCGCCCTGCCAGACCACCGGCTCATTCACGGCGTGCGCGGGCAGAAAAGCGCGCCTGACCTCCCAGAACGCTGATTTGTACAGCACATAAAAACGCAGCTACTTGATACCGCCCGATGTAGACCCTGCACCGCCGCCAATCGCCATGAGCACCGTCAGAATCAGCAACCCGAAGTCGTTCCAGTGCGAATAAATCGGTGAGCCCGCCGCAAATCCTGTCGAGGTGATAGCGGACACCACCTCAAACGCGGCGATGCGCACGCTTTCACCGACGGTGCTATACAGCGCCCCAGTCGTGAGCGCAGTGATGAGGATGATCGCCGCGATGGTCAGAAACGTTTGCGAGCGCACTTCCGCACTACGGATCAGCACGCCCGGTTTGCCGCGTATGACCGTGTAGGCGATTAGAAAGTTGATCGAACCGAGCAGCATCAGCACGATGATGATCGCTTCCATCACCACATTATCCCAATGCCCGACCGACTCGGGCTTGGTCGAAAAGCCACCCGTCGCCACCGCCGAAATCGAGTGGTTGATAGCGTCGAAGCCGCCCATCCCTGCCAACCGCAAGGCAATTGCACCCACCGCGATATAGCTCAGATACAGCGTCAGAATGATCGTCGCGCTGCGGCGCACGTTCGGCGCGAGCTGGTCGCTGCGTCCCTCCGCCGCACTCACACCCATCGCCAGTGACGACGCTGCTGCTGTGACCGCGATGATGGCGAAGCCTGCGCCGCCCGCCAGATGTGTAACCGTGCGGAAGAAGAGCAGGATGTTCGGTGTCTGCGTCACATCCACTACGCTCAAGCCGGTGGTCGTATAACCGCTGGTCGACTCAAACAGTGCAAGGGTGAAATTCATGCCGTCGATGAGCATGAACGGGATGCTGCCCAGCAGACAGGCGACGATCCAGACAATCGTGACGATGACTGCCCCTTCCTGTACGGTCAGGTTGATCGAGTTCTTGGGGATGAACAGCCGCCACAAAACGCCACCAATGGCGACCAGCGGCAGCCCCGCCAGCAGGAACGCGCCGCCATACCGTGCTTCATCCGGGTAGAAGATTACAGCGAGCAGTGGTAGCAGATGCACCAGACCGACAATCGCCAGGATGCCGCTGGTATAACCGAGCAGCGCGCGATAACGCTCACGAAGATAGGCACGATAACGCATAAAATCGCTCAACCACAGATGACAGTCAGGTCGCGAGTTTCATCCTGGGGATGAGTAATGACAATCAGGTTATCGCCCGTCTGCAAGCGTGTCGCCCCGTTCGGCACAATCACAACATCGTTACGGATGACAGCAGCAACCAGTGTGCCATCCGTCAGGTTCAGGTCGCGCAGCGTCTTGCCGACCGATGGCGACTCGTCGTTGAGCGTCAAATCGCTGACATGCAGCTTACCGTGCGCAATCGGCATCAGTTCGTGGACTTCTTCAAAATCGGTTTCCTGATCAATAATCGACCCCAGCACGCGCGTCGCGGAAAAAGCGACCGACACGCCCAGCTTGCGAAAGACTTCTTCGTTATCCGGATCATTCACCATCGCGATTGTGCGCGGAACGCCGAATTTACGACTCGCAATCTGACAGGCGATCAGGTTATGAGGATCGTTGGGTGTCAGCGCCAGCACAATATCCGCCATGCGCGCGCCCGCCTCTTCCAGGCGCTGTACCGTCGTGCCATCGCCATGCACAACGGTGACACTGTCATCTACCAGCTGCCGCAATTCGTGACACGCTGCGGCATCGCGATTGATAATCGTCACATGATAATGCCGACGGGCAAACTGGCGCGCGAGATATTGCACCGTCTTACTACCGCCAACCAGAATAACCCGCATGATGTGGTATGACCTGCGCTTTCATCGAAGACCCTACCTATTCTGATAGGGCTTGCGCAGGCTGTCAATATGGCGAAACGGCAGGGGCAGAAGACGTTCTACCCCTGCTCCACACTGCCCCATTTTCCGTAGGGGCAGAATACATTCTGCCCCACACTCTTACACCTTCAGCGCGTGGCTCAGGCGGTTGTTCGGGTCGTACTGCGCCTTGACCGCCGCCAGCCGCGCCTGCTTATCCACCGCGAACGCCTGTTGTGTCGCCCCATGCTTTTCCTCGCCTTCGAGGAAGTTCAGGTACACGCCGCCCGTCAAGTGTCCCGCCAGCGCTGACTTGAGCGCGCGAATGTGCAGCGCAACGCCTTGGGCGATGTCCGGCGTCGGCGTCACGCCCACCACCTGAAGGATCCACTGTGCATCGCGGTTGCTGTAGGCATTGGCGTCTGCCGGCACGCGCGCCATCGCCCCACCTGCCAACCGCACTTCCGTCTTTACCAGCGCGGGCGGACCGCCAGTAGGCAGCGTGAACTTGAGCAGCGTATCAATCGTCTCGTCGCTCATATCTGCCAACCACGCGCCGCTGCTCAAGCCCGGCATCGGGTCTTGCGGGTCATTGCTGATCATCCCGACCTGGTTGAATGGCATTTCGCCAAACATGTTGGCAATCGGTGCTTGCCAGTCGATCCACGCCTGAAGCATCATCTGCCCCAGTCGCAAGTCCGCACCGCTGTAGCAGCCATGCACCATCACGACCGACTTGCCGCTCAGGAACGGCGGCAGTTCAGGCAGCGGCGGCAGGTTCATAAGCGCCACCGAGACAGTCCACTCTTCCGGGAGGTACTGGCTCCAGTCACGGAAGAACTGCATCACCGCACGGGCATTTTCAGCCGGGTAGACAAGCGCCCCGCCGTAGATCGTCGTCACCGGATAAAGCTTGATCTGCATCCGTGTGACAATGGCGAACGCCCCCGTACCGCCGCGCATTGCCCAGAACAATTCTGAATTCTCGTCAGCACTGGCGGTCAGCATCTCGCCCTCCGCCGTCACCACTTCAAAGCGCAGCACGCTGTCAATCGAAAGACCATGCTTACGCGCCAGCCAGCCCATGCCGCCGCCGAGCGTGTAGCCGACCGCGCCAACGCCGGGTGACGAACCGAGCAGCGGAGCCAGCCCAACTGCCTGCGCTGCCTCCAGTACCTTGCCCCACTTGACACCCGCGCTCACCCACGCTGTCTGTGACCATGGATCGACTTCGACATCGGTCATGCAGGCGGTCACGATCAACACTGCGCCGTCCGCCTTGCGCGCTACACCATGCCCGGTCGCCTGCATTGCGATAGAAAGATCAGCCGCACTCGCGAAGCGCACCGCCGCAGCTATGTCGTCGGCATTGTGCGCCACAACAACCACCGCCGGGTACTGATTGACCGACAGATTCCACGCCGCGCGTGCCGCGTCATATCCAGCGTCGCCGGGCTGAAAGACATCGCCCGTGACCTGTTCACGCAGCGCTTCTACGCGCACATCGAGCGACTCCGGGATACGAGGGGTACGAACCAGTGACATGAGATTTCTCCTGTTGAGTTGTTACGCGTTCACAGTTCTTAGTTCTCTACACAGGTTGTCCTGCAACTGTGAACTTTGAACTCGTAACTGTGAACGTCTTTGATATGGCTTAACGATAAATCATGAGCTTGTCTGGCTCATCGCGCGAAAGGAGAGTTGTGGCGGTGTGCTTTCGTGTCATCTGCGCTTTCGTTAGCAGGAGATGCCGGTGTAGGATTGACACTCCTACAAAAGGAGGATGTAATTTTCATCTATGTGAGGGATCATTCTGTTTGGGACCATCTGTGATGAGACACAGCCATGACCGCACCAACCGTCACTCCAAGCCTGCAAATGCTGTATGAACAAGCACTGCAACGTGAACACGACCTGCGTGCTGAAATGGAAGAGGCACAGCAGGAAGCAGCATTCCTGTATCAGTTCGCGCAGGAGGTCAACAGCGCCACCAGTATTCAGGAAGTGGCGGATGCAGTCCTGCGCTCTTACAGCACTGTCGAAGGCGTCTATATTCAGATATGGGAGCATCTCGACTTTGACCGCGCCTCCCATTACGTCATCGCGGGTGCGGCAGTGCGCGGGGATGCAATGCTGGCAGATCGTGGGTCGATCTATCACAAGTCCGACCTGCCAGACTTTTACGAGCGGGTGCGGCAGGAAGGCATCTGGAAAGTCGAAGACTCGGACGCCGACCCGCGAGTCGATCCCTGGCTGCGGCAGGTCTACGCCTCCATCCATGTGCGCGCGACGCTGGTGTTGCCGATGCTGCAAGGCACGCGCTGGCTGGCATCAGTGAGCTTCCGCTACTCCAAGCCTTACGTTTACACGCCGCGTGACCTGCGTCTGATGCGCGGCATCCGCGATGTCGTTTTTTCGGCAGTCGAACGCATTGAATCGCAGGAAGCAATGCGGCTGGCACTCATCGCCGAGCAGGATGCCCGCGCAGAAAGTGAAGCGCTTTATCGTGTCAGCGAAGACATCAACGCTGCCAACAGCTTCCACGATATTGTGCGTGCGGTCGATAAGCTCGACTTTGGACCGGGCGATATTTACCTGAACCTGTTCGAGAACTACAACTACGAAGGCGCGCGTTACTTCGACATTGTCGCCACCGCCAACGACGCTTTCGATCATGAAGGTGAGCGCTGGTGGATTTCAGAGTTTTCGCTCGTCCACAAGTTCCCGCGCCAGGGCGTGTTCATCAATGAGAACATTCCGGAAAACCCCAACATTGACGAGGAGTCAAAAGCGCAGTTTCTGCGGCTGGGCGTGCAATCGAACATGCGCGTCAGTCTATCGCTGCACGGGCGCTGGATGGGCGGGCTGGGTCTCGATTCAGCATTACCGCGCAATTACAGCGACCGCGAGAAGCGGTTGATGGCAGGTGTGGGTGACCTGGTGGCAGCGGCGGTTGAACGCATCCGCTTGCAGCAGGAGTCGGAGCAGTCACACCGCCGGGCGCAGGAGCTTGTCGCACTGGAAGAACGCAATCGACTGGCGCGAGAACTGCACGACTCGGTTTCGCAAGCGCTCTACGGCATCGGCTTGGGCGCACGAACCGCACAGGCGATGTGGGAAAAGGACAATGCGCTCGTCAAAGAGTCGATTAATTACATGGTGACGCTGGCAGAGGCGGCGTTGGTTGAAATGCGCGCCCTGATCTTTGAACTCCGCCCAGACTCTCTGGAACATGAGGGGTTGGTTACGGTGCTAAGCAAACAGGCGGCATCCCTGCAAACGCGGCACGGGCTGGACGTGTGTGTGCATCTGTGCGATGAGCCAGCTTTGCCGCTGGAGGTGAAGGAAAGCCTGTTCCGTATCGCGCGCGAAGCGCTGCATAACATCGTCAAACACGCTGGCGCGACCAACGTCACTCTATATCTGTTACAGGAAGATAGTCGGCTGAAGCTGGAGATTAGCGATAATGGCGTTGGCTTCGACAGCACGCAGGATTTTCACGGACATCTCGGCTTACAATCGATGCGCGAACGCATGGCACAACTGGGCGGCACCATTGTCATCGACAGCGCGCCCAGCAAAGGCACGCGCCTGACGGCACAGCTATCGCTCAATGGCATCTAGATCAACAGAGTAACCTCATCCCTGTCCCTCTCCGCCCGCGAAGAATGTAAGACTCCATATTGAGCACAAGTTTCGCGGGTCAGGCAAAGATTTACTGCGTCTGCTCATCCACCACATTCACCAGACCGATCTTCGCTGCATACAGCGCCGCCTGCGTGCGGCTGGCAACGCCGAGCTTGCCCAGAATCGCCCCGACATGTGACTTTACGGTCGTCTCGCTGATGTGCAGTTCAGCGCTGATCTCTTTGTTCGCTTTGCCATGCCCCACCAACCGCAGCACATCGACTTCGCGCTCAGTCAGTTTTTCCGGGCTTTGCGGCAGTCGGACTTCGCGCATCAGCCGCGCCGCCGCTTTGGGTGACAGCTGCACCTGCCCGGCGGCTGCTGCATGAATGGCACGGATCAGTTCGGGTGCGTCGGTATCCTTGAGCAGGTAGCCAATTGCCCCGGCGCGTACCGCCCCAACAACCGATTGATCTTCCAGCACACTCGTCAGGGCGACGATTTCGACTTCGGGTATGAGCTGCTTGATTGCGCCGATTGCCTCGACGCCATTCATGATGGGCATCAGCAGGTCCATGAGGATGACATCCGGCTTCAGCTTTTGTGCCTGTTCAATCGCCTGCTTGCCGTTGACCGCTTCCCCAATGATCTCCAGTTCAGGATCGACTTTCAGAAACAGGCGTAAGCCCTGTCGCACTACTGCATGATCATCCACAATCAAAATCCGAATGCCCATAACCAATGTCTCCCGCGATGGCGCGCCTTTTCCGAAAATCATCCCCTACAAGCCACCATTACGTATCCTACTAAAGTAGGAGATTGGGATGTCATTCGTCATGAAAACGCTCATCTCCATGCCCCTCTTTCGGCGCTTGCACACAGGCGTCCTTCATGGCGAAGGGGATCATGCCTAGCCCCTCTCCATGAAGGAGAGGGGTTGGGGTGAGGTTTATATTAGCGACCGTGCCCGAAGCCGTGATCCTTCAGATAACGCACGCTCTTTTCGATGGCGTCAAACATATCCGTCGCGCAGCTATCCAGTTCGACGATTAACCAGTCGGGTGTATCGCCCGCCGCGCGCAGCGCCGCCGGAAGATCGACAATACCCTCCCCCAACGCGACGAAACCATCACCCGCCACACCCGTGCCATCCTTGGTGTGAATCAATACCGCGCGCTGTCCCAGTCGGTTCAACAGCGCCGCCGGATCCTGCCCGCCGTGACGCACCCAGTAAATATCAACCTCGAACAGCACATCGTCGCTCAACCATTCAAGCATGTGGTCATACGGCAGGCTGCCATCGGGCAGCGGGCGGAATTCAAAGTCGTGGTTGTGATAGGCAAAGCGCATACCTGCCGCCTTTGCTGCCCGCTCGCCTTCGTTCAATTCGTCACAGACCACTTTCAGGCTGTCGAGCGTCGTGAAGCGTTCCGGCGGAAACCAAGGACAAACGACCGTATCAATACCAAACGCCGCCGCCGTATCGAACGCTTCCTGGGTCAACGGCAGCGCCTGGTGCATGGATGACGCGCGCAGCCCCAGGTCGCTCAGCAGCCGCACCGTGTCCGACACCGATGTGCCATACATGCCTGCGAACTCAACACCCACAATGCCCATGTCCGCCAGCCTGTGCAGCGTGCCGACATAATCGACCGCCAGCGCATCACGCACAGAATACAATTGAACGCCAATCGGTTTGCTCATGATCTCTCCTTAATGCATCGTTTGTAGGGGCAGGATGCATCCTGCCCCGAAATCTTGAGGCGGAAGTTTAACACCTTTCACCAACTCTTTTCGGAAGACGAAAGGTTTTCAGGTTAGTCTGTACAGGATAAGCACTATCCATTTACACTGGTGGGGTCAAGCGTTCCCCACAGGAAAGACTAAAGGAGTGTCACCCTTGACCGATTTCTGGACTGGCAAACGTGTCATTGTCACGGGCGGCGCGGGCTTCGCTGGCTCGTATGTCGTTGATGAACTGAAGGCAAAGGGCGTCACGGATATTTGCGTGCCGCGCAAGAAGGACTACGACCTGCGCGAAGTCAGCGATATTCAACGCCTGCTGAAAGAGTTCAATCCCAATCTCATCATTCACATGGCAGCCACCGTCGGCGGCATTGGCGCGAATCGCCTGCACCCCGGCGAATACTTCTATGACAACATGGTCATGGGGGTTCACCTGCTGCACGAAAGCCATAAGGCAGGCATCGAAAAAGTTGTTGTCATCGGCACGGTCTGCGCCTACCCCAAGTTCACGCCCGTCCCGTTCAACGAAGACTCGATCTGGGATGGCTACCCTGAAGAGACCAACGCGCCTTATGGTGTCGCCAAGAAAGCGCTGCTCGTGCAGAGCCAGGCGTACCGCGATGAGTACGGCTTTAACTCGATCTTCCTGCTGCCGACCAACCTCTACGGTCCGCGTGACAACTTCGACCTGGAAAGCTCACACGTCATTCCAGCGCTGATCCGAAAGTTCAACACTGCCAAAGAAACCAACGCGCCCGAAGTCGTCCTATGGGGCGACGGCACGCCAACGCGCGAATTCCTGTATGCGGGCGACGCGGCGGAAGGTATCGTACTGGCGAGCGAGAAGTATAACGAAAGCCTGCCTGTCAACCTCGGCAGCTCATTCGAAGTTCAGATCAAGGACCTTGCCACGATGATCGGCAACCTGATCGGCTATGAAGGCAAAATCGTCTGGGATACCAGCAAGCCCAATGGTCAGCCGCGCCGCAAGCTCGACGTGCGCCGCGCCGAAGAAAAGTTCGGCTTCCGCAGCCGCACGACGTTTGAAGAAGGGCTGCGCAAAACCATCGACTGGTGGAAGGCAAACAGCGCCGGCAAGTAGGGGCAGGATATATCCTGCCCCCAATCTTCTAATTCTTGTTGTCGTCAGGGCGCATCTTGATCTTCTCGATGCGCTCTATCACTTCATCCAGCACCGAGTTGAACAGACCGCGATAGCCTTCGACGGCTTCTTTGTAGGCGACACGGGTGTGTTCCTTGACTTCCCTGGGCAGCAATGCCTGGAATGCCTCACCCGTCTCGTCAAGGGCGCGCCGCTGATGGCGCAGGAATTCATCGAACACTGCTGGAATGCCTTCCACCGTCTCTTCAACACGCTCTTTGACCTCTTCGACGACGGCTTCGACTTCCTTCACAGGTTCCACAACCTTGCGATTACGAACACGAGTTTCAGTAGCCATACACAATCCTTTCAATTTGACAGCGGCACATGCTGTGCGCTGTGTACAAGCTCTTGTGCAGATTGCGTGAACGGCAGCAGCTTGATCATCGATCCCTTAGTCAGTCGCAAGTCGCAGCGCGCCAGCGCTGCCAGCGGCGCAATCTCATTTTTCAGCACGCGCATCCATGCCGGATAGTCGCCCTCGATGACGAATGCCGCACGCTGCGCTGCCTGTGCTGCGGGCAGGCTCTCTGTCGCCAGGCACACCCCGCGATCCAGATCGATCCACACGGCGCTGCCCGTACTGAAGCCATGACGCGGTGATGCGCGCATCACGAACGCCAGCGAACCCGCGCGCCAGTGTGTGGACGCGCGACGGTAGTGGACATTGCTATTGATCGCTTCACGAAAAGTATCCGCCCAGCCTTCCGAGAACAGACGGTAACTGGTCTTCGTCGGCATGGTGGTCTCGCTGGCGACTGCCGTTGTGACCGCGACAGGTACGGCTTCAAGCACCGTCGCTACCTCTGCGGCTGCCGCGATTTCCGCTGCTTCCAGCTTGCCAGAGCCGTTGCTGGTGACGAGCGGCGCGACGGGCTGCGCCCGCATCACCAGTTCCGCCGCAGCGACGGGCTCGGGCATCGCTTCTGGTTCAAGAACAGGCTCAGGGATCGGCACAGACACAGGTGCGGGTGCTGGTGTGGGCAGCGACACAGGCTTGACGACCTCCAGCGGCGGCACGCCTGCTGCCGCGCGCAAGTCCTCGAACGCTGTCTGCAAATACCCACGCAGCAGCCGCGCATCTTCGACAATGCCACGATCCGTGACGAGCGTCATCGAGATATGTCCGTTGTAGCTCATAACTACGGACGCCACACCCATCGACGGATTGAGCGGGAAGAAGCCATAGCTGTGCAGCATCTCGTGTCCCATCATGTAAACGGGAAGCTGCGGACCGGCGACATTCGTACACCAGGTGTGCGCCACCGCTGCGAAAATCGTCGGCGCGAACGACCAGACGAGCGGTTGCGTGACCGCCGGATACAACGATGGCAGCGTCAGTATCATGTCGAGACCATTGGCGAGGTAAGACTGCTTCATCACCTTCGTATGCTCGCCGACGACGCGCAGCAGCGCCAGCGGGTCATCAATTCCCAGTGGGATGTCAATCGGCAGCACCGAGATGCGGTTATGCGTATCGTGCTGCTCGACTTCCGAGCGCATATTGACCGGGATCAGCACGCGCGCAGATTTCTTGCTGCGTCCTAATCTGCCGTGATAGACCGTCTCGTACTGATCAAGCGCGCGCGCCAAGATCGCCAGCATGACATCGTTCACCGAAACGCCCGCTTTGGCGCGGATCGCCTGTACTTCCGGCAGCGGGAACTCAACCCATGCCAGTTCCTGACTGCCCGTATTTCTGCCGTTGACCGCCAGCGGTTTGATCGGGCTGAGAACATCGCTCATCAGGCTGGCAGCACCAAAGAACAGATGCCGCCGCTTTTCGCGATCGGCAATCACCGAGCCTAGAAAGCCAAGTTGACTGCCAAGCTTGTTCAGCATATCTATTTTGTAGTTCAGGTCGAGCGACAGCGCTTCCCACAACAACTGCGATTGCTCCGGCAGTGGCGGCGGCAAATGCAGCGGCTTGGAGGGGTGCGAGGTGTAATCGGGCGTCAGGTCGAGCAGCACCGTGAACAGTTCGATTGCAGCAATGCCATCCACCATCGCATGATGAACTTTGAACAGCAGCCCGGTGCGTTCGTCGCGCAAGCCTTCGATCAGGTAGATTTCCCACAAGGGCTTGTCGCGATCCAGGCAGCTGCTCACCAGCCGCCCTGCCATTTGTCGCAGCTGTTCATCGCTGCCCGGCGCATCGAGGCGTACCTTGAAGACGTGGCTGCGCACATCAAAGTCCGGGTCGGGCATCCAGCGCGGCTGACCCAGGTTCAGCGGGGGAACGACCAGCCGTCGCAAATAAGTAGGTATCTGGTGGATGCGCGCCTCGACATGTTCGACCAGCGCTTCAAACGACATCAAGCCCTCATAGATCGCGACGCCGCCGATGTTCATGGGCGAATTGGCGCTTTCGGCATGGAGGAACGCCGTATCGACCGGTCCTAAATATTCAACATCTGTAGCTTTCGTCATAATCCCCCCTTGGTGTTGCTCACTATTTGTTGTCCCAGGTGTTCGGGCGGACGAGACATTGCCTCGTCCCTACATTGCACCCTGCATCTTGGACTTTGCGTTACTTACACCCCCGCCCTGATTAACGCGCGGGTGGCGGCTTTTTCACCAGCATCGATCAATCGCTGCTGGACTTCGCGGCGGAACGAAAACTCCGGCGCGTTGAAAAATTCGACATCCGTTTCTTCTGGCTCAATCCAGATGACCTCTTTGTCCGGGTGTTCACGCGCGTAAATCGTGCGCCAGGCATGAACGCGCTCGCTGAAGACGATAAACGTGCTTTGCTTGAGGATGTTCACCCAGCCCATATTGCGCACGCTGCGCTCCGGGGGCAGGCGCAGCGGTTGGTAAGTGTGCGAAACGATGACACGATCTGCCAGTTGCAAGCCCACGTCTACTGACAGCGTGCGTTTGATCTCGCCGTCTACGTAATACTGCCCCTTGATGTTGACTGGCTCGAACATGCCCGGCAGTGACGACGATGCCCGCACAGCCTTGTGAATCGGCACATCGGTCATAAAGACGTTCTCGTCGTCCTCGAACGCATAGGATTTGTTGAAGATGGCGCGCTTCTGCGTATCCAGTCCCGTCGCCGTCACGTACAGGTCAATATCAAGGTCTGTGAAAAGCGAGGACGGGATCACCGACTTGCACAATGTCTCCAGCGCCACCGCGTCAAACAGGCTCGTAGCGTGCGATTGACTGTGGATAAACGTGTCGATCAGTTCCGCCAGCACATCCTTGTTGCCCATGCGCGGCAGCGACAGCGCGAACTGCACGCCGCTGAAACTGGTCGCAAGTACCTGCCGCATGATGCCGATATACTGCGGTTTGAAGAGCATGGTTGACGTCAGCGTCCTGATCCACGTATCGAACTTCGGTGCGTAGAACTGCTTCTGATCCAACGTATTGAGCATCGTAGTTACACGGATGCCAGACGCGATAAACGCCCCCATCACCGCCCCGGCACTGGAGCCGACAATCGATGTGATGTCCTCCACCCCCAGCACCTTCAGGACGCCGAGATGAAAATAAAAAGCTTTGGTCGCGCCCCCACTCAATACCAGACAGGTACCAGGCTGGGTGCGCAATTGCGGCAGTTCACGCATAACGAACGCTCCGATGCAGTCGGTCACTTTCCTTCAGTGTACCCCGCCTCAGCCACAAGATTAACCGACAAACATCATGTATTCGCGCGCCATATGACACTCGTCGCAAAAAAACATGATGTCTATCCTGAAACACCCTGTTGTCTGACACTACGCATAACGGTGACAGCACGTTATACCGTGAAGGTAAAGTGATGTACCCAAGAAACAGGATAAAACTATGTTTCCATCTCAAATGCCTGATTTTGATCTCGATGCCGAAGCGGTGCTGGATGACGCCATACATCCGCTGCCCAATCGAGTCGATCTGAGTGCGCCGCCGCGCGCTATCTTTCTGACGGGGGCCACCGGCTTCGTCGGCGCATACCTGCTCCATGAACTGCTTCAGCAGACGGAGGCAACAATCTACTGTCTGGTACGCGCCAAAGACAGCGACGACGGACTCCAGCGCATCCGCACCAACCTGCAAGGTTACCACCTATGGGATGAGCAGCTGGCACGGCGCGTTGTCCCTGTCATTGGCGATCTCAAAGGTGCGTTGCTGGACTTGAGCGAGAAAGAGTTTGACCGTTTCGCAGACATCATTGATGTGATCTATCACTGTGGCAGCAAGCTCAGCTACGTCGCGCCCTACGAATACCTGAAAGCGGCGAATGTTGGAGGCACGCAGGAAGTGCTGCGACTGGCAACGCGCAAACGCAATAAACCTGTCCATTACGTCTCATCGCTCGGCATTCTCATGGCGTATCAGGCATTGGTTGGCGGTCAGGAACACGACGACCTGGATGCCAGCAAATGCCCGGATGTGGGCTACTTCCGTTCCAAGTATGTGTCCGAGCGCGTTATGCGCATCGGGCGTGATCGCGGCATTGCCGTCACCATCCATCGCATCGGCTTGATCGTCGGTGACAGCCGCACGGGGGTGTGCAATGTCGATGATTTTGTCGCGCGCATCCTGATCGGCGGCATACAGGCGGGCTACGCGCCGGACATCCGTAACGCGATGGACATGACACCGGTTGATTACATCGCGCGGGCGATGGTCTATCTGGCGCAGCGCAACGACTCCGCCGGACAGGTCTTCCATCTGCTCAACCCGCATCCGATTCACTGGAGCGACATTTTCGATTTCGTCAGCGAGGCAGGCTACCCGGTACAGAAGCTCGCCTTCCATCATTGGGTGCAGGCGGTCGAAGAGACGGCAGATCCCGATACCAACCCGCTCTACCCACTGATGCCGTTCTTCCATATCCAGTTCGCCCGGCGGATGCTCGGCATTGACGACTCACATTTCCAGGCGCTCGGTCGTGCGACCACCCTGCGGGCGTTATCTGCGTCCGGTGTCGTCTGCCCGGAGGTTGATCGGAGTCTGGTGCATACCTTCCTGGACTATTTTATCACCAGTGGACGCCTGCACAGCGCAACTGTGGTAGAATCGGAGGTAAGCGCGGTAGCCGTTTGAAAGGCGATTGCCTATGAAGCGCATCATCGCGGCACTCTTCAGTTTCATCTTTTTGCTGGCGGCGCTGGTTGGGCTGCGTCGCCATCTGCTGGCACGCATTATCGGCATCTCACGCCCGCGTTATGCAGTGCGTATTGAACGCGGGCTGCACCTCCCCATGCGCGATGGCGTGACGATGGCGACCGACCATTACGCCCCTTCCACCGCCCACACCCAGCCGACCATCCTCATCCGCTCCCCCTATGGGCGGCATTTGCGCGCCAGCCCATTTGGGGCATATCTGCAATTCGTCGCGCGGTTGTTCGCCGAGCGCGGCTATCATGTGCTGGTGCAGGATACGCGTGGACGCTTTGACTCTGGCGGCGATTACAACCCGCCGTTTGACGAGACCAACGATGGATTGGACACGCTGGCGTGGCTGGACAAACAGCCCTGGCATAATGGCGCTGTCGGCTTGTGGGGACCGAGCTATCTGGGTGTGGTGCAGTGGGCGCTCGCGCCGCACGCGCCGCAGGTCAAGGCGATGATGCCGATGGTGACGTGTACACGCCTGCAAGACATCCTGCTGCCGGATGGCACGTTCGACCTTGGTCTGGCAATGCGCTGGATCGCCATCCTCGAAGAACTGGAAAAGCACAAGGCGCGCCCGTATCCACACAGTCTGATGCTGCTGACGACCATCGAGAAATCGCTCAAACCCGCCTTCACACACCTGCCGATCAGCAACGCCGAAGCCGTCGCCACCGGACGGTCTATCCCGTACTACCACACATGGATGGAACACGCCTCACCGGATGATCCATTCTGGCATGTCCTCAGCGGCAGTATCACGACAGCGGGTGTTCGCGCCCCCGTGCATTTCGTCGGCGGTTGGTACGATTTCTTCCTACGCCCGCTGCTCAAGGATTACGCCGCGCTCAAGGCGCAGGGGCAGCAACCACACCTGACGATTGGACCGTATCATCACTTCAATGGCATGGTCACGCCGCTGGCATTACGTGCAGGGCTGGCGTGGTTTGATAGACACTTGAAGAACCTCACCCCGAACAAACGTCACTCAACAACGACTCGCACCGCTCTACAAAAGAGAGAAGACGGAGGTGAGGTAAATGGAGATGATAGTCCCGTCAACATCTACATTATGGGCGCGGACGAGTGGCGCGCCTTCCCGGATTACCCACCGCCCAGCGACACAGCCGAACTGTATCTACATCCCGACCGACAGTTGAGCGCAGCGCCGCCGATGGTCGAACAGTCGTTTGACCGCTATACATACGATCCGTCCGACCCGACGCCTATCCTGGGTGGCACGCAGTTCAGCCCACGCGCAGGCGCGAAGGACAACCGACCACTGATGCAGCGCCGCGATGTGCTGGCATACACATCGCCTGTGCTGACCGAACCTGTCGAGATTATCGGCGCGGTCAGGCTGCAACTCTATGTTGCGTCATCGCTGGAGTACGCCGACTTCTTCGGGCGCTTATGTGATGTACATCCGAACGGCAAAGCGATCAACATCTGCGAGGGGTTATTCAGAATAACGCCGAACAACAGCGTGCGTGCGCCCGATGGGAGCACCTGTATCGAGATCGACTTGTGGTCAACGGCGTACCGCTTCCAGCCTAAACATCACATCCGGCTGTTGCTCTCCAGCGGCGCGCACCCGCGCTGGGCGCGCAACCTGGGAACGGGCGAATCGCTGACCGACGCAACGACATTCAAGATCGCCGAGCAGACGATTTACCACGACCGCGCGCATCCATCGCACCTGCTGCTGCCCGTAACGACGGGGCGACTGCCCTAACTGCCATCCGCCACCCGCTGCGTCAACACTTGCGAGAGGACCAGTGCCACCACCGCCAGCGCGATCAAGATTACACCCGTCCAGACAGCAGCATCCAGATCGCGCTCGATAATGTTGTAGATCAAAAGCGGCATGGTTTGTGTGCGTCCTTGCAGACTGCCCGCGAACAGGATCGTCGCACCAAACTCACCGAGCGCACGCGCCCAGCTCAACACCAATCCTGCCGCCAATGCCCGCGCCGCCAGCGGCAGCGTGATGTACCAGAACAGCGCACTGCCATTCGCGCCGTCTACGCGCGCCGCATCTTCGAGTTCGCGGTCTACGCCACGAAAGCCGATCTGTGCCGCGCGCACATAAAACGGAGCAGACACGAACACTTGCGCCACAATCACGGCGGCGGTCGTGAATGGCAGCATAATCCCTGCGGCTTCGAGCGTGCCGCCTAACAGTCCGCGCCGACCAAATGTGAGCAGCAGCGCCAACCCCGCGACGGCGGGCGGCAGCACAATCGGCAGCTCGATCAGCACGTTCAGCCAGCGCTTCAGCGGAAACTGCCGCCGCGCCAGCACCCACGCTAGCGGTGTTCCGAAGACAATCGTCACGAGCGATGTCATGATCGTTGTGACAATGCTCAGGTAAAGCGCGCCCGGAATCAGGGAGCCGGGCGCAAGTGACCAGGCGTTGTTTTCGATAGCGCGCAGCAGCAGCGCCGCCAGCGGCAGCGCCAGAAACAGCGCGCCAACAGTAGCAATTGCTATGACGGCAAAGCTCCCGACAGAACGTGGAAGCTGCGGTCTGTATGCGGAGGGGAGACGCCTGTTTTCATCTCCCCTGTTGCGATATTTCTTCAGCGGGTGCGTCATTCACCTAATCCGGGCGCATCGCGCAGGCTGATATTGACAACACCGCTGACGTAACGCCCACCGCGCGTATCGGATGGCACGACCAAGCGTAGCGGACCCTGTGCATCCGCAATCGGCGCACCGTTTTCCTTATACGCCAGCAGGATGGGTTGCCCGGCAAATTCAGGATCGATTTCCGCCCAGGAAATCACCGCCTGATAGCCATCGCTTCCCGTAACGACGATGAACATGCTGACGCGGTCATTGCGTACATCCGCATTCAGATTGGGTTGTGCCTGGCTGATGATCTGCCATAGCAGTGCCCCTGTGAAAGTCGTGCTGACCGTATCTTCACCGCTGAGATATGTGACATCCAGCGTGCGCGGGCTGAAGAGCGTAGGCAGCGTCGCGGCATCCAGTTGATACGGGTTCAACACCTGTCCATCAATCGTCACAACATCATTTGCGCCTGGCAGTGTTACGACATAAGGCACTGGCTGAATAGTGACAGTAATGAAATTCCATTTGACCAGTAAAGCCTGCCCTTCATCCGAAAGCAGGAAGTCGATGTAGATCTGCGCCAGTTCGGGCTGGGCAGCGTCGTTGGTCACAGCGATGGGATACGTCGCGATGGTATTCAGATAATCCGGGATCGGGATGGCAATGACATCCTCGGCAATATCGGGCGTCACATCGGACGTGTAGACAATACCCGCGTCTCCCTCCCCCAGCGCGATTTTTGCCGACACCTGGCGCACGTTCTGCTCTTCCGAGACGACATTGGCGATCACCGCCGCGCGGTAGTCTTCGCCATACGCCGGGTCTGCCGCCAGTCGTTCCAGCATGGTATCGGTGTAATCGCGCACAGGCACATCTGGCGCAGCAACGATCAGCCGAACGCCAGAGTTCGCCAGGTCGCGCAGCGTCGTAATCCCCGCCGGATTATCCACAGGCACAATCAGTACCAGGCGGTTACGCGCAAACGTCACCGGTCTGCCCGCGATGCGCCCGGCATCCCGCGCGACTGTCATCTGGCGGTTGTTGGCACTGGCGAACACATCAGCAGGCGCGCCTTCGCTCAACTGGATCGCCAGATCAGACGAGCTGGCGAAGTTGTACAGGACTTCCGTGCCGGGGTTTGCCGCCTCAAACACAGTGGCGACTTCCTCAAACGCATCGGTCAGCGAGGCGGCGGCAAATACCGTGAGCGTGCGGGTCTCCTGAGCGTGGATGATAGAAACACTTACAACCAGTAGGAAAAGAGTCACAAGTGTCATCACGAGGCTTTTTGGGGTCTTCATGCAGGCTCTCCTGTGTTATTCGCAGCGTGCAATCCAAACGAGAATGGCTTCTACCTGTGCGATCATGAAATCGAGCGCCAGTTGTTCCACAGCGCCGTGCGCGTAACGGCGCTTTTCCCGCAACCGCTCCATCTCCAGTTCACAGATTCGGCGCTGTGCAGCGACAATTGGCACGGTATCCACGCTCAGCAAGCGCGCAATGTACAGCCGACTCAGGAATTCCACACGAATCCGGCGCACACTCGGCGAAACCTGTTCGGCAAGCAGCCACGCCTGCAAACGCCGTTCGCCTTCAGACGTTAGTCGATAGACCGTTCGTGTTGGCGCAGTTTCCGATTGTGCCTGTTCACCCATGATTAAATGCTGCTGTTCCAGCCGTTTCAGAACAGCATAAATCTGACTGGTACTCATGCTCCAGACACGCCCCAGTTGTGACTGTGCCTGGAACACATCAACCAGTTCATAGCCATGCCGCGCCCTGTGTGCCAGCAAGCCCAGTATCGTTTCATCGGGAACAATATCGCGCATAAAGCCTATTCTATCATGGAATAGGTCACTTGCCAACATTTGCTAAAAACGTGCCCCCGATGCCTAATACCTGACACTTGCTACCTCACACCTGATCGTTGATATCCATGATCGAACTGCTCAGCCGCGCCATCGGTTACGGCGTCACCGCAACCATCCTGCCCGGCCCCATCCAGACCTACATTATCAACAGCGCACTGGCGCATGGCTGGCGCAAAAGCATTGCGCTGGTCGCCACACCGCTGATTGCGGACATACCGATCATGTTTGTGGTGATCTTTGTCCTCACAAGTTTGCGGGAATTCCCGCCTGAACTGCTTTCCGCCATTCGCATCGTCAGCGGCATCGTCATCCTGTATGTCGCCTGGGGTGCGTTTCGCGCCTGGCAGCAAGGCGCAACGATGGGCGGCAATG
The DNA here is from genome assembly GCA_033763755.1 of Chloroflexota bacterium. Lineage (GTDB taxonomy): Bacteria > Chloroflexota > Anaerolineae > Aggregatilineales > Phototrophicaceae > Flexifilum. Next base: position 20,697 of record JANRJX010000184.1, read on the forward strand.
TCGCCACCGGAGACGCCTCGACCAGCAGCCGCGCCATTTTACGCCAGGGGATCGTGATGAACATCCTCAGCCCTGGACCGTACATCTTTTGGCCCACGCTGCACGGTCCGCTGGTCATTGACGCGCTGAAGCAGTCGCCAGCCGTCGCTGCGCTCTACATTGCGGCGTTCTACCTGACGTTCGGCATCGGTATCGCGCTGATTGTCTTTGCCTTCGACCGACTGCGGATGCTCGACCCACGCATCACACGCGGACTGATACTGTTCAGCGCACTGTTGCTCGCTCTCTTCGGCATCCTCACGCTGGCGCAGGGCATCAGCGAAGCACTTGCCCTGTTCCAAATCGCGCAAGGTGTCGTACACTATTGAGTAAGATTCATGGGTAAACACTGCCTATCATGTTGAAAGAACGACTGGAAACCACGCTCATTGGCATTGCCCGCCGTTTTGTACCGCAGCTTGCGCCGCCCTACTGGGCGCAGCCGGGCGATTACCCGCGCCCGCTGCCCGACCTGGTACAGGCACTGGCGAACGAGGGCATTCTCGTCATCATGGGCGACGTGCCAGTGCCGCACACGGGCGACGCGCAGGTGCATGTCAAGCTGTGGGCAGACCTGTATGTGCAGCTCTACAATGTGCTGGTGAACGCGCTCTTTCCCAACTACGGCAAATCGGAAGCCTACTACGCCGATGAGGAATGGCCACCGATCATTCTGGTGCGCGGAAATCTCAGCCCTGTCATCAAGGCTATCGCGCTCTACATTGCGCCATTCATCACCCAGCGCCAATCTGGGACGCCCGTCAACGATGCTGAAATCGACAGCCTGATTGACCAGCTGCTAAAGTACCTCGAAGCAGGCGATATGCCTGCTGACGAGTATCAGGATTTGTATAGCGACGCTGCGGCGCTGGTCAAAGATTTGCTCGCGGTGCATGTCCGCCAGATGCCGCTGCTGCCCGTCACGCGCCCGCTGTCACCCCTGCCTCTGCCCCTACCACCTCCACCTGCCGCGCGGCCACCGACGCCGACAACGCTGCCGGGTGTGCCGCCGCAGCCGCCTGATGACCTGCCTGAAACGGGCGAACATCCCGCGATTGACGAGCCACCGCCGCCCAAGGGCAGCACGCCGCTGCCGCCAATTGGCAAGAGCAAGACGGGTTCGCTTCGCCCACCTGTGCCGCCGATTCCGCCGCGCGACAGGGACAAGCGTTAACGCGCGGATCACACGTCTGGGTGTACGATTTTTCTAGTTCATCAACTGTTGGAGCTTATCAAGCATGTCTGAACGCAAAACCTATCTGATTACTGGCGGTGCTGGTTTCCTCGGCATCAACATGGCGCGCTACCTGCTGGCGCGCGGTCATGCCGTTGTATCGCTGGACATCGTGGATTTTGACTACCCCGAGCGCGCACAGATCACCGAGATCAAGGGCGATATTCGCGACCGCGCCGCCGTTGACCGCGCCATGCAGGGCGTGAACGTCGTCGTGCATACGGCGGCGGCGCTGCCGTTGTACACCCCGGAAGACATCTTCTCGACCGATATTGACGGCACGCGCAACATCTGCGAGTCGGCAAAGGCGCACGGCGTCGAGCGCGTCATTCACATCTCGTCCACCGCCGTCTATGGCGTTCCCGATCATCACCCACTGTACGAGACGGACCCGATGGTCGGCGTCGGTCCGTATGGCAAGGCGAAGATCGACGCGGAAAAAGTCTGCGAAGGCTTCCGGCAGCAAGGCATGTGCGTGCCGATCCTCCGCCCCAAGTCATTCATCGGTCCCGAACGGCTCGGCGTGTTCGCGCTTTTCTACGACTGGGCGAAGGATGGCAAAGGCTTCCCGATGATCGGCAGCGGCAACAACCGTTATCAACTGATGGATGTCGAAGACCTGTGTGATGCGATCTATCTGTGCGCCACGCTCGACAAGACCGTCGTCAATGACACGTTTAACGTCGGCGCGAAGGAATTCACGACCATGCGCGAAGACTACCAGGCAGTGCTGGATCGCGCGGGCTTTGGCAAGAAGATCCGCCCGTTCCCGGTCGGTCCGGTCATCGTGGCGCTGCGCATCCTGGAGAAGCTCAAGCTATCGCCGCTCTATCCCTGGGTCTACGAAACTGCCAGCAAAGACTCATTTGTGTCGATTGAGAAGGCGGAACGTGTGCTCGGCTGGAAGCCAAAGTACAGCAACAAGCAAGCACTCGTGCGCAATTATGAGTGGTATCTCGCCAACCTCAAGAATTTTGAGGGCAAGAGCGGCGTTTCGCACCGCGTCCCCTGGAGCCAGGGCGCCCTCCGGCTGGCGAAAGTATTCTTCTAGGGATCAGCTATTCGCTTATGGTACAGGGTACAGCGACAGAACTGAGCACTCAAAGCGTCGAACAATGTACTTTGTACCATGCACGTTGTAATCGCTGATACCTGATACCTCACTGCGTAAGTACACGCACGGTCTCGGCATCCCAGAACACATTCACCCGCTGCCCTTGCGTAAAGCTGGTATCGGAGCGGAGACCGTAGTTCTGGACGCGCGCCACCACATCATGCGCGCCGCCAATGTTGATCGTATAGCGCGTGTCCGTGCCGATGTAATTGGCGGAACGAATATAGCCTTCAATCATGTTGATGTCTGGGTCGCGCAGCAGCCCGGTTTTGTAGACATCTGCCGTATCGCTCGTGCCATCCGGGAATTTGACCTTACCTTCGGTGGCAAACAGGTTGATCTTCTCCGGGCGCACCGCCAACGTGACGTTGGTATCAATCGCCATGCTTTCGTCCGCCAGTGCCGCCTTGATCTCCGTGCTGACGCCTTCAAGCTGTACCCAACCGAACATGCCGTCCTTGCGCGTCAGGCAGCCGGGCAGAAAGACTGTCTCGCCGATGAAGTCCGCGACGAAGCGGCTGTTTGGCGTATCATAGATCTCTTCTGGCGTGCCGACCTGCAAGACTTTGCCCTGATTCATGACGGCGATACGGTCTGCCATCGTCAGCGCTTCTTCCTGATCATGCGTGACGAAGATGAATGTGATACCCAGTTCCGTCTGCAGGCGCGCCAGTTCGAGCTGCATCTCTTTGCGCAGTTTCAGGTCGAGCGCGCCAAGCGGTTCGTCGAGCAGCAGCACCTGTGGACGTTTGACGAGCGCACGCGCCAGCGCCACGCGCTGCTGCTGACCGCCAGACAGTTGACGCGGCTTGCGGTCTGCTGCCTGTGGGAGCTGCACCATCGCCAGCGCTTCCTGCGCCTGCTTGCGCGCGTCAGTCTTGTTCATGCCCGCCATCTCCAGCCCGAACATAACGTTTTGCAGCACGCTCATGTGCGGGAACAGGGCATAGTCCTGGAATACCGTGTTCACCGGGCGGTGAAACGGGGGGACATCCTGCACCTGCTTGCCGCTCAGCAGGATTTCGCCAGACGTTGGGACTTCAAAGCCAGCGATCATGCGCAGCATTGTCGTCTTGCCGCAGCCGCTTGGACCCAACAAAGCGAAAAACTCGCCGTCCTGAATCTCCAGCGAGACATTATCCACCGCGCGAATACGCGCAGCATCCTTGCGTGGTACATCGAATTCCTTGACGATGTGGCGCATCTCGACATCAATCGGCGCGCCGTCGTTTTTCGCTTTGTCGATCATGAGTTTCATTCCTCAACGAACACAAGAATTTGTAGGGGCAGAATACATTCTGCCCCAGAAACACTTAGGGGCAGGATGTGTCCCGCCCCTACAGACGATTTTACTGACCGATTGCCAGCTTGACTTCTTCCCAGGCGTCACTGTAGAGGATTTCAGCATCCGGCATATCCAGCACCTCGAACAGCAGCGCGTCGATTTCTTCCGTCGGATAGATGCCAGGGTTCGTCAGCAGCGCCTCATCGATCAAGCCCATCTCGACCGCAAGGGCGTTCGGCGAACCGTACTGCACGAAATTGGCGTTGATCGCCGAGATCATCGGATCGTACATGTAGTCGATGAACACTTCCGCCAGCGCCTGGTTGGGTGCGAACGCCGGGATGACCATGTTATCCGCCCAGCGCACTGCACCTTCTTCCGGGATGACGAAGCGGAAATCATCGGTGCAATCAGGGTTTTCTGCACATTCGGCGGCGATCTGGAAGATGTCACCGTTGTATTCGATGGTCATATCGACATCGCCACGTGCCAACAGTACCTGACCGTCATCCTGCGCAATCGTCACGACGTTGCCGCTGTTGGCGATCAGGAATTCAACTGCTTGCTCAATTTCAGCGGGGTCTTCGCTGTTTGGATTCAACCCCAGGTTCAGCAGCGCGATACCGATCACCGAGCGGCGGTCTTCCAGCCACGAGACTGGACCGTCATAGGTGAAGAACTGTTCCCAACTGGTGATTTCTTCGCCCACGTCGGCGTAGTTGTAACCGATGGCAATGGTTCCCCAGAAGTACGGCAGCGAGTACATCTGTTCCGGGTCATACCAGGGGTTCGCCAGGTTCGGATTGATGTTCGCTGCATTCGGAACATTTTCCATGTTGATCGGCGCAATCAGTTGTTCCTCGACCAGAATGGGAATGATGTAGCCGGTCGGCATTGCCAGATCGTAACCGGGATTGCCGCCGCGCAGACGCGCCAGCAGCGCTTCGCTGCTTTCCATCGTGCCGTCATAAATCACGGTTACGCCGCACAGTTCCTCGAAGTTCTGGATCAGATTTTCGTTCACATCCGCCGTATCGAGATTATCCTCGTCGGAAATGTACGTCCCCCAGTTAAAGATGCTCAACGTCTGCCCTTCAAACCCTTCCGGGCAAGTCCATGCTTCCATCTCGGCGTCCTGTGCCAGCACAGGCAGCGCCATCAGGATTACCAACAGCGGAACCAACCATACCAGTAAACGCTTCGTCATTGTCCCTCGTCTCCTCAAAAACCCACACAAATACCACCCGACACACACTTACGCAGCACACGGATTTCAAAACCGTGATTGCCGCCGAAACATACGGCTGAGACTTCCAACTGCACACCCCAAGAATGAGGGGCTTCAGCCTGTTGATCCAGGCAATAACAGACGTATTTACAAGGGACTAACCCGCTTTATTCGTCTCATGCCTCATCTTTACTTCGCAGCCGCGCTGCGCCCTTGCAGAGCCAGCGAAATACCGATCAATGCAATCGATAGCACGATCATCAATGTCGAGATGGCGTTGATTTCCGGTGAAATGCCACGCCGCATCAAGCCAAACACGAACACCGTCAGTGTATTCGTGCCTGGACCGGACAGGAACGCCGTGATCAGATAGTCATCGAGCGAGAGCGTGAACGCCAGCAGCGCACCGGAGATAATGCCAGGCATCAGCAGCGGCAGCGTCACGCGGCTGAAGGTCTGCCATTCGTTCGCGCCCAAGTCACGCGCCGCTTCTTCCAGTCGCGGATTCATATCCTGCAAGCGGGCGCGCACGACGACGATTACGAACGCCAGACAGAACACCACATGCCCGACGATGATCGTTCCGAAGCCATAGTTAATCGGCTGCGGCGCGTCACCATTGAGCGCGTTCATGATGTCAAAGATGATGCGGAAGAACAGCACCAACGACACCGCCTGTGCGATTTCCGGGATGACGACAGGCAGCAGCAAAATCCCATCGACAAAACGCTTGCCGGGGAACTTGTAGCGCACCAGTGCCAGTGCCAGCGCTGTCGCCAGCACGGTTGCGATCAGTGTAGCGATGATGCCGATGATCAGGCTGTTGCCAAGCGCGTCGAGCGCGCCCGTCGTCGCTCCACGACTCGCACCGCCCGTCACATTACTGAAGATATTCTGATACCACTGAAGTGTGAAGCCTTCCCAGCGTGCGACCGAACGCCCGCTGTTGAATGAGAAGACAATCAGAACAACAATCGGCGCCCACAGGAAGAAGTACGAAGCCAGCGCGTTGATGACAAAGGCGATGCGCCCGCCCCGCCGCACCGTCATATCGCGCTGGATCGCTCCCAGGTCGAAGTCCGGCTGCCCTGCGACGGGCTGCGGTTGTGTCAATGTCGTCTGCGCCATCACGCACGCTCCTGATTGCCATAGCGCACATACAGAATGAGCGCGACCATCACCAGCGCCATCAGCGCCATCGACACCGCCGAGCCGCGCGGGAAGTGTCTGTCGCTCACGAACTGGTCGTTAATCAGCTTGCCGATCATCAGCACGCTTTCGCCGCCGAGCAGTTCCACCGTCAGGTACGTCCCCAGGCACGGCACAAACACGAGGATGCAGCCCGCGACCACGCCGGGCAGCGTCATCGGGAAGACGACGCGCCAGAAGGCTTTCCAATCGTTCGCGCCCAAGTCATGCGCCGCCGAGACGAACTTGAAATCGAAGCGTTCCGCCGCCGCGTAAATCGGCAGCACCATGAACGGCAGATAACCGTACACCAGCCCGATCAGGACAGCGGTCGGCGTGTACAGCAGCGTCACAGGCTCGAAGTTGAGCGATAGCAGCAGCTCGTTGATCAAGCCTTCGCGCGCCAGGATCGTCTGCATGGCATACGTGCGCACGAGGAAGTTGGTCCAGAATGGCAGGATAACGAGAAAAAGTGCCACGTTGCGCACCCACGCCTGCTTGCGTGTGGTGATAAAGAACGCCAGCGGATAGCCGACGATCAGACAGATGATCGTCGTCACAACCGAAATCCAGACCGAAGTCCAGACCACTGGCAGATACAGTTGGAACACACGTTGATAGTGATCAAGCGTCAGCGGCAGTTCCATCACGCCACCACGCCCGCGCGTCAGAAAGCTAACAACCAGCACCATCAGCAGCGGCACGACGAAGAACAGGATCATCCACAGCGTACCCGGCGAGGCAAGCTGCCAACCGCCGCGCGTCCCCGCTTCAAAAGCTTTCCGTCGCCGCCTGGTTTCTACACCCGCAGCCATGCACCCCTCCGGCAATCAACGAACAGTCAAGATGAAAATGCCGGGTGGCACGCGGGGCGTGTCTCGGCTGATTTTTTGCCACTTGCAGCGCGTAAATGAGAACAAATTCGCGCGCAAATTTCAATAGCAAAACGTCCCAAATTGCCACAGATCTTCGTCGTGCGGGCGCGGCTTGCCGAAGCGCTCGAACGGGTCGAAGCGGTTCTTCATCGGCGTCCAGTCGGTCTGTACAGACGGGCAATTGCCCAGATAGGGGTTTGCCACTGCCAGGATTTCATCATGCGGCAGTTGATCAGGCACTTTGACGCCCTCGCGCGGGTGTTCAATTATCCACTTCAGCACCCCCAGCAGCGATGCCGCTACCTGCAACGTGGTCGCGTTTTGATGTGGCACATGCCTGCGCGCCTCGTGTATATCGAGCTGCGAGCCGACCCACCAGCCGTTCAGGTCATGACCCAGCAGCAGCACGCCCAGTTCATCGCGCCCGTCCACAATCTCATCGTGCATGATGCGCACGTTCGATTGCAGTTCCAGGTTACGCATCTTGAACTCATGCAGGCTGGCGATAGCGGCGTCAGTCGGCATATAGGCGTAATGCACCGTCGGGCGATACATCGGCTGCCCGTCCTGATAGACGGTCAGGTATTCGCTCATCGTGAATGCCTCGCCGTGCCGCACAACCATGCCGATGATTTCGCCACCCAGCGGCACCCATGACCGGACATAGGTGCTGATGCCCATCTGACTCAGGCAGATTTGGTTGGACGGACCATAGGTATACGTCTGCGCGCCGTGTGGCAGCCGCCGTTCGTGCGTCCCCCACCCCATCTCGGCAGGCGCAACGCCTTCCTCGCGCAGCCCTTCGACCGACCAGGTGTTGACAAACTCATTAACTTGCTTCGGCTTTGTGCCGATCTGTGTGTCGCGTTCCGAAATATGGATGACCTTGACGCCTTCGATCATCGCCAGACGCGCGTAATCGCCCACTGCCAGCGCCGCTTCGAGATCGGCGTGCTTGTGCGGACTGACGCCTTGTTGCAGCATCGCCGCCGCAATGTCGCGCAGTCCCACCTTCGCCCAATGGCTGACGAGTCCGGGGTTCGCGCCGTGTTCGACCACCGCCGTCGCGCCCGGCTGCGTCCACGTTGCCATTTTGCGGCGCAGCTTCATATGGCGCACGTAGAGGGTGCGTTCCGTTGGTGGCTGGTTGAGCATGTCTTCGTAGGGGTCCCAAGCCTCAACAGAGGTGTTGAGGTACAAGACATCGTGATCGTGACACCATGTGACGATGTCGGTAGCGTCGATGCTGTACGCCAGGTCAATGACCAGATCGCCAGCGCTTACATACTGCGCCAGCGTCTCCGCCAGATTCGTCTGTGTGATTTCATGCTGCACATAACGCGCTCCGGCAGCGAGCGTATCCGGGATAAATGCCCGTCTATCCTCAAAATCCATCACCGTCACTTTGCTGAAGTCCATGTCAAAATGACGGAGTAACAACGGCTGAAAACAGGTTGAAACAGAGCCACAACCCAGAATGAGTACACGCCCACCGAAGGGTATCTTCATCTCGGAATACGACCATCCTTTTGCACTACGAACACGCACAATTCAATGGCGCGAAATTGTAGGGCAAATCTGTGTGATCTCAATCCCTATTTTACTACCTCACCCCATAATCGCCTCTCCGTGTTATGAAAAGGGCAGCTAGCAGGAATGTCTCTATACCTCGTACACCAAGTGCCCCCCGACATACGTCTGCTGCACGCGCAGTGCGTGTAGGTCGTCTGGCTGCATCGCCAGCGGGTCACCGCTTAGCACCACCATGTCCGCCCACTTGCCCGGCGTCAGACTGCCTCGATTGCCCTCATCGCCGCTTGCCAGCGCGCCGCCCATCGTGTAGGCGTACAACGCCTCGTGCGCGCTGATCGCCTGTTCGGGCGCGATCGGCTCGCCGTTGCTGTCCTTGCGGTCGATGGCTGCCTTTATGCCGAGCAGCGGGTTATCATCCGGTACGACGGGCGCATCGGAACTGAGCGCGACCGTCAGCCCCGCATCCAGCATCGCCCGCACGGGGTAGCAGCGCGGATAAAACGCATCCGGCAGATAGCGGCGGTAGGTCGTCCCCAGCGCATGGAGAAAGATCGTCTGTGGCACAGCGAACACATCCAGCGCCTTGCAGCGGTGTAGGTGTTCCGCGCTTGGCAGTCCCAGATGCTCGATGCGATGGCGCAAGTGTGGAGCGTTTGTAGGGACGGGATTAATCCCGTCCCTGCCTTGTCTTTTGTATAACGCTTCATACGCCGTGATCACCTGTTCCAGCGCCACATCGCCGATGGCGTGCGTGGCGATGCGCAGCCCGGCATCGTGCGCTTCCTGCATCAGCGCGATCAACTCATCGGTCTCGAAGCGCAGCACGCCTGTTTCGCCTGTCACCTTGTAGGGCAGGCTGACCGCAGCCGTCGCGCCGCTCAAGCCGCCATCGGCAAAGAACTTGACGCAATCGATGCGCAGCGTGGGACTGACATAACGTTCGGGCAGCGGCAGCGTCTCCGTGCCGCCGTCCGGTCGGCGGATGGGCAGCCCATTCACGCGCACGCTCAAGTCGCCCGCCGCTTCTAACTGCTGATAGACACGCAAATGCAGCGGGGCAAGCAGCGGGTCGGTGGCGCTGGTGATACCGAGCGCCAGTTGATGGCGCATACAGGCTTTGATCGCCTCCGCCATCACGCGCTCATTTTCGGGCGGGATGACGCGGGTGATCAAGCCCTGCGCCGTCTCTTGCAGCAGCCCGGTCGGTTCGCCGTGTTCATCGCGGACGATCGTGCCGCCGTGTGGGTCGGGCGTATTGCGCGTGATGCCCGCCAGTTGCAGCGCACGACTGTTGGCAACGATCATATGCCCACAGGTGCGCGTCAACGCAATCGGGTGTTCGCGGCTGGCAGCATCCAGGTCGTAGCGCGTCAGGTGGCGGCGTTCGGGCAGTTCTGCCTCGTTATAACCGCGTCCGGTCAGCCATGTATCAGCGCTCGTGATCTGCGCCCGTTTGCGGAAGCGCGCCACAATCGCCGGAATGTCCGGCGCGGCGGCTTTGCGCGCATCGACCTGCACCGTGAGCAGCAAGCCTAGCTTCCAGATATGCACATGCGCGTCGTTAAAGCCGGGCAGCAGCGTCGCGCCGCCCAGGTCGATACGCTGCGCAGCGGGCGCGTGCGCCGCCAGGTCAGCGCGCGTGCCGACCGCCGCGATACGCCCATCATCGCCGACCAGCACCGCCTCTGCACGCGGCTGGGCAGCATCCATTGTGTGGACAAGACCGTTAACGAAGAGTTTCATATCTATCGACCGCAGGCGGTGACGCCATCTTTGAAGCCCACCATGAATGCTTCGTAGCGCTGGTCACCTGTGCCATGCGCTCGCGAGTCATACCAGGGCGTGCCGTCCGGATCGCCCGCGTAGAACAAAGCTGTTGCCCCTTCTTCAATGTCGCTCTGATCCAGGCGTATCTTCGTGCTTTCACCATTGGCATAGGCTGTATATGCTCCGGCGAAACAATCGGCTTCTAGTTCAATCGTGATCGTGTAATCGCCCGTATTCAGACCGCCAAGCAGATTTTGCACCGCGTGTCCCCATTCATGGGCGATGATGGTCACAACGGCATAGTCGCCATGCAGTTCCCACTGGCGCTCCATGAAGCCCGCTGGATAGTACATGGTGTGGTCAATGTTGCAGTAAAACGGACCGACCTGCGCCGGGGCAACGCCGCAGCCGCTGCGAACTTGCGCGCTCTCAAACAACACGATCTCAGGCGTCTGGTAGTCAAAGCCAAAATCCTTGAACGTCTCGTCCCAAAAGTCGTCAATATCTTCCGCTGCGATGTCGAAGATTTGCCGCAGGCTGGTGGGGACGGTTCCAGGCGTATCGTCAATCTGCTCGCTACCACCCGCAGGGGTTGTGCCGCTGGTTTGCGCGCCACGTGGAGGATTGCTGCGCGTATCTGGCTGCGGCTGCCCGCTGCTGACGCCGTTCAGGTTGCCAAGATACTGCCATTCCAGATCATCTACACTGCGCACATCTTCAGTGTATGCCGCATAAACATCGCCGCTGGCGGTCACGCGCAGCGCGTACTTATCGTACAAGCCAAAGCCTTCCGCCAAGCCCAGCCGGATCGTCTCATCCAGGACGACCTTGGCGCATTCTTCGAGCGCCAGATTCAACGGACCGCTGACCTCGCCATCGGGATAGATATAGCGACATTCCGCCGCGCCCTGCTGCGCAGACGCAAATGCCCGCAGCGGCATCCCTGCCTCACGCGCCAGTGGCGTTTGAAGCTGTGTGAGCGTCGTCAGGGCGAATACGCCGTTGAGCAAGACGACTGCAAGAATGGTTAGCAAACGCTTTGGCGTCATAGTCCTGTTTCTCCACCTGGTGACAAACCTTCGCGCACAATAATACCGCACATTGTTTCGTTTTTCCCACCGTGTCAACCTGTTTTGTCTGGGGTATCATTACCTGTTACCGTCCGAAAAAGACGCATTCTGGACACGACACATGGGATCGTATCGTTACGAAACCGCCTATGTCAGCGGCTACATCATCGACATGCTGATGCGCAGCGGCGCGCTGGGACGCATGAAACATAACGGCGGCGACATCATCCTCTTCGAGACGCCGCGCGCTGAACAGGTTAGCATCCACCTGATTGACAGTGGATTACCCCTCTACGAAATCCGCAATACGCTTGCAGACAACGGCAAGAAGGATATTTACACCCTGTTCGTCCTATGGGCAGATATGATGTTGCCACATCATGGACAAATCTACACAGCGGATGACTGGATGGAGGGGCTGTACACACTCTACAACGGCTGCATCTACGCCTATGAATTCCTGGACCGCGAAAGCTACGTCTTCCCGATCTACTTTCGCGGCAGCACGCCGACGCGAACCGCGGAGTTCGGCACAACCGTGCGCTTTCGCAACCTGACCTGCCGCACGGTGACGACCCATCTGCCGGGGCTGAACGATAGCTGGCGTGTGGCGGACTTCGCAGGTGTGCGCGGCACCGCACATGATCCGAAAGGCGCTGCAGTCATCCAGACCGCGTTGCAGGCACATTATGTGCTGCTCGGTGTCACAGCGGACGACGACCGCGAGACGATCAAGAAAGCGTATCGTCATCTCGCCCGCGCCTTCCACCCCGACCTGAACAAGTCGGACGAGGCACACGACAAGATGCAGCAGTTGAACAAGGCGTATCAGGAGATCCTGAAATCGCTCGGCGACGTAACATAAAAAGCCTATTCAAGAGGATAGAGAGGAACTTGAATAAGCACTTTTCCAACTCTTTTGCTGTTCATGCTTAGGGGGACTCTGATGGCTGGGGAATTTGTGAGCAAGGTGGCGCTGGTGACTGGCGCGAGTGGCAATCTGGGACAGGCGGTGTCGCGACGGTTGGCAGCGGGGGGCGCGCGGCTGGTGCTGGTAGATCGCGCGGCGGATCGGTTGGAAGCGCTGGCGGCGACGCTGGAGACCGACAGCATGACCGCAACTGCCGACCTGACGGATGCAGCCGCTGTTGATGCACTGCTCGCCCAGGTCGAGGCGCGCTACGGGCAGATCGACATTCTGGCGCACACTGTCGGCGGCTTCACGATGGGAACGCCTGTGCACGAGACGCCGGAAGAGGTGTGGGAGCGCATGTTCGCGCTCAACGTCCGCCCTATCTACACGACCTGCGGGCGCGTGGCGCAGCATATGATCGAGCGCGCAGTTGCGGGCAAAATCGTGATGGTGCTGGCGCGGGCAGCACTGGAAGGTTCGAAGAACGCCGCTGCCTACACCGCCAGCAAAGCCGCTGCACAGCGCATCATGCAGAGCATGGCGCTGGAACTGCGCGACCGGGGTATCAATGTCAACGGCGTGCTGCCGAGCATCATCGATACGCCGCCCAACCGCGAGTCGATGCCGAATGCCGATTTCAGCAAGTGGGTGACGACAGACGACATTGCCAACGCGATCGCCTATCTCGCGTCGGACGAAGCGCGCAGCTTGCACGGCGTCAGTCTGGAAGTGTACGGGCGAGCCTGAGAAGCGCACATAGGTTCTGTTTTGATTTGCAAATTCTGAATGTAGCGACTACAGTACCGTAATCGACTGCGCTTGAGGACCTAAAACTCAGGCACAATCGAAGGGATATGTATGTTGATTCGCATTACAAACGACCGATACAGTAGACGAGAACATCGCAATCCGCCATGGTTTCTTACCCTGTCGATCCTCGTGCTAGCGCTTGTGGCAACGTCTCTGCAAGCACTTCGAGCGCAAGAACTCACATCAATTACAGCCGATAATGCTGCTGAACTCGAAACTGTTTTCAGCCTGCCTACAGCGAGAGTGAACGCATTGCTCTTTTCAGCGGATAACGAGACCCTCTTTGCTATTTTAGAGGGAGAAGTACTACCCAGTGCCTGGTCTGTAACAACAGACAACCTGGTAGAGCAAAGCGAATTCTTTGCAGAAAGCGCCTATCTCGGCACGTCAGGCGGGCGTTTCCTGCATCAACTCCGGCTGAGCGACAATGGACAGCGACTCATGGCGCTTGGAAGTGAAAGCATGATCTGGGATGTGCAAACGGGTGAGTTGGTCGGTGTTATCACCCATCATGCCCACAGCGGCGATCTGACTGACAATGGTGTTGCATATACCGGCGATCTCAATGGCTTATTGGCAGGCTGGATGACCGCAAGCGGACTTGTGCCAGACACCAGGGCCACCGCGCTACCCGACGGTTTCACGTTTGATCCGTATGCCTTGCTTGGCTCTGCTATTGTACTGGGGGAGTCTATTGAACAGGTTGAATTCATCAGTGAAGTCGGGCAACTCTTTGTTTTGACGGCGAGCGGGCGGCTGTACCGATATACGCCCGGATTAACAGAACCCATCGCGGTAAGCGCTGAAATAATGCCTCCGCCTCTCCTGCACGCAGGAACAGGTGACGGATTGAACCTGACACACTTGGCAGTTGACCGTGCTAGCGGGCGCGTTGCTTTTACAGACAGCAACGATCCGCCAAACCTGTATCTCTACGATTTTCAGGGCGGCGGGATGATGGCAACTCGCGCACTGGAAACACCTGTCAGTTGCCTCGCTTATAGTCCCGAGGATACGATACTGGTCATGGGCGACAAATCACTGCCCACCAGCAGTCTGTACGTTCTCGACGCAAATACGGCAGAGACGATTGCGCGCATTGCGACACAGGAACGTATTACTTCTTGCATTTTCAACCCGACTGGATCAACTATCCTAACAGGCAGCGACAATGGAATTACTATGTGGGACATAGAGTAAAGTTTTGGAAGTGGCGAAGTCACGCGCCACTTCCAAGCCTGTGTTCATTATTCAAAACGCACTAGCAGAGGGTAAAAGGTTGACCTTCCCAAGTAACCGCATCTGGTTTCCCCCAAACTCTATAGTTAGGAAAACTATACCATCCATCGGGTATAGAAAGTGTTCCATTCAGCTGTATTTTCCCATATCGTCCGTACAGTAAACCATCATTACCCCGAACAAAAGTATGTAACTCTCGATAAAAGGTGTCTGCAGGACCCGTACCGCCTTGAATTCTTCCGGCAAAGTAAGCTGAGCCAGACGGAGATGTTAAACCTCCAGCAAAATCCGTGTTTGTAATTATGCTGCCTGAGTCTGGATACGATGTACAACGCATCGCGTTCTGGGTAGTTCTGTAGAAAACGTTGAAACCTATTTGGAGGAATGACTGATTCAATGGCGTACCCACCCACCGATCTACACCTTCTGGGCTTGCGTTTGAGACGATTTGTTCTTGTCCTCCTCGGAGTGTCCAAGCAAGTAGTGAATTGCTAAACTCATTGAAAACCCTTTCCCACACTTGATTAGAAGCAGTTCGAACATAAACTCTATAGCTATTAGTCCCAAAGCCAATAACAGCAGGTTCGCCGACAATTGTTTGTCCGGGTGGGGAGCCAAGAGGTTCATTACTAACCCAACCATTAAATACAAGTTGGTTGGAGCTGTTTGGTGTAATTGTGCCTCGATACAGTTGATTATCTGATCCTCTTACAACAATAATTATCCGCCTTTCATTATGGGCACTTGCAGATGCCCCAGAAGCAATAAACACACCAGGGCTTGGCAACAATCCGGGAAGTGGAGTCCAATTTCCCCAAGTATTTCCGCCATCATTAGACGAAATCCATGCAATAGTACCTGCCAAACCAAGACCACCACTCACCGTGCGAACAAACAGGTCGAGACCTGGTGAGCCATTTGCTCCAAATCTATTAACAAAACACAAAGGGACGCTTAAATCCATTCCCAGAGTAGCAGGGAAGTTTATTGTACTTTGACACCTAAATCTTGTGTTTGTTGAGATAAAATCTAACTGATCAAGTCTACTATACGTCAATTGTGTGATTTTGGTATCTGCACTTGGATTTGAAGCAGTACCCAGATCTCTTACAAAGAACACAGACATATTTTTGGGTAGTATTACGGTCATTCCTTATAGCCTTTCAAATCAATCTATGAGAGAAATCTTTGAGATATGCTAGCTACAAGCCCTCCTACACTTGTGGTATTTTTGTGATCTGCAACTGCAATAAATAATTAGTATTCAAGAATACTTTAGGCTGAAACCATAAAATGGTCTCAGATGCTAGAACTATATCAAGGTTTTGCTCGCTAATTTCGCTCAAATGTTCGTTTCTTTGTTTGTGCATTTGTTCTGAATTAAATTGAGTTGGCATCTTTTGCAACTATTCGAATACTACGAAAAGTTCTTGGCTTCCGTGAAATTCGACACTGAGCCTCAAGGATGTTCAGATAAACTGAAGCAGTTGAAACATTGATATGACAACCGGCCGCAATTTCACGAATACTTGGTGAAAGTCCATTATTTTCATCAATATAATCCTTGATGAATTTCATCACATCTTCAAGAATGAGCCTATCCATAGCGTGATTTACCTATGTAACAATAACCTAACGTTACTGCTATCATATATGACAAGAACATATTTTCTAGTTCTGAGTCCGTATGAAGTTGATCAGAATTCTTTCATTAAGTCAGCATCACTCACCGTTCGTAGGTGCCGTCGTTGAAGATGCCCGTCGGGTGGCAGCCGCGATTGGCGGCAACTGCCTGTTGCTCCAACTGGATAAAGTAGCTGGCGAACGCTGTGTTTGGCGCGTACTGCACTACCTCCGCCACGCCTTGCAGGATCAGCTGCTCGTTGACAAAGACATTATCGACATAGACATAACGCAGCAAGCGCCCGAAGCGGTCGGTATTCTCGCGGTCTGCCACCAGCCGCACCGTCCGCCCCTGCACGAACGCCGCGTTCAAGTCGCGCGCCTCGCGATAACACACCTCGTCGCGCTCCGGTGTATTGACGCCGATGTAGCGCACACGGTAGCCGACGCCGTTCATGCGCACTTCAATCGTGTCGCCGTCAATGACTTCGGTCACTTCCCCCAAATCGCCCGCTGAAGCCGGCGTCGGTGCGTTCGCGCCGACAGGCTGTGGCGTATAGGCAGTCCCCTGCTCCGGCGGCGTATAGCCTACCGCGCACGCCAACGCACTCAACGCCAGCCCCGCCAGCGCCAGCATCATTCGTTTATCTGCCATCATAACTCGCTTTCCAACAAACCCTCATCCCCTAACCCCTTCTCCCTCATGGAGAAGGGGAACAAAACGAGTGTCGAAGCCCCCTCGCCCTCAGGGAGAGGGGTTGGGGAGAGGGTTCAATTTAGCGTCCTTACGTAATTCACTACGTCCCACCGTTCATTATCGCGCATTTCGGCAGAACAAGTAGGTAAATCGCGCCATCCGTTACTGGTAAAGGCGAATAGTTCTTCGTCGCGCAGCCGTTCCAACCGTTCGCCCAGCTCGCGAACTGTGTCAGGATAGGCGTTCCAGCCGCACGCGGTCTCGAACAGTCGTGCGCCGCGCGCCAGCGAGTCGGCATCGGGCAGCACGGTATTGACGATCTGCGGCGGCGGGAAGAGCGCCGCTTCCGCCTGGACATTCGATTGATCGACCAGCCATATCGCCCACCCCGTCACGCCTACGCCAAAGACGAGCGCAGCGACGGCAACTACGATGCTGACAGGTGTGAGATCAAGTTTGGTATAGACTCGTCTGCCGAGTGGATACAACGCCGCGCCGATTGCGAGCAGCACACCCGCCAGCGCCACGATGTTGAGCAGGTTCGGCGGGCGCGTCAGAATGACCGACGCTTCTTGACGGATTGGCATGGTGTACGCCGCGCGTGTCAACTGCTCACCTTCGACAATATCGACCAGCGCCCACCAGTCGCCTGCCCGCGCCGCCTCCGCGCCCGCCGCTACGTACAGCCCATCGCCGGATGGTTCAGCGACATGCTGCTCGCCGCGCCGCCCCAACAACGGATTGACCAACTGCACGCGCACATCCAAACTATCAACCGCCAGCCCGTCGCGGCTGACCTGCACATCATACGTATTCGCGCCCGGTCCACCCGGTGTGATCGTCGTTGTAATGGTATAGCCGCTTACCTGCTGCGTCATCGTCGGCGCGGGAACGCTGGGCGCAAACGTCGGCTGCGGCACAGGCGTCGCCGCCACCCAGCCTGCCAGCGACACCGTCACAATACCAACGACGCTTTCCAGGCGCAGGGTGGGCATCCAGGAATAGTTATTTACATGCACCTCACCCCCGTCCCCTCTCCGTAAACGGAGAGGGGTGCGAGACATTGTTGAGAGGATTTTGGGCGGGGTGAGGTTTTGAAGGAGCTTCCCATACCGCTCCGGTCGCAGTCTGATGTGATGCAGCGCGCCGAGCAGCAGCAGCCCAACCACCATAACAATCTTCAGCGCCAACGATGCGCCGTATGGGGTCGTCACGTCGTCACTCTCGCTGAACCAGTTCGTGGAGTTGTAGACACCCGTCGTAATCACCATGACTGCAGCAGCCAGCGCCACGCGCGAAAAGCGACCAAGCGCGGCACGCAGCGCCTGCATTCGCGCCTCGCCTTCCAGCGGTCGCAGCGCGGCGGGCAGCACCAACGCCAGCGCGCTCAAGCCGCCTGCCCACACGCCCACCGCCGTCGCGTGCAGCCAATCGCTGGCAATCGCGATCCAGGGCAGTACCAGCGACCCGGCAGCGTGCGCGGCGATGCTGAACGTGAACCACACGAGCGGCATCGCCCAGGCAGCCGCCACCCAGAAAGCACGCACCAACCCAGGCTGTTCACGGCGGAAGTACCAGGCAGCACCCAGCAGCGCCGCAACGATCACCAGCAGCAGCATCCGCGCGTTCCAGGTATCGCCAAAGCGTGAGCCGGTTCGGACGATGTTCCACAAGCCTTCGCTGATGGCGCGCAAAGCATCCACGCCGAAGAAGACCATCGTCTGCTGAACGAGCGCAATGCCATTGCCGATGAATGCCAGCATCAGCGCGGCAATCGCCAGCAGGTACAAGCGCTGAATCACACGCGGCGGCAGCAGCCCGGCTGCGTGGGCAGGATTGCCCCAGGCAGGCACGAGGACGAGCGTGTAGAGCGTCACGATACCTGTCAGCAGCGTCACTGCCGCCAGCGACAGCGCCCGCCACACCACCTCGAGCGGCACGGCAATTGTGCTTGCCGACTACCCACCCACACCCGCAACCGCTTCGCCGACGAAAAACACGCGCCGCTCGACAATCACATGCCCGTCGCTGGCAAACGCGAGCCGCAAATCGACTGTGTATGCCCCGTCGGGCAGGTTGTTGGGCAGGCGCACGGTCAGCAGTTTGTCGTCGTTTTCGGACAGCCCGCCCGTCGCGATCTCGTTTCCCGCCTGGTCGCGCACGACAATCGTGCTGTATTGCGGCTCCAACCCTTCGCTGAACCAGTACTGCACGCGCGCGGGCGACCGTTCCAGCACCGCTCGGTCTTCCGGTATCGCGCGGATCAGGTAGCCGTGCGCCCTCACCACATCAGTCATGCTGGAGACCAGAAGCAGGATAATGAATAAAATCAGGAGAAGGCGCAGGGACGCCCAACGAGGCGCCCGCAACATGCCGTCGCCTTTTGTCATGGTGTAGGGACGAGGCATACCTCGTCCGTACAATTCATTCAAGGTGAGGTGTATGGTTCGGCGCTTAATCCAACCGGAAGCGATCCGGCTTATCCACAGCAGCAGGTGTCTCATCGTGGGTCAATATCGGCTCATCTAGCTCTGGCGCGTTGCGGCTGCGCAGCCAACTGATCCCCATCATGATCAGGAAGACAACGCCAACAGCGGCGAAGATTAACTCATCATATGGACCCAGCGCGCCATGCGCCAGCAGCACCGGAATGTTCATCATATTCTCTCACACGCAACCAGCTATCGTGAAACTTCTCACAAACAATTAAACGCCGCATCAACCCAATAATTTATCGACTTCAACCGCAACCGCGCACTTAAATTCCGCGATGGTCATGCGGGTGCGCGGCAAATCCATCATGGCACACTCTCGGGCTGTGTTTAATTTCATTATGCCATAAAAGAGGAGATGACGAGATACAAAAAAGCGCACCGTGATTAGGTGCGCTCTTGGTGTGGGCGGCTGCCGGGACTCCAACCCGGGACACAGCGTTTAGGAAACGCTTGTTCTATGCACCTGAACTACAGCCGCGTGGTGTTACAAGTCTAGCGTAGCATTGCCCCGCGCAGAAATCAATCGCTACTTGGTCATCAAGCGCACTGCAAACACGGTTATTTGTGTGCCTGTGCCAGGTGCGTCTTGAACCACCCGACGGTTTCACGAATGGCGTCGGCGGTCGGCGTCGGCTTCATGCCAAATGTGCGCTCGAAGCGGCTGCTATCGACCGTGAACGGCTTCTCGAACTCGTAGAGCATCTCGACCAGTTCCTTCGGTGCCGGGCTGAACAAACCCACCAGCGAAAGCAGCAGCTTGCCGGCAGCACGCGCCTTGACAGGCTTGCCCCCCTCCGCCTCAACCCACTTGACCAACTGGTTTTGCGTCACAGGCGGCGCGGTCGGCACAATCCACGCCTGTCCCAGTGCCTCATCGTGCGTACCGAGGATGGCGAGCGCCCTCCCGAAGTCCTTGACATAGGTAAAGCTGTGCGGCAGATCAGGATTGCCGAGCAGATTGGCAGGCTTGCCCGTGAGTGCCGGAATGAACAACTGCTCGCCCTGCACCATCTCAAACGGACCAAAAAAGTCCGACGCCCGCCCAACCGCCACGCGCAGCTTGCCCGCCTTGTGCGCCGCCATCGCCGCTTCTGCCATCGCCTGGCGTACCTTGCCTTTGCGTGTATGCGCGCGGTAGGGCATATCTTCAGTAATGGGTTTGCCATCTGGGTCGCCGTACATGTACAGATTGTCGCAGATGATCAGCTTCGCGCCGACGGACGCCGCTGCTTCGAGAATGCTGCTTTGAAGCGGCGGGAACTTCTCCGCCCATTCATGATAGGCAGGCTGCGCACACTGATAGACGGCAGTCGCGCCCTGCACCGCCGCTTTTGCGCTCGCCAGGTCATACGCATCAGCTTTGACGACCTCAATGCCCGCAGGCACATCCGCCTTGCCGCTGCGATTGACCATGCGCACGCGATTGCCCATGTCTACCAGCGCCCGCATCGTCCACTGCCCGACCGGACCCGTACCGAAAACTACATGCAGTTCGTTCGTGTTGCCGTTCATGATCTGTCCTTTCTTATCTTGCCAGTGCAAGTAGGTAAACTAAGGTTGAGAGAGATATGCGACCAGCGCGTCAATCTGGTCATCGGTCAGAATGTCGCCGAAATTCGGCATACTTTGTTCGCAAGGTCCTTCAGGGCATTGCGGGGCAATGACCGCGCCTGGCATCTGTATCGATTGATAGATGTAAGCGGCGTCATGTCGGCTGGCAATGCCCGTCAGATTTGGACCTTCGTCGCCGACAGCGCCGGCAGGTTCAAACGAATGGCAGCCCACGCAACCGCGCGTCTGAAACAATGTCGCGCCGTAAGCAATCGGGTCCGCTGTGTTGGGTGGCGCAACCGCCTCGCGCACCTGGGCGACCAGCGTGTATTCAAAGGCGAAGTACGCCCCGACCAGGACGCCCAGCGCCAGGAAACCCAGCAGCAAGGCGCGTTGAAGAGAACCGACGTGCAACCGCTTCATCAGTACAAACCTCTCATTCCATTGGATACAAGATATGGGTCAGTGACCTGGCGCTCTCCGCGCCTTAAAGTCCTACCACTTCATCCCCATCACGGTCAGCATCGCCCGCAGGCTACTGTCGTAAAACGCATCGACATCACCGACATTTGGCGCAATGTGGTGGAACAGCTCCAGCATGATTACGCCGTGTAACTGCGCCCACAGGATCATGGCGATGTGGAACGTCTTCACATCGATCGGATAGCTCCCCCGTTCGACTAACGCCTGTTCGTGCGCAGCGATATGCGGCGGAATGTCCGTAAATGGCGGCTGTGGCGTGAAGAGTCCATTTTCACTTGCCAGCGATAGTGGACGCACCAGCGGGATGAACGTGCGCACAACCGCCGGCACGGTCACATCTGACGGCGCGTCATAGCCGGGGATGGGATTGCCGTAGATCAGTTGGAAATCGGTCGGGTGTTCGAGCGCCCATTGACGATAGGCGTGCAGCACTGCCATCAACTGCGCCGGTGCCTTTGCCGCTGCGTGCGCTGCCTCAGCCGCTTCGAGCGCATCCGCCAGCGCGTTGAACGCATCGACAATCAGCGCCGTCAGTAGATCATCGCGCGTGGGGTAGTAGCGGTAGAGCGCGGGCGCGGTCACTTGCAGCGCCGTCGCAATGCCGCGCAGCGAAATCGACGCTGTGCCGCCTTCCGCCATCTGCTGGCGCGCGAAGGATTTTATCTTCACCTGCATCTCTTCGTAGATACTGTCGTCGCGTACTCGTGGCATAACGCCGTATCCTAAACATCGTTTACTTTACAATGTTTAGTATACGGCGTTTACGATATGTGTCAAGAGGGGAATTCAAGATTTTTATTCACGAGGTTAGAGAAGTAGAGGCTAGAGAAAAGTCCTCCAGCCTCTTGGATAAGCTTTACGCTCGTTCATGTCGGACAGTGCTACTGGATCTCGTGTTCCTCGCGCGGTGCGCCCAGGAAAGCGCGCTCGCTTTCGATAATCTCTGGTTCCAGCTTGACGTACAACGCCTTCGGTTCGCGCAAGGGTTGACCGGGAGGTAGCACGCGCACTTCCCACTTGCCGATTGCACCAGCCGCGTCGTAAGTCAATGCCTTGTGTGCGCGCGTTGCTTCCTGGTACTCAACAATCTTCTGCTCACCAAACAGCCTGCCGTCGTAGCCCAGATACTCATAGACCTGTTGGGCGCTGAACGGCAGCCAGGGCGCAAGCAGCAGGCTCAGGTTGTCAATCACACGCAGGATTGTGTAGACCGACCTGGCGGCGTCATCCGGATCCTCCTTGATACGCTTCCAGGGTTCGCGCTTATCCAGATACCCATTCGCCTCGCGCACCAAACCCATTGCCACGCTGAGCGCGTCGCGCAGCTTGACCGCTTCCAGCAGACCGCCCACCTCATCAAACGCGGCTTCGACTCTGGCGATCATCGCCTTATCATCGTCGGTCAGTTCGCCCGGCGTCGGCACTTTGCCGTCGTAGCGTTTATAGGCGAAGCTCAACATACGATTGACGAGATTGCCCCAGGCGGCGAGCAATTCGCCATTGACGCGGTTGAAGAAGCCTTCCCAAGAGAAGTCGGTATCGGCGGTCTCTGGCATGACTGCGGACACATAATAACGGATGGCGTCCGCCTGATAGCGTTCGAGGATGTCCGGCAGCCAGATCGCCCAATTGCGGCTCTTGCTGAACTTGTCGCCTTCGATGTTCATGAACTCATTCGCAGGCACATCATACGGCAGTTGCAGCGGCGCATCATAGCGCTTGCCGATATTGTCCTCATCACCATTGTACAACCCGTTGACACCCATCAGTTCCGCCTGCCAGATGATGGTGTGAAACGGTATGTTGTCCTTACCGATGAAGTTGTAGATTGCAGCGTCGG
Source organism: Chloroflexota bacterium (assembly GCA_033763755.1). Taxonomy (GTDB): domain Bacteria; phylum Chloroflexota; class Anaerolineae; order Aggregatilineales; family Phototrophicaceae; genus Flexifilum. The sequence continues at coordinate 43,681 of JANRJX010000184.1, forward strand.
GGTTGTACCACCAATCTTTCCAGGCATCGGGCTTGCCGATGTTGTGCGCCCATTCGACGCTGGCGCTGAAGTAGCCGATGACCGCCTCGAACCAGACGTAAAGCTTTTTCGCCTCCCATCCGTCGAGCGGCACATCAATCCCCCAGTCGATGTCGCGAGTGATCGGTCGCCCGTGCAGCCCATCGGCGACGAAGTTACGGCTGAAGCGCACGACCTGCGGACGCCAGTGGTGCGCGTGCTGATCGAGGTATTCGATTAACTGCGGCTCAAAGCGACCGAGATCGAGGAAGAAATGCTCGCTCGTCCTGACGATCAGCTTATCGTCGGGGTTGTTGCGATTACGCGGGTTGATGAGTTTGGTGGCGTCGAGCAGGTTGCCGCAGTTATCGCACTGGTCGCCGCGCGCGTTGGCGAAGTGGCAGATGTAGCATTCGCCTTCGACGTAGCGGTCAGGCAGGAAGCGCTTCTCCTGCGCGCTGTACATCAGTTCCTGCGTCTCTTTGTACAGGCAGCCCGTCTCGAGCAACTTGAGGAAGAAGTCCTGCGAGACCTTGTGATGATTTTCGGTGTCGGTGTGTGTGAACAGATCGTAGCTGATGCCGACTTTCTGCTGCGCAAGCAGGAAGCGCTCGTGATAGCGCTCAAAGACCTGCCGCGCGGGGATACCGCGCTTGTCCGCCTCGACTGAGATCGGCGTGCCGTGACTGTCCGAACCGCTGACCATCAGCACATGGTTGCCCTTGAGACGGTGATAACGCGCGAAAATATCGGCGGGCAGGTACGCCCCCGCGAGATGACCAACGTGTAGATCGCCATTGGCATAGGGCCAGGCGACGGAGACATGGATGTGTTTGGGCATGGTGAGCCTTTGGCGAACGGCTTTTGGCTATTGGGTTTTGGCGGTTGGTTTGCCGCCGCCAACGATAGCCAGCGCAATAACGACTATGGGGCTAATTGTACTGGATTGTGAGAGTGGAGCAATGCATATGAATATTGAAACTCACCCCATCCCCGGCATCGTCACCGTGAACGTCGTCCCTGTGCCGACCTCGCTTTGCACACTCACAGTCCCGCCCAGCAGCGCGATAATGCCATAGGCGACCGGAATGCCTATCCCACTGCCTTTGTACGTGCGCACCAGTTCGTTCTCTGACCGGAAGTAAAGCTCTCCCAGCCGCGCCTTATCTTCTGGCGTAATGCCGATGCCATCGTCTACCACGTCCACGATCAGCTTGCCGGCTTCGCCGCGTGCCTTCACTGTCACCGTACCCGGCGTCTTGTCGTTATAGCGCAGCGCGTTCTCGGTCAGTTTGCCAATCGCTTTCGCCAGCAGTTCGCCGTCGGTATTCAGGATCGGCAAGCCTGACGGCGTCTCGAACGTGAGCGTGCGCTCGGTCTGCGCCACCAGCGGTTCCATCGCCTTCTCGACCATCATGGCGATGTTCTTGTACATATCCATCTTCTCGTTGACCTTAAGCGTTCCACCGCGCAGCTTAGCGATGTCGCTCACGTCCGTCAGCAGCCCGTTCATACGCCCGGCATTGGTACGAATGGTCTCCATAAACCCCTTCTGCATATCCGTCAGCGTCCCCATTGCCGGGTTGACGAGCATATCGGCATAGCCGCGAATGCTCGTCATGGGCGTGCGCAGTTCGTGGACGGCGTGCGAGATGAAGTACGCCTGCTCTTTCATAAGCGCCGCTTTATCTGTCACTTCGCCGCCTGAAGCCGACGCAGCCGGAGCGGGTGCGTCGGCAGCATCCAGGAGCTTGTCGATCTCCTCCAACTGCCCCGCCAGCCGCACGGGGATAATCGCGCCCTTGCGCGCTGCTTCGATCAATTCGCGCACCTGCGCCTGCGCCTGCTTCAGTGCGTCAGAGGTCATGACAAATGTCCTTTCGCAACCGGCACACTGAACATGAACGTGCTGCCTTTGCCGACGGTGCTGTCGATCTTGATCTCGCTGCCCATCAGTTCCACCAACGCCTTCGTGATCGCAAAGCCCAGCCCGGTTCCCGGCTGTGCGCGTGTGAAATCATCGTCCGCGCGCCAGAACTTCGTCCCAAGCATGGCGACCTGCTGCGGCGTCATGCCGATACCCGTATCGCTGACGCTGAATTGGACACGATCACCTGCGCGCCGCACAGTCAATATGATGCGCCCGCCCTCCGGCGTGTACTTGTAGGCATTGCTGACGAGGTTCGTCAATACCTGCATCAGACGGTAGTAATCGACATACATCTCCGGCAGCCCGTCCGCCACCTGCTCGACAAACGCATGGTCGCGCGCGCGGATTTGCGTCAAGGTCGCGTCGCGCACTTCCTGCACTATCGCATCGACGCTGACGCGCGTCGGGTCCATATAGAAGTGTCCGCTCTCAATGCGGCTGATGTCGGCAAGGTCAGCGACGAGAATTTCCATGCGCCGCACGGTGTCTTTGATCTTGCCGATGAACTCACCCTGCCGTTCCGCCAAGCCGCCGTCCATCAGCGTCAGGTCGGCATAGCCAAGGATACTCGTCATCGGCACTTTCAGGTCGTGAGCGACGATGCCGACGAACTCGCTCTTCGCCTTGTCCGCCGCCTGCACCTTCTCATACAACTGCGCATTTTCAATCGCTACCCCCGCGCGAGTGATAACACGCTCCACCAGGTCTTGCGCTTCCGGTGCGAATTCGCCCTCGCGCCGCAGCACGACCAGGCTGATGACGCGCTTCTCACGACGAATGGGCACGATCAACACAGATACGTTGTTATGGCTGTCGTAGCTGGCAACGGTCTCGCCTGTCCGCAGCACTTCCAGCACCTTGGGATAGTAACGTTCAAGTTCCATCGGCTGCGTGTCTTCGATAGTCACGCCGTAGTGATAAATCGCCTGTACGCTCGGCGGATCGCCGACCGGCTGCGCGATATGTCCAACCTCCGCGCCCGCTAAACGGCACGCCCAATCCAGCACCGTCGCCATAATCTTGCGCGGGTCGAGCGTCTCGCTCATCTGCTGATCGACGCGCCGCAACTGCGTCAGCTCGTCCAGCCGCCGCGATAACGCCTGATCGGTCGCCGCGAACAGGCGCGCATTTTCGATGGCGAACGCTGCCTGCACAGTCAGCGTTTCCAGCGCCACCAGATCATCCTCATCGAACAAGCCCGTAATCGCACGGTTATCGCAGTACGCCACGCCGATCACGCGCCCACGCAGCCGCAGCGGTGACGCCATGATGCTGCGCAGCGCAGCGCCGACGATGCTCAGCTGGTTAGCGAAGCGCGGGTCTTCGGCGGCGTTGGTCGTCACAATCGGCTTGCCGCCGTCGAGCACGCGGTTGACGATGGTACGGCTGAACTCGAACTTGTCGCTGGACAGCGTCTGCTGGTCGAGATTGCGCGCCGCCGCGACTTCGAGCTGTCCGTCGTCGTTGCGCAGCATCAGAAAGCCGCGTTCCGAGCCTGACACCTGGATGACCGCGTCCATGACCTGATCCAGCACAACCTGCACATCCAGCGACTCACCGATGGAGCGCGTAACGTTGTACAGGATTTCAAAGCGCTGTTCGCGCTTGAGCATCCTGTGTTCCTGCTCGGCGCGCCCGACGAAATCGACAATCTTGTCCACTTGCCGCGCCAGTAGATCGGCGTCCACCTGGCGCGCCTGCACCTGAGACCGCAGCAGTTCCAGGCTGTGGCGCATACTGACAATCTCTTGATCCTGTAGCGGAAAGGTCAAAGTCCCTGAAGGCTGGCTCATGCGTTACGCTTTCACAACTGATTGCTGATAGTAATCACAATATTCGGTCAGCGGGCAGCGCTCACACATTGCCCGCCGTGCGGTACAGATTTGCCGCCCATGAAAGATAAGCTGCAAATGGAAGGGATAATGCTCGTTCTCCGGGATCATCGCCTCCATGTACGGATGCGCCTTTTCTGCATTCATCTTTGGCGGGATTAAACCGATACGCTGCCCAACGCGGTGAATATGGGTATCGACCGGAAACGCGGGCAGCCCAAAAGCGAAGCATAACACAATCGCCGCTGTCTTGGGTCCCACACCGTCGAGCGATGTCAGCCAGTTGCGCGCGTCCTCCAGCGGCAGATCGCGAAGAAAGTCGATATTCAATTCGCCACGCTGCTGGTAAATGGTTTGCAGCACGACTTGAATGCGCGGCGCTTTCTGGTTCGCCAGTCCTGCGGGCTTGATGGCGTTAATCACCGCTTCGGTCGGCGCGTTCATGACGGCTGCCCAGTCGGGGAACGCCGCTTTCAATCCGGCAAAGGCACGGTCGCGGTTGGCGTCATTGGTGCTTTGGCTGAGGATGCAATCAACCAGTTCATCCAGTGCTGTGTGTGTGGGTGTGTTCCAGTGCGGGCGACCGTAGAGCTTCTCAAGCTCGCGCGTGACGGGCGCATACTTGGCTTTGCGGCGTTCAAAGTCGGATTTGGCGCGTAAAGCAGTCTCGTTGATCATGACCGTTAGTGTCAGCCTGTTTCAATTAAACAATACACGAATGTAAAGATATTGAAACATGAAAAGCCAATCCGCACAATCTTCACAACCAGGAAAAGTGCTTACTCAAACCCTATGGACTTACATTTATCTCGCCCAGATACGTCGCGTCGGCGATGCGCTGCAGGTCACCGTCCGGCAGCGTGATCTTCCATGTGCCGTCGATTTGCGGGCTGGTCAGCAGCACGGCGTTGTCCGCCTCCGTCCACGCGGTCGGTCGCAGCAGGAAATCGACCACCTCGCCCAACGGCGCTTGCGTCAGCGCATTCAGATCGACCAGTACCAACACTGACTGCACTTCCTGATCTGGTGTGCCGAAATTGCGCACCTGCGCCAGCGCATAGATGGCATAGAGCCCATCGGGGCTGATGAGGATGTCGCCGCCCTGCGTGTAATCGGCAAGCGGCAGCGACGGGATCGTCTGTTCGATACCGCGCTCCAACTGACGCGCCTGCAAGTCGAAGCCGCTCAGGTTGTTTGTCAGCGCCAGCCGCAGGAACCAATCGCTGCCCAAGCCCGCGCCGCAGAAGCAGCCGGGTTCGCCTGGCAGCGCCCGTGTGCTGCCACTGTCGAGATCAACTGCGAACAAACCCGCGTACTGTCGGAATGTTGTGTAATCGCCAATCGTGTCCGGCTGGTAATCCATATACAGCTCGCTGCGATCCGCACTGAAAGCGACGGGCATGGCGCGGATGCCATCGCGCGGACCATCGGTCAGCACATCGCGGCGGTCGCTGCCGTCGTAATTGGCGATCTGCGTGACGGTCGTCAGCACGCCGGGGACGCCTTCGGTCAGCGTCCAGACGATGGACTGTGCGTCGCTATCGAGCAGCCAATCGACGCGCCGCGTCGTCCCGCGCGGCTGTACAAACGGATGATCGCGCACGTCGCCATCCGGCGTGACGACGCGGACGCGGTTTTCGCCCGGTGCATAAAACAGCACGCCATCGGGCGTGACGGTGTAGCGTTCGCCGTATAAATCGACTGCCTGCTGCTCACCCGTCAGCAAGTCAAGAAAGATAAGGCGGTTCGTGCCAACGCCATCGACATTGCGCAGCACAAACACCTGACGTGGGTGCAGGCGGTCCGGCACATCCGGCTGTGCCACAACGACGGGGGCAAACCATAACAGGCATAACAGAATCAGCGAAGACCAAGAACCCCTCACCCTAAATCACCTCCCTCGGCTTTGCACTCGGTCGTCCCACTCATCATTGTTTCTCCCCCATCCTCTCCAGCGTGCGCGGCAGCGCCTCGCCAGACGGCGCTTGCAACCAGACATCCGCCAGCGGCGTGATCTCGCTCTCAAACGGGTTAATCTCGATGATGACTGCCCCACGTCGCTTGGCAATATACGGCATCTCCGCAGCGGGCGACACGACGCCCGACGTGCCGATGACGAGCATCAGGTCAGCGGACGCGATTGCCGCCTGCGCTGCAGCCAGTTTGTCCGATGGCAGCATTTCGCCAAACCATACGACATCCGGGCGCACTAACGCGGCGCAGTGCGGGCAGCGCGGCGGCTCACGTTCGGAATCCCACGTCAGCGTTGTAATGTCGATCAGCGTTGGCTCGCCCTTGCACGCACTGACACACTTGTTGCGGGCGATCAAGCCATGCAGATGAATGACGTTTCTGCTGCCCGCGCGCTCGTGCAGATCGTCAATATTCTGTGTGATGATCGGCAGCCCAGCGTGGAACGCCTCTAGCGCCGCGAGCGCGTGATGACCGGGGTTGGGCTGTGCCGGGCGCATCCGTTCGCGGCGCATCTCGTAGAAATCCCAGACAAGTTTGGGGTTGCGCTGGAACGCCGCCATCGTCGCCAGTTGGCGCGGGTCATACTGTGCCCACAGCCCATCAAGCGCATCGCGAAACGTCGGGATACCGCTCTCTTTGCTCACGCCCGCGCCCGTTAGCACGCACGGGCGTTTGCTGGCGCGTAGCAGATCGGCAGCACGGTGGATCAATTCGTCGTTCATACGTTTACACCAAGAGCCTGTCCGATTTTTCCTCTAGCTGGACGCACACAGCGAGAGTGTACCATGCAAGACGGCGCGAGCGCCGCAAGCACCCCACCCTGCAAAACCCGTTCGCGAATTGTCGGATGTGATGCGCTGTTGTTTGCTATAGTGCCAGTGAAAGGTGGAAACAACGATGGACACGCTCAGGCAATTCAATCTGGCGATGCAATACATTGAAGCGCATCTGGAAGAGAGCATAGACTTCGCAACCGTCGCGCAGATCGCCGGCTGCACCGAATATCATTTCCGCCGTGTCTTCTCGTTTCTGGCACACATCAGCCTGAGCGAGTATGTGCGCAGACGGCGTCTGTCGTTGGCGGCAGCAGCGCTGCGCGAAAGCAATCTGCGCATTATTGATCTCGCAGTGCGCTACGGCTACGACTCGGCAGATGCGTTCACACGTGCGTTTCAGGCGCTGCACGGCGTCACACCCTCAGAAGCCCGCGAAGAAGATGTGCCTCTGAAGTCGTTTCCACCAATGACCTTTCAATTGACGGTACGAGGAGGTGAAGGAATGGACTATCGAATTGTAGAGAAAGATGCCTTTAGCATCGTTGGGCTGCACAAGCGAATTGAGCTCATTTACAAGGGCATCAACCCTGAGATCGCAGACATGTGGAACAGCCTCACAGAAGAGGACATCGAGTTATTGAGCATACTTTCGGATCTTCAACCGCAGGGAATTGTGAACGCATCTGTCAATTTTGCGGACGATCGTGCGGAAGGCACAACGCTTGATCACTACATCGGCGTGGCAACCACCCAACCGCATCATGACAAGTGGCAGGTCTTGCCAGTCGCTGCTTCCCTATGGGTGGTGTTCACTGTCAAAGGCAAATTTCCTGAAGCCACACAGGATGTCTGGAGCAGAATTTATGGCGAGTGGCTGGTGACTTCAGGTTACGAAGTCAACTACGGACCAGAAATCCTGTGGGTTGATCATGAGACCTGGGACATGCCAGAAGTACATTCTGAAATCTGGATACCCATCAAGCGGAAGACGCCGCAAGAACCATAATGCTCTGCGCTAGAGCGCCCCACGCTCTGCCAGGTTCGCCAGCACCGCTCGCGCGGCGCGGCGCTGGGCGTCCTGCCCGTCCAACGCCGCGTGCAGGTACGGCAGCGCGCGGGCGGCGTCAATCTGCGTCATTGCCGACGCGGTGACGAAGCGCAGCTGCTCCTCTTCCTGCGGGTCTGTGAAGATCGCCTGCAACGCTTCGAACACACCCGCATCGCGGATCAAGCCCATCGCCCAGATCGCGCCCTGCCGAATTTCGATGCTTGGATCGCGGCGGGTTGCCATCAACGTGGGGACGGCACGCACGTCCCCACGTTCGCCCAGCAGCAGCGCCGCCCGCCAGCGCGCCTCAAACGCACTACCCGCATCGCTGACGAGTGTGCACAGGGCAGCGTGTGCATCGTCGTTTGCTGCCCGCAGCGCGCTTTCCGCCGTCAGGCGCTGCCACAAATCGGCATCGCCCAGTTGTGTAATCCATGTTTGCATCATGATTAGAAGTAGCTCCCGATCAAGTCTAGCACGCGCTGGATGTTATCGGGGTCACCCGCCTGGACGCGCGTATTGCTGGCACGCGCCAGCGCATTCAACGCCTGAATATCGGCGTCGCTGCCATAAGCGACCGGAACGACGATCACCGGGTTGAGCGTGTCTTCGCTCGATTCAATCGCATTGATGGCGTCGTTAAGCGTGAACCCAAGATCGCCCGTATCTGCCCCGTCGCTCAAGACGATCACCGCGCGGATGCGGTCATCATCCGCCTGTTCGTTCATTAAATTGACCGACAACGCCACCGACTGGAACAACTCTGTGCCACCATCGGCGCGCAGCCCGCGAATATTGACCTCCATCTCCCGTTGGACGCGCTCGTAATCGTCAATTGGCACGCGCAGTTCAAAATCATCACTGAAGACCGCAAGCCCGATACGATTGTTGCTCTCCATGCCTTCGAGGAACGCCAGTGCCGCCTCGCGCGCCTGGTCGATCTTGCCATCGGTGGACATCGAGCCGGAAATATCGATCACCAGCAGAATATCCGCCTGTTTCTTGACCAGCGCCCAGCTTTGCTGAATTGAGGCGATTACTTCCGGCTCCGGCACATCCAGCACTGTCGTCGGCTGCAAGGGGTCAACGCCGTTTTCCGCCACGAACGGGAACTCCAGCGGCACATCGGGGTTCGCCGGGCGGAAACCCTGCGACATGATCAGGCGCTGTGGATCAGGCAGCAGCACATACTGCACGAAGACGCGCGCCGCGTCCTGCTGTTCGGTCGTCACCCAGGGCGCGGTGATTATACCCATCGGGTGTTCGTGCCAGAATGTGCCTTCCTTGGGGTACAACGCGACCAGGCGTTCTGGCGGTTGATACTCGGTCAAGCCGCGATTGATGTAGATCAGGTCGTTTTCTTCCAGTGCCACGAAATCGAGGTATTCGGGACCCTGGGCGATGTATTCTTTGAACTCGGTGGTGCGGCTGGAATAGTGACGGATCAACTGCTCAATGTCACGCACACCCGCCTGCACCTCGGCGTCATTGACTTCTGTCCGCGTCAGGCGTCGCCCGGTAAAGCCATCAGCGCGGGCAGCGGCGTAGAATTCGGCGATCAGTGTTGACAGTCCGGTCGAGCTCACGAGCGGATCGGTATGTCCGTAGAAGACCGCCCGCCGTCCATCTGGAATGCCGTAATCTGCCCAGCCGTTGGGCGCGTTCAGCACCGCGAGCAGTTCCTCCCAGCCGATGTCCTCATAGCCAACCGTGCGGCGGATCGCCTCCAGTCGACTCTCCCAGATCGCCATGACGACAGGTGCGAGCGCAGTTGCCTGCGACTGTGCCAGATCGAACACGGGTCGCCCGACATAGTAATTTGCCAGCGCCAGCCAGTGGCTGACCGACGGCTGGAAGATGACAGGCTGGCTCACATTGGCGTTGTTAGGGGCGATGAAGGCGTTGACGATGCCCTGCATAACCGTGCCGGACGAGCCATCCTCGCCCGTGACATAGATCGGGCGTTCACCGCTGGTGAGCGGCTGACCCGTGACGGGGTTGCGCCCCTCGGCATAGGCGCGGTTAAAATCATTGATGAGCTGCGGCATGTACTGCTCAGACTCAGGCGCGTAGATGATCGAGACATCAATCGCGTTATTAGGTCGGCTGACGACACCCGTGTTCGGGTCAACGGCAGGCGCGCTCGGCTGGCACGCCGTCAGCGCGATCATGAGCAGAGTGAGGAGAAAGAACGTGCGGCGAATGGACATAAGGCGACTCCTTGCAATGATCATCAATGATAGCGCATTCGCCAGCAATCATTGAACGCAGGGACGCAGAAAGAAAACGCTTTGCGTCCCTGCATTGAAGACTGTGTTTGCTACGGGCGCTCGAAGTTGTCCGCGCTGTAGCTGAACGCGGGTTCGTCCATGTCCGCGCTGCGTGCCTCTTCCACCGTAATCTCGTACTCGGCATAGTCGCACGAACCCAGATCGTCAGGCGCGTTCGGGTTAAAGACCATCAGCGCTGCATAGTCGTAATCGTCGGTGTTTAGTTCGCCGCCGTCGCCCAGCAGATAGGCATCGACTGTATCGTCATTGACCAGCAGCGCCCACAATTGCAGGTCACCATCGCCATCGATGCTGATGTCGTACTCGCCTTCCAGATCAAACTCGAAGTAATTCGCGCCCCACTCCTGCACGCCATCGACATCCGGCTGCCAGTCGCCTTCATCGTCAATCGAGTCTTCCAGCCGCACCGTCACGCCGAACAGCGGCGCAAGGTCGTAATCGAGCGCGAAGTTCTGCACACGCCAACGAAGCACCAGCTCGTCAACGGTCATATCGAACGCCGCCAGCGCATTCTCGATCACTTCGATACCTTCGCCCTCGCGCGCGTTTTCCCACAGACTCACAACCGCGCGCTCACCGTGCAAATCTGCCAGTGTTTGCAGGAACGTCCAGTCGCCATACGCCAGCTGCAGGTCGGTCGGTTCTTCAAGCGTCGCCCAGCACACTTCAGGATACTCAAACGAGTTTTCGACGTAGCCCGTTGCGTCCTGATCATCGCCGACGGTCACCGTTTCCGTCCATGTAGCAGTTGATTCATACAGCCAGTCCAGCGGCTCACGCACATCATAGCCAAACTGGATGACGTGGTTGAACTCGTGCGTGATGGTCGCGCGCATGATCGCCTGCGGGTTATCAACCGAGTCGTAATCATTGTCGATCACCAGCACGGCGCGCCCTGCACGGAGTTCGCGTTCCGGTGTGTTCGGGTTATCAATGATGACTTCAATCGGGCTCGCGTAGCCCAGCGTCCCTTCTTCGCGCCCCAACACATCGGCGATATAGACATCGTACAGACCATCGGGGTTACGCGGCGGCGCTGCCCAGCCGATCTGGTTGACTTGAATGTCGTACATCTCTTCCAGCGTGGCGGCTGCCTCTTCCAGATAGTCGCCAGTCACCGCGTCGCTGCCTTCGGTAGTGTAGCGGATGCGGAAGTTGTCCGTGTCGAGAACTTGTTCTTCGCCCGTCAGGTCGAGGATGTCATCACGTCGGTCGGCAATGTCCGCCGCGACCGATTGATCGACCAGCAGCACGGTCAGGTCAAAGTCCCCGCTCTGCGTATCATCAAATGGTGCGACTTCCAGTGTGTATGTGCCATCGACAGGTGCGGTGTAGACGATCAGCGAGTTAAGCGTACCATCCACGCCGTCATCGTTGAACGCGACGATCTCACCATCGGGCGCGTACAGTGTGAGCGTTGTATCGAGCCCATTTTCGGCATCGGTGTAAGCAAAGACAATATCGCCCGTCGCCAGATCAAGCTCGTAAGTTTCGGTGTTGTCATCAATTTCGCCGCTGAATTCACCGACCGTTTCCCCATCGACACTGGTATAATCAAAGGGTGGTTTGGCGTTGGGATCAAGCGCGATCGAGAGCAGGAACACACCTTCGCCTTCCTGGTTGAAGCTGCTGACCACGACCGTGTAGATGCCATCAGCAGATACTTCATAGATAATTTGCGAGTTGAACGTGCCATCGCCGCGATCATCGTTTTCCGCGACCGTCTCGCCGTTCGGATCGAGCAGTCGCAGCGTTGTGTCGAGTTCCGCATCAACCGCCAGCGTCGTAATAACGACGACATCGCCCGCCTGCAGTTCCGTACCAACCTCAATTTCGGTCTCATCGCTGGTCAATTCGCCGCTGCCATCGAACAGGAACGTCGCCGCTTCCGACACATCCCACACTGCGCCAAATATGACGGTGACGACGAATTCGCCACTCCCACTATCGCCAAAGCGCGACACTTCGATCAGGTATTCGCCGTCTTCGGTCGCCGTGTAGACGATCTCGGAATTGGTCGTACCGTCGCCGCGATCATCGTTTTCCGCGACATCATCGCCGTCTTCGTTGAACAACGTCAGGATGGTATCAAAATCTTCCGACTCAGCGACAATCGTGACTGTATCTCCCGCTTCGAGGTCAAGGTCGAATTCCTCAGATGCGTTACGGTTGCTTAGTTCGCCTTCAAACGTCAGTTCGTCGTCCTGCGCCAGCGCGGGCAGCGCCAGCAGCAGTGTCAGTACAATCGTCAGGAGCAGCAGTCGCAATTTAAACAAGAGAAAATCCTCCGCATGTAGAGACGCGCCATGACACGTCCACCGTAACGAGTAGGGACGAGGCATGCCTCGTCCGTTGTGATTTGCAAGCTCACGCCATATTGTCAGTGTAGTATGATTACTGCGATTCTGTGTCCACAAGGATGAGGAGCACGCCTCCGCCAAAAGGAGGGAAACGCACTGTGCTGCCCAAGAGAGGCACTTGCTCCGACCAAAGATGGTGGTGCGTCAATGCCACACTCCTTAACCTGATGCCAACAACCATGAACATGAAGGCACATTGCTATGGCACAGACGGTAGCTTTCGCGCAGCGACTCGGCATTGGCAACCCATCCCGCAACCCCTATGCACTGATAACATTGGTATTGATGGTGGTGTGCATCATCGCGATGCTCACGTTAATGATACTGATATTTACATCAACGAGCGCACAAACACGGTTAGATTACGTGCTATGGCTCTTTGGGCTGCTGATGCTGGGTTCGATCCCCGTCGTGCTGTTTCTGACGTTCAGCCGTCGCTATGAATACATGCTGCACATCGTTCACCATGCACATTGGGCGCACTGGCACTACAACGACCAGGAGACAGAGCGCTGGCGTGACTTGTTGCCGCGCGCGGTCAAAAGCGTTTATCTAAGTCCCGATGGTGTCGTCTGGGAAAAGCGGCATGGACATCACCTGATCGATTTCCGCAGCGGGCTGCGCGCTGCCCGGTTGATCGAAGCACACGAGGCACTACCGCCTCTGCTAGAGTTTGAATACTTCTTCAACCGTCGCTCACGATACGGTTTTATCCTTTGGAAAGAGAAAAAACATCTGCAAGTACCTATCCCACTCGAGCACGAAGCCGAGGCACAGGTGATCGTTTCATCGTACCAGCGTATCCTCGGCAGGCCATCGGAACTCCTGAGTGATTCCTGGCGGCTGGCGCTGCTTTATGGTGCGTTTGCGGTGGTGGTGTTGCTGCCTATGTTGCTGTTGATGCTCCCATTGTCGAGCGCCTCGATTGCCGAAGAATTTGATATACGTGCTACAGCCGCCGCCGTGAGCCGTGAAGCGGATCTGGAAGCGGCACAGGCGGCGTTTGCCCTCGTTGAATCTCAACTCAACGTGATATACCAAGCATCACGGCAATCGCAAGCGACGGGTTGGCAGCAGGACCACCCATACAACATGGGCTTCAGCGCCAGCACCAACCTGCTCGATATCTACACCGGGCGCTGCCCTCTGGATGGTCAAGTCTATATTTATGCGTTTGAACGCAACAGGACGGTGACTTACAGCAGCGATCCGACGGCATTCATCCGCACAGATGCGGAACTGCCCGATTTTAACGACTGCGTGCCGCCAAGGTTTGATTTCGTCTACAGTTGGCAGACGATGAGTGATGAGTGGTTGTATGGCTTTCTCCAGCGCGATAACAGTGATTTGCTAACGGCAATCGCACCTTACTTTTCGCTGACGCCTACTCCGGCGCGTTAAACACTGTGAGCGCGTAAAAAGGCAATCACGCCGCACGCGTTCACATGTCTTGCCGGATAAACGTCTCTTGCACGAACGCCATCCCCGCGAAGATCTGCGCGAGGCGTTCTGCTGACAGCGTGCCGATGTATTCGCCCAGTTCGGCTTTGGCAACTGCCGAAACCTTCGACACTTCCACAATGCTCTGTCTGGGCAGGTTCGCTTCACCCACCTCCAACAGCACATTGCCCGGCAGGTGCGCCCGCCTGACGTTCGTCGTCAGCGCGCACACAACCAACGTCGCGATGCGACTCTGATTCAGGACTGTGGGCTGAAGCACGACATGCGGGTGTGCGATGTGCGTTTCCAGGTCAAGCTCATTGACCTGCACCCAGTAGATGTCGCCCTGGTGAATGATCATCCTAATCGCTTCGCCACCGCGTTCGCCATCGCGCGCACGGGTGGCTGTGGGTCGTCGCGCAAGCGCTCGATGACAGGCTGTATCTGCGTGCCGCCAATTGCACCGAGCGCCTCGACAATTGCAAAGCGCACCTCTACTGCGTCCGTCTCCAGCGCGGCGACGAGCGGTTCGACCGCACGCTCATCGCCAATGTCGCCGAGCAAGCTGGCGGCAAGCTCGCGCACCTGCGCTGACTCGCTCGCCAGCGCGGCAATCAGCGGAGACAGCGCCGCCGCGCCAAAGCCGCGCAGCGCCTCTTGCGCGGTCAGCCGTATTTCGTCCAGTGGATCATCGAGCCGAGCAATGAGCACATCGATAGCCCGCGTGTCACCGATCTGCCCCAGGGCGTAGACTGCCTTCCGCCGTACCGCCGTGTCCGTATCCTGCGCAGCGTCAATAAGCGCTGGCACGGCGCGCGCGTCCGCGAGCTTGCCCAACGCATGGACAATGTTGTGCCGTGCGCGGGCGTCCTCATGTCCGATAGCCGACAGCAGCGCATCGGTCGCAGCCGCGCCGTGGCGCACCAGCACCCACGTCGCATCTTCAACGACGTTCAAATCATCGTCGCTGCACAACACCCGCACCAGCGCTGCAACAGCGTCCGCGTCACTGTCGCTGCCGGGTTGCAGTTGCAGCGCTGCCTGGCTGCGCTCGTGGTGGTTGAGCGATTGCAGCTGGGCGAGAGTCGTGTCGGAGATAGGCATAGTATGTCCTGTCGGTGTAACGGCTCAAATCAGCGCTGTGCCTGGAGAAACTCGTCCAGCACGGCGCGGAAATGCTCCCAATCTTCATCGTGGATGGCGTGCGCGGTCTTGAACATCGCCAACCGCCCATGCCGCAGCTTATCGACCAGGTTTTGTCCGTACTCCTGCGGGTTGAGCGTATCCTGATCGCCAAGCATGACCAGCACGGGCGCGCTGATCTTGTCCGCCAGGCTCAGACTCACATCCCCGCCTGCGTCGATCATATGCTTCACAGCGGCGATCCAGCCGAGCGCAAAACCGTCAGGATCGGGGATGCCGTGCAGCCGCTTCTCGTCGTCCTTCATCCAGTCAGCAGGATACATGCGCTGTGCCACCGGGCGCATTGCCGGACCGAAGTAACCGACCGCCCCCCACGCCGCGACGGACAGAAATCGTTCCGGCGCAAGCCCGGCGCAGATGATGGCGATCTCACCGCCGTCCGAAAAGCCGAGAATATGCGCGCGCTTGATTTCCAGCGCATCCATCAGTGCCAGCACATCGCGCGCATCGCGGTGATAGAAGTCCAGCGGGAAGTCGCGCGGTTTGGGCGTCGATTGTCCGTAGCCGCGCAGCGTCGGCGCGATCACGAGGTAGCGCTCACTCAGGTGATCGATCAGCCGAGACAGGTGCGCGTCCGGCGTACCGAGCATTCCGTGCAAAGCGATCAGCGGTTCGCCAGCGCCGCGTGTCGTGTAATGCAGCCGCGCGCCGGTGGTCGTGTTGACAAAAGGCATGAGCAAACGTCCTTATGTGGGTTCTGCAGCGGGTTGTTCGCGCCGCGTCACATCGCCAAGTGAGACGCCAAGCGCGATCATGCCGATGACGCCCAGGCTGCTGTAGACGATGAACGTCAGCACATGATAGAGGATGCCAATCGACAAGCCGACCGTCGCGGTCAAGCCAAGCGCCTCAGCACCGACGCGCGCCGCACCCTGAAACGGACCAATCGACGCGACCGTGACCGGAATGGCGATGCTGAAAGCGATCAGCGCCACGCTCAGGAAGGCATTGAGCAGCAGGTCGATTTCGGCAATACCAAGCGCACGCTGCACGGAATAGTAGCCCGCAAACGAAAACGTCCACGCGATCAGCGTCCAGCCAATGACGTGTGCTGCGCCGCGCCAGTGCGTCAGTGGTTCCAAGCCCGCGAGAATGTCGTGCAGAATG
Organism: Chloroflexota bacterium; assembly: GCA_033763755.1. GTDB lineage: Bacteria > Chloroflexota > Anaerolineae > Aggregatilineales > Phototrophicaceae > Flexifilum. Next base: position 59,660 of record JANRJX010000184.1, read on the forward strand.
CGGCGCAGCGGCAGCCGCTTGAGGAACGGCAGCAGCTTCTCAAAAAAGTCCACGAGCGACTCCGCCGTCTTTGGATAACGAGACAATGCCAGCAGCACGACGAACGCCACCAGCGCAGCGATGCCAAACAGAGTCGCCGTCTGCGTCGCCAGCGGCGGCGCTTCTGGCAGCCGAGACAGCGCAAACGACAGCACGACCACCACCAGCACCGTATCGATCAGCCGCTCAATCAGCACGCCCGTCGCAGCGGTGGCAATCGGCACGCCGTAGCGCGCAGCAAGCACAGCCCGCGCCACTTCACCCAACCGCAGCGGCAGGAAGTTGAGCGTGAACATGATGTTCGAACTGTGAAATGCCTGGGCGAACGTCAGCTTCCAGCCGAGCAAGCCCTGCCAGCGCACGCCGCGCGCCCACAACCCCAGCACGATTATCACCGCACAGATGATGAGCCACAGCCAGTCAATATTTGCGAGTTGTTCACCGACTGCCTGAAGCGGCACATCGCGGACTGCCAGCACCAGAATGATGCCGCTGACGAGAATGCTTGCCAGAATGAAGAGCGTTCGCCGCATGGTCTTGCCTTCGTAAGTACATAATGACCATTCGATTGTACCAGACTCACGCTGTGCTCACGTAATTGGGTTGTAATCATGAACAGGTTCAATCGTGCCATGTGTAGAAAGGAAGAAGTCATGCAAAGACTGTGGATGATATGTGTGTCGGCGCTCATGCTGCTGGTCGCCGCCTGCGCACCCGCCGCGACACCCCAGGTCGCTCTCTCCCCCACGCCCGAAAGCGCGGGCAGCGGCGGTGTGGGCGCGGTAGGAACCAGCGTTCCGGCGGCGGGCGCCCAGGCAGCAAACGCCCCGGCGTGGCTGGAACTGCCGCTGGTGGATGCGCGTACAGGCGCGACCTTCACGCTGGCGGATTTCAGCGGCAAGACGGTGCTGGCACGCGCCGTCGGGCAGTGGTGACTGACCTGTCGTAATGGTCAGCGCCGTTGGCGCGACGAAGTTGTGTCCCAGGTCAATCCTGAAAATGTCGTGTTCGTCACCTTCGATACGGATACCAACAGCACCTCCGCCTCGCTTGCCGCCTACGCGGACGAAAACAGTTTCCCTTGGGTGTTCGCCGTGATGACGCCCGAACTCAGCCAGGCATTAGCAGCACAGTTTGGCAGCACAGTCCTCATACCCCCCTTTGAACCACAGTGGCTCATTCGCCCCGATGGCAGCGTCGAGGGCTTGATCAGCGATACATCCTCTACCGGTCTTGTCAATCTGATCAACAGCGCCGCTTCATGAGACGCACAGCTCCATCGTACCTGCCGTTTGGCAGGTACGATAGCGTTACAAGACGTGCGCAGTCCACCACTGTAGTCATGATGTAATCACAGCGTAATCCAGTTCCGGTTCAATACGCGCAGGCTTGTTAGAGAAGGAGTCCCCTGTGCGTAACCCTTTAAGTCTAGTCATGATCTGCCTCCTGGGAGTGCTTGCCGCCTGCGCGCCAGCCGCTGCGCCCTCACCGACAGTCGTGCCGCCCACCGCCGCCCCTCCCAGACCTCAGCCGACAATCACTGCGGCGGTTGCACCCTCGCCGACGATGGAAAGCGCGAGCAGTGGTGGCGTCGGCGCGGTAGCGACCAGCGCTCCGGCTGCGGGCGCGCAATCCGCCGCTGCTCCTGCCTGGCTGGATCTGCCGTTGGTGGATGCACGCACAGGCGCAACGTTCACACTCGCCGAGTTCAGCGGTAAGACTGTGCTGGCACGGGCCATGGCACAGTGGTGTACCAACTGCCGCAACGGGCAGCGACGCTGGCGTGACGAGGTGTTGACACAGATCAATCCCGATAATGTCGTCTTTGTGACGCTGGACATTGAGACGAACAGCACGACAGCGTCGCTTGCCAGTTACGCAGAGAGCAATAATTTCCCGTGGGTGTTCGCGGTGGCGACGCCAGAACTCGTGCAGGCGTTAAGCGCACAGTTCGGCAGCACCGTCCTCGTGCCGCCATCAGAACCGCAGTGGATCATCCGTCCCGATGGCAGCGTTGGCAGCTTGATCTCCGACCGCAGCACCACAGGACTGGTCAGCCTGCTCACCGCCTCATCGTGATTGACCGAGCGCCACCGCGCCCGTCTGCCCGTTGACGAGCGCGGGGCGGTCTTCGCCATCGCGTTCGCGCAGCAGCACCACGAAAACAGGCAGCAGAAGCAAACTGAACGACATGTGCTGCACCATCGCGCTGGTCAGCATGTGTTCGTGCTGCATATCCGGCGTATCGTGCTTCTGGCGCATATGACGGCTGGCGTGTTCGCGCGCATCCATTGACGCCCGCTCGAAATCGACATCGTAGAGCGACGCCGGATATTTCGCCAGCAGCGTCGGCGTGTACGGCTGCGCATCGCTAAAGGTGTAGTCATTGATCTGTGCCGTCAGCTTGCGGTCCAGCGAGCGCAGCGCGGGCAGCGGTACATTAAAGAGCGCGTCGCCAAACTGCTCTTCACCTAATTGCGGGCGTGCAATTGTTTTCCAGGTGCGCTGTGAGGCTGGAGTCTTGAACTGCGTCTGACGGCGCGTGATGAGCAGCGAAACATCGAACACCCAGAACGGCACATATACACCGTCAATCGTGCCGCTTTTCACACGGTTATCATCCAGCAGTGCTGCCAGCTTTTCCTGTGGCGTTTGCAACTGGCGCTTGATGGCAGTGATCACGTCCTGCTCATCGAGCGCAAACGGGATGATGCCGTCCGGCTGCACAAACGAACCAAGCGCGTCCTGCTCGATCACCTGTGTCGAGCCGCAGAACGGACACTGCATCGACAGCACGGTTGCGCCAATAGTGCGCTCCGCCCCGCACTGGTTGCAGTGCATGATGCGTTCGCCCACCTGCCAGCGGACAGGCTCTGCCTTGCGCATGATCATCGCCATGCCGAGCGAGCGTGCGTTGACATCACGCTCGCTGCGCGTGTCCGCCTCCGCGCCACAGAAGCGGCAGACACCGTGACCCGTCTCGTCGTCCACCGTCAGATGCCCGCCGCACACCCGGCACAACAAGACCTGCGTTTGAGTCGTGACCGCGCCATCAGCACTGCGCACATCCGGCGTCTGACCGCTGACGACGCGCGCAGCCCCTTCAGCGCTCAACTGCCCTTTCAGCACCATCCACATGCGCAGCGCCTCGCCGTTGCCGGGGTCGTATGCCAGCACCGCGTCAAGATGCTCACGCTGCACGTTCGGATCGCTACTGACACGGGCGATACCCAGATGCGCATCGACAAAATTCGGCTCCAGACCGAGCGCATCGCGGAAGCAGTCAAGCGCGCTGGCATGGTCGCCCCGCCCCGCTGCTGCAACACCGCTCTCGTACAGAGAGCGCACACGCAACGGCAGCTCACCGCGATGCTGGATCGCCAGCGACAACTTGATAAGTGGCTGAGAATCGGCGCTTGCGTCTTGACGGTTGGGGATGGGCGCGTCTTGTGGTGTGATGCCTGGGATAAAGCCGCAGGCACTGCACATCAGCAGCGCGGCTTCACGGCTGGGTTGCATCATTTCGCCACAGCGGGGGCAAGGTTGGGCAAGGGGCATCGTTTGCTAGCTTTCGATCATCTTCGGCAGCAGTGCTTCCATCAATGCCGCCGTTTCGTCAATCGAGTTGAAATCATCGGCATATGACAACACGTTCAACTGTGGATCATAACTCCAAAAGCCAGCGGCATCGTAAAGATAACGAATGTAGGTATAGGTGATACCGAGTACTACGCGCAGCAGGGTATCGGCAGTGTACGGGAAGAAGATGATCGCGCCACGATCATGCACATACAGGCTGAGATCAACCTGCGGCATGGCAAAACGCAGCTCGACATCGGTGCCACGCCCCGGCAGCGGGATGAGCGTGGGATCGAGCTTGAGCATGAGCCGGGCGAGCGCGCGCGGGTTGAGCTTGCGAACGGGCCAGTGCCATTCGGGTTTACCCGCTTCTTGCCCGTACTGGAACATCCACTCCATCATCGCGGGCGTCAGATAGCCCGTTTTTGGTACGTAAAGGTGAATTTCATAGCGCATCAGCGCATCGCTCCTGAGACCATCCACAAGACCAGCACACCGCGTGCGCTCCACGCCAGCGTGCGCACCCAGTTTGTCGTGACCAACGCCTGATGCACAGCACTATCAAAGCCAATCGCCAATGTGCTGTGCTGCGGCACATTCACAAACGCAGTCATGAACCAGACAACCCCAACCAGTACCAGTCCGACCCATGCCTGTACCGGGGTGACGCCAGGCGGCTGCGCCAGCACCAGCAAGCCAGCCGTCACCAGTTCTGCCAGCATCAACGGCATAACGATACAGGTAATCAGGCTCATATGCCCGCTCTGATAGGCAGTATAGGTCTGGCTGCCCACGCGGTCAAACAATGGATAGTGGACGACCTGAATAATCCAGATCACGCCCGCCATCATCAGCGTTGCCCCAACGTGGATCAGCAGTATCCATTTCATTTCGTTCATGGTGATTGACCTCGAAGCAATTCGACAATCATACGATTATGCCGTAAAAACGCAGCGCCGAATGCGTCTTGCGAATCGTGTTACAATGTGTCCATCGTCGCTCGCAAGGAAGATGCTTATGTCCACTGAACAGGCGTTTCAGGCGCAGGCAGTCGCGGAACCCAACCTGCTGGCAAAATCGAACGTGGTCGGTGTCGCAGTCGGCTTCAAGGAGTCGGAAGGTGTGGTCACCGATGAAGTTGCCGTCGTGGTGCTGGTCGAACAGAAGAAGCCCGTTGCCGCGCTGCAACCGCATGATGTGATACCGCGTGAAATTGATGGCTTAAAAACCGACGTGATCGAAGTCGGCGTGCTGCGCGCCTTCCAGGGTGGCAGAGCACGCTACCGCCCAGTCATCCCAAGCGGCGTCAGCATGGGGCATTTCAAAGTGACGGCGGGGACGCTAGGCGCGGTCGTGCGCGACAGAACGACGGGCGACCGCCTGCTGCTCTCGAACAATCACGTTTTCGCCAATAGCAACGATGCCGCACCGGGCGACGCGATCTTGCAGCCGTCAGCGATGGACGGCGGGCAGAACCCGGCTGATATGGTCGCGCGGCTGGAACGCTTCGTGAAGCTGGTCTACACCGACGACCCATCCGGCACAGGTCCGATTGTGATCGGTCCGCCGCCCTCCCCACCACCCGTGTCGCCACCGCCTGTCAGCCCTCCGCCCTTCGTGCTGCCGCCACCGCCTGTATCACCGCCTCCGGTCAGTCCGCCGCCTGTGTCGCCGCCCCCACCTCCCGGCAACAATGCTGGCTGCCTTGAACTGATCATTAGCCTGATCAATACGCTGGCGGCGCTGTTCGGCTCGGATAAGCGCGTGGCGGCGATGACGGCTGCGCTGGCGGCGCAAAGCGCAGACTCCCCGGTGCTGACTCCGGCGACCCTTACGGCAATTGCACAGGCAGTACCGGAAAATCTGATCGATTGCGCGCTGGCACGTCCGCTCGACCCGGCAATGTTCAGCGATGACATTCGCAATATCGGCATGATCAGCGGCACAAAACCACCCGCTTTGGGGATGCGTGTGCGCAAAACCGGGCGTACAACGGATACGACCGAAGGCAGCATTACGCTGTTGAACGCGACGGTCAATATTTCTTACAATACGGTTTCGGGGGTGCGCGCAGCGCGCTTTGTCGGTCAGGTGATCACGCAGCCGATGAGTCAGGGCGGCGACTCCGGATCGCTGATTGTGGATACAACGGATAACCGGGCGGTCGGGCTGTTGTTTGCCGGCTCGAATCTCGCAACGATTTTCAATCCTATCGATTCTGTTTTACGGGTATTGAACGTCACGTTGTAAGGAGTGCATAGTCATGGTACAGACTAATCCGGCTCAGGAAGCGATGCAAAAAGCACAGGATGTGCAGCAGCGCTACCAAAATTACCTGCTGAACAAACCGCATGTCGTCGGCGTCGGCGTGGGCTATGCGTTGGTGCACGGCGCCCAGACACCGGAGGTGGCGGTGGTGGTAATGGTCGATCACAAGCTGCCGCCGGAAAACCTGTCACCGATGGATCGCCTGCCCTCGCGTCTGGAAGGTGTGCGCATAGACGTGCAGGAGACAGGCACATTTGACGCGTTCAACGCGGCAAGCGTCTAGCAAGCGCAGGTTATCAACGCTCGCAAGATGGGCATGAATGCGCTACAGTTGCGCTGTTATGCTTAGAATGCTTTGCAGGAGCGTAGAGCGATGTTCAATTGGCTTTCTACGCCCCGCTTGAATGCCTGTGTCCTGGTCGTCGGGATCAGTCTGCTGCTAACGGGCTGCAATCTGAATCAATCGCCGACCAACGAAACACTGGCAGTCACGGGTGCGCCCCAGGTGCGGATTATCGCGCCGCAGCCAAATGCAATTCTTCTGGAGGGAGCGAGCATCCCGATCCAGGCGCAGGTGACGAACGCTGGCGCGGATATCGCGCGTGTAGATGTCTTGATCGATGGCGCAGTTGCGCAGACATTTGCATCCCCGAATGAGTCCGGCGCACCAGCCTTCAGTATCGCCCACACGTGGGTAGCGGCGGGTATTGGCGCACATACGATTGATGTCGTCGCCTTCCGTGCCGATGAAAGCAGCAGCGAACCAGCTGTCGTCAGCGTAAGCGTCGTTGAAGATACCGCCATCGAAACGCAGGAAGTCGAGCCGACAACGGCTGTAACAACGGGTGGACAAACGACACGTCCGGCGAATACGGCGGCTCCAGCAGGCGGCACAACCCCACAGACGCAGCCGACCGCAGGCGCACAGAACACCGCAGCACCGACCGATGCACCTGCCAGCGCCACCTCCACCCGCCCGCAGGTTACGGTGCGGACGGGTGCGAATATCCGCAGCGGTCCCGGCATAGTCTTCAACCCGCCCATCGGCAGTCTGGCAGCCGGAGCAACCGCAGACCTGCTTGGTCGCGATCCGTCCGGGCAGTGGTACAAGATTCGCTACTACAATGCTGACGGCTGGATCTCCGCCAGCCTGGTCGATGTATCCGGCGATACCAGCAATCTGCCTGTTGATGCGGGTCCACCACCGCCCGCGCCGACTGTGCCGCCGCCCGTGGTCATTCCGACCGGCGCGCCTGTTGCGACGGCGGCTCCCGCGACAGCGGTCAATATCGTCATCGGCAACATCACCACGCAACCCGGCGGTGATCAGTTGTGCGGGCAGACGTTCCGAATTTTCGTCGATGTCGCCAATCTGGGGACTGCCGCCAATACCAGCAGCGGCTCGATCCGTGTGCGCAATTTGCGTGTTGCTGATAGCTCGGAACAAGGTTCGACGGTCGGCGGTTTCGGCATTATCCAGCCGGGGCAGACGATCAATGTTGGACCTATCCCGCTGACCGTCAACACCTTCTACGGTGAGCAGCATCGCCTGGTGATCACGGTCAATCCTGACGGAGCGGTCCCGGAGACCAATAACCAGGACAACACCCGCGAACTGACATACACGCTGCAAAAAGGCAGCTGCCCCTAGCATGTTTTAACGCAGAGGTGCGAGGGCGGAGAGGTCGCAGAGGATTAATTTATTCCCCTGCACCTCGCCATCCCCATCCCTGCGTTAAGCATCCGTCTTATCCCATCTGCGCTTCGACCATTGCCGCTGCCTGCTCCATCGTCGGCGCGTAGGCGATGTAGAGCGCGTCACTCTCCATGCACAACGCGCCCGCTGCGCTCTCGTAGCACTCGATGTTGTCGCCATACGCGCTAGAAGCATCGCCTCCTGCAAAATCAGCAGCAAACGCGCGGTACGCATCCAGGAACTCTTCCCAATCAGCCTCTGTGTCCCAGACAGGGATGAGCAGCCAGGCGATCTCATTGTCAGCCGTTGCGTAGACCTGGAAGGCATCGCCACCCCAACCCGCAGCCGCTGTGCGCGCTACGTCAGTCTCCAGCCGTGAACGCAGATGCTCGGTCAGATAGAACTCGCCGAGGGACGTATCCCACATCAGTTCCCACTCATTGCCAAGGATCTCGCCCACTGGAGTCACTTCGACTGATTCCGCGCCTTCATCTGCGAAGTACTTATCCGGGTGCAAAATCTGCTCGGTAGTGGTCGGCGCATTGGCGAACGCCGCATCTACCGCATCCCAACCGCCCTCCAGATAGAGCGCCGAGACAAAAGTCATGCCCGCTTCATAGGGAAACATCAGCTCGCGCAGCAGGGAGTCCGGGATACCTTCGGGCAGTGGCGCGGCGGTCAGGCTTTGCGTCAATACTGATATGGCAGCAAGCGGGTTCTCGTTGATGTAGGCTTGCAGATAAGTCGTCATGACCAGTGTCGCGTCGCCTTCCACCAGGGACAGGGCAGCAACAGCGCGGTCAGGGTGTGCCATGAGTTCGTCTGTGCCGACAAAGTTATCGAGGTCGAACGCCTCGTCTTGCAGCGCGTGGGTGTACTCATGAACGTAGATCACCTGCTCCAGCAGCGCCAGCCGACTGCCCGTTTCGTCATCGCCGAGCGGAATAACGTTCATCTCGCGCGTCTCTGGATCATAGAAACCAGCGACCTGACTGCCCATGACATTGATGAACATCTCGACCAGATCGGTTTCGACAGGCAGCATCCCGACCGCCGCATAAAACACCAGCGATTGCCGCGCCAATTCCGGCGTCAACTGGGTTTCGTAGACATCAGTGATGTATGCCTGCACTTCCTCACGCGTGGGGAACTGGCGCGTTATAGGCGCTTCCAGCGGCAGCCCGCGCTGTTCCTCCGTCCACGCTTCCAGCCCGTTCATCTGCTCCTGCAATTGAGGATCAATCGCGTCATTTTGCGCAAACACACTGCCCGTCACGAGCAGCAGCCCCATTATCAGCCAGACCACATACCGCACCATAGTGTCTCCTCATACAATAACAATACAGCTACGATTATCGGGGGATTTGCTCATATCCACATCCCCAAAACTGGGGAGTGGGACATCCGCAACCCGGTGTATCTGTCTGCGTATATACTCCTGTATCGACATATGGAACGAGGAACTTCAACAATGGGTGCAATTGTGATTGTGGTGCTGGCGATCATCGGCTTGCTGGTGATTCTGCCGCTGGTGGGCAACATCATTGGCTTGATCGTCATGCTGCTGATCTGGGCGCTGATCGGCTGGTTAGCGGGCAAGCTCATGCGCGGGCGCGGTTTTGGCACAGTCGGCAACATCCTGCTCGGCGCGGGCGGCGGCTTGGTTGGTAACTTCGTCTTCGGGCTGCTTGGCTGGAACCTGCCAATCATCGGCGGCGTCATTGGCGCGGTGCTGCTGGTCTATCTGGTGCGCGCGCTCGGCATCGACCGCAACTTCGCGCGATAACCATGATTTGACAATGTCCACTGTGGTTAAGTAGACTGCAATCCTCTGGGAATAGAGGATAAATCATGTTAACCGCAGCAGAAATCATTCACAAGAACAAAACGAATACGCTCGCCAGCTGGATGGCGCAGGGCGGCTGGAATCCAATCCCGATTGAGCGCGCCGAGGGCGTCTATATCTACGATGCCAACGGCAAGCGCTATCTCGACTGGTCATCGCAGTTGGTAAACGTCAACATCGGTCACAGTCACCCGCATGTGGTTCAGGCGATCCAGGAGCAGGTAGCCAAGCTGTGCTATGTCGAGCCGGGCTTTGCGACCGAACCGCGCGGGCGGCTGGGCGAACTGCTGGCGGAAGTGACACCGGGCAACCTGAGCAAGGCGTTTTTCACCAACGGCGGCACGGATGCGGTGGAAAACGCGATGAAGATCGCGCGCCTGTACACCGGTCGTCAGAAGATTTTGACGCGCTATAAGTCGTATCACGGCGCGACGTTCGCCGCGATGAGCGCGGGCGGCGATCCGCGTCGCATTGCCAATGAGCCAGGTGTCCCCTGGATCGTCCGACTGCCCGACCCGTATGCCTATCGCAACCCGGTCTATCGCGGGCGCACGCAAGAAGAAGGCGACCTGATCATCTGCGAGCAGATCGAAGACATCGTGCAGATGGAAGGTCCCGAAACCTGCGCCGCGTTCCTGATCGAAGGTTACAGCGGCAGTAGCGGCGTCATGCAGCCAACGGGCGTGTTCTACAAGCGACTGCGCGAAATTGCCGATAAGTACGGCATGTTGATCATCGCCGACGAAGTGATGAGCGGCTTCGGGCGCACGGGCGAATGGTTCGGCATCGATCATTACCCCGACTGCCAGCCGGACATTATGGCGCTGGCGAAGGGTATCACCAGTGGTTACATCCCGCTGGGCGCGACGGTTGTCAGCGAGCCGATTGCGGCGTTCTTTGATGATCACGTGCTGTACGGTGGCTTGACCTACAGCGCACATGCACTGGCGTGCGCGGCAGGCGTGGCAACGATCGAGGTTTACCGCACGGAGAACCTGGTGGATCGTTCGCGCGAGTTGGGCAAGGTGCTGCGACGCGGCTTGATGGACCTGGCGGAGAAGCATCCCGTTATCGGTGACGTGCGCGGTATCGGGCTGCACCAGTGCATCGAGCTGGTCAAGAACCGCGACACGCGTGAACCGCTGAGTCCGTTCAACAAGCCGTTGAGCGACCCCATGAAGCTGGCGAGCAAATCACTGAAGGAAGACGGTCTCAGCACGCTGGTGCGCTGGAACTACATCTTCAACACTCCGCCGCTGATCGTCACTGAGGCGCAGATTCAGGAAGGACTGGACATCCTCGACGGCGTGCTGACCAAGCTCGACGAGTACTACGAAGGGTAATGCTGTGAATGAGGGATGCACTTGCTACGCATTCCTCATTCATATTTTGAATCAATCATGCAATTGCTCAAATTCTATTTCGACACGCATATCCCCAAAGCTGTCGCTACCCAGCTTCGCCAACGCGGGGTCGATGTTGTCCGCTGCGAAGAAGTTGGATTAGCAACAGCACACGATCTACAGCATCTCGAATACGCGACGGCAAATGGACGCGCACTCGTAACGCATGACGAAGATTTTTTGTCGTTGGACTCTGCTTGGCGAGCAGATGGTAAAGAACATGGCGGCATTTTCTACTTCTTGCCACATCTGCAAGGAAATGTAGGACGCATTTTTGCGGAACTGATGACATACTATGAATTAGTTGAAAATGGCGGTGGCACTGTTGAAGAAGACATTGCGAGCCACGTTTTCTATGTGAGTTGAGGAATTGTGATGGAGTTTCAAATACCAGTTCAACACATCACTGTTGAAAACGGTAAAGCGTTTGTCGGTGAGCGGCGTGTCAAGGTTAAGATGGTCGCGCGCTTGTATCTGAACGGTGTAACCGTTGAGCAAGTCATGGAGCAGTATGATCTGTCGGCGGCGGAAGTCTTTGCAGCGCTTGCTTACTATCACGATAATCGGGACAGCTTCAAAGCAGAAGAAATTGCGCTGCAACCCATGATCGACTCTGGCGTTCACGATACAAAGGAACGCCTGGAAAAAATGCGTCAGCGCGCAGCAAAGAAGGACGAATGACACTTTGAAACGCATCAACATTGGCACAGGAACGCCCTGGGAGCAGGTCGTCGGCTATTCGCGAGCGGTGCGCGTGGGCGATGTCGTCCACGTCTCCGGCACGACCGCCAGCGACGAACACGGCAACGTCATTGGCGTCGGCGACGTGCGCGAGCAGACCGACTATATCCTGCGCAAGATCGAGCGCGCGTTGCAGGCAGCGGGTGCGAGCCTGCGCGACGTGGTGCGCGTACGCATGTATGTGATCGACATTGACCAGTGGGAGATCATCGGGCGCGTACATGGCGAATTCTTCGGTGCTATTCGCCCCGTCTCGACGATGGTCGAAGTCAGCCGCCTGGTCGATCCGCAGCATTTGATCGAAATCGAAGTCGAGGCAATCATCGGGGCAGAATTGTGAAGTTCAGCCTGCGCTTCAACAATGACCTGCCTGTCATCGAGTACGTGCGGCTGGCGCAGGCGGCAGAGGCAGCCGGCTTTGATCAATTCTGGGTCAGCGATGATCTGTTCCTGCGCAGTGCGCCCGTCATTCTGACAGCGGTCGCGCTGGCGACGACGCGCATTGAAATCGGAACGTGCATCGTCAACCCCTACACGCTCCACCCCGGCGAGATGGCGATGATGGCGGCGACGCTGGACGAGGTATCCGGCGGACGCTTTAATCTGGGCATCTCGTCCGGCGCGCCGGAGTTCCT
>JANRJX010000185.1:0-25487 GCA_033763755.1 Chloroflexota bacterium
GGTCTATAACACGCAGACGACGACGTGCAGCGGCAGCGCCAGCGGCACGGTCTCGCTCTTCCTGCGCAATGATAGCGTGCAGTGGATCAACACCAACTGGTTCGAGCTGGAGATCGGCGGCGTGTGGTATCGCATCGAGACGGAGTGGTTCAATGCCGCCGCGTCAGGCGCATACGAAGCGCCTACGTATGACGGGCAGGGCGGCGCGTTGGAAGTCCGCGACTTCGACGCCAATCGCTGGCTGCGCTTCGACAATGTCGATCTGCGCGGCGGGGTCGTCCGCTTCCGCCTGCGCGCGGACAGCCCCAACAGCGGCAGCCTGTCGCTGCGCGTCGGCAGCCCGACAGCGACGCCGTTCTGCACCCTGTCGTGGACGGGCGTGTCGGTCTACTCGTCACAGGAAGTCGCGTGCAGCGTCCCCATCAGCGGCGTGCAGACCGTCTATCTGACCAACGACAGCGTGCAGTGGATCAACGTCAACTGGTTTATGATCGAGCGCACGGGGTAAACATCACACACCCACGAACTCGCGCACCCGTTCGCGCGCTGCCCGTCCGCGTTCGCTCAATAGGTCGTGATTGAGACCGGGCAAAATCGTCGCCTGCGCCAGATTGGGCAGCACGCGCTGCGCTCGCGTTACCACCGGCTGCGCCGCGAAGACATGGTCTTCTGCGCCGATGATGATCTGCGTCGGCATCGTCAGCCGTCGCAGGCAGGCATCGCTGAACGGGGGCGGTGGCTCCGGGTTGGTGTGATGGTGGCTGAAGAGCATATGCAGCAGATGGCAATCGTCCTCGCTGATCTGTGCGTCCGGCGAGGACAGGAACTCGATGAAGCGCCGGGTGCGTTCTGCTTGCGGAAACAGCGCCGCGTGCATCCCGCGCCGCACGAAGTCCAGCCCCGCCCACACGAACCCCGCAGGCGCAAGCAGCGACAGCGAGGCGACGCGCTGCGGGGCGTGCGCCGCCAGCTTGAGCGCCAGCCAGCCGCCAAACGACATCCCGACCACCTGCGCCTTCTCGACTCGCAGCTGCTTAAACACCTCAACCAGCCATGCCGCGTAACCGATGCCCCATGTGAACGGGTGCTGCGGCGCGCTCTTGCCGCCTTCGCCATTCACATCAATGGCGTAAATGCGATGCGTATCCGCGTGGTCAGCAATGTAGTCGCGCCAGACAGTCGCGTTGACGCCGCGCCCGTGCAGCAGTACCAGTGGCGGCGCGTCTGCGCGTCCGGCTGTCAGGACGTGTGTCTTGCCGTAAGACGTATTCACATAGCGCGCGTCGGTGCGCACGCTGAAGCGCTGAAGTTCGCGGTCGTAATAAGTATCAATGGCGCTGCTCCAGCCCTTGTCTTCAAACATGGATACGAGCCAGTTGGGAGTCTGTTCCAGAAGCATAAGGAATCTCCTATGATTAATAATTGCATTGAGATTGCTATTTGCCCAACATTATATGCGCAAACAGCGCCAAGTGATCCGCTGGCGCTGTCAGTATATTGTGAGGATTTTGTTACGGTATGCGTCAGGTGGTGGGTTGTAAGGGGGTAGAGGCTGCCTCGCGCCGCGCAATCTCGACTTGCAGCTTGTCGATGACGGGCTTGATGTGCGAGGCTTTTTCTTCGCCGCCGAGCGCGGTTGTCAGGCGAGTGAGGGTGTCGATGAGTGTAGTCAGTACATACGGGGAACTTGCAGGCGCTGTTTCCAAAACTGATTGCAGGGAGTCGTCAATCTCATTCATCTTGCTTTGCGCAAGCTGCGATGCCAGCATATCACTGTACGCCCAGTAATTGTCGATCTCCGCCTGGGTTTCGCCTTTTGCCAGCCGTTCCACACGCTTGTAGGTCTGCATCATTTTCTGGCTGTTGCCTGCCTGCATGTAGAGCAACGCCAGGTTGCTGAAGGGGTAGGAGGAGTGCGGGGTTACTTTCGCAGCCTTTTCGTAAGCATTGATCGCTTGCTCAATTTGCCCGCGTCGGCGATACAGTCCGCCGAGCGAACCCCACCACGACTCGCCGTCGTCATCAACCAGCTTGGGAGACATTTTGAGTGCTTCAATAAGTTTAGATTCAGCCAATAGCAGCATTTCATCACGCTCGATGCCCTGCGCCATGTTTTCGCCAATCCGTCTGTAGACGTAGCCCAGCGCCGCAATTGCGGGAGTCAGTTGCGGGTCAATCTGAAGCGCTTTAGTCAGGTACTGTCGAGCTTCTTCCAGCTTGCCCGCCTGTGTGGAGACGTATCCCAGGCGAAGATGCGTAACCGGATTCTGGTCATCCAGGGCGAGCGCACGTTTGTAGGTGTCGAGCGCGCCATCGTAATCCTGCGCTTTGTACTGCCGCTCACCTAAAGGCAGGAGTGCAAGCGCAAGCGTTGCATTGGAGACCGCTGCCTCCACGTTCCTGCGCTCCTGTTCGATGCGCAGGCTCTGCTGTTGTGCCTGTTCGCGCAGCTGGCTTTTGAGAACCTCAAGTTCTTCTTCCTTACGGTTTAGCGCATCTTCGAAGCGTTCACGTGTCTTCTGGAGTTCATTTTCCGCAGAGACTAAACGCAGCACACCAATACCCGCCAGTAGCGCGCCACCAAGGGTTACCGTTAAGCCAAGTGCTTCAAACAGCCCCAGAAAATTACTGGCATCCCCTGCATAACGCTGCGCATCCTCCATATGCTGCCGCGCTTCATCGACAAGCGCCTGTAGTTCAATCACCGATTGATCTGGAAATTGTTGATTAGGTTGTGTTGGTTGAGCGCTATTCAATCCAATACTGGGTCCAGACTGTACAATCTGAAATCTGCTAAAGGCGCTTACAAGTCCTAATAGACTTAGATTGACAAGAAATATTATCAACAGCAGCGCAATGCGGTTGCCATAAGCCCCAATTGCCCGACCAACAGGTTGAAGATGAGGCGGCATCGATTGGGTAGGGATAGTAGACTCTGCTACAAATACTTTTTGTTGCTGAACAAGGTCGCGGATAGCCCAGAAAATAATTGGATAAAGTGTTGAAAACGCAAATACGGTAGACAAAATAGAGTATATGGCGGAATCTATACCTTCAATTTGAAGACTTACGATGAAGCGGAGATACACAAACTGCACCCATGCCCATATACCGAGAAGAAAGACAATTACTATTCCGCCACTCAATTGTCTGGAATTTGGCATAATGCGCCTCTTAGTGTTGTTCAAGACCGTTAATCTCGTGACCAAAAGAGTTGTTTGGTCACTCCGCGTAATTCGTGTTGTAAACGAGAATAAAGGGCATTTGGACCCTCACTAATCCGAAAAACGTTGACGTCGTTAGACTTTGTGATTGTCGTCATCTCGATTAACTCACGAAGATCCATACCTTTTGCACGTGGAACCAGCCCTGTCTTTTTTGCTTCAGCAACATCATCCGCCAATCTCCCGCTACCATCGAATACCAATAACTTGAATGGCTTTGACTCTATGGTATGGACGTATGCTTCATGCCTTGCGATAATCCCGCCATTGACGATTAATCCTAGCGCGTGATTTCGCTGATTTTGACTGATTGCCCTTACCAACCGCGTAATCATGTCGGACTCGTCGCCAAAATGATCACCTTCTGTCAACACAAAATGGCTGTGATTTTTTTCCAGCGGGGTGGCTCGTTCACCACCGGAATGACCTGGAAAACTAATCTTATTGAAGGGCGCTACACCGATCAAAGGAAAACTATAGTTAAACTGGCGACGCGCCTGACCGATAACTTCCATAACTCCCGTAGCAGTCCCGCCGTCAATGATTGTCACACGACGTTCTTGCGCAAAGCGCGCAAGACCATGCGCTATTACGTCACGTATCTGCGACGAGGACGTATCTTCCATAAATGCGGCACCACCAATAATAAATATCACCGATGATGTTTTAAGTCCCAGCGCACTTACAATTCGTTCTACATCACCTGCTTGTGGGGTACGTATAGCGCGTGCCACATGACCCAGCTCAAACTTGATCACAAAAGATGTGTAATGTAAAGTTGGTATTTGTGATGTCATCATGCGCCCTGCCACCTTCGCAATTATACTTTTCAGGGTAATGCGCACTCGTCGTCTTGCCAGAGTATACCGCCTTCTCTCTTACATGTCCTACCTCCTTTAGAGGGGTTTTCGTCTGATCATTGTTCACATATTCCTAAGCGGACACACCCAATGCCCACCCACGCTTTCGCGCATGACCTGCTCGCATGGTACGACGCCAACGCAACCGAGATGCCCTGGCGCGGCGAACGCGACCCGTATCGTGTCTGGCTAAGCGAGATTATGCTCCAGCAGACGCAAATCGAAACGGTCAAACCGTACTACGCCCGCTTTCTCGCCGCCTATCCAACGGTGCAAGCGCTGGCAGCTGCGCCGCTGGATGCTGTGCTGAAGCTGTGGGAGGGGTTGGGTTATTACAGCAGGGCGCGCAACCTGCACCGTGCCGCCCAGCAGGTCGTCAACGATTACGCAGGCGTGTTTCCTTCCACCGTTGAAGGACTGCTGACACTGCCCGGTATCGGACGTTATACAGCGGGCGCAATCGCCAGTATCGCCTTTGGGGAACGCGCGCCCGTGCTGGACGGTAACGTCATCCGTGTCTTCGCGCGGCTGGATGATCTGGCGGACGATGTGACGCGCCCGGCGACACTGGCGGCGCTGTGGTCTGTGGCAGAAGCGCGCCTGCCACACGCGCGGGCGGGTGATTACAACCAGGCACTCATGGACTTGGGGCGGTTGGTCTGTGTGCCGCGCTCGCCGCGCTGCGCTGAGTGTCCTGTGCGGTCGCACTGCCGCGCATATGCCAACGGGACTCAATCGCAGCGCCCGGTCAAGGTGACAAAGGCAAAAACGCCGCATTACGACGTGGCGGCGGGTATGATCTGGAACGCGCGCGGCGAGCTGCTGATCGCCCAGCGCCCGCTGGATGGGCTGCTCGGTGGATTGTGGGAGTTTCCAGGCGGCAAGCGCGAAGGCGACGAGACATTGCTCGCATGTTTGCGGCGCGAACTGCGTGAGGAACTGGCGATTGAGGTCGAAGTGGGAGAATTATTTGTGGTCGTGCCGCACACCTTCACGCACTTCAGGATTACGCTGCACGCCTTCACCTGTCGCTATATCGAGACGAGCAGCGCACCTCAGGCGCTCGATGTGCGCGACTGGGCATGGGTGCTGCCTGAGCAACTGGACGCCTACAGCTTCGGCAAGGCGGATCGGCAGGTGATTGCGGCACTGAAGCAGCGCGGCGGGATGCTGCTATAATGGCTTGGGCTGACTTGTATAGAAAAGCATAGCCGATGAACGAACTCACGTCTACCGAACATCTCGTCCCGCCGCCCTGGAAGCTGAAAGGCGATGGGCTGATCCTGCTCTACCGCTTTTCGCCGGATTTTGTGCGCAATCAGGGCTGGCTGACAGCGGAGATGGGCGAGTTTCGCGGCGGGCTGGGAGCGCTCATGCTGGTCGATTATGAAACCAGCGGCGTCGGACCGTATCGCGAAGTACTGTTCATTCCTGGTCGCTTCAAATTGGGCAGCGTCCGCGCACATTCCATCAGCAAGATCTATGTCTCGACACAGCCGAGCATTGTCAGCGGACGCGCCAACTGGGGCATCCCCAAGGAACACGCCGAGTTCCGCCGCACCCATCACGATGCCGTGCAGGGTTGGCAGATTTCGACAGGTGGACACGATTTTCTGAAGATCAGTTACACGCCGGGCAAGCTGCCGTTTCGCGTGTGGACGTTCCCATTCTTCGCGCCGCTGGTGCAGCGTCTCGACGGCAAGACGTTCGTCTCGCGCATCCGCGCGCACGGCGTCTGCAAGCTGGCGACGATCCACGACTTGCAGATCGATCCTGCTTACCTGCCGGATGTCACGCGCGCAGAGCTGCTCGGCGCGATCCGCGCCACCAAGTTCACGCTGACGTTCCCCGTCCCGCGCGTTATCCCGGATTGAGAATGAAACGCCAAGATGCCAGGGACGCCAAATAGATTTCTCCTACGTTGTTTTCAGCGCCGGCACTACCTGTTCGCCGATCAGCCGCACGCCCACGTCCGGCGCGGACAAGCCGTGTGGCGTACCAAATTCGACACGCTGCGCGCCCGCCGCGTACAATGCCTCCGCCTGCCGGATCAAATCCGCCGGATTACCCGCGAACGCAAATCGTTCGAGAAGATCATCCGAAATCAACCGCGCTGCCTCATCATAGGCGTGCTGATCCGCCAGCGCTTGCAACCGCGCGATCAATTCTGGCTCGACCTGCACGGTCGGGTCGAGTGGCGCGACGACGGGCAGATAGAGCGCCACTGAGCGCCGCGCTGCGTAGCGCGCCGCCTCGCGATCCTCATCACACACGCTGACCGCACCAACGACCACGCCCACACTGCCTTGCGCGCGTCCGGCGCGCTGCTCGCCTGTCGCGATGTAGCGTTGGATGACTGGGACAACATCCGGGTTGGCAGACCCGCCGATCTTGACTTCATCTGCCAGTTCGCCCGCTACTGCGCACAACTTCTCGCCCCAACTGCCGACAAGGATGCGCGGCATGTGCGCGGGCAGGAGATACGGCGCGCGGACATGTGCCGCCAGCGTGAAGACATGCCCGTTGTAGCCACCTGTGCGCCCTTCAAGCAGATAACGCACAATATCGATGCTCTCACGGATCGCCTGAACCGGGGGCGTCAGTTCGTGGATGCCGTGCTGCTCCAGCCACGCGCCGCGCGCGATGCCGAGATAGACGCCGCCGCGCGCCAGTTGTGCCAGCAGCGCGGTCTCTGCTGCCATGTCGAGCGGGTGAATGCGCGATGGCGCGACTGCCGCCGGACCCAAGCGGGCGCGTTCGATGTGTGGAGCCATCAGCAGCAGCGGACCAAAGCTCGGCTGAAACGACGCATCGCAATAGACCGTCACCGCGTCAAAGTCGTAACGATTGACCAACTGTGCCAGCGCCACGTACTGTGCTGGCGTCTTGTCCGTTTGGAAAGCGATGCTCACTTCACGTTTCATGTCAACTCATCACTATCGAGTGTACGTCGTGCGATGCGCTCCAGCTTCATGATCAGCCGCTCATCAGGATCAGGACATGCCACCAGCGAGTCGCGTTCCAGCCAGTCATCGGCGGCAAGCTGGCGCTGTTTGGCGGCGAGAAGTGGCAGCACCGCACTCAGTGCATAGACACAGAAATGCTTGCCCGCTGGAATGCGCAAACGACTGCTGTCGGTCAGCTCGAAATAATCACCGACCTGCAAGCCGCAGACCGAACGTCCTTCGATGGCAACGACCGTCACACGCAGGTCGTACAATTCAAATGGGCGGTTCATCAGTCAATCACGATCAGCGATTGGTAGCCCGTCGTCAGCGCTTCGCCGCCGTTGGGGCGTGCCACGATGACATCTTCCACACGCGCTGAGAAGTTATCGAACTGCGTGATGCTCGGCTCGACAGTGAACATCATGCCTTCCTGAATGAGTGTCTCGTCACCTTTCGTCAGGAAGGGCGGCTCATGCACGTCCATGCCGATGCCGTGTCCCAACCGATGGCGGAATGCTTCGCCGTAGCCCGCATCCGCGATCACCTGGCGCGCCGCTGCGTCCACCTGCGTGGTTGTCACCTGCCCGGCTTTCATCGCCGCAATCCCTGCTCGCTGCGACGCCATTACCAGGTCATAGACCCGCTGCTGCTCCTCGCTTGGCTGCCCGAACGACACGGTGCGCCCATAGTCATAGCAGAAGCCATCGTAAACAGCGCCGAAGTCGAACAGGATCGACACAGGCGGCGTCAGTACGCGCTTCCAGGTCGCCTCGCGCTGTCCGAATAGCAGCGGCGTGTGCGGGCCGGAGTTGTAGAGCGACGTGGTGAAGGACGGACCGAGCGAGCCATGCCGCCGCAGTTGATAATCGACCTCACTCACGATGTCGAGTTCGGTCATGCCGTGCTTCAATTGCTTCAGCACATCGGCAAACGCGGCTTCTGTGATCGCGCCTGCCTTGCGCATGATGGTGATTTCGTCCGCGTCCTTGACCGCGCGCAGCTGGCGCAGCAGGTGCGTCGCGTTGCTGAAGGTGGTAGCCGGGATGAATTCATGCAGCGCGGCGACTGTTTCCGCCAGCGCGCGTTCGCCAATCGCGATGCGTAGCGTACTGCCGACACCGAAGCCGCGCAGAATGTCCTGCACCACGGTCGTCGGGTTATCCCAATCGCCCATGACGCGCAGTTGAATGCCCGTGACGCTGCTTAATCCGCCGAACTCGGCGCTCATGCGCGGCAGCACCAGCACAGGCGCATGGGACGGTGACAGCCATGCGCCTTCTGCCCACGCGCCGGGATGCAGCGTGACGCCGAAATTCGGGATATCGCGCGGCACGCCCGTCAGGTAGTGCAGGTCGGCGGAGATGGGGATGAAAGCGACATCGGCATTGCCGTGAAGAAGCTGCTGAAAGCGTTGTAGTCTTTCATTAAATGTGGGCATAAGATTGACTCTGTGGATGATTGATAGGCAGACGAGCAACTATAGCCGTTCTGAAAAAACCATCCTATAATGTGAATACTTTCACAAGCAGAGGTGTTTCATGCTCGCACAACCCCCGCGCATTCCCGGTCGCTTTCCGATGGGCATCCTGTCTGAGTTCAGCCGTGATTCGCTTGAATTCATGCTCAAAATTCGTCAGCTTGGCGATGTCACGCTCGGGTACTTCGGTCCGTTCCCGTCGTACTTTCTGAGCGATCCGGAGTCGATTCATGATGTTCTCGTGACCAACGCTGACAAGTACTACAAGTCAAGCGTAGTCAAAAACGTGCTGGCGCCCACCGCCGGCAACGGCATTTTCACCAGCGATGGCAGCTTCTGGCGGCGGCAGCGCAAGCTGGTGCAGCCGGCGTTCCACACGCGGCGCATCGGCGCGTATGCAGACGTGATGACGCGCTTCACAGGCGAGATGCTGGCGGAATGGCGCGACGGCGAAGCGCGCAAGATCGACGACGACATGACTCATCTGACCATGCGCATCATCTGCAAGACGCTGTTCGATGCCGAGGTAAAAGAAGAGGTCGAAGAACTGGGCGGCGCGCTCACGCATTTGTTTGTGTTGACGGACAAGCGCTTCAACCAGATACCGACCGTCCCATACTGGGTGCCGACCAAGCTCAACAACACGCTGCGTAAAAGCGTTGTGGTGGTCGATGGGCTGCTGAAGCGCTTCATTGACGAACGGCGCGCATTGGGCGAGGACAAGGGTGATCTGCTGTCGATGCTGCTGGCAGCACAGGATGAAGACGGCAGCGTCATGACCGATCAGCAGGTGCGTGACGAGGCGATGACTCTGTTTGCCGCCGGGCATGAGACGACAGCAGTCACTATGATGTGGACGTGGTATCTGCTGTCGCAAAACCCTCAGGTCGAGGCGAAGCTGCATGAAGAGCTTGACCGTGTGCTGGCAGGGCGGCTGCCGACGCTGGAGGATCTGCCGCAACTCAAGTACACCGAAATGGTCATCAAAGAGGCGCTGCGCATCTTCCCGCCTGCCTGGGGGACGACGCGCGAGCCGATTGAAGATGTGACGGTTGGCGGCTATCCGGTCAAGAAGGGCAGCAGCGTCTTCATCAATATCTACGGGCTGCACCGCGACGCGCGCTACTTCCCCAATCCTGATGTGTTCGAACCTGAGCGCTTCAGCCCTGAACGCGAAAAAGACATTCCCAAGTATGCCTACCTGCCGTTCGGTGGCGGTCCGCGCGTGTGCATCGGCAATGCGTTCGCCATGATGGAAGCGCGGCTGATCCTGGCGACGATGGCGCAGCGCTATCGGCTCGAACTTGCACCGGGACAGGTTATCAAACCGGAACGTCAGTTCACGCTGCGTTCGAAGTACGGCATGAACATGATCGTGCGGCGGCGCTCCGCGTAATCACACCTGTGGGGCAGGATACATCCTGCCCCAACAGGTCAAATTTCTTTTAGTTGCACATAATAGCTCTTAAAGAAACCTGACTTTTGTTAAGGTTGGTCGTTCCTGCTTTAAGAGTGCTGGCATCCATACCGAATGACGCTAGTGTAAGAGCGTTACAGACTCCATGTGAGTCTGTGACAAATGCTTCGCACACTTGTAGTCATGGAGTTTTCGGATGCTGCGTAACGTTTTGTTGATCGCACTTGTGGCGATGCTTGCCATCATGCCTGTGAGCGCGCAGGACGCGCCGACGGGCGAACTCGTCATTTCGCTGTCAAACGATCCCACCTCGCTGTTCCCGCCGCGTGGCGCGGACATCACCGCCGGTAACGCCGCTGACCCGCTGTACGATACGCTGGTTGATTACGACGAAAACAACAACCTCGTCCCTGAACTTGCCGAAAGCTGGGAAATCAGCGAAGACGGCACGGTCTACACCTTCACCCTGCGCCAGGGTGTGACCTTCCACAACGGCGAGCCGTTCACAGCGGAAGCCGTCGTCGCGACCTGGGAGACGGGCAGCGACAGCAGCAATGACTACGCCAGCACGTACACCGTCGCAACCAGCGTTGAAGTCATTGACGATTTCACCGTCCAGATCACGACCGATGGTCCCATGCCGCTGTTCCTGAACGATCTGGCGGGCTGGGGCATTGTGCCGCCGGCGTACATCCGCGAAGTCGGCATTGACGCCTTTGAGCAGAACCCGGTTGGCAGCGGCCCGTTCCGCTTCGTCGAACGTATCGCAGGTGACCGCATTGTCTATGAAGCCAACCCCGAATACTGGCGCGATGATGCCCCGCGCGTGGCAGGCATCACTTTCCGCATCATCCCCGACCTGACGACGCGCCTTGCTGCTATCCAGACGGGCGAAATTCAGATCGCCAACCGCCTGACGGTTGATGATGCCGCGACACTGGAAGGCGTCCCTAACGTGACGGTCATCAGCTACCCCAACGACCGCGTGTACTATGTCGCCTTCAAGAACATTGGCAACGGTGTTGATACGCCGATTATTGACCAGCGCGTGCGCCAGGCGCTCAACTATGCTGTCAACCGTGATGGTATGGTGAATGCACTGTTCGGCGGTGCCGCTAACACCATCAGCGGCTTCGTCGTGGGGTCGAACCTGGGCTACAACGCGGACATCCAGCCGTATCCGTATGATCCGGAAATGGCGCGCACGCTGCTGACCGAAGCCGGCTATCCTGAAGGTTTCGCGATTTCGATGGGTTGCCCCGCCGACGCATACACGAACATCAACGAAGTCTGCCTTGCTATCCAGCGCGATCTGGCGGCAGTGGGGATTGACCTGACGATTGAGTTCAAGACCAGCAACAGCTTCTGGAGCGAAGCGGGTTACGGCGCAGTCGGTCCGATGTACGTTGATAGCTGGAGCAGCGGCGTTGGTGAAGCACTGCCCCGTCTGCAAGGCGCGCTCATCCCCGGCAACTACTACAACACCTGGGAAGACGAAACCATCGTTGACCTAATCAGCCAGATCGAAACGACGGTGGATCGTGACGCACGCGCGGCGCTGTACGGCGAAATCCAGCAGGTAATGTTCGACAACCCGCCGTTCATTTACCTGTACCAGTTGAGCATCTACGAAGCGATTGCGTCGAACGTAGAAGGCTACATGCCGCGCGCCAACGAAGGCTATGACCTGACGTTTGTGTCGCTGGGCGGCTAGTCAAAACCCTCACCCCAAACCCCTCTCCCTCAGGGAGAGGGGCTTGTAGACTGTGGGTGCACCCCTCTCCTGCGGCGACCGAGTGCAAAGCGGAGGGAGGGGACAGGGGTGAGGTTCTGGCTTTTGCTGATGTAGAGGATTTTTCCCATATGGGCGCGTACTTTTTGCGTAAACTGCTGCAATCGTTATTGTTGATCCTTGGCGTGTTGGTGCTGGTCTTCATGATGGTGCGCTTTACGGGCGACCCGGTGGCGCTGATGGTATCGCGCGAGGCAACCGCCGAACAACGCGAACAAATCCGCGTCTCGCTCGGTCTTGATCAGCCTGTGCCTGTGCAATTTGTGCGCTATCTCGGCGGTCTGCTGCGCGGCGATCTGGGGCAGTCGCTCAGCCTCGGCTTGCCCAACAGCCTGCTCATCGGGCAGCGCATCGGCGCGACGTTTGAACTGGCGCTGGCATCGCTGCTGCTGTCGCTCGCCATCGCTGTGCCCCTCGGTATCATGGCTGGTTTGCGCCCTGGCAGCGGGATGGACTGGCTGGGCAGAAGCGTCGGGTTGGCGGGACAAACCATTCACAGCGTCTGGTTGGCGATGATCCTGATTCTGGTATTTGCCGTGCAGCTGCGCTGGCTGCCGTCGTTTGGACGCGATAGCTGGCAATCGCTGATTTTGCCGACACTGGCGCTCAGCCTGGGCAGCATCGGGCAAATCGTGCAGTTGACGCGCTCAACCGTGCTGGAAGTACGGCGCGAAAACTTCATCCGCACCGCCCATGCCAAAGGGATGAGCGGGCAGCGTGTTGCCTTCGGTCATATCGCGCCGAATGTCGCCATCCCGCTGATCAGCGTCATCAGCGTCGGCTTCACCTATGCGCTTGGCGGGTCGGTCTATATCGAACAGGTCTTTGCCTGGCCCGGACTGGGCAGCCTGTTGAGTAACGCCATCGGCGATAACGACTTCCCGCTGGTACAGTCGATCACCATCTTCATCGCGCTGTTCGCCATCAGCGTCAATCTCATCACTGATCTGCTTTATGGCGTCGTTGACCCGCGTGTGCGGTTGGGAAGGTAAGCATGAGTACTGTCACCGTCCCCGTCCCGCGTGAACTGGACATCGCACCGCGCAAGAGCCGCAGCGAAGGCGAACGCATCGTCCGCGCCTTCTTTCGTTCGCCCGCCGCCATCTTCGGTCTTCTTGTGATCGTGCTGCTGGTCGTGTGCGCGCTCTTTGCCGAACAGATCGCTCCGTTCGGACCGACCGAAGGCGACTTTGGCAGTGCGCGGTTGCCCCCTGCATGGGAGCAGGGCGGTACATGGACGCATCCCCTGGGCACAGACCGCCTCGGCTGGGACTTGCTCAGCCGCATCATCTACGGCGCGCGCGTCTCGCTGCTGGTCGGCTTCTTCGGTGCGCTGCTGGCGGGAACGTTGGGCGTGACGCTTGGCGTGCTGGCGGGCTATTTTGGCGGCTGGATCGATACCGTCATCAGTTCGTTTGTCAATCTCATTTTGTCTGTGCCGTATCTGGTACTGGTGGTTGTCATCGCCACGATCTTCGGGCGCAGTCTGCTCAACGTGATCCTGATCTTCGGCGTTACCGGGTCGCCGGTCTTCGTGCGGCTGGTGCGCGGCGAAGTGCTGCGGCTGCGTGCGCTCGATTATGTCGAAGCGGCGCGCAGCCTGGGCGCGAAGCCAGCGCGCATCATCCGACTGCATCTGCTCCCTAACCTGATCGGACCGCTCATCACGCTGGCGACCTACGAAATGTCCGCCATGATCTTCTACGAGTCCGGCTTGAGCTTTCTCGGCTTGAGCGTGCCGCCGGAAGTGCCAAGCTGGGGAAACCTGCTGGCGATTGCACAACCGCTGCTGCGCACATTCCCATGGCTGGCGATCTTCCCCGGTTTGGCGATTGCGCTCACTGCGTTGGCGATGCACCTCGTTGGCGACCGCCTGCGCGATGTGTTGGACCCCCGTCTGCGGGAAAGTGAATAATTTGTGAAGGCATCGTAACCCGCGTCGCGCACGCGGGTTACTATTGTTGAAATGAACACACGTAAACCACTGCTCAAACGAGCCAAGAACTATAAACGTCTGAGTGATGCCGAACTGGTGGATCTGGCGAAGGCGGGCGAAAAGCCAGCCTTTGGCGAGCTTTATGAACGGTATCTCGACAAGATTTATAACTACGTCTTCTACCGCACGGGCAATCACCACGACGCGGAAGACTTGACGGCGCGCGTGTTCTTCCGGGCAATGGGGCATGTCGAAACCTACACCGAACGCGGGGTACCGTTTCAGGCGTGGCTGTACCGTATCGCGCATAACCTCGTCGCCAACTGGCACCGCGACAGCGGGCGGCGCAAGATTATTCCGCTGGACGAGTTTGTGGCGTCAAGCCTGCGGGCAGAAGCGCCGGATCGCTATACCGAAGATAAGCAGGAGCGTGAGGCGCTCATGACGGCGATACGCAAGCTGCCGGAAGAACGCCAGCAACTGCTGCTGCTGAAGTTTATTGATGGACTATCCAACGCCGAAATCGGCGCGATTATGGAACGGACGGAAGGCGCCATTAAGTCGCTTTACCACCGAACGCTGCTTGCATTGCGCGACGACTTGCAGGGAACTGCCGCCGATGACGCCAGCGATTATGTGCATGACGAGGCGAGTGAGGGCTGAGGACCGATATGCAGACGACCCCATACCATCCGCAAATGCAAGACATGCTGGCAGCCGTGACGGACGCCATGCTCACAGGCGGCAGTGTTGACCGCGTGCTGAAGCAGTACAACCTACCCAGGCAGGAAGTCGCTGTGTTTCTCACGCTGATCACGCTGCTGCATCGCACGATTGTCGGTGTCAAGCCATCGCGCCGCTTTGCACAGCGCCTGAAGCAAGACCTGATGGGTGCGCCGCGTATGGGTGTGATCGGTCGCATTCGTTACCTGCCGCCGCGCGTGCAGATCGCCGCTGGCGTGGCGCTGGTGGCGGGCTTCCTGCTGCTGGCACGCCGCCGCCTGATTGCGGACGCTCACGCCGAAACTGTGCGCGAAGTCGAACCCGCGACGTAAGAGACGGACTGTAGACAGCCAAGAAAAGTGCCTATTCAAGAGGGTAGAGGCGAGGAGGCTGGAGAAGACATTCGATATTTCTTCTCTTGTCGCCCTGGCGTTTCAAAAAGTTAAACGCCAAGAGGCAAAGGATGCCAAGCCCTCTATTCTCTTCTTCCCCAACCTCTTGGATCAGCGGTTTTGTTGCGCTTATGATATTGATGCTCTGATGTGCTGAATGAGCGCCTGCGTTTCGTGCGCTTCCCCGTTAACCTGCGCGCCGCCCATCGCTACGTAGCGCTGCAAGTCCGCCAGTGCGCCGCCGAAATCGCCCTTGCTCAAACGCGCGCGGGCGCGGCTGGCATAGCTGTTGACGCAGCGTGGGTTGAGTTGCAGGGCTTTCGTGTAATCGGCAATCGCGCCGCTAAGGTTGCCCGCTGCCTCGTCCGCCATACCGCGATGGTGATAGGCAAGCGCCTGATGTGGGTCAAGATAGATCGCCCAGTTGAAGTCCCCGAACGCCTCTGCATTGTTTCCCAGCGCGTAGTGCGCCAGCCCACGATTGATGTACACCTCTGCCCAGCCTGAGCGCAGGTCGAGCGCGTGATCATAATCGGTGATTGCCTGCTCGTAGTGTTCCAGGCGATAGTAGGCGCGCCCGCGATTCACATATGCCTCTGCAAGCAATGGATTTAGACGGATGGCGCGGCTGCAACTGCGCAGTGCTTTTTCGGGTTCGTCGTGCTGTAAGTGAGTTTCTGCCCAGGATCCGTAGGTTTTTGCAAGATGTATACAAAAAAGCTGCGTGGAACTTTGTAGATTTATCATCATGTATTCCTCTACATATCGCCAACATCTTTCATTCTATGTGTGATTAGCGCTGCGAAACGTAACGATTCAAGAAGATTAGATGAAGAAGGCAAAACACCAGGATGCCAGGAATGCTGCAATGATGGGCTTAGCGCAGGGGCGCAAAGACACAGGGACGCAAAGATTGCAGTGAATTATTTCCCTGCACCTCTGCACCTCTGCGTCTCTGCGTAGAAGATTACGGCAGAATTTCGACGACGACGCCTGTCTCTGCCCATTCGTACAGCTGGCGGATGTTCTCATCGCCGAGGAGGATACAGCCATAGGTCACGCGCGTGCCGAGGCTGTTCGTCCACAGGAGCTGACTGCCGCCGCGCGTCGGGAAGCCGTGAAAGCCGTTGGTGAAGTCCGCGCTGGGGATGGGGCGGTAGACGCCCATAAAGTTCGGCATCCACAAATCCCAGTTGCCCGCGTAGGCATTCGGCTCGTGCGAGAGGATTTGATAGACACCGGTCCATGTCGGGCTGGAGGTGATGCCTGTGCTGGCGATCCAGTCCCACTTCATTGCGCCATTCTCGTAAACGCGCACGCGCTGCTCGCTTATGCTGACCTCGATGCGCTTGTCAAAGACGATGGGCAGTTCCAGGAAGGCATCTGCGGATGGGATGGTGATCCTCTGTCCAATGGTTAGCCCGCTGGCCAACCCTGGATTTGCCTGCTCGATATACAGATAGGGCACGCCGTAGTCCCAGGCGATAGCTGTGATCGTGTCGCCCGCCTGCACAGTGTACTGACGGTCGCGGTTGTAGACACGAATGGTGGCGTCTGTGCGGCTGCTGGCGATGGCGGCTTGCAACTGTGTGATGCTTTCATCGGCATTCAGGTAGACGGCAGCAGGTAGTTCGCTTTCGCGTGTGCTCAGCCAGGTGCGCAGCAGCGCATCATCCAGCGCCAGTGCCAGCCCGGTCGGCTGTGTCTGGTCCGTCTCTGCGCTCAGCCAGCCAATCCACTCTTCCGGTGAGACCGACCAATGGATCGTTTCGTCCGTCACCGGGTTGTAGGCGCGGATGGTCAGCGGGTTTGCCAGCAGCGCTCGCGCTGCCTCAACGACGGGTGTTGGGTCAGTCATGGCGGGCGGCACATCGAGCATGACGAGTTCAATCTCACCATCGGCGAAAGCAAATGTGCCATGCGCTTCGACCTGCGCTACCGTCGCGCCAATATCGATCATGCGCCCGTTCACTGCCACGCGCGGCTGCACGGTTCCATTTACAAACTGGACGCCGGCATTACGTGCGGGCGTTTCCAGCGACTGGGCAATCGTCGCCAGCCCCGCCGCAAAGACATCGCGATCCAGCGTGACGACGGGTGCAATGTTCACGCGCCCGAATGCCGCGCCTGCAATATTGCCCAGACTGTCCGCGCGTCGCCCGTAATCGCGCGCTGCGGCAGCGCTGGCATTTGCGTCCAGCGTCAGCCCGATCACGTCCGGCTGCACGGGGTAGATCAACGCGCCATCGCGCAGAATGATGCCGCGTGACTGCCACACCTGCGCAAGCTGCGCCGCCGCCTCTGTCTCGCTCAGGTTGCCCAACGGAATGCCCGCAACTCGCACACCGGGCAGCACGCTGTCACTGCTAAGGATGAATACCGCGCCGAGCGTCGCCAGCACCAGCGTAAGCAGCAGCACGACCGCAGGCACGGCAAGCACGATCAGCCAGGGGAAGCGCGCACGATGTTTCACGGCACGCGTGCCGGCGGGTAGGCGCACAGGCAGCCGGGCGCGCGTCGGCGCGGGCGGGCGCGGCGGCACTGGTACAGCAGGATTTGGGCGAGACGCAGCCATTGTGATGCTTTCACCATAGGGGCAACCCGCCGGGTCGCCCGTTACACATTCAATGTCATCATATATTGAAACGCTTTTGCGTGCGCTTTCGTTCCTCTGCGCATACCTGACGATTGCCTGACGATGTAACAATTCTCACACTTGACATTTTGTGCTTATTTTACAAATAATACTTGTTCCGAAATTGTCGGTACACATTCTCGTCGTTTGGTGTGCTGGTCCAATAGTTGCTCTTCATCCGTTGTTTCAGGAACGAAAGTTCTGGATCATATCCGCGCAAACGTCCATTCTCAGTGTTATTGGTGACTAAAGAGGAGCGGTGCCTTGCAACGGTTCACACGCACGAAGAACTATGCTCGGTTCCCTGACGTTCAGGAACTCCCGTCCCTGATCGAAGTTCAGTTGGAGTCATTCCGCTGGTTCATCGAAGACGGTCTTGCCGAACTCTTCGACGAAATCAGCCCCATCGAAAGTTTTCATGGCGACCTGAAGCTGTATTTCCCCGGCAAACGCCCGGAAGCGCAGGAATTGGGTCTGCGCTACTGGTTTGAAGAGCCGAAGTACAGCGAAGAAGTCTGCCTGGAACGCGACCTTTCCTATGCCGCACCGCTGTACATCCGTGTTGGTCTTGTCAACAAGGAAGCGGGCGACGAAGTGCTGTTGTCCGATATTTTCCTCGGTGACTTCCCGCTGATGACGGAAAAAGGCACGTTCATCATCAACGGCACCGAGCGTGTCGTCGTCAGCCAGCTCATCCGTTCACCGGGCGTCTACTTCGATGCCGAAGAAGACCGCACGACCGGGCGCGCCTTGGCGAACGCCAAGCTGATCCCGGATCGTGGTGCATGGATGGAATTTGAAACGCGCAAGGCGGACTACCTGACGCTCAAGTTCAATCGCAAACGCACCGTGCCAATCAGCATCCTTCTGCGTGCGATGGCAGCCGTCAGCGATGGTCTGCCGGAAGAGATGTCACCGATCAAGACGGGCAGCGATGAAGAACTGATGTCGCTGTTTGCCCATGTCGATGACAACCCCAATCGTCCCTATATGGCGCACACACTCAAGAATGAACCGCAGTGGGACCTGAAGCGCGACCAGACGGTGGCGCAGGCGGCACTGATCGAGTTCTTCAAGCGCATGCGTCCGGGCGACCCGGCGACTCTGGATAACGCGCGCGAATATCTGTACAGCCAGTTGTTCGACCAGCGCCGTTACGACCTAGAGCGCGTCGGTCGCTACAAGCTTAACCAGCGGTTGCACCCCGATAACCCGATCCCGCGCCAGTTCCGCACGGTGACGAAGGGCGATATTGTCAAGCTGATCGAGCGCATGATCCTGATCAACAATGGCAAGATTGGCAAGGATGACATTGACCATCTGGGCAACCGCCGCGTCAAGACCGTTGGCGAACTAATCCAGAACAAGCTGCGCGTGGGGCTGCGTCGTACCGAGCGCGTCGTCAAGGAGCGCATGTCCACGCGCGAAACTAACACAGTTACGCCTGTGGCGCTGGTCAACATCCGTCCGGTGGTTGCCGCTATCCGCGAGTTCTTCGGCTCGTCGCAGCTGTCGCAGTTCATGGAACAGACGAACCCGCTGGCAGAACTGACGCACAAGCGCACGTTGTCCGCGCTCGGTCCCGGTGGTCTGCGTCGTGAACGCGCGGGCTTTGATGTGCGTGACGTGCATCACAGCCACTACGGGCGCATCTGCCCGATTGAGACGCCGGAAGGTCCGAACATCGGTCTGATCGGTCGCCTCGCCAGTTATGCGCGCGTCAACGAGTATGGCTTTGTCGAAACGCCGTACCGCGTCGTGGTCAAGTTCCTGCCGCCGAACGACCCGAATATCATCGGACGCATCGTGCGCGATGACATCGAAGATGCCAAGGGCAACGTCATCGCCAACGATGGCGACGAAATCACACCGGAACTGGTGCAAAAGTTCGTCAAGGCGAAGCTGGAAACCGTGCCGATCATGCCGTTTGTGACGGAAGAGACGCGCTACCTGTCAGCGGACAAGGAAGACAACTTCGTCATTGCGCAGGCGAACGCGCCGCTGGACGACAAGCGCCAGTTTGCATCCGAACGTGTTGCCGCGCGCCACAACCAGAAATTTCTGGTCACGTCGCCGCGCCGTATCGATTACATGGATGTTGCGCCGCGCCAGATCGTCGGTATCAGCGCTGCGCTCATTCCGTTCCTTGAACATGACGACGCCAACCGCGCGCTCATGGGCAGCAACATGCAGCGCCAGGCAGTGCCGCTGCTCAAGCCGGACGTGCCGATTGTCAGCACGGGCATGGAAGGGCAGGCAGCCTATGACAGCGGTCAGGTGCAGCTTGCGGATGTAGATGGTGAAGTCACCAGTGTCCAGGGCGACCGCATCGTCGTGCGTACCACGACGGGTGACGAACGCATCTACCGTCTGCGCAAGTACAACCGCTCGAACCAATCGACCTGCGTTGACCAGCGCCCGATTGTGACGAAGGGACAGATCATCCACAAAGGCGAGGTGATCGCCGACAGCTCATCGACCGACCTGGGCAATCTCGCGCTCGGTCATGACGTGCTGGGGGCGTTCCTGTCGTGGGACGGCGGCAACTATGAAGACGCGCTGCTCATCAGCGAAGAACTGCTGCGCCAGGACAAGTTCACCAGCATCCACATCGAAAAGCACGAAGTTGATGCGCGTGATACCAAACTGGGACCGGAAGAGATCACCTACGATATTCCCAACGTCGGTGAAGACGCACTGAAGGACCTGGATGAACTTGGCATCGTTCGCATCGGTGCTGAAGTCGGACCGAACGACATTCTCGTCGGCAAGATCACACCGAAGGGCGAAAAGGAACTCAGCCCGGAAGAGAAGCTGCTGCGGGCGATCTTCGGTGAGAAGGCGCGCGAAGTCAAAGACTCATCGCTGCGGCTGCCGCACGGCGAAAAGGGCAAGGTCGTGGACGTGAAGACATTCACGCGCGAAGAACACCCCGACCTGCCCGCAGGCGTCGAGAAGATGGTGCGCGTCAGCGTCGCACAGAAGCGTAAACTGACCGTCGGCGACAAGATGGCTGGGCGGCACGGCAACAAGGGCGTTATCTCGAAGATTGTCCCGATTGAAGATATGCCGTACCTGGGCGACGGACGCTCGGTCGAAATCATCCTCAACCCGCTCGGTGTCCCTGGTCGTATGAACATCGGGCAGGTGCTGGAAATTCATCTCGGTTACGCGGCAGATCGCCTTGGTTTCCGAGCGATTACGCCCGTGTTTGACGGTGCGAAGGAAGTCGAAATCCAGGCAGAACTGGGGCGTGCGTGGATGATCGAACGCGCATGGGCAGAAATCACGGATCGTGCGTTTGCCTGGGTCAAGGACTACTACAACGCCGAAGACCTGGAAGATGATGCCGAAGTGCGCCGTCTGTACGTCCATGCCTGGCTTGCCGAAGGCGGCATTTATGATGCCGACCAACTGCTGCTGGACGAGGTCTACATGCGCCGGGCAGTGCTGGCGGAATGGCTGCGTGAGAAGGGCTACAACCCGGATGATGTGCTGTTGTTCGATACCACCGATCTGGTGTATTCCGAACGTCAGCGTCGTGATATTCTCGCGGTAGATGTCTCGCTGCGCGAGTGGATGAAGTGGGCAGAGCCGGACATCAGCATTCCAGAACAGGCGACGAGTAAAGAGCTGCTCAAGCTGGCAGACCGCGTGATGTTCAACAGCGGGCATCCTGTGCCTGTCTACGGCAAGCACAAGCTGTTTGACGGGCGCACGGGTGAAGCTTATGACCAGTCCGTGACAGTCGGCATCATTCACATGCTCAAGCTGGCGCACCTGGTTGAAGACAAGGTTCACGCCCGTTCGACCGGTCCGTACAGCCTCGTCACCCAGCAGCCGCTGGGCGGTAAGGCGCAGTTTGGCGGTCAGCGCTTCGGCGAAATGGAAGTGTGGGCGCTGGAGGCGTATGGCGCAGCGTACACGCTCCAGGAAATGCTCACCGTCAAATCTGACGATGTGCAAGGGCGCGTCAAGACCTACGAAGCGATCATCAAGGGTGAACCGATTGAAGAACCGGGCATCCCCACCAGCTTCCGCGTACTGGTCAAGGAATTGCAGTCACTGGGTCTGGCGGTCGAGGCGATCACCGAAGGCGGCGAGGTCATCAAGTTCGGTAAGGATGAGGAAAAGCGCGAACAGCGCCGTGCCCAGCAGCCCGCTGGCGCACCCGACATCATGAGCATGGGCGCGCTGGACAGCGGCGACGACATGTAATATGTAGGGCAGAATGTCTCTGCCCTGTAGCGTAAATCTGTCGTAGGGGCAGGATGTATCTGCCCTTTGCGTGATAATGTATGGGGCAGGATACATCCTGCCCCTATGTCTTTTGCCCTATGCGAGGTGAACATGCAGATTACCCCGCTGCACCCCTGGAACGTTTCCCCTAACGAAGCGATCCATCTACAAAAGCAACTGGCGACGCAACTGGTCTATGATCGTCCGCTGGATTTGACGGCGGTACAGACTGTCGCAGGCGTGGATGTCAGCGTCAGAAACGAAGTCTCGAACGCGGCGATTGTCGTGCTGTCGTTCCCAGAGCTGCGCGTTCTCGAAACCGTCACTGCACACCAACCCACACCTTTCCCCTATATTCCCGGCTTGCTGACATTTCGCGAAGGTCCTGTGCTGTTGGAAGCGCTTGACAAACTGCAACTGACACCGGATGTGTTTATCTTTGACGGCATGGGACGGGCGCACCCGCGCCGCATGGGGATTGCCGCACACATGGGCTTGTGGCTGAACCTGCCAACCATCGGTTGTGGCAAAACGCATCTGACGGGCAAATATCAGGAACCCGCCGCCACGAAAGGCAGTACCAGCGATTTGACTGACCGGGGCGAACTGATTGGCTCGGTTGTGCGCACCAAAGATAACGTCAAGCCAGTCTATATCTCAGTCGGGCATCTGGCAGACTTGACAACAGCAGTGGCGCTGGTATTGGGCTGTACCACGAAATATCGGCTGCCAGAGCCGATCCGCGCCGCGCATAACGCCGCCGGACAGTTCACGTCTGAGTAAATGCCGTCGCCATCGCCGCAATATCCACATAAACGTTGTCAGGTTGAATGCTGCTCGCCGCTACATCTGCGCGCGTCGCGACGCCCGTCAGCACCAGCGCCGTTTGAAATCCTGCCGCGTGCGCACCCGCAATGTCTGTGTCGAGGCGGTCGCCGATCATGAGTGTGCGTTCGGGTGTGCTGCCGAGCAGCGCCAGCGCGGTCGCAAACATCGGCGCGTGCGGCTTGCCCATCACCAGCGGCTCGCGGTCAGTCGCGGCTCGCAGCGCCGCCAATATACTGCCCGCGCCCGGTGCAAGCCCTTCCTGCGTCGGGATCGAGCGGTCGTCGTTGGTGCCGATAAAGTCTGCGCCCGCGCGCAGCAGCAGCGCCGCCCGCTTGAGCTTGTCATACGTCAACTGGGTATCAATGCCGACGACCACCACCTGGGCATGATCCGCCAGCGTAAACCCCGCGCCCGCCACCAATGCCCGTAACCCGTCGCCGCCCAGCACATGAACGGCTGTACCGCGTGTATAATGCCGCTGGAGATAGTCAACCGTCGTCGTGCCGGAGGTGATAATCTGGCGTTCGGCAACACCGCTGATGCCGAGCCGTTCCAGCTTGTGAACATAATCGGCGGGCGTTTTGGCGCTGTTGTTGGTCGCCAGCACGAACGGAATTTGCTGCTGTTGCAAGAGCGCGAACCAACGACCGACGCCATGCAGCAGTTCATCGCCGCGCCATAACACGCCATCCATATCCATGACCACACCGGAGATTTGCGCCAGAGACAATGTCGTATCCTTGTATGTACAGATCATAATCGCAATCAACCAGCAGACGCGCCACGGCGCATCCCTACACATGTATACTCTCTAGGGACACCTCACGAGGTGTCCGCTGGAATCAACCGAGTACCCACTAGATAATGCGCCTGAGTCAGATTCTATGCAACTAACTCGCTTAACACTGCTCTCGATGGTCTTCATCTTGCTGGCTGCCTGTGCGCGCCAGCCGACGCAAGCAGTCACAGCCGGGGAACTGCTGCGCGACGTGCGCTTTGATGATCCGCGTGACTGGGAAAGCTATCGCGACCCGGCATTACAGGTCGAAGGGCAGGTCGTGGACGGCGTGTACCGGATGACAGCGCGCAACGGCGGTTTTATGTGGGCGTTGAGCGACGAACTGTATGATGATGTGATCGTTGAAGTCGAAACCGAGCAGCAGTCCGATTTCGCGGACAATGCCTATGGGCTGATGTGTCGCGCCGCGCCGGATGCCGCAGGCGATGGCTACTACTTCTTCATCAGCGCCGATGGCTATTACACCATTCGGCGCGGTGCGGGCAGCGAAGTCGATGCGCTAGTGCAGTGGACGGCACACGACGCGATCCAGCAGGGGCGGGCGTTCAACCGTCTGCGCGCCGTATGCGTTGCCGATTATCTAGCGCTGTACGTCAACAACGTGCTGGTGGC
Source organism: Chloroflexota bacterium (assembly GCA_033763755.1). GTDB lineage: Bacteria > Chloroflexota > Anaerolineae > Aggregatilineales > Phototrophicaceae > Flexifilum. Next base: position 23,883 of record JANRJX010000185.1, read on the forward strand.
AGAAGTCCGCGATCGGCGCTATCAGCGTGGGGCAGTCGGGATGACGGTGGCGCTGCCAGAGGACGGCGACAACGATATTGTCATCGCCTTTGATAATTTGCGTGTCTTCGCAGCGACAATAGGGGATTAGCAAGCGGACGCGCCGATGTTACCGGACGCGCCGTTGCGCGTCCCTACGATCCGGCTGCCGGAATGATCAACTGCTGACCGACATCGAGCGAGTTCGGATTGTCCAGATCATTCGCCTCAATAATCGCATCAATCGTCGTGTTGAAGCGCTGGGCAATCGAGAACAGCGTATCGCCCGGCTGTACGGTATAGGTTGTGCCGCCTGCGGGGGCGGGCGTGCCGAACGGTGCGGGGGTTGCGCCGCTGATGGGCGCGGTGGTGGCAATGACAATTCCGGGCGTACCCGCGCCAGAGACGGCGGGCGTGCTGCCTGCGCTGACGCAGTTGGGCAGGCGCAGCACTTGCCCAGGCTGCAAAACCGGCGCTTCACCGACCAGATCAGGGTTGGCGGCGCGCATGTCTTCGAGCGAGACATCGTTATTGACGGCGATGCGGAACAGGTTATCGCCCGCCTGAACGACATAGGTACATTCGTCGGTGACGCCGCCGAGCGCGGTCGGCGTGATCAATCCAGAGGGCGTGTTGGTGGGCGGGAGCGCGGGAGTCGAAGTCGGCAGCACGAGCGTCACCTGACCAATGGGCAGCCCCGGCGTGACGAAGCCCGCCTGTGTCGGATTGCTGACAAGGGTGGGTGCGGGCGGCGGTGTTTGTGTGGGTGTGAGCGCGTCGAGCGGCTGCCCGATGACCAGGGTCGCGCGCTGGGTTGGCGAGATGATGGTGACAGGCGGCAGCGTTGGGGTTTCCAACATCAGCGGTGGTGTGGTTGGCAGGAGGGAGTCGCCGCCTGTTGCAGGGTCTACGGGCGGCGCAACCGTCGGTTCAATCGCATCGCCCGCCGGGCGGTAGCAGCCCGCCAGCGTCAGCATCATCAGAACCAGTAACCACGCAAAACGCCCCCGCATATTACATCCTTTTGACCGTTACCTAACCCATGTTTATCTGAGCATACACCAGAATTGGCAGGCATGACAGGTTTTTATTTTCCTGCGGGTTTTCGTGGGGTATGATTAGTCTACTCAAACAAGCTTCGAGATGTATCGAAAGGTGTTCGCCTGTGAGCGCGAACAAGAAACGTGTTCTGGTCATTGATGATGATCTTGAATTGCAACAACTGGTACGTATTCTCCTCAGCCGCCAGAACATGGAAGTCATGACTGCCGATACGGTCGCCAGCGGTGTACGCGCGCTGGCGACACCGCCGCTGCCAGATATTGTGCTGCTGGACCTGATGCTCCCGGACGAAAGTGGGATCGATTTCCTCAAGCAGGTGCGGGCTCGCACAGCGTTTGATGCCATGCCGATCATCGTGCTTTCGGCGCTGGTAGACCCCAAGCAGATCAAGGAAGCGCTGGATGCCGGGGCAGATCGCTACCTGACCAAGCCCTATATCGCCAACAATCTGGTGTCGTATGTGACGGATGTGCTGCGCAGCGGGCGTCGCCAGGCGTCGAGCTAAGGCGGCATCAGCCGATAGAT
>JANRJX010000186.1:0-76536 GCA_033763755.1 Chloroflexota bacterium
CGATGTTGATGCCGTCATCATCGACAGCACCGCCGGGCAGGGCTATGTCGGCACAAACGATGAAGTCCTGACCGTCATCAACGAACCCCTCACCAGCGACTTCCTCGGCTATGCCTTCACTGAAGGCTCTGACCTCGTTGCGCCGTTCGACATGGCGCTGGCGAGCATGATGGCAGATGGCACGCTGGAAGCCATCATGACTGAGTGGTTCCCGCCCGCTTCAGCCAGTTAAGTCCTACACCTTCTGTTCTTGCGAGTCGGGATGTACAACAGTACATCCCGACATTTTTTCAAAACAATGGATCACAATTATGGCGACTTCGACTGCATCGTCTGTGCCGGCCGCAGGTATCGCGCCTCAAGCGTCGCGCAATTCAAGGTTTCTTTTTGGCTTCCCCTGGTGGCTGCTCATCCTTGCGCTGGTTCTCATCTGGGGCATTTATTTGGTTCTTGTGGGAGTCGATCCAGTTGTCCTGTCCCGCCCCGCCGATCCGCTGTGGACGGATGTCAACGACTTTGAACAGATGGCTGATGCCGAGGCAATTACGTTAGGAGTCGTTGAGGGTTCTTCACCCGTAACGGTCGCGCAGGAAATCGTCGGCGAGGAGCGATTAACACGATACCCCACCTTCGATGAAGCGCTTGCCGAGCTGCAAGCAGGCGCTATCGGCGGCATAGTGGTCGAACCGTTCTTCGGCTTGAATTACGCCCGAAGCAATCCCGAAATCGTTCAGCCCCATGCCGACAACTACTTTGCTGACACCTTCAGTTATTTAAGTGACGGATTACAAATCACGCTCGGTGTCGTCCTGGTCGCCTACACAGCCGCCATCGTCATCGGTTTGATTGTCGGGCTTATACGTGCTAATCCGCCCAAACCGCAGTTGGATCGGCGCAAGAACCTGCTGGCAATTCCACAGCTTATCCTTTACCAGGCAGCGACGCTTTATGTTTCGGTTTTGCGCGGCTTGCCCATCCTCGTCACGCTGCTTGTCACTGCCTTTGCGATTGTCCCGGCAGTACGCGAAGTGCTGATCGGCATGGGGGTTGAAGTCCCACGCCGTCTCTTCCTGCCCGCCGGCATTATCGCACTCGCCATTGCCTATGGCGCATTCCTGTCAGAAACGTTCCGTGCTGGCATCCAATCGATAGAACGTGGTCAGATCGAAGCAGCACGTTCGCTCGGCATGTCGTACTTCCAGGTGATCCGCCTCGTCGTACTCCCACAGGCAATTCGGCGCGTGCTGCCACCGCTTGGCAACGATATGATCGCCATGATCAAGGACACATCGCTCGTTTCGGTGCTGGGCGTCAACGACATCACACAGCTTGCGACGCTCTGGTACAGCACGACGTTTCGTTATCCCGAAACGCTCTTCATCCTCGCACTCATGTACTTGACCATGACGATCATTGGTTCGCTCATCGTCCGCTGGATCGAAACTCGTCTGTCTATCCCGGGGCGTTAATCCCCCAACTGCACCCAGTAGATGTCCGGTGCGAACATCGTGTGCACATACAGCCGCCCGTTGGGCGCAATCGTCAGTCCGGCGAGCGGCGCTGCCAGTTCCGTAAACAGCACTACCTCGACATCGCTGTTGGTGCAACCGCCGTTCGCCATGCATTCCAGCGGATTCACGCGCCCCACCACCCCGCGCGTCCCAAGCGCGTAGGCAAAATAGAGCATACCATCGTGCAGCGCTAAACCGGTTACGTTTTGAACCCCGCTCAGAATTGTGCCACCGCCTGCATCGGCTGCATCCATACCTTCGTCATTCACAATCGTGCGCGGATACCACTCAATCGCGCGGCGAGTGCTGCCATTATTCGCAACGTAGATGAAGTCACCCTCCATCGCGATCCCCGTCGGATTCGCGAGTCCTGTCAGCAGCGACGTCACTTCTCCCTCGCGTGTCACACGCAGCAGGTCGCCACCGAGTATCTCGGTCACGAGAAACGACTCGTCATCGAGATACAGGAAGCCCCACGGACCGTTCAAATCGCCCGCAATCGTGGTGGTATTGGCACGGGTGGCACGTACCACTGCATTAATGCCAAAATCCGCTGACCAGATCACCGGTCGCTCATCACTACCGGGTTCGACATAAAGCATATGCGCGTTGCGCGTGCCTGCCGAATAGCTGATAGTACGCCCGTCTTCGGCATTCACTTCATAAATCGTTGAATCGCCGCTGCACGAGACATACAGCACCTCATCAAACCAGTAGATACCGTTCGGTCGCTGAACATTGCCCGTCAGCAAAGTCAAATCGCCTTGCGTGAACGGGTTGAGGATGCCAAGGTCCTGGGTTACAGTCGGCGTCGCCGCTACCGCTTGAACAGTCGCAGTCACAGTCGGCGTCTTGCTTGGCTCAATCGTTGGCGTTGTATCCTGAGCAGCAGCAAACGGAATGCTTAACACGAATGCGGAAACTGTGAACAACAAAACAGCAGCGATGACAATACGGCGTTGGGCTATCGTCAACATGGGTGCGCTTTCCAGATTTGAATGTACGATGTGGTTAAGCTTGTGGTACTTCTACGTAGAAGGCGGTGCCTTGCCCGGCTTCACTCGTAAACCAGAGTTTACCATGATGCTTCTCGATCACGGTATTGACCAGACTCAATCCAAGCCCCGAACCGCTGACATGCTCAGTACCAGACTGGTTGGCGCGGTAGAAGCGGTCAAACACAAACGGCTGGGCTTCAGCGGGTATTCCGACGCCAGTGTCTTCAATCACAAAACGCACTGTACGGCCATCGCCCGCACAGGCGCGCAGCCGCACCACACCCCCGGCAGGTGTGAACTTGAACGCATTTTCCACCAGGTTGATGAGTGCTCGCTTAAGTTGCTCTGAGTCACAGGCAATCAGTGGTAGATTTTCTGTGACATCAATCTCAAACCGTACCCGTCCCTCATCAACAAAATGTCGCAGTTCCTCTTCAGTCTCCATAACCAGTCGAGCAGGTTCGACCGCCTCAAACTTCAGGCTGCCCGTGCGCGCCCGTTCGAGGTCGAGGATGCCGCGAATAATGCGGTTCATGCGCAGCAACTGCCGCTCAATCACATCGATTGATTTCGCAGCGTCAGCATTAATGGTGGTCGGCAGATCCTCTCGCAGCAAATCGAGGTTCGCCATCGCCGCCTGTAACGGGTTCTTGAGATCGTGGCTGGTCATGCGCACCATCTCATTCTTCATGCGGTCGAGCTCTTTAAGCTGGTTCACATCCTTGAGGATTTGCTGCGCCAACGCCTGCTGATCGGCAAACAGAGTGCTATTGCTGATGGCAACGGCTGCCTGCGCACCGAGCAGTTCAAGCAGATGCACATCATCGCGGTCGAAAAGGCGTCCATCACGCGCCGCGATGACCATGAGCGCGCCTATCGCTTCCTGCCCATAGGTCAGCGGCGCAGCAATCACAGAACCAAAAGTATCGCGCGCAACGGGCAAATCCGGCAGTCCACCCCAATCGCGCTTGTAATCTTCCAAACGCATCGCTTGCCGCGACCGCACAACCTCGCTGATGATGCCCTGGCCAACGGTAAGCTGGCGATGCACAAACTGCTCCGGCAGATTGTACACCGTCGTCAGTTCCAGCTTGCCATCGCGAATCAGCCAGATGCCCACCGCCTCTGCCCGCAGCCATTTCGCTGCCTGGACCGCAATCTGTTCCAGAACAGTATCCAGCGCGATTTGGCTGGTGATCGCCAGCGAAACGCGATGAATCGCCTCTACCTGCGACATGCGTTCAGACAGCGGCGTCAGGATTTCGGCGCGCAAAATGGCAAAGCTGGTCGAAAGCGCAGCCAGTGAACACACAATCGTGGAAAGCGCGAACGACTGCAAATCGGGATTAAGAAACGACAACCCCTGCCCGATCACAAACACACTGATGCCTGTCACGATTTCCTGCGTGCGTATCTTGCGCCGTCCGCGCCAGATCAGATAGAGCGTCATGCCATCGAAAATCAGGTAGAACGCCAGCAGCAGCGGCTGAGCCTGATAGTTCAGCAGTTGAACACTGCCATCCGCCGCGACTTCCGTGCTCCCCAGGCTGACGAGCGCGCGATAGATCAGCACGACAAACAGCGTCAGGAATACCAGCAACCGGAAACGTCGCGTTTGCGCGCCCACCAGTATTGTGGTCAACGCAAACAATGCGACGCTGGCACCGCTAAATCCAAGTTCCATCGCCGTAACGGCGATTCGCACCAGCGGCTCATCAAGCGTGACGACCAATGCAGCCTGGGTCAGCAACGCGCCCGCGTTCCAAACGAGCACCAGCAAGAGAAAAACACCGAAGAACTGATGCAGCGGTTTGAGCACATCGTACCAGAGCACGATCAGCAGCAAGCCAAACGCAAGCGCCAGCGTTAACCCGTTGACCAGGATGGCGATGGTATCCAGCATGGTTACGTTATACGCCCGGTTGCTTCTCGAAACGATAGCCGATGCGATGCTCCGTCAGAATGTATTGGGGATTGGCAGCATCCTTTTCGATTTTGCGACGCAGCTGGCTGATGTACACGCGCGGGTAGTAAATGTCATTCAGATATTCGCGTCCCCATACCTGCTCGAGCAGCTCAGTTTGCTGCACAACCCGACCGCTGTTATCCATCAACACCGCCAGCAGCTTATACTCTGTTGGCGTTAAATGCACGCGTCGCCCATTGACGTACACATGCCGGCGTTGCAGATCGACCGCCAGGTAGCCATCATCGTAGCGCTGCACCGTATCGTTGTTATTGACCTGCGCCCGCCGCAGCAACGCCCGCACCCGCGCCGTAAATTCATTCAGGCGCACAGGCTTAATCAGATATTCATCCGCTCCAGCGTTCAAGCCCTCGATAATATCATCTTCAGAGATCGCCTGTGCGGACAGCATCATAACGGGCGTGTCGTCTATTTCGCGGATGCGGCGACACACATCCAGCCCGTTCATCCCTTCCGGCATCACGATGTCCAAGACGACCAGATCGGGATGCTGTGCATGAAAGGCGCGCAGCCCCTCCAACCCGTTTTCGCACACGGTAACTTCAAAGCCATCGCGCGTCAATTTCCGTCCCAGCGCTTCTCGTATCGCCTGTTCATCATCGACGATGATAATCTTATGCATAAACCCCTGCCTCATCGCACCGATAAATATTCCCCACTTGCTTCCCATTATCGCATGTCTTAGGCATCTCCGGCATTGATGCTTTTGGGCTATCTGCCTCTCTCCCTACGCCTACCCTCCGCAGAATGCAAAATTCACGCACACAAGGCATAATTGTTGTGGAAGAGATTCTGCCTTGAGGGGACTGTGCCATGACGACACCCGCGCGCCATTCCCGCGCATTACGAGCCGCCGCACTTGTCTGCGCGTTTATCGTACTGATCGCGTGCAATCTAACAGGAGGTGGTGAACCGACCGCTGAACCCATCTCCACCACTACACCTGCCTTCACGCTGCCACCAACACGCACACCTGCAACCACAGGTGGTGCGCCAACCCCGTTACCCGGCGTGACGCTGCCTTCAAGCGGTGGCGGGCAAACCGCGCCAACCGTTGTGGGTGTCGTACCGACAGGCGTCCGCCCACCTGCTGCAACGCAGGGACCAACCAGCATCGTTATCCTCTCACCTGTCCCCGGCAATGTTATTGCAGGCGGCGTACAGATTATCGGCGCGGCTACACACCCGAACTTCCTGCAATACCAGGTTGAATATGGTCCAGACCCCAATCCCGGCGGATTGTGGTATCCGGCAACGGGTGCAGTTCAATCGCCAATCCTCAACGGTCTACTTGGAATCTGGAATACGACGACTGTCAACGACGGATTGTATGCTGTCCGGCTGCGCGTCTACCTACGCGATGGGACGACACTCACGACCGTCAACAACAACATTCGTGTGCAGAATAACGCACCAACGCCCGTACCATCGCCAACGCCAATTATCGCACGCCCGACAGCTGCCTTCACGCAGGATCAGGTACAGGGCTTTGCACCGCTGACAGTGCGTTTCACTAACCAGTCCAGCGGCACTATCACTGCTTATTCGTGGAACTTCGGCGATGGCACTACCAGCACCGAACTCAACCCGACACACACCTTTACCAACCCAGGGTTGTATACAGTAACGCTGACTGTAACCGGACCCGGTGGCACTGCAAATGTTGCCACACAGATCAACGTTCAGAGCGTTGCTGCGCCTGTTGCTGCATTCTCTGCGATACCTCCGTCTGGCTTCGCGCCGCTGCAAGTGACTTTCTTTAACCTATCCAGCGGTAATATCACCAATGTACAGTGGACATTTGGTGATGGTACATCCAGCAACCAGTCGGAAGTTAATCACACATACCTGACGCCAAACACCTACAGTGTCACATTGACCGTCAGTGGCCCGGGCGGTACGTCATCAACCACGCAGTTGATCAGTGTGCAAGCACCTGTCGCGACACTGACGCCGCCACCGACATTTACACCAGACGCTCGCCCGACCGAACCCATCGTGACTGCGATTGTCATCGTCCCGACCAGCACAGTTGTCGAACCGACCAAGACTCCTGAACCGCCAACGGTGACGCCGACCGTGTTCATTCCGACCAATACGCCGGAACAGCGCCCGACCGAACCGCCAACGTTCACACCTGTGCCGACGGTGACGCCGGTGCCACCCAGCTTTACACCGGAACCCACGTTTACACCGATTCCGCCAACGTTCACGCCGGAACCTACCTTTACATCTGTGCCGACGGAAACGCCCATACCTCCAACCTTCACGCCAGAACCGACGTTTACGCCGCTGCCAACCTCGACGTCAACACCGGAACCGACTGCCACTGCGACGCTTGAACCCACGTTTACGCAGGAACCTACCTTCACGCCTGACCCTGTACCCTCCGGCGCAGCGGCAGCAGTAATACCGAATCCTGCGCAGCCACGCACAGTTCAGTTCACCTTCACGCCAGATGCCACGAGCGGCACAATCACCAGCTTTGTCTGGGACTTTGGTGATGGCAGCAGCAGCAATGAACAAAACCCGTTACACACCTACGCAGCGGGTGGAACGTACCCTGTCACTGTCACCCTCAATGGCGTGGGCGGCAGCAATGTCTTCAATACGACTGTGACCGTACCGACAGCACCGGCTGCCAACTTCACATTTGCAACTGATCTTGCCAACAGTCTGACTGTCACATTCACCGACACATCGACGGGCGACTACGACACCTATTTGTGGGATTTCGGGGACGGCGCGACCAGCAACGAGGCAAATCCGACACACCTCTATACAACCAGCGGCAGCTATCCGGTCACTTTGACGGTGACAAATTCGGTGACTGGCGAAAGCAGCACATCGCCTGCGCAAAGTGTCAACGTTGTACTGCCGTTCCTGCCCCCCATCGCAGGCTTTGTGGCAACCGTCGATCCCACAAATTCGCTGTCGGTATCATTCGCGGATGTTTCCAGCGGTGACTACGACACCTACGCCTGGGATTTCGAGAGCGATGGCGTCATTGATAGCACCGATGCCGACCCGACTTTCCAGTATGCGACAGGCGGAACCTACACCGCCACGCTGACTGTGACAAATTCGCAGACGGGTGAAGCGAATTCCATCAGCCAGCAAGTCACAGTGACAGAGCCTTCCACGCCACCGACGGCAAACTTCTCGTTCGCCATCCCCGACGAAGCAAACGATCCGCTGACAGTCAGCTTCAGCGATGCCTCGACCGGTGACTTCGATACCTATACCTGGGATTTTGAGAGCGACGGCGTTGTGGACAGCACCGATGCCAACCCCATGTTCACCTACCCTGAAGGCAATACGTACACCGTCACGTTAACCGTCACCAACTCACAGACAGGTGAAAGCAGCACTACGCAGCAGGACGTGACCGTTGTTGCGCCTACAGAAGCTGATGAGTCGCTGGTCGGCAACACGCCTGTTCAGCCAGACATCCCCGACCTGGCAGCTGAACTTGGCAGCATCTATGGGAACGGGCAGGGCATAGGCAATCAGCCATTCGTCTTCGCGCTGGCGGGCGATCAATCGCTTACTCAGGACGGGTTGGTCGATGCATTTGCGCCAGGCGCATTTACGAACGTACCGGATGGTTTTGCGCAGGACACCATCAATACATTCAATGGCACCACGCTGCCCAGCGGCGCGACCAGCTTTAGCCAGCAAAGCAGCGCAGTTCGCTTCGGGTGGACAGCAGCGGACCTGCTCAACCCTGGCAATATTGATCCGTCCGTCTGCCCCGGCGCAGCAGGGCGTGGTGGCTATCCGATTGAATGCGAAATCGAAGCCACGGGTCGCCCCAGCGTCATGTTCATCAGCATCGGTGCTCAGGACGCCCTCAATGGTACGGATCTGGGCGAGTTCAACCGCAACCTGAACATCATCGTTGACACACTGGTCGGCAACGGTGTCATTCCGGTGCTGATGACGATTACGCCGCGCGCCGACATCGCGCCAGAGACGTTGCAGCAGTACAACGACGTTATCATCGAAGTGGCGAATGACAAGGATGTGCCGCTGCTCAACGCCTGGCTGCTTGTCAACCAACTGCCGCAAGGTGTCAGTGGTGATGGCGTCACGCTGTCGATTGCACCGAACGGCGCGGGCGACCTCGACCCGACTGCCGTCAGCACCTACGGCGCAAACGCCCTGAACGCCGCCATCATCGAATTGCTTGGCGAACTACGTAATAACGTGCTGTTCTAGCACACGGTGCGGGCTTGCCCAGATGTTGCCAGGTTCGCTATCCTCTTACGGAGGGCAAATTGCCCTCCGTAACTTTTCACAAAGCAAAGTCATCCCGGTTCATTATGCTTCGACGTCTATTGTCATTCTCACATGCGATCTGTCTGAGCATTGTCATCATGCTCCTCCTGCTCCTCACTGCCTGCGATACCACCGCGTCTCAGCAAACCACTATCCTTGTCTCGCTGGTCGTGGATGGGCGCGAACGCACATTTGAGTACAATGCTCCGATTACCGTTGGTGAATTCCTGCGCGATGCAGATGTTGATCTGGGTGAACTGGATGATGTCAACCCACCAGCATTCACACAAATTGCCGACGGGATGCGCGTCACCGTTGTGCGCGTGCGCGAAGAGCAGGAATGCGAAGACATCGAACTTCCCTATCGTCGCCAGACCGTGCCGTTCGAAGGCTTGCAGCCAGGCGAGGAGCGAATCCAGCAACAGGGGCAAAATGGCGTTACGCAAGTCTGTTACCGTATCGAAATCCGTGATGGCATTGCGGGCAATCGTCAGGAAATCAGCCGCACGGTGGTTTCTGCGCCGATTGATGAGATCGTCGCGGTCGGTCCGGCGGGCGCACTCGATCCTGTCAGCATCACCGGGACGCTTGCCTATGTCAACAATGGCAACGCCTGGGTTATGAGTGGCAGTAGTACGACGCGCCGCAACCTTACAAACACAGGCGACGTTGACGGGCGTGTTTTCAGTCTTTCCGAGGACGGACGACGACTCCTCTTTTCACGCGCAGAAGTAAGTGCAGGCGCTGGTTTCTCTAATCGGCTTTATCTCTATTCAGACATCAATGAGGCGCTCGACCCGATTCCGCTGCAACCGATCAATATCCTCTATGCCGAATGGGTGCCTGGGCAGGAAAACACTATGGCCTACTCGACCGCCGAAGCGCGCAGCGCCCCTCCCGGTTGGCAGGCATACAACGACCTGTGGCTAATGCGGCTCGACCCTATTAGCGGTGAGGCACTCAGCGTCGAAGAAGTGGTCGAGGCAAACAATGGCGGTTTCGCGGGCTGGTGGGGGACGGGTTTCGCGTGGTCACGCGATGGCAGTCAACTTGCCTGGGCGCGTGCCAATGGTATTGGGCTTGTCAACCTGAACAGTGGCGAATTCACACCTCTCCTCAGCTACACCCCCTTCAGCACGCCGTCCTCATGGTCATGGCGCGCACACCTCTCGTGGTCTGGCGATGACCAACTGATCCTGACGACGGTGCATGGGGAGCCGATTGGCAGTGAGCCACCCGAGAGCAGCCCCGCATTTCACGTCGCAGCCGTCGCCGCAGATGGCACGTTCAGCGCGGAAATTGCGCAGAACGCGGGCATCTGGTCAAACCCTGATTACTCTCCAGCGCTAACCGACGAAACAGGTGCTGTCGTTGGCGGCTATATCGCCTATCTGCGCGCCCGCAGCATTAACAACAGCATCAGCGAGACGGCAGAGTATGATCTTATGGTCGCCGACCGGGATGGGAGTAACGCGCGCATACTCTACCCGCCGACCCCTGCGCAGCCCGGTCTGACTGCGCGCGAGTTTGCCTGGAGTCCAGATGCACGCCAGATTGCCTTTATCTATCAGGGAAGCCTGTGGATTGTTGATGTCTCAAGTGGTGTAGCCAATCAGGTCACGCTCGATACAGGGGCATCACGTCCGGTGTGGATGCGATGAAGCGCGACGCTTTGCTGCTGATCGTAGCGCTGGTTGCTCTGGCAGGGAGCCTGTTCGCTGCCTGGGGGACGGACGAACAGCGTCGTAATGATCTGCGCGGTTACGCCAATCCTGCGCTCGAAGCGAACCTTCCCTACTATCTGCCTCGCTTTGGCGTCAACGCCGATCTGACGCAGTACAATAGCGCAGAACTTGAACGACAGCTTGTCCTCATGCAGTCCATCAACGTAGTCTGGGTGCGTCAGTTCATTGAGTCTCTGCCGCTTGCATCACAAGCAGAAGATTACGACTGGTCACAACTTGACGGGATAGTTTCACCATTTCGCCATCATCCGACGCTAGAGTTCGTAATCGTCCTGCCTGTCACCGGCGCTCTTGATCCTGCTGATTTTGCTGCCTCGGTCAGTATGTTTGCGAACCGTTACGGATCGACGGTCGATTACTATCAGATCGGCGATGAACCCAATCTGTACGCTGCCTGGGGAAATGCCGAGCCGCGCGTGCAGGATTATGCTGCCTTGCTAGAGGCAGCTTATGCTGCGATTCACAGTGCTGATGCTGACGCAACCGTCATCGCGGCTGCGCTCGCCCCAACGCTGGAGACGGGTCCCCGCAACATCAGTGATCTGTTGTATCTCGAAGACTTGTATCGTCTCGGGCTTGCTAACTTCAGCGATGCGATTGCTGCCAAACCTTACGGCTTTAGTGCGCCGCCGACTGAACCAGCTTCACCCGACCTGCTCAACTTCCAGCGAGTCGTACTGCTTCGCCACATCATGCTGCGTTACGGAGACGGGCAATCGTCGATCTGGGCGAGCCAATGGGGCTGGAACAGCTTACCATCGGGTTGGGCAGGTGAGCCATCGCTGTGGGGGCAGGTCACAGCGCAGCAGCAGACTGACTATACGAAGACGGCACTGAGCATGGTTCAGGAGGATTTCCCCTGGCTAGCGGGCATGATCCTCGAAAGCTGGCAACCTGCAGTTGCACCTGCTGACCCGCGATGGGGCTTTGCACTGACCAACGATGAAGACGGCCCCACACCACTCTTTCAATCGCTCACAGGCGCTCCCCCTTCGGCAGCGCCTTTAGGCTTCGCACCGATTGGCTTGCACCACCCTGCCAGCCCGTTTGTACGTTACAGCGGTGTATGGACGGTCAGCGAGCGCGGCGCAGACATCGGTTGGGTCGGCGACAGCCAGTTGGAGTTCGACTTTACAGGCGACAGCATCAGCCTGTTGGCGCGCGAGGACGATTACACCGCTTATCTCTATGTCACCGTCAACGGGCTACCCGCGAATGCTCTGCCCCGCGATAGCAGCGGCAACGCCTATCTCGTCCTGACCAGCGACACCCTCGAACCGGAAACACGGCTCATCCCGCTTGCACACGAACTTGGCGCTGGCAATCACACCTTACGCATTGTCGCCGATCGCGGTTGGGATCGTTGGGCGCTGGCGGGATTTGCCGTCGGCGGTAGTGACCGCGTGGCCCCCTACCTCCGGCAAATCGCACTGGCACTCCTCAGCGCCGGTATCGCCGCAGCAGCCGCTGTGGTCTTCGCACGCCAGATCAACTGGCGCAGTACCCTCCGCCCTTTTGCGGGGATCGGCGCACATTTGGGTGACGCAGGACAGTTTGCACTCGGCGCAATTGCCTCAGTAGTCCTGATGATAGGCATGCTGCTGACGTGGCACAACGCCACATCCAGCTTCTTCCGCCGCGAATCCATTCAGCTGGGGCTGGCGATTGCCAGTGCAGGACTGCTTTACGTCAATCCAGCACTGCCTGTCAGCATCACCGCTGGACTGCTGCTGTTCGTCCTCTTCTATCACCGCCCGCTGCACGGTTTGATGTTGACGATCTTTTTTGCGCCCTTCTACCTCTTCCCGGTCGAACTCTATCGCTTCGCCTTCCCCATGAGCGAACTGCTCGTCCTGATCACGTTTATGGCATGGTCAGTGCGGACAGCGGTACAGGCAGCAGCGCATTACAGACAGCAACGCACGTTGGCTACCACCGAACAGGGGTCGCAACGAATCAACACCATCGATCTATTGATGATTGCTTTTCTGGCGCTGGGTGTGGTCTCGCTGGTGTGGGCAGAATATCGCGATGTCGCCGTTACTGAACTGCGCGTCCTCTTCATCGAACCGTGTCTCTTCTACCTCATGCTCCGCACCAGCCGCCTGACACAGCGCGACTGGCTCAAACTCATTGACACGCTCGTCATTGCGGGTATTGCAGTTGCCGCTATCGGTCTTTTCCAGTACGTGCGCGGCGATTCCATCATCACTGCCGAAGACGGCGCGCGTCGGCTTGCAAGTGTCTACGGCTCGCCCAACAATGTCGGCTTGTGGCTGGGTCGCTGCCTGCCCTTCGCGCTGATCTTTATGCTTGCCCCGCTGGATCGCAACCGCCGTATCTTTGGCACGCTGGCAGTGCTTATCTTTGCTGCTGCCCTTGTCCTGACGCTGAGTGCGGGGGCGCTCTTCCTTGGCATTCCGGCGGCTGTCGCTGTCGTTCTAATGGCACATTTTGGCAGGCGTGCACTGCTGCCATTAGGCGGGCTGACGCTGCTGGGGGCGGCTGCACTACCGATCCTGTCACAGTCCGCCCGTTTCGCCCGCTTGCTCGACCCGTCTGAAGGCACGAACTTCTTCCGGCTGCGCGTCTGGCAAAGCGCGCTCGCTGCTATCCAGGATCGTCCACTTACAGGTTTGGGACTGGATCAGTTTCTCTACGTCTTTCGAGGACGCTACATCCTGCCAGACGCCTGGCAAGAACCTAACCTGTCTCATCCCCATAACTTCATCCTCGACTTCTGGCTGCGGTTGGGAATGATGGGCGTCATCCTGCTTCTGGCGTTTCTGGCACTTCTGGCGGCGCGCTTCATTCGTGTCATTCGTACAGCAACCGACTCGATGCAGCGTGTGCTGGCAATTGGGGCTGCGGGCTGCCTGGCGAATATGCTGGTGCATGGACTGGTCGATAACAGCCTGTTCGTCAACGACTTGATTTACGTCTTCATGCTGCTGAGTGGCTTGGCAATAGCGTTAAAGCACGATGAGAATCATTCATCACTCAACGCAGGATGAAGCCATTCTTAAAGAAACGAACATGCGCTCTATTGACGTTTTATCCCAAATTATGGTGTAATTCCCAAAAGCGCTGCGGGAATTGTGCGCCATGAAAGTCAAGATCAACAAACTCACCATCCAAACGATAATCGGCAACCTGTGGAGTGTCCGTGCAGACGCTGTTGTGCATGTCACAGATACCGATCTTGCATTTCCGCCAGATCTGCTTATTAAGGCAGGCAGCAGCGTAGGGCGGGAGCTTGCCGAAATCAGCTATTGCCCGGTCGGTTCAGCCGTCGTGACGACGGCGGGTAATCTGCCGTTCAAGAAGATTATTCACGCAGTTGGTCCGCGCTGGGGTGAAGGCGCTGAACGCGGCAAGCTGACCAGCGTTACCTTCGAGTGCTTGCACCACGCTGAGCATCATCAACTCAAATCCATCGTCACGCCCGCGATTAGCATTGGTTCGCTTGGCTACCCGGTCGAAAACTGCGCGACCACGATGTTCACGCAGATCGTTGACACATCCTTTGAAGACCTCAAGGCGTTGCGGACCGTCATTCTCTGCCTGCCAGATGCAGCCGTGCTTGCCATCTTCGATCATGAACTTCAACGTCAGGTTGAAGACATTGCTCAGGAATTTGGACAGGCGAACGTCTGAAACCCCAATAAACCTTGATAGCTCGCTGCAAGACCTGTCATGGTACACTGTCACTGTTATAGGTTGATACATCCTTACGGAGGGTCTTGACTTGCGCGTACTCATCACTGGCGGCGCGGGCTTCCTTGGCTCGCATCTTGCCGACCGCTTCCTGGCAGAAGGTCATACTGTTGTCGCAATGGACAACCTGATTACCGGCAATACGCGCAACATCGCGCATCTTGCCGGACACGAGCGCTTTTCATTCATCAAACACGATGTCAGCAATCACATCTTTGTCGCGGGTGACATCGATGCAGTGCTGCACTTTGCATCCCCCGCTTCCCCCATCGACTATCTCAAGTTCCCCATTCAAACGCTGAAGGTCGGTTCGCTCGGCACGCATAATGCGCTGGGCTTGGCGCTGGCAAAGAAAGCCAAGTTCTTGCTTGCGTCCACCAGCGAAATCTATGGTGACCCACTGGAACACCCGCAGAAAGAAACCTACAACGGCAACGTCAACGCCATTGGTCCGCGCGGTTGCTACGACGAGGCGAAACGCTTCAGCGAGGCGATCACGATGGCGTACCGTCGCCAGCACGGTCTCGATACCCGTATCGTGCGTATCTTTAACACCTACGGTCCGCGTATGCGCCTTGATGATGGGCGCGTTGTCCCCAACTTCATCGGTCAAGCCCTGCGTGGCGAGCCGCTCACCGTGTACGGAGATGGCTTGCAAACCCGCAGTTTCCAGTATTGCGACGACTTGATCGAAGGTATCTACCGCCTGCTCCACAGTGACTATCAAGAGCCTGTCAACATTGGAACACAGGAAGAACTGTCGATCATGGAATTCGCCAAGCTCGTAAACGAGATGACGAACAACGAGGCGGGTATTGTCATCAAAGAGTCGGAACGTATTAAGGATGACCCACAAACCCGCCGACCAGACAGCACGCGCGCCAGCACCATCCTTGGCTGGTCGCCCAAAGTTCCTTTGAGCGAAGGGCTACCCAGAACCATCGAATACTTCAAAACCGTCGTATAAGCTGCTTTCAACGCAAGATAGACGCCAAGAGTCAGACACATCATCTGGCGACTTGGCGTTTAATCCCCCGACGCGGTAAGCTTACGGGCATGAAGCAAGCAGCACTCCCTCAGCGGAGTTTCCCACATCTCTCCACCTGGCTGTTGCCCGCCCTGTGGCTGGTCATTGCTGTTCTCGTCGGCATCATCAGCGCTCAAACACCGTTATGGGTGGTAGGCGCGCTCATTGCTGGAGCGGCACTCGCAGCAACTGCACTCATCACTCCCACTGCCTTGCTCGGCGCACTGCTCATTCTCGCGCCGCTCCGCACGCTCTACGCTACAGAAGCGCCGCGTCTGGCATACCCCAACATTCCGCTTGACATCGGTCAATGGCTGCTGATCGCCCTCATCGGCGTCTGGGCAATACAGCGCCTGCTTCGCCTCCGTCACCCGTCGTCAGCATCCATCTCCCGGTTGCACCTAAAGCGACTGATACGAATGCTGCTTCCTTTGATTGCCTTCATTGCCACCGCCGCGCTGAGCGCGTTCAATGCCTATTCACTCTCAGCGTGGCTGAGTGAAACGCTCAAATTCGTCCAGATGCTCATCATCGCCGTCATCGTTATCGACCTGCTCCATACCACCCCGCGCGACACATTTGTAGCACTGTTGGTGCTGGCGGGCTTAGCAAACGCGGTTATCGGTATCTATCAATATTACGGCGGCAGTGGGGCGCTTCATCTGCTCATCAACGAGCGTCACTTTCGCGCCTTTGGCACCTTCGGGCAGCCTAATCCCTTCGGTGGTTTCATGGGTTTAACACTGCCTCTGGCGCTTGCAGCGATGCTCGCAGCGCTGTGGTCGCAGTTTCAGCATTGGCGCGCCCGACGTTCCATCCTTGAGTTAGTCACAACCCCTGCTTGTACACGCCTCATCTTCTTCGCCGTCGCAAGTGCAACGATTGCCATCGCGTTGTATATGTCCTTCAGTCGCGGGGCATGGCTTGGCGTTGCCGTTGCAGTCGGCGTCATGGTTTTCGCCTTGCCTCGTCGTCTGGGTCATAGCCTGCTGCTGGCAGCGGTTGCGCTTCTGGTGGCTGGCGCAGTCATTGCCAGCGGTCGCTTGCCCGCTGGCATTGCAGCGCGTCTTAGCACCGTCACAGAGGATGTTTTCAACGTCCGGGATGTGCGTGGTGTAGACATTAATCCGGAAAACTACGCAGTTATCGAACGCCTTGCACATTGGCAAGCCGCAGTCAATATGGCGACCCACTACCCCTGGACGGGTGTCGGACTGGGTAACTATGAGATCGCCTATGAGGACTTTCGTCTCATCAACTGGAAATTCCCGCTTGGTCACGCACACAATTACTACTTGAATGTTCTTGCCGAGACTGGCATTATTGGGTTAGTATTCTATGCTACCTTTATCGTCAGTATACTGTTCCTGGCGTGGCGCACACGCCGCCATCCTGACCCTTCATCACGCCTGATTGCCATTGGCATTCTCGGGGTCTGGGTTTACCTATGCGTTCATAGCTTGACTGACAATCTTTACGTTAACAATCTTTTCATCCATCTCAGTGTTACCATTGGACTGTTGGTCGCTTTGAACCGTGAATTACCCGCAAGGGTCTTATCCGTCAGGTAAAACACATACGACATGGCTGTGAGAACTATCAAGATCCGTAACCCACTCGATGCCCCTATTCTCGCCATCGCCAACCGCTTCGGCGACAAGTCGAAAGAGGTGGAGCGCTTCATCAAGTTTGCCCTGGTGGGCGCTTTTGGCTTCGTGGTCGATTTCACGACCGTCTTCGTCTTGCAGGCGACCATCCTCCCACCCAAGCCCGGTGTGCCAGACTTTAACGTCATGATCGCTTCCACCTGCGGCTTCGTTGCGGCAATTCTGAGCAACTTCACCTGGAATCGTCTGTGGACCTACCCCGACTCACGCTCAAAGTCGATGCGCCGACAGTTATTCTACTTCGCACTCATCAACGTCGTTGGCTGGGTCTTCCGCACGCTCTGGATCACACTGGCACATGAGCCAATTGGTGAAATTTTGTTGCCCTTATTACTGCCAGAAATCCAGTTGTTCCGTCCCGGCTATGTTCCCGGACCCGCAGCCGCAGCCAAACTCGGAACAATGTTCTGTCTCGTAACCGGTGTCGTCGTTGTGATGGTTTGGAACTTCCTCGCCAATCGCAAGCTCACCTACAACGACGTAAACTGACGCTTCGTTCATCCACAGCCTGTTATGCCGACGATTGCCATTGATTACACCCCTGCCTACGAGCAGGGGGGCGGCATCGGGCGACTGACCCGCGAACTGATCACAACACTGGGGCGGCAGCATGATGAGAACCAATACCGGCTGTTCGTAGCGGGGGCACAGCGCACACAACTTCCGACAGCCCCTGCACCACGTTTTGAGTGGCGTCCCACACGTATTACCCCTGTTAACCTGGCACGCCTGTGGCATCGTCTCCATCTCCCACTGCTTGTCGAGACATTTACCGGGCAAGTCGATCTGTACCATGCGACCGATTTCACGCTTCCGCCGACGCTACCCGGCACACGCACGCTGCTCACCGTCCATGATCTGTCCTTTGTCCGCGTCCCGGAAACCGCCAGTCCGCGCCTGAAAGCCTATCTCGACGTTGTGGTGCCGCGATCCTGCCGCCGTGCGGATCACATCCTTGCCGACTCACAGGCGACCAAAGACGATCTAGTCGAGCTGTATCAACTGCCTTCAGACAAGATCACTGTACTGTTGAGTGGCGTGGATGCCCGTTTCCAGCATGTTGCTGATCGACAGATGCGCGCCGCAGTGCGTGAGAAATACAAGCTTGGGCAGCAGCCCTATATCTTTGCAATTGGTACGGTCCAGCCACGCAAGAACTACTCACGCTTAATCGAAGCACTCGCACAGTTGCGCGAACGTGGTCAGGACCTGATGCTGGTCATTGCGGGCGGCAAAGGCTGGCTTGAAGACCCGATCTATCAGACTTTGGATACGCTCCGGCTCCGTGACCAGGTTCGCTTCATTGGGTTTGCAGATGATGCCGACCTGCCCGCCCTCTACAGCGAGGCACGCTGCCTGGCGTTTCCATCACTCTACGAAGGCTTTGGGCTCCCTATTCTCGAAGCGATGGCATGTGGCACGCCTGTTATCACATCCAATGTTTCGTCCATGCCGGAAGCAGCTGGCGATGCTGCACTGCTCGTATCCCCTACAGATGTAAACGCCATCACAGCAGCACTTGCACAAGTCCTGAGTAACGATAATCTACGGCAATCGCTGGTTGAGCGAGGGTACAGGCAAGCGACGCGCTTCACATGGGACACATCAGCACGGCAGCTTCAGTCGGTCTATGCGTCGCTCTGCATTAGCAAGTAGACAAATTTCACAATATCTCAATCAACGTAACACATGCACTTCGGTTACAGTTTTGATTGTGTGCATCAGCAAAACCCAGCTTTAGTTCAGGCAAAACTGCTTATGGAATGGCACTTCCATCCTGTTGTCATCCCTGTTGTGCTGACGCTCCTGGCGCTGGCAACCTTTGCGGTACAGGCCTGGCAGCAGCGAGATGATCTTACGGCACATGCCTTTTTCTATGTCTGCGCATTAGCATTCGCTGCAATCACGACTAATCTACTTCAGATCATCATACGCAATGACGATCTGCTGGTCACACTGGAAATCATCTGTTTGCTGCCCTGGCTTTACTTCACGGTGGCGGGCGTCATCTTTACTGCGTCATACACGGGACATGAACGCTGGATCACACGCCGAAATGTCATTGCGATCTGCATCGTACCGACGCTATTCTTGCTTCTTAGCTGGACCAATCCCCTTCATTTTCTGGTGTGGACAGACATCATTGTTGTGCATCTCAACGGTCTGAATACTGTCATAATTCAGTATAATCTGCAAAGTCCCGTTGTCTGGATTGGTGTACCGCACATCTTTCTGCTGACCGGTTTGGCGGCTTACATGCTGATTCGCTTCATGGTCAGTCAATCGGGTCTTTTCACCAAACAGGCTTCTCTGCTTCTGCTCGCATGTGCCATACCTGCCGTCGGTCTGGTAATTGACTTCAGCGTTGAGACTATCGATTTCGCAGGCATGACGATTGGATTGGCGTGTATCCCTCTTGGCTTTAGTGTCCTGCGCTTCCGCTTTCTGGACATCATGCCCGCTGCTCACGATGCTATCATGCAAAGCATAGCTGATGCCGTCATCGTCATTGATGGGCAACACAGGGTTGTAAACGTAAATCCGGCGGCTGAGCGTCTATTGAACGTAGCGCGCCAACAAATCGTTGGGCATGAGTTGGCGACGCCGCTGGCATCTCTGAATATCGCAGCCCATTTCAACTATAGCAGCGAAGTTCAGCGCGTCATTCAGCTCACAGCACACGGCGTTGACCGTCACTATGACCTTCGCATCTCACCTTTAGCGAGTCGCTTCGGCGCTACCAAAGGACATATCCTTGTCTTACATGACATTACGCTGCTGAAGCAAGCACAAGAACAGGCGCTCGAACTGGCACGGGAGCGCGAACGCAACACACTGATGCATACGTTCCTGGTTGATGCAGCGCACGACCTGCGTACTCCGGCGACAGCAATCGGTACAGGCATTTACCTGCTATCGAAGCACATAAACGAATTAAGCGAAGTTCTGGATGAGCAAGCACCCGAGCAATCGTTACAACTCTTGTCACGGATGGACGAACGCCTGGCACAGACGAAAGCGAATGCCGCACGTCTCAAGAGCTTGCTCGACTCGCTAACAGACATGGTGCGTATGAATGAGCATGAGCCGTTGCAGTTTCAGCCAACTGACTTAAATGTGTTTGTCCCCGAAATCATCGCCGCCGACAAAGCAGCCGCCACCGATAAAGGCGTGCGACTAGAGTTCAGCCCCGGCGAACCACTCCCTTTTGTAGCACTCAATCGCTCTTACTTTGCCCGCGCCATCCAAAACCTGGTCGAAAATGCGGTGCGCTATACTCCTACAGGCGGATATGTCCAGATCAGCACAAGAGCAACTCCTACCTGCGTACATCTGGAAGTAAAAGACAGCGGCATTGGCATCGAGCCGCAAGACCTGCCGCACATCTTTAATCCTTTCTACCGCGCGGACAAAGCGCGACAGATTCAAAGTGGTGGCATCGGCCTAGGATTGGCGATCGTGCAGAAGGTCGTTCAAACGCACAAAAGCACTATCGAAGTCGACAGCACTCCCGGTACAGGCACAACCTTCCGCATCCTGCTGCCTCACGCGCAAGTGAGTCATTTGCAGTAATCAGATTTTGCATACACTATAAGCAGTGAAACATCCAGAGCAGCGTCAAATCACAACGTTTGCCACTCCAGTTTTCACTTACAATAAGTTGATCATTCATTGCGTTATGCGTTGCAATCGGAGATAATCACAATGCTTCGTACATTCAAGATCGATCCTGAAAAACCGTTCTTTATTTTTGACACGGCTGGCGACTGGCAAGCGGTCAAACTGGGCAGCTACCTGTTCGACTCGCGCGGTGACTACATTGGCTTTGTCCTGAACGAAGCACATGATGTCTATACCAACGATGGCGAATGGATCGGCAACATCTATCCCGACGGGCGCATCATTCGCAAGCGCAATTACGACCGTCCGCCGCTGTATCCCAATCCGCCCGCACGTCAGCCCAAGCCGAAGAATATGCCGGGGCGCGCCCCCCTCCCGCCGATGACTGGCGATCTTGGCTACGACAAGATCGACGTTCTGGACTGGGACCCGGATGTCTTCAAGCGTATCAGCGACCTGAAAGCCGACGCCGGTGAATAAGTAGCCACTGGCACAATAGGCAGCTTTGCGGTTCAATTGGATGAGCTAGTCATACAAGCCGAAAGCTGCCGACCCTTGAGCGAACGTCCCCAAAAACGCATTGCCGCTTCCCGTTTCACCCTCAGCCGCCTTATGGGACCCGCTAACGCCAACGGTCTCGGTAACGTACATGGCGGCGAAATCATGAAGATGGTAGACGAGGCAGGTGCGCTGGTTGCCATGCGCCATGCACAGCTGCCCGTTGTCACTGTTGCCATCGACACAATGACCTTCAATGAACCGATCTATATTGGCAATCTGGTGTTGTGTAAAGCAGAGCTGACCTATGTTGGGCGCACCTCGATGGAAGTCTATGTAGAGGTCTTCGCCGAAAACCCGCTGGATGGCACTTCACGCCTCACCAATCAGGCATATGTCGTTTACGTAGCGCTCGGTCCGGGCGCTGTGCCTGCTATCGTACCAGAAGCGATCTTCGAGACACCAGAAGAGCAGACACGCGCTGCACAGGCAGCCGAGCGTCAGGCATTGCGCAAACAGTTGCGCGTATCGCATGGGGGTAAATAACCATGACCAGTTCTCGTCTTCATCTGTTAACAATCGCACTGGTACTCCTCATCCTGTCCGTCGGAGTAGCGGCACAGGCACAAGAAGAAATTGATCCCGACGCCGCAATCACCTTCCCGCCATCTGTCTATCTCCTGCGAGATACGATTGAAATTCGTGGCACAGCCAATTTGCCTGACATGACAGGCTACTTCCTCAGTGTTCAGGCACTTGACGAACTGCTTGAGCCGACAGACACCGAGCCAGAACCCATTATGCTCGTTCAATCCGAACCCGTGATCGACGGGGTGCTAGTGGAATGGGATACCACGACAGTCGAAGATGGGCTGTATGCGCTAGTACTCACCGTCCTGCGCGGTGTCGAAGAAGACGTGACCATGCGTGTTACGCCCATACGTGTCGAAAATGATGTCCCGTCGTTTCTGCCTAACGCGACGGTTCTACCCACGATCAGCATGACCGCAGTCTCCACCGCTGTGCCTCCGACTGGTCCGGTAACAGGCACAGTCAACGTCGCCAGCGCCAACGTGCGCACAGGCGACTCCACTGATTATCCAGTTGTGACCGCCCTTTTCCGGGGGGACAATGTCACCATTACAGGCGTAAGTACACGCGGCAGCGGGTGGTATCAAGTGCAGCTTGCGGATGGGCGCATAGGTTGGATGGCTTCTGGTGTACTCGATGAGTCCGGCGATGTCAGAGTATTACCGCGCGTTCAGCCGCCACCCGTCCCGGTCACACGAACGCCAACACCGCCTCCCACGCCTGTCTCCAGTGCTGATCTGGTAGCAGGTGTGGTGGTACTTGACCCTTCGCTGCCGGTCTGCTTGCAGACGTTCACTGTCGGCCTCGATGTCGCTAACCTTGGCACAGGCGCAACGTTCGTCAGCGGCACAGTTTCGCTGATTGATACCCGCGCTGCCGATGGTAGTGTGCAGGGAACAACTGTTGGCGGTTTCCCGCCTATTGCCCCGGGGCAAACCTTCCGCGTCGTTATGCCGCTGACTGTCAGCACCTTCTATGACGAAACCCATCGCCTGACGCTGGTGATCGACCCGACGAACAGTGTGCCAGACATCAATCGCGGCAACAACGTTCGCACGATTGAGTACGTCTTGCAGAAAGGGGCTTGCCCGTAATTCATGACTGACATGCCGGAACTGCTGCCCAATCTTGAATCGGGACAATCGTCCATCCTGCTGCGCCTGCTTAACCAGTCGGGCGCGCGGGCGATACTCGCCACCGAAGCGCCTGATCAAGGGCTTGCGGAGAGCCGCCCCTATCCATTTCTCGCGCTCGTCGGGCAGATGGAAATGCGCACTGCCCTGCTGCTGGCGGTCATTAACCCCGCCATTGGCGGCGTGCTGCTCATCGGACCGCGCGGAACGGGCAAAACCACCGCTGTGCGCAGTCTGGTCGATATTCTGCCAGATACCGAAGTCAGCGATTGCGACGAGGGCGCGCTGCCTACCGACCTGCAAAACGAGTCGGCACGTGCCCTCTACCCCGATTGTTACGAACGTTACCACAACGGCGAAGCGATCTCGCACTTCGAGCGCGTCAAACTGGTCGAACTGCCGCTAAACGCGCGCCTCGAAGATGTGGTCGGCGGCATTAACGAGCGTATCGCCGCACAGGGGCGCATCAAGATGGAACGTGGCATTCTCGCGCGTGCCGATAACAACCTGCTCTACATTGACGAGGTGAACCTGCTTAACGACGATATCGTCGATGCCATTCTCGACGCAGCCGCGCAGGGCAGCTACACCGTCCGGCGCGGCGCGATGGTTGGGACGTATCGTGCGCGCTTCACGCTCGTTGGCTCGATGAATCCCGAAGAAGGACGCCTTCGCCCACAAATTCTTGACCGCTTCGGGCTGCGTGTAAATGTGCGCGGCTTAACCGCCCAGGAGGAACGTCTGGAAGTCTATCGACGGGTGCGTGCCTACCGCAACAATCCGCACGCCTTTATTCGGGAATGGGAATTTGGCACGGCTGAAATCAGCAATGACATTTTGTGGGCGCGCGAACGCTTGCAAACCACGACACTGGCAGATGATGCCGTTGCTATCGGCTTGAAGCTGATCGAGCAGCTTCAGATCGACTCGCATCGCGCGGAGTACACGATGTTTGAAGCAGCGCGGGCACACGCCGCGGCTGATGGACGCACAGTGGCGACCACCAGCGACATTCGCGCAGTCGCACCGATGGCACTGCGCCAGCGCCGCAGCGACTTCATGGCGCACTTCTTCCAGCAGCAAGCGGATGAAGACAATCAGATACGCATTATGATCGATCAACTGGGATAAAGAACAATGCAGCAACACCGGAATGTACTCATACTGTTGATGGCACTGCTGTTTAGCCTGTCAGCAACGCAGACTGCACCTACAACCGCACAGTCGGCACCCACAATCTACTATGTGTCACCCGCAGGCAGCGATACCAACAGCGGTCTGAGCGAGGCGACGCCCTTCCGCACCATCCAGCACGCCGCAGATGTCACCAATCCGGGTGATACAGTCTATATCATGAATGGTGACTACCGACGACTGAATCCGCAGCGGGACATCGTGACCATCACACGCTCAGGAACGGCTGACGCATGGATCACCTACACCGCTCTGCCAGGGCATCGTCCGCGCCTCGTTTCACAGAACTGGCAGGCAATCGCCATCATCGGTGCAGCCTATATCATCATTGATGGGCTGGAACTGGAAGGAAACAATCAAAGCATCGCCGTAGAAGATGCACTGGCGGAACAGAGTGACATCGAAAACCCGATTACGGGCGGCAATGGCATCGCAATCGGCGCAGCCGGGCAGTTCACTCATCATGTCATCGTGCGCAATTGTACGGTGCGCTACTTTAGCGGGGGCGGTATCTACACATATCATGCCGACTATGTGACCATTGAAGACAACATCGTCGCGTTCAACGGCTTCTACTCGCCCTACGCCAACAGCGGCATATCGTTCTACCAGAACTGGAACTCGGACGATAGCACAGATGTGAAAATGATTGCGCGGCGCAATATCGTCTACGGAAACTACAATTATGTGCCGTTCGCATTCCTCGATCCGAAGATGGTCACAGACGGCAACGGTATCATCGTGGATGATACGCGCAATACGCAGAACGACTCAACGCTAGGCGTGTATCCAGGGCGCACACGGATCGAAAACAACGTCATCTACAATAACGGTGGGCGCGGCGTTCACGTCTTCTACAGTGATCATGTGGAGATTGTGAATAACACTACGTATCAAAATGGGCAGCATCCGGACATCAGCGATGGCGAAATCACCACGATGTTTTCCAGCGACGTACAGGTTCTCAACAACATTATGGTCGCAAATTCCGGGGAGCCCGCCAATGCTGTCATCGAAGCGACAGATGTTATCTATAACTACAACCTGTTATACAACCAGTCCGGTTATACCAGCGTCGCCAGCGCCAATCTGTTGAGTGCCGATCCTATGTTCGTGAACCCGGAGGCAGGCGACTTTATGATCATGCCCGGCAGCCCGGCTAAAGACGCTGGCACAGACGAGTTATCTGCCGAAACAGACCTGCTAGGTATATTGCGCCCACAGGGCAACGGAGTGGATATTGGTGCGTATGAAGTCAATGCCGCTGGTTAGTCTGGTACTCCTTGCCGCTGCCTACGCCCTGCCCTGGATGACGGTTCCCACCGTCAGCGGCTTGACGGTCAGTGCCTATGATCTGGCAGAATGGGGGAGCATCCACCCTGCGGTACGTGCAGACACGTTACTGCTAACGCCGCTGCTGCTCCGCCTGCCTTTGGTATGCCTCGCCGTGTGGGTTGCCTGCCAACCCGTTGCATACTGGCTGCGGATCGTCTTCGTTGTTTTGCTCGCTGGAGCGTCGCTGCCGCCGCTGGAATTCTTCACCATTGCCCGCAGCGATGCCAACTATCAGCAACAGTTCCTGCTGGCACTAGCTGCACTGGTGGGTGGTGGGGCGATGATTGGCATCAGCGCACTTCAACAGCGAGTCGCGCATGTCCTCATCAGCGCGGTCGCAGCAGTTGCGCTCGGCGGCGGCGCGCTGGCGGCGCTCTTGGGTATGCTGCGCGCGCATACGCTGTTCCGCGACTTCGCGCTGGACGTGCAAACGGGCATTGGCAGCGTCGTGTTTGTCGCTGCTGCTGCGTTTACCATCATCATCCAGTTCAGCGCGCTATTCAAACGCGAAAAGCGCCAGGCATAACTCTGGCGCTTCACGTATCAACTACCCATATAGCGAAAACGGTTTAGCCGCCCATATTGGTCTTGATATACTCAATCGCCTCGCCGACCGATGTAATCTT
This sequence comes from Chloroflexota bacterium, assembly GCA_033763755.1. Lineage (GTDB taxonomy): Bacteria > Chloroflexota > Anaerolineae > Aggregatilineales > Phototrophicaceae > Flexifilum. The sequence goes on from JANRJX010000186.1 coordinate 25,932, forward strand.
CTGGGCGGCGTCGTCGGTGATTTCGCCACCAAACTCTTCTTCAAAAGCCATGATCAATTCGACCAAGTCCAGCGAATCGGCTTCCAGGTCTTCGCGGAAGCGCGCTTCTGGCACAACCTTTTCAGCGTCTACGCCGAGCAGATCGACCACAATGTTTGTGATACGTTCTTCAACCGATGCCATTGCGTAATCCCCTCCGTATGTGGAGTCTGACTTCAATACAAAGCGCGCCTGATTATACTCCGTTTAGACCGTCGTGCTACCCCTGCAACACATTTGATACGCTTCACAGCCAACTAAACTGTGGGTTTCATAATAAAAAGGTTGCCTGTGTTGACACTAGCGGCGCTCATCAGTACGATTTGTGGCGCTCTACATAAGGAACACTCGACCATGCCTGAAGTCACGGCAACACCATCAATTGAAGATCGCAAAGTAGACCATATCCGCATCAACCTGGACAAAGACGTGCAGTTCCCGCGCCTGACAACCGGGCTGGAGCGCTACCGCTTTATGCACAATGCGCTGCCAGAGATCGATCTGACGGACATCAACAGCACAGTCACCCTGTTCGGCAAGACCCTGAGCGCGCCGATCCTGATTTCATCAATGACAGGTGGCGCAAGTCTGGCGAACGACATCAACCGCAGGCTTGCCGAAGCCGCACAGCATTACCGCATCGCGATGGGTGTCGGTTCGCAGCGCGCCGCGCTCAAGAACCCGGAAGTTGCCTATAGCTATCAGGTGCGCGATATTGCCCCAGATATTCTGCTTTTCGGCAACGTTGGCGCGGTGCAGTTCAATTACGGCTACGGAATTGACGAATGTCGTCGCTGCGTTGAGATGATCGAAGCAGACGCGCTGATTTTGCATTTCAATGTCTTGCAGGAAGCCGTCCAACCCGAAGGCGATACCAACTTCGCCGGCCTGCTCAAACATATTGAAGCCATCTGCCGACAGCTTGAAGTCCCCGTAATTGCCAAAGAAGTCGGTTGGGGATTCAGCGAACAGAACTGCCGCGACCTGATGAGCGCAGGCGTCAGCGCTCTTGATGTAGCAGGCGCAGGTGGCACGTCCTGGAGCGAAGTGGAGTACCACCGCGCGCCGACCGCCCTTCACGCCCGAGTTGCTCGCGCCTTCGCCGACTGGGGTATCCCGACCGCCGACGCCGTGCAGTATGCCGCCAAAGGTGCACCGGGGTTGCCGATTATTGCCAGCGGCGGTTTGCGCGATGGCATCGACATTGCCAAGTGCATCGCGCTTGGCGCAACGCTTGGTGGCATTGCGGGTCCGTTCCTAAAAGCGGCAGATCACTCGACCGAAGCCGCCGTCGAGCTGATCGACGAACTGACCCGTCACATCCGTATCGCCATGTTGTGCAGTGGTGCATCCAGCATTGCTGAACTGCAACACACGCCGCTTTTGAGAGACTGACGCTGTGAAAGAAGGCAGATCGTGATCCAGGACATTGCCCAACGCTACTTCGGCGCACTTGACAGCGAAATGCGCCATGTTGTCGCTAGCGCCCCTGCCGCACCAGAATTTGACTTGCTGCTGCAATACCCGCTGGGATGGGTGGACGAAACAGGTCAACCGTTCAACAAACCAACGGGCAAGCGCATTCGTCCGATGGTACTGCTGCTATGCACCGAGGCGGCGGGCGGCGATTGGCAGCACGCACTCCCGGCGGCGGCAGCAGTCGAGCTCCTGCACAATTTCACGCTGCTTCATGATGATATTCAGGACAACAGCCTGATGCGGCATGGTCGCCCAACAGTGTGGAAGGTCTGGGGACGTGCCAACGCCATCAACGCGGGCGACGCGCTTTTCACGCTCGCCTATGTCGCCCTGCATAAGTTGGGAGCAAGCACACCACCGGAAGTTGTCCTGAAAATATGGGGGGTTTTCAACGACACCATGCTGGCACTGACACGGGGCCAGCACCTGGACATGCGTTTTGAGCGCCAGAAAAACGTCGGCGTTAACGAATACATCTCGATGATCGATGGCAAGACTGCATCACTGCTCGGTGCGTGCGCGCAGATCGGCGCGCTGGTCGGTAGCCATGATGCCGAACGCGCGGCGCACTTCCGCGACTTCGGCATCAATCTTGGCATCGCCTTCCAGATACACGATGACATCCTGGGCATCTGGGGCGATCCCAAAGTGACAGGCAAATCTGCTGCAACCGACATCGTCTCGAAGAAGAAATCGCTGCCTGTACTCTACGGATTGGAAAACAGCGCGGCGCTCGAACAGATCTATGAACGTCCGAAATTCAAGCGCGATGATGTCCGCGAAGCGGTGCAAGTCCTGGATGCTATTGACGCCCGCGGGTTCACAACACAGCTCGAAAACGACTATTACGACCGCGCGCTGGCAGCGCTGGAGCGCGCACAGCCACAGGGCGCAGCCGGAGAGCAGTTGCGCGCCTTAGCCGCGTGGCTGTTTGAGCGCGCGTACTAACAACCCTGCAATGCCCATTGCTCGCGCAGCCACCCTACTTCTGTTCACTGTCGCTATAATAGTGATCCTTACGCAGGCGGCTGCGCGCTTTGTATCCTCCGACCAACTGACATTCAGCGCAAACATTGACGGGCGCAACGGGCTGTACCTCTACGACATTCACCACCACCAGTTACATCGTCTCATCGCCGACACTGCACCCAGCACAGCGCTCGCCTGGTCACCTGATGGCAGGCAGCTTGCTTATGTTGATGCGGAGGGCATCGCCAATCGCAGCGAAACGCTGATGGTCTTCGATACACGCAGCAGCACAGCGCGCACCGTCTTTCCCAACACCATTACGCAAGGTGACATCGTATATCCACCCGTCTGGTCACCCGATGGCAGCTATATCGCTTTCACCTTCGCAGCGCTCCGTCCGATGGAAGGCAGTTCTTTGCAACTGGTGACGATACGCCTGAACGACCATCATATTTCCGAGATAGGGCTGCCTGGCGCGGCGGGACGCAACCACGCACTGCGCTGGCTAAATGAGGCGCAGCTGCGTTACGTGGAGGTCAATCGCCGTAGCGTGAGAGTTTACGATATTCCCACACAAACCCCGGGTTTAGCCGCTGTTGACGAGTGGAGCGTGGACTTCGCGCGCTACGAACCGCCTGTCGTCTCCCACAACGGTTCACACATTGTTGTCGCGGCAATCACCGCCCCGCGCGATGAGTACCAACTCTTTTCGTTTGACCTGACACAGCCGACGCCATCCACACTCACCTATCAGAGCGGCGTTACAGAGATGGGTGCATCGTGGAGTAATGATAGTTCGCAGATCGCATATCTGCGTTACGCCAATGGCGGTCCGTCCGTCATCGTCAAGCGCTATGAAGAAGCCGTAGGGCATTCGGTCGATGGACATGTTTTCGGACGCATCAGCCCGCCCGTCTGGTCGCCAGACAATCATCGTCTGGTCTATGCGCGCAGTCAGGCGGGCGGTTTCCGGTTATGCGTCGCAAATTCCACATCGAGCGAAGTTGCTTGCTCTCTGTTCGTCTCGTGGATTGGCGACATTACCTGGCGCTAATGGTGGTTGGACCGTCGGATCAAGGAGGTCGAAATGTTGGTGCGGCTCGCTATGCTGCTCGTTCTCGTCTGCTGCATCTGCGTGCTGGTATCCCGATCGGCTGTCCTGCTGCTGCCACCCACGCCTCAGCTCAGCTTCACAGCCGTCGTTCAACGTAACGACGCACCGCAACTCTACCTTTACGACCTATCACGTCATCTCTTGGTCGCCTTCCATCAGCGTATCAATACGCTGATGACACCTGTCCGCTCTCTCGGTGAAAATGAAATTACTGCGGGTAGAGCAGCACTCGCGCACGACAGAAGCAGAATCCTCATCGCCGCAATTGTGCCACCTTCCAACGTTCTCGACCTTCATCTTGTTGACGTGAAAACGGGAACATACCGCAACCTGACCAACACCGAATTCACCCACGAAACCCAACCAGCCTGGTCTCATGACAACAGACGCATTGCCTACCAGGTTCTGGGCAACCCCTACACTGCTATCGGCTTTGCTACCCCATTCAGCCAGCGCAGGCGCATTGTCTATCTGAGCGATGTCCAGGCGCTCAATATCTGGGACTTGCAATGGACGCCAGATAACAGAGCAGTCGTCTTCGGTGCATCCATGGCCGGCGGTCAACATTTGTGCTTCTTGCAGGTCGGCGATGAAATCCCGGACTGTCCACTGCAGATGCGCTCATTAGTCGGCATCCGCTGGCGTCCGCCGCAGCGCTAGACAAACTCGCGAAACACGACGTTGCTCAACATCCGCCCTTTGTCAGTGAGGCGCACGCGCGCGTCATCCACTTCCAGCAAACCGCCTCGGGTGTGGCGCTCAATCGGCTCGCGATGGAGATCGACCAGATCAACTCCAAAGCGCTTCTTGAATTGGGCGCGGTCAATGCCTGCCTGCGTCAGCCGCAGATTCATGATCAGCGTTTCCGCGATAATGTCGTCCCGACTCAATGCCTCTGCGTAGTCAGTGGCAGCAGTGCGTGGGAATTCGCTGTGGGTCGGCTGCTTCAACGCCTCAATATAGCGCACGGGCGACTTGATCACCGCATAGCGCACGGCATCCGCGAAGCCATGCGCCCCCGGACCCAGTCCCACATAATCGAGGTTGTACCAGTACTGGAGGTTATGCCGGCACGCCCGCCCTGGCTGCGTCCAGTTACTGATCTCGTACTGCTCATAGCCCGACGCCTCAAGCATCTCCGTCGCCAGATCGTACATATCCGCCGCCAGGTCGTCATCCGGTGTCGGCAGCTTGCCGCGATCAACCCATGCCTTCATGGAAGTACCTTCTTCCAACGATAGCGCATACAGAGACGCATGTTCAGGCTTAAGCGCGATAAACTCCTGCAGCGTTTCGCGCCATGTCTCAAGCGTTTGATGAGGGGCGCCGTAAATCAGATCGAGATTGAGATTATCGAATCCCCCCGCCCGCGCAGCCGCCACCGCCCGCATGACCGTCTCGTTATCATGCCTGCGGTCGAACAAGCGCAGCTCTGTCTCGTTAGCACTCTGCATCCCGATGCTTAGACGATTGATACCCAGCGCACGAACCGCTGTGCAGTATTCGCGCGTTAAATCTGCTGGATTACTTTCCATCGTAATTTCAGCATCATGTTCAATACGAAAATGTGCATGAAGTGCAGTTATAATGCATTCAAGCTGCGGTGGCGTCAGCAGGCTTGGTGTCCCCCCACCGAGAAACACAGTATGCACATCGTATGTTGTTGACTGACCGCCAACGACTCGAATCTCTTCACACAACGCCTGCACAAACGGCGCTATCAAATGGTCAAGGTGGACGTAGGTATTGAATGCGCAATAGCTGCACTTGACACCACAAAACGGAATATGCAGATACACCGACAGCGATGGGCGATTTTCAACGTTCATAACATCTTCAGACTTCTTGACATTCATTGATGGATTTTCGGGGTTACTCTATAATCATACATGAGTGTTACACACTCAACGATGGCTTTATCCGCAGCGATATGTGATCTTTCAGGCGTAATCATGGTCGATACGATGCAGTTTGGCGGTGGCGGCGGTGACGACGGACACCAGGGGTCGCTTAAACCGAACCAGGTTCTTCATACGCGCTACAAAATCATGGGCGTGCTGGGCGGCGGCGGCATGGGTACTGTCTACCAGGCACGCGATCTTAATTTCCCTGACGTGCGCAAACTTGTCGCTATCAAGGAGATGCAGTTACTAAGCAACGATCCGGGCGTTCGTGCCAATGCGCTGCGCAACTTCCGCCGTGAGGCAAACATCCTCGCTGCACTGAGCCATCCTGCCATCCCGAAGATTTTCGACTTCTTCGACATCAATGAGCGCGCCTACCTGGTGATGGAATACATCAACGGAGGCGACCTCGAAGTAATCCTGAGCAAGACGAAAGAACTGCCCGTCGAAAAAGTCGTGGAATGGGCTATCGACCTGTGCGATGTTTTGGAGTATTTGCATCGCCACGAACCGGAACCGATCATCTTCCGTGACATGAAGCCACCTAACGTGATGATCGATAGTCTGGGCAAGGTACGCCTCATCGACTTTGGCATCGCCAAGACGTTCACAGCCGGCGTCAAGCACACAATGATCGGCACAGAAGGCTATTCAGCGCCAGAACAGTACAAAGGTGATGTCACGCCGCTATCCGACATTTACAGTCTGGGCGCAACGCTGCATCACGTCCTGACGCGCAAAGACCCACGCCTGGAAGCACCATTCAGCTTTCATGAACGTCCGCTTCAGAACTTCAATCCGAAGATACCGGATGCGCTGGTAGCGGTCGTCGAAAAGGCATTGCAGTTCAACCCGGTCGAACGCTTCCAAAGCTGTGCCGAAATGAAAGCAGCGCTCGAAGCCGTCCGCTATCCAAAATTTGCCTTACCAATGGTGGCAGCCGGACAGCCAGGTAATGGCGGCAGCATGACGACCACCTTTGAGGAGGCAGCAACAAGTGCGGAAATTCAACCTCGCTGGAAGTTCAAGACCGAAGACGAGATCCGCACCACGCCGACCTGCTGGCAAGACCTGGTCTTTGTGGGTTCATACGACACAAATGTCTGGTCGCTCAAACTTGAAGATGGTACGATGACCTGGAAGTATCCGACTCAAGGCGGCATCGCTTCCTCACCCGTGTTGGATGAACAAAACCGCGCAGTTATCTTTGGCTCCGAAGACTTCCGGTTACACGTTGTTGATGCGCGAAACGGGCGCAGTAACTGGACATTCAACACCAAAGACCGCATTCGCAGTACGCCGCGCGTGCAGCACAACCATGTCTTCTTTGGCAGCGACGATGGCAACATCTATGCCATTAACTCCGTTAATGGTCGCAAGATTTGGGAAGCGGAGATCGGCGCGCCAGTTCGCAGTCGCCCTTTTGTCACCAACGATCTGGTGATTGTCGGCGCAGAGTCTGGCGAACTCGTCGCGCTGAGTCTGTCTGGACAGCGTAAATGGACTTACCGTTCCAAGAAGGGCTTCATCAGCGGACCGCTTGTGGAAACCAAAGAGAATGTCTGCTATATAGGTTCCCAGGATGGCTTCCTGTACGCGCTGGATGCTACCAGTGGATTCAACGTTTGGCGTTTCCGCACCAATGGTCCAGTCTTCAGTTCCCCAGCCCTGCGCGGCAATCTGGTTTATGCAGGTTCAGCCGACGGCTATCTCTATGCCGTGAACACACAATCTGGCAAAGAGAAATGGAAGTTTAAGACTGAAAAGCCTATCATCGGTTCGCCGATTGTCCATCAGACCAACGTCTACTTTGGTGGTACTGATGAGAAGTTGTACTGTGTAGATGCTGAAAGCGGCAAAGAGAAATGGCATTTCAAGACCAGTGGTGCTATTGTGGCTGCACCATTGATCGTCGGAGATCTTGTACTGGTCGGCTCGTTAGATAACACTCTTTATGCGCTACCGCTTGTAACCTGATATAAGATGGCGCTATCTACGGTTCGGAACGGAGCAAATGGAATGAATGTATTTCGCCGCCTGCGCAAACACCCGGATAGCGATAGCACTCCACAGGGCGGCATCGGGGATGCAGCGGGTGATATGAAAGAAAAGCCGGATACTGCTCCACTCAAGCTGAACGTGGAAGGGACAACGCGCCCCCTGCCAACCGACGACACCCCGGCATATACCAGCGAACACCTGTCATTTGCACAGGCAAGTGATGTCGGCATTGTCCGCACCAATAATCAGGATGCGGCAGCCTCCTTCTTTGCCACACTCTCCAGCGCCGAAAATCGCCCGGACTTCGGCATTTTTGTCATTGCCGATGGCATGGGTGGTCACCACGACGGTGAAAAGGCGTCCGCCATTGCTGCACGCACAGTCCTCGCGGAACTTACGCGCCGTGTATATCTGCCACTGCTGAGTATGGACGAAGAGCAGCGCCCGCAGATTACCGAAGCCATCAACGATGCGATCTTGCTCGCCAATGATGCCGTCATCAACCTGGTTCCTGAAGGCGGAACGACCCTCACAGCCTGCGTGATTGTCGGCGATTTTGCCTACTTTGGTCATGTCGGGGACAGCCGCGCCTACATCATCCACCAGGGGCAGGCGGAACAAATCACACGCGATCATTCCTATGTACAACGGCTTTATGAACTTGGCAATCTGGACTCGAATGAGCTGTCCAACCATCCGCAGAAAAATGTACTTTATCGTGCGTTGGGACAGCCGGAAATGCAGGAAGTCGATGTGACATGGCGACGCTTGCCCGCAAATAGTGCGCTTCTTTTGTGCAGCGACGGACTCTGGGGGCAGGTGCGAGACAACGAGCTTGTGAAAGCGCTGGCTGCCCATGTTGAACCCCCGACCGTATGTCGTGAGCTGATTGCGCAGGCAAATCTGAATGGCGGCATCGATAATGTGAGTGTAATTCTTGTCCGAATTCCAGGCTGAGTGACGATCATGGGGATGAAAGACACATCCACGTTTGAGGGGATTGATCTCTACAGCATGTTGGGCGTTGCGCCAAATGCCAGCTTTGAAGACATCAAAGCGGCTTACCGCCGTGCTGCGCGTCGGCTGCATCCCGATGTCAATCGTAACAACCCTGGTGCAGGTGTCCAGTTCCAACAAATTACGGTTGCTTACGAAACGTTGGGCGATACCGACAAGCGCAAAGAGTACGACAAAAAGTCACAGCAGCACGCCGACAACCTGCACTTTACACTGCGCATCACGCCCAGCAAGCGCCGCATCACGTCTCTTCCCGAACCCCAGGTCATTTACCTGCTGGCGGAAGTCTTCCCTGATGCACGCGCAAGCCAGGCAAACCAGAAACGCGATTCGCGTCTGAACCTGTGCCTGGTACTGGACCGCAGCAATTCAATGAACGGTCCGCGCCTCAATCAGGTCAAGGTAGCGGCGCACCAAATTATTGATCAATTGGGCGAGCAAGACATTTTTTCATTAGTCGCGTTCAATGATCGTGCTGAACTTGTCATCCCCGCTACCACCGTGACCGATAAAGCCGCATTAAAAGCCCGTGTCAGCATGATGACAGCGAGCGGCGGCACAGAAATCTTTCAGGGGCTGGAAGCGGGCATCACGGAAATACGCAAGTTCCTTGCCCCACGCCTCATCAATCACATCATATTACTCACGGACGGCAATACGTTTGGTGATGCAGACAAGGCACTGGATCTCGCGAAAACGGTATCAAAGGATGGCATTACCATCAGTGGTATGGGCTTAGGGCAGGAATGGAATGATCGCTTTCTCGATGAGTTAGCCAATTCAACAGGCGGCAGCAGTTCCTATATCAACTCGGCCGGCGCAGTCGTTCGCTTTCTCAATACCCATGTGCGCCATCTGTCCAACACATTCGCTGACCGGATGCATCTTTCAATAGCGCCTGACCCTGACGTCAAACTGGAGTCTGCGTTTAAGCTACAACCCAATGCGCAACCGCTGATCATTGACCAGGGATTTGTGCCGATGGGAAGCCTGCAAAAAGGACGCAGCATTTCGACCCTGTTGCAGTATGAACTGCCCGCCAAAATGCCACTCGGCTTTCGCTCATTGTCCCGCATCGTCGTCATTGGTGACATTCTGGGTGAGCGCATTCGCAAGTTCCAAGCGATCAGCGATATTTCTCTGGAAATCACTTCGGAGAACGTCAACGAGCAACCACCGTCCGCCATTCTGGATGCGTTGGGCAAACTGACGCTGTACCGAATGCAGGAGCGCGCGAATGATGCCCTTGAAAAGGGGGATGTACGCCAGGCGACACGCCAGTTGGAAAACCTCGCCCTGCGTCTCGCTGCGATGGGCGAAAGCGAATTGGCACAACAAGCGAAACAGGAAGCGCAGCAGGTCGCGCATACTGCCGCGCTTACGGACAAAGGCAAGAAGGCGCTTAAGTACCAGACGCGATCCCTCTTGCTTTATGCCGAAAACAACGAAGATAATGGAAACGGAGACAGTTAACGGATGATGATCTGCCCGTTTTGTGGCTTTAAGAACCGACCGGGCGCGTTCTTTTGTGATGATTGTGGACAGCCATTGCACGAAGATCCAGGCACAATGACGATGCCCACCCGTCAGATCGAGCTCGTCACCAGTGAAATCAATGCCAAGTCCAGTTGGGGTACTGCCAGCTTTGATGCACAATCAACGGTGATGCTGCACATTCGCGATGTGCGCGAACCTGTGCAGATTCGTCCAGTAGCGCGCATGACGATTGGGCGCAGTGACGCCGCGACTGAAACGTATCCCGATCTTGACCTGACGTCCTACGGCGCGATGGAAAAGGGCGTGTCGCGTATTCATGCAGCACTGCTGCGCACAGAAGAAAGTTTGACATTGGTCGATCTTGGCAGTTCCAACGGTACACATCTCAATGGGCAGCGTTTGGTCGCTGAACAGCCGCGCGTCGTCCGCGACGGCGACGAAATCCGCTTTGGTAAGTTGGTCGCTCATATCTATTTTCAAACCAGGTAGCGAGGACACATGGTTACACTCTTGATGCATATCGCCGGACGCGAGGCTTTTAAGGTCGAGGTCGATGAATTGCCCGCCCCCACCGATAGCTGCGTTGTCTGTAAGAATCCGCGCGAACGCACCGACAAAGAAGTAAATTGGATCGAAGATGGCGTCAGCACATTGATCTTTCCGATGAGCCAGATCGTCTTCATCGAAGTGCTGCCTTCCGAAGAAGAAGTCGACGCCTTTCCGCTTCCGTTCAGAAACGATTAGCAAAGTGCCTGTTACGAGCAACTGCTTCGTAACAGGCGTTGTCTGGTATGAGGCGATTGTTCCATGAGTACAACCCCAAAACTTCCGCGTGCAAACACGCGCGATGGTAAGCTGATCCTGGTGGTTGATGACGAACCGCGCATGATCAACTTTATTCGCATGAATCTTGAGTTGGAAGGGCATCAGGTCATTGACGCCCACAGCGGTTTGGAAGCACTTGAACAGGTACGCACAAAGCTGCCCGATGTCATCCTGCTCGATGTAATGATGCCAGAACTCGATGGCTTTGAAACACTCAAGCTGCTGCGTGAGTTTTCGACCATTCCGGTCATCATGCTCACAGCAAAAGGCGAAGAGAACGACAAAGTCTACGGTTTGGAATTAGGCGCGGATGATTACATCACCAAACCGTTCGGTCCCCGCGAACTAAGCAGCCGCATCAAGGCGGTGCTGCGCCGTGCAGACATGCCATCCACCGGTCCCAGCCAGGCGATACTGAAGATTGACGACCGTCTGAGTGTAGACTTCAATCGTCGCGAAGTCATCGTTGCTGGCGAACGCATCAAGCTGCGCCCGACAGAGTATCGCCTACTCTATCACCTGATCGAGAATGCGGGCTGGACTGTGCCGCACGATCAACTACTGGCGAAAGTCTGGGGCTATGAGTACAGGGACGAGGCACATTATGTGCGCCTTTACGTCAACTACCTGCGGGAGAAAATCGAGGAAGATCCGTCCAACCCGCGTTACATCTTGACCGAGCGCAGTGTCGGGTATCGCTTTATGGATTTCAAACGCGAGAAAGCGGCGGAGTAACCTCCTCGCGTAGCAGCGTCGCATCATCGACTGTGCCGTCCGGCTGCAACACCCGCGACGGCGCAATCGATAGAAGTGTCAGCGGACGACGCAGATAAAACGCAGTGAATTCGCCCTGCACAGCATACAGACGCAGTTTCTCGTAAAGGGCTTGTGCCACCGGAAATTCCCGTTCCGCCAGCACTACCGAGTACAGCTTGCGACGGCGACTGAGCGTTAAGTGACGAAACTTGAGCGTGCTGCTCACCCGTTCAATTGGCAAACGTTCCTCCTCTTGCAGACGCAGCAGTTCAGCGCGCAGGTCTTCAGGCGTTTGCGGGACGTTAAAGATGCTCCACAGCACAGCCCCGATAAATCCGACAATGATGGTTAGCGCTATGAGCAAGAGCAGTATCCCGGTCGCCACAACGACAGGTGTCCACTCCGGCTGCGTCTGACTAACCTGATAGGCAGCGCTCCATGCCAGCAGGCTCAATCCAATCAGCAACGCAAAACAGCGCCAGCGGCGCACACGCACGCGTGTCTGCGGCTGCTCTGGCTGCGTCAGCATTGCGACCTGGCGCACTGTCAGCCGCCCCTGGCGATTGGCGTGCACTGCCTCGCGCGTATTCTCGTGAGAAGTTAAGAGTGAGGACAAGTTCGCAACTCGTGCATCAGGCAATTATCGCCCGGTTCCTTATCGAAGTCAGCCAACCCTATCATATCCGAAGTAGTCCGTTCCGACACTCACCAACCTCATATGCGCAACGTTTCACCCCGCGTTAAAATAGCATCTATTCAATTGACTTTCTATTGGCACATTTCTCCGGAGCAATACAAAACCCATGAAGAAAATTCTCAATAACCCAGAAAACTACGTCCCCGAAATGCTGACGGGTATCCTCGCCGCCCATCCCCATCGCCTGAAAGCGGCAGGCGGCGACCCGCACTGCATCGTCCGCGCAGACGCGCCCGTACAGGGCAAGGTCGGCATCGTGACAGGCGGCGGCAGCGGGCATTTGCCGGTGTTCCTCGGCTATGTCGGCTCTGGCATGATCGACGGCTGCGCGGTAGGCGACGTGTTTGCTTCACCCACTATTGACCAGATGTACATCACCACGAAAGCGGTACACGGCGGCGCGGGTGTGCTGCACCTGTTTGGCAACTACGGCGGCGATGTGATGAATTTCGCAGGTGCAAAAGATCAGGCTGAGATGGAAGACAGCATCGAAGTCGCCACAGTGCTGGTCGCTGATGATGTAGCGAGCGCCCCCCCCGAACGTGCGGACAAGCGTCGCGGCGTCGCAGGTATGATCTATGCCTTCAAGATTGCAGGCGCGCGTGCCGATGAAATGGCGTCACTCGCAGAGGTTACCGCCGCTGCCGAACATGCGCTTGCCAACACCCGCAGCATGGGGATGGCGATGACGCCGTGTATCGTGCCTCAGGTCGGCAAGCCAACATTCACCATCGGTGAAGACGAGATGGAAATTGGCATGGGTATTCACGGTGAGCAGGGTATTCGTCGTGGCAAACTGGAAACGGCGGACGAGATTATTGCGGAACTGATCAACCCGATAATGGCGGACATGCCGCTGGCGGGCAGCGAAGTCAGCATCATGCTCAACAGCCTTGGCGCGACGCCCCTGGAAGAACTCTACATCATGTACCGCAAGCTGGTCGAAATCTTCAACGCCAATAATGTCCGGGTACATCGCCCCTACATCGGTCGTTTCGCAACTTCTATGGAAATGACAGGTGCATCGCTGACCGTGATGAAGCTGGACGACGAACTCAAGCGGCTGCTCGACAAGCCGGCGTCGTCACCGTTCTTCGACAACGGGCAGTATGCATAGGTGAGAATTGAAAGCGAAGACGTATGACAACTACACTGACCAGAGACCAGGTTGCGGCGCTGCTCGGCAGCGTCGCCGACCTGATGATCGCGCAGAAGGATGAGCTGGCAACGCTTGACGCAGACTTGGGCGATGGCGATCTGGGGCGCACGATTGAGCGTGGATTCCTCGCCATCAAGACCGCGCTTGCAGACCCTAATGCCCCCGCCGGCGAGGATATAGGGCGTATGCTGTTTCGGCTGGGTAAGGCGTTCTCGAACGATGCTGCGTCCAGCTTTGGGGCGCTTTTTGGTACAGCGCTCATGAAGGGCGGCATGGCACTCAAGGACAAGCATGAAGCGGCGCTCAGCGACTTCGCAGATGCCACCGACACCGCGCTGAAGGCATTGATGGAGCGCGGCAAGGCAAAGCTGGGCGACAAGACGATGCTCGACGCTATCGCGCCCGCGCTCGACGCCATGCGCGCTGCTGCCGCCGATGCACCAGTCAGCACCTTCTTCCGGACAGCGGCGGATGCGGCACAACTAGGCGCAGTCGCGACACAGAATATGCAGTCGCAAATCGGGCGGGCAAGCTGGCAGGGCGAGCGTTCGGCAGGCAAGATGGACCCCGGTGCGCGCGCCATCGCAATGATGCTGGATGCTGCGGCAAAGAGCATGTGAAAAACAAGAAAAAGCCTATTCAAGAGGCTGAAGAAGAAGAGATTAGAGAGTTCTCATTTCTCTATCCTCTCCCCCTCCACCCTCTTGAATAAGCTTTTTTTGTAACTCAAGACGTTATTCGTCTTTGCCTTGCTCGTGCGCTGAAGTAGTTGAGCAGCAGCACCAGCAGCAGCGTCGCGCCCCACGCAAACTGACGGAAGAAGTTCGCACCGGGGTTATCGAAGAACACCTGATTCAATCCGGTGGACAGAAGCTGCAGCGCTACCACCGCCAGCACCACACCGATGATACGACCGAAACCGCCTGCCGGATCAATACCGCCCAGCACGCAGATCATGATTGCGAGCAGAACGTAGCTTTCGCCAAAATCGACGCGGGCGGCATTCGTGCGTCCCAGGATGACAATGCCTGCCAGTGCCGACAACAACCCGCTGAGGATGTACGTGCGCAGCAGAACATTGCGATTGTTGATGCCGCTGAAGCGTGAAGCCTGTGGGTTCGTACCCACCATATAGAGTTCAAAACCGAAGCGCGATTTGCTTAACAAGAAGTGGACACCGACAGCAATCAACAAGAAGATAATCAATGGCACAGGGATTTCAAAGATTTTTCCGTTACCGACCTCTGCCAAACGATCCTGCGCAAAAATCGCCGCACCTTCGGTAATGACTGTGCCAATGCCCGTAAACAATGTCATCGTCCCAAGCGTTGCAAGAATAGGAGGAATGTTGGCATAGGCAACCAGCAAGCCATTGACCAAGCCACAGACAAATCCGACACCCAGCCCAATCACAATTGCCAACGTTACCGCTGTCGCAGCGGTTCCGGCGTCCGTAGTTGTGGCGGGTGCCAAGGCGGTAATGACGGACGCGACAGCAACAGCTGTGAGATTGGCAGTCGCGTTAATCGACAGGTCAATACCGCCGCTGATCATTGTTAGCGCAACTGCAATCGCCAGAATGCCGATTTCCGACATTTGGAATGCCATCGATTGTAGATTGATGGGTGTGGGGAACGTCGCTGGTTTCAAGAGGCTGAAAACTGCGAACAACACTATGGTAATCACCAGGAGTCGGATAATGCTGGTATCGCGCGGGATAAGGCTATCGAGCGATAAGCGCGGCGCATCGGAAGTTTTGAATTTACCAGGCGATGCCTGTACGTTAGCCATGATGAGTTCCTTACACCGCCCCGCTTAACTGTGTGTGCCGCACTTTACGCCGCAAGCTTTGCAACGCCGGGATGCCGACACCAATGATAATCAGCGCACCAATGACGAAGCGCTGCCACTCCGTTGGAATCCCAAGCAGGACAAGATTGCTGCTTATCAAGGTGATGAGCAGTACACCGAGCAGCGTCCCAATGACCGTGCCGCGTCCTCCGAGGATAGACGCGCCGCCCAGCACAACAGCCGCGATTACATCGAGTTCTGTACCGACAATTGCAAATGGGTCTGCCTCACGAGCGAGAATGCCAAAGACAATCCCGCCAATCCCTGCCAGAAAGCCGACAAAACCATAGATAAAGAACTGCGTGCGCACGATGTTAAAGCCCGCACGCTCCGCCGCCTCACGGTCGCCGCCGATGGCATAGATCGCGCGTCCGAGCATGGTGTAGCGCAGGATGAACCAGACCAGCAGCGCCAAGCCGAGTAGTATCAGGATGCTGAAGTGCAAACTTGCCTCGCCGCGCGCAGCCGGAACCGTAATGATGTTCCAGCGTGTCGCGTCTGCAAAGTTCGTTGTCACCTCGCTCAAACGGATACGCACGCTGCCCGCGAAGAAAAGCAGCGCGCCACGAAACAGGTTGAGCGTACCGAGCGTCACGATGAGCGTCGGCAGCTTGAAAATACCGATGAACACTGCATTCACCAGCCCCAGTGCCAGCCCTATCAACCCGCCGAGCGCAAATGCCAGCGGCACGGAGTCGATACCGGTATCCACGATGATGAGCGTAGACAAATACAATGCGCAAATGGCTATCGCTGGAAACGACACATCAATGCCGCCGGAAATCAGTACCATCAACGCGCCGAGCGCAAAGATGCCGATGACGATGCAGGCACGCAAGATGCGAAAAGCATTTGGCACGTTCAGAAACGCTGTCGGATTGATGATCGCAATTATCGCACACAGGGCGACCAATACGATAAAGATGATGAATTCCTGACGAGCGAATAAAGCACGTAAGTTCAACATAAGCTTGCCTCAGCACCATCACACGGCGGATTGCCGCAGTTTGGCACTCAACTCCCCTTCCCCGGTTTGCCGCGTGACCAGTTCTTCCCCAATACGCCCGCGCCGCATCAAGAGGATACGATTGCAGGTTGCCATCAGTTCCGGGATGTCATCCGATATAACGATGATACCCATCCCTTTGTGCGCCAGGTCTTTGATGATCTGATGAAGCTCTTCTTTCGATCCTACGTCAACGCCCACGGTTGGACCGTTCAGAATCAGAATCTGCGGCTTTGCCGAAAGCCACTTCGCCAGCACCACGCGCTGCTGGTTGCCCCCTGACAGGCTGCGCACAGGCAGTGAGACATCACGCGTCTTGATATGTAGATTTTCAACCCACTGACCGATCTCGTTGTTGACCTTCCGGTTCTCGACAATGCCCACACGGCTCAGCAATTGCTTGAGTGTACTCGTGACAATATTGCTGCCGATGCTGCGCTGCAAGAACAAGCCTTCGGTCAACCGATCTTCAGGGACATAGCCAATGCGATTGCGAATCGCGTCCTGAATGCTGCGAATATTGACAACCTGACCTTTGACATGGATCGTCCCGCTTTTCGCAGGCGACTCCCCAAACAGTGCTTTCGCCAGTTCAGTGCGCCCGCTGCCGAGCAGTCCCGTGATGCCCAGGATTTCGCCACTGCGCAGCGAAAAGCTAATGTCTTCAAACGCCCCTGGTAGTGTCAGATGTTCGACCTTTAAGAGCGTGGTCTCGTTCGGCTTTGCCGTAAAGTCGTAGTAGCTTTCGGCGATCTCGCGACCTGTCATGTAATGGCTGATCTTGCGCGCGTCCAGTTCGCGCGCGGGCGTGTCCAAGACTTTCTCGCCGTTGCGCATGATCACGACTTTTTCAGCGATTTCCAGCACCTCATTCAGCTTGTGGCTAACGAAAAGGATAGCAATGCCCTTCGCCTGCAGGTTGCGCACCACCTTGAATAGCGCCGCCACTTCCTTGCCAGTCAAAGCCGTCGTCGGTTCGTCCATCACAACCAGCCGCGCATCCTGCAAGATGGCACGAGAAATCGCGATCAACTGCTTGTCCGCTACGCTCAAGTCACCGACCAGTGCATCTAATGGCAACTTTACATCTGTTCGTTTGAGCGCTTCCTGTGCAATCGCTCGCACGTTTCCCCAGTTGACAAAGCGCTTACCTTGCGAAAGCTGGTCATTGAGTGCCAGATTCTCAGCAACCGATAGATTGGGGAACAGCGAGAAGTCCTGATAAATGACCTGTATCCCTGACCGAATCGAGTCAATCGGGCGCAGGTGGCTCACGGGCTTGCCATCGATAAAGATACTGCCGCTGTCAGGCTGATAGACACCTGAAATCACTTTGATGAGCGTCGATTTCCCGCAGCCGTTTTCGCCAACCAGACAGGTAATCTCACCAGAGTTGACTTGAAGATCAACGCCCTTTAATGCTTGTACACCTGCAAAGCTCTTGACAATCTTCTCAAGCCGCAATAATTCTTGCGTCATAAACAGTCTCTCAATTGCAACCGCTTAATCGAAAAGGGGCAGTCGATCCGTAGACTGACTGCCCCGATGGTAACTTCAGTCAATGCTTACGATTTAGAAGTCGTAGTCCGCAAGATTATCCGCGGTCACTTCCACCCACGCCGACCCGTAAAAGACCTTGCCATCTACCAGCGACATCGATTCATAACCGGGCAGGTTCGGGAAGCCGAAGCTCAGGAACGGCGGCAGACCCGTACCATCGGTCAATGCTGACGGCATCTGACCTTCTAGCATAACCAACCCAATCATGTTACAGGCATAGCCCGCATACGCCGGATCCCAGAAGCTAATCATATCGACCGCGCCGGACGGAATGAGGTCGCGTGCAATCGACGGAAGACTTGTACCGACAACAGCAATTTCATCCTGCAGACCGGCTTCTTCAACTGCCTGCCCCACGCCTGCGACATCGGTCGAAGCGCTGCCCTGCACGCCGCGCAGGTTCGGGAACTGGACGAGCAGTTCCTGCATACGTTCGTAAGCAACCTGCGGATCATCGAACGATTCGTTCTTGTCACCGACCAGCGTCATGTTCGGATACATCGCCTGCTGGTGCGCAATTGCCGAATCCACCCATTCGTTGTGGGTCTTCGAGGTCAGTGAACCAACGAACACCGTGTACTCGCCTTCAAAGTTCATGCGTTCGGCGAGGTTGTCCATCAGGTTACGACCAAAAGCGGCGTTGTCGAACGCTTCGATGTCGAAGTCAATGTTTTGCTGCGCCGACGATTCGTGGGTAATGACCACAATACCCGCTTCGCGTGCGCGCTGCAGAACCGGTTCAACCGTTTCCGGCTGGAAGGGAATCACGCACAGCGAGTCTACGCCCTGCGCCACCAGGTCTTCGATCACCTGCACCTGCTGTGCAGCATCTGCTTCCGCAGGACCCTGCTGGAAGGCGGTCACAGTTGGGAAGTCCTGACCAAACCAACCAATGCCCTGCTCCATGCGGTCAAACCAGGCAATACCCGTGACTTTAACAACCGTCGCCATAGTATATTCATTTGTCACCTCGAAGAGGGGACCCGGTGTCATAGCGTCCTGAGCACTAACCATGCTAAAAGCAAAGATTAGACTGAGGACGACAGCGATTAGCAGGAAAGCTTGTTTACGCACGACAAATCTCCTTAACACAATACTGATTGCTTGATGCATATTCAATCGAAACAGATTGAAGGACATCGTCATCGATTGTAACTTTCACACAAATGCTCTTACAAATAAGAGACATATGAGAAAACGTTTTCAGGACATTCCAAGACCTTTATTTGTCCACAGACCAGCCTCCGCTATAATAGTTATATACTTCCGATGTATGGGGTTTGGCGTTCATAATCCCCGCCCTGTCGCGGTTATCCTGTGTACATAGATTTTGATCCTGTTGTCCGGCGCTGTGGCGTGTCGGGACAGTCGTTGGAGAGGAGCTTGAACTTATGGCGATGTCTCGCGCAGAGCGTATGGTCGCACGCCTTCGGGAACTGCAAGGCACGACACCGGAAATCGAAGCTTCGGCTGTCGTTAGTGTTGATGGTCTCATCATGGCATCCTCGCTCGTGGGCGTGGAAGAAGACCGCGTATCGGCAATGTCTGCCGCCATGCTCTCGCTGGGTGAACGCATCTCGACTGAATTAGGGCGAGGGCTTCTCGATCAGGTCTACATCAAAGGCGAACAAGGCTACGTCATCCTTATGGCGGTCGGCGAAGAGGCAGTCTTGACCACACTCGTGCGTGAAGGCGCAAAGCTCGGCTTGATCTTGCTGGATATGCGCCGCGCGGTTGACTCGCTGGCGGAGATGATTTAACCCGCGCTTCAATCGGCGCAGCTTTTCCTGTACAATCAGACGACATGACATAGCATGTAACGTAGCGGGGAAATAAGTCCCCGCTGCGTTTTTGATAAGCAGGAATGGCATGACAAAATACATCTTCTGTACAGGCGGCGTCGTGAGCTCTGTCGGCAAAGGCGTGACGGCTGCGGCAATCGGTCGCATTTTGAAGGCGCGCGGCTTAAAGGTCGCCATTCAAAAGCTCGACCCCTACCTCAACGTCGATCCTGGCACCATGTCACCCTTCCAACATGGTGAAGTCTATGTGACAGCAGACGGTGCTGAAACTGATCTTGATCTGGGGCATTACGAACGCTTCGTTGATGAAAATCTGAACCGCACCTGCAATGTCACCGCGGGGCGCGTCTATCTGAACGTGCTGGAAAAAGAGCGTAAAGGCGATTATCTCGGCGGCACCGTACAGGTCATCCCGCACATTACCAACGAGATCAAGCGCTGCGTGCTGCTGGTCGCCAGAGAAACCAACGCTGATGTTGTCATTGTGGAAGTCGGCGGCACAGTTGGCGATATTGAGGGGCAGCCATTCCTGGAAGCCATCCGTCAGATGCGCTACCAGATCGGGCGCAGCGAGACGCTCTTCATCCATGTCACATTCTTACCGCTGATCGGCGCGACAGGCGAACTGAAGACCAAACCCACACAGCACAGCGTCCGTGAATTACGGAGCATCGGCATCAACCCCCATGTCATTGTTGCGCGCACGGATCACCCCGTCAATAAAGATACTTGCAACAAAATCGCCCTGTTCTGCGATGTGGATGAGCAAGCAGTCATCCCACTCGTCACCGCAGACCTGCTCTACGATGTGCCGCTGGCACTCGAAGATGCCGGTTTAGGGGACTACCTCGTCAAATCGTTGGGGCTGACGGAAAAGCAGCCAGACTTAAGCGAGTGGCGAGCCATGACCGCGCGCATGCACCGGTTGAAGGACAAAGCGGCTGTGCGCATTGGCATCGTTGGCAAGTATATCGATCTGCACGACGCTTATATGAGCGTCAAAGAAGCGCTCTACCACGCCGCCAGCGCCCATGATCACCGCCTGGAAATAGAATGGATTCATAGTGGCGATCTGGAAAAAGACAAAAGCTACGACCAACTGCGCAGCGTCGATGGGATCATTGTGCCGGGCGGCTTTGGCTATCGCGGTGTCGAGGGCAAAATTCTTGCCGGACGTTTCGCGCGTGAACAGAAAGTCCCCTATCTCGGCTTGTGCCTCGGAATGCAGACCATGTGTATCGAATTTGCGCGTAACGTGCTGGGGCTAGAAGACGCCAACAGCAGCGAGTTCGAGACCAGCAGCGACCACCCGGTTATTGACCTGATGCTCGAACAGCGCGGCATCACCGATATGGGCGGCACGATGCGGCTTGGCAATTACCCGTGCAACCTACAAGCCGGCTCTATCGCCGCTGCCGCCTATAGCAATGTCGCCCAGGTGCAGGAGCGCCATCGCCACCGCTTTGAATTCAACAATCAATACCGCGCCGCTTTTGAAAACGCGGGCATGGTCTTCAGTGGTCTCAGTCCTGATGGTCGCCTGGTTGAGATTGCCGAACTTAAAGATCATCCGTTCATGGTCGGCTCGCAATTCCACCCTGAATTCACCAGCCGTCCCAATGCGCCGCAGCCGTTGTTCAAGAAATTTATCGAGGCGGCAATCCACCGCCAGCAGACACAAGCGTAGGAAAGACGAACATGAAGATCAGCGATTACATCCAATCAATGCCGAAGGTCGAACTGAACCTGCAACTGCACGGCGCTATGAAGCCACAGACCATTGCCACGATTGCCGACCAGAACGACGTTGCCGAAAGCACCAAACATTTCCAAAACTGGGTGCGTCTATTGAGCGCACCGGAATATAATAAGCTCGACGACATCATCCGCATGGCGAGCAGCTGGGTGCAGCAGCCAGAAGACCTGAAACTGCTCGTTTACGAAGCGGCGACCGCCCTGCACAAACAGAACGTGCGCTACGCTGAGATCAGCGTTGACCCCTCACTTTATGCGGCGCTGGCGCTCCAGGCGGATGACTTCCTGGCACTCATCAATGATGGGCGTGACCGGGCACAGCGCGCGTGGGGCATCCGCATCGCATGGATCATCTCGATGGGGCGTGAAGAGCCGCGTCGCGCAGAAGAGACTATCCGCTGGGCGACCACAATGGCAGCACGCAAGGGTGGTATTGTCGCGGTTGGTTTGGGCGGGCGGGAAAGCCTGCTGCCAGTCGGTCAATTCGAGCGCCCGTTCAAGCAGGCGGAAAAACGCGATGTCGCTCGCGTCGTCCGCGCAGGTGATGAGCAGGGGGCAGAAGGCATCCTGAATTCAATGGCTGCATTGGCGCCGAACCGCATTATTGATGCACGCGGCGCAGCAGACTCGCCGGAAGTGCTGGAAAAACTGCGTGAAGGCAACGTTACCCTCAGCCTGAACCTGTCACGCGCGTTGAAGCATGGCTGGGTGAAAGCCCCTGCAAACTACCCGCTGCGCGCACTCTACGATTCAGGCATCACGGTTACGCTCGGCAGCGACATGCCTTCGCTGTACCAGACCTCGCTGGTAGGCGAATATCAGAAGGCACTGGATAACGAACTCGTCACGCTGGACGAGTTGGACGAGATCGCGCTCAATGCGGTACGTGCCAGCTTCCTGCCTGATGACGAGAAGGCAGCGATGGTTGAAACATTCAAGTCTGAATACGCGGGTCTGCGAGAGTTGGTGGAGGCGTAATCACGCCTCCTTCCACTCACGCAGCAATTCTGCCTCGCGCTCGGCAGTGATGCCTGCCTGCAATGCCGCCTGTTCCGCTGCCGGGCGTGTACGATGCCATGCCAGCGTATCCGCGATGGTCGTTGCCAGCGGGCGAAACGTCAGCCCGTCCGCAACTGCCTTATTGACGCGCAGCCGTAGCACCGCGTCGTGACCTTCTGGAACCCACAGCGGCATATCGCGGAACGGCTGAATGTCGTGCGCCTGCAGAAACTCTGCACTTACCCACACCAACTGCGCATCCGACCCGCTGACGGCGCGACACGTCTCCAGCACTTCGCCCATCGTCAACGGCGCGGTAGGACCGGTCACATTATAGATGCCTGTTGCCCGCGCCGCCGCCATATTGATAATCCATTCCGCCTCATCGCGCACATCAATGAACTGCACGCGCGTCGACGGACTATCCGGAGCAAGCACTTCTCCACCCGCCGCCACACGCGCCACCCAGTAGGTGAAGCGATCCGTTGGGTCGTGCGGACCGACGATCAACCCCGACCGTACTTGCAGCACACGCCCCGGCAGCGCAGTCTCCGCCGCCTGCTCACACAGCACTTTCAGTCCGCCATACGTCGCGCCGTCCACAACGTCGGTCGTCGGATCGTCCAGCGTCGCCAGCGGTCCGCTTTCATCGCTCTCTGGCTGCAAGGCGTCACTGTAGACCGAAATCGTGGAGATAAACACATACCGCTCAACCGCGTCCGCCAGCCGTTCCGCTGTCAGGCGCACATGGCGCGGCACATAGCCACACGTATCAATTGCCACATCCCAGCGCCGCCCACGCAGCACGTCATGACCTTCAGCCGTCTGGCGATCCCCGTGTAGCTGTTCGACCTTCGGGAACAAATTAGCATTCGTCTTGCCACGATTGAACAGCGTGACCTGATGTCCCGCCTGTAATGCTGCTTCTGTCAAATAACGCCCCAGAAATCGTGTGCCACCAATGATCAGGATATTCATCTGCCACCTTCGACAATCGCGCGTATCCAGGGTAGATGTTCAGCATAATGCTCAAACGTATCGCCATTCACCCAGTTGACGACCGGATCAGTACGCTGATCGCCCGGCTGATAATGCTGGTACGGACGATACAGATCTTCATCGCTCATCGCTGCCAGTTTGCCCAGCAGCGTTTCATGGACAGATTGGAAACGCTGCTGCACGTCGTCATACGGCAGCGCCACAAACTGCTGACGAATGACTTCGTTGATCGCATCAAAATCGTGACTATCCCACACATCTTGCGGAACGCCGGAATTCTCCGCACGTGACCGCCCTTCAAGCAGCGCATTGATGCTGTCCTCCCACACAGCAAGGTGCATCACATGATCCTTAACCGTCCAACCGGCTGCGTCAGTCGGTCCGTCAATCTGCGCCGGTGTCAGTGTGTTCAGATACGCCTGAAGTTCGTTCCACGATGTATCTATCAGCGATAAGAGATGCGCTTTACTGACCTTGCCGTCGCCAGACTCTGCAATTGCTTTCATCCAGGGCAGATGCTCGGCGTAATGCTCAAACGTCGTTCCCTCGATCCAGCCCATCACGGGCGACTCATTCTGGGATACCGTGACGTAGCTGTTGAACGGGCGATACAGGTCTTCATCGCTGAGTAGCTTGATGCGCTCGATCAGCCGCGCGTGGTTCTCCATCGCCGTCCTGATGACGGTGTTCAACGTCGTATCACGATGCCGCTGCTGGATCACAGCGTTGATCGCGTCAAAGCCACTTTTCCAGACCTCCGCGTCGATCTGTAAGTGATCACGGGCAGGGATGCCATTCAGGACCGCTAACATAGCGTCTTCCCACACCGCCAGGTGGATGAGGTGATCCTTGATCGTCCAGCCACCAGCATCGGTCAGTGTAAACAGCACGGTTGGCTCCAGCGACTTGAGATACGTATTCATTTCTTCCCAGTTCGCCTCAATGCGCGCGAGAAGCTGGGGAGTCGTCAACCGTTCCTTTGACATAGGCTTACCTTTTCAGAACATGCATCATACAAGGTCTACAACGCGAAGCAGGCTTAGGTTTAAATGTCGAGCGCACTTTGAATTGTGAAACGCTATGACTTGTCTTCGCCACGTCGTAACCCAAACACATCATCATCCCCTGCAAGCTGCATAATCGCCCGCCGCCAGCTATCCGCTTCTGCACCAATCGGCTCGTCAATATTGTTCGTGCTGGTGCGATGCAAGAACAGTGTCAGTTCGTCCTTGAGCAATCGCCACAGATGCAGCTGCACCTCCATCGCCGTCTTCGCCAACGCCGGATCGCGCAGCATCCGCAGGAGCATCCGGAAATGTGGCAGGCACAATCCTTCGCTGACGCGATATGCTTCCTGCATGTCCGCCTCACCAAAGTATGTAGCTATCGTCTGGATGTAGTTCTTCTCCATGCGATCGATGTGTGCGCAACACATGCACGGCTGCGTCGGCTCAAGCGCATCGGCAGCACCATTGCTACGCGCCGGCGCGAACGGCAGTCGCAGCCCAGGCATAATTTGAGTGCTGGTATCAACCCGTTCAATCAACTCATCCAGCACTGCCTCGCACAAGACAGCGATGTCCTGCGCACGCCCTCGAAACGTGATCATCTGCCAGGCGTGCGTGCTGCATAGCAATCGTGCGGCGCGCACACTCTGCTGAACGCCGACATCCATGATATTCTCATGAAAAAGCAGGTCAAGAAAGCGATCGCCATCCGCTTTCAGCAATCGGCAAACCGGGCAGCCCGTTTCTGCAAAGGCATCCAGCAAATCATGATAGTTAAGCGGCTTCACGAAGGTAACTTTTGATCTAATCGAATCCGAAGCGAGAATGGTATCATAAACTCAGCAATATGAACCACACTAATCGACGACTGCCCTACCCTCCCTGTTCGCATGGTAAACTTCCGCTATACTGATTGCAAACGCTACCCAAGAGAATCGAACACCTATGCCCGATACAACCAATCAGATGCGCCGCGTGCCACCTCAAGCCAACAGCAATGCCCATGTGGATGTGCGCGTTGTTCAGGACGTGGCAGAACGAATCGCCCATTCCGTCAGTCAGGTGATTGTGGGCAAGCGCAACGAAATTCGACTCACTATCCTCGGCTTGCTCGGTCAGGGGCATATCCTCATCGAAGACATCCCCGGCGTTGGCAAAACGATGATGGCGAAGGCATTAGCGCGCAGCATCGGTGCGTCTTTCAGCCGTCTGCAGTTCACACCCGACATGCTGCCTTCGGACGTGACCGGCGTTTCACTGTTCAATCAGAAAACGCGCGAATTTGAATTCCGCGCGGGTCCCATCATGGCACAGATCGTGCTGGCGGATGAAATCAACCGCGCCACTCCTAAGACGCAGGCGGCGTTGCTGGAAGCGATGGAAGAACGACAGGTCACAGTCGATGGCGTCACCTATCAGTTGCAGGAACCATTTCTGATATTGGCGACCCAGAACCCAATTGAGTATGAAGGCACATTCCCGCTCCCGGAGGCGCAGCTTGACCGCTTCTTCATGCGCATCCAGCTCGGCTACCCGACGCCGCAGGAAGAACTCACCGTTCTCAGCGCGCAGCAGCATGTTCATCCGCTGGCAGCTGTGCAGCAAGTTGTCTCGGTGCAGGAACTTGTGAACGCCCAGCATGTCATCCGCGAAGTCTATGTGTCCGATGAAGTCAAGCGCTATATCATCGAGTTGGTCAGCGCCACTCGCCGTCACCCCGACGTGTACCTGGGCAGCAGCCCACGCGGATCGCTGGCACTGTTCCGAGCGACACAGGCGCGCGCGGCGATGGCAGGGCGTGGCTATGCTATCCCCGATGACGTCAAAGCGCTGGCGGAAGTCAGCCTCGCCCATCGTATCATCGTGCGCCCTGATGCACGCATCAACAACGTCACCGCCCGTGCTATCGTCAACGACATCCTCGCTCAAACGGCAGTTGCGGGCGCAAGCCCCTGGCAATAAATCCATGCCCAATCGTCGTAATGCCATCTACGCACTGCTGATCGCAAGCCTGCTCCTCGGCTTGCTGACGGGGCGCGCGTTCTTCTTCAATCTCGCTTATCTATTCGGCGGGTTGCTTGGCTTTTCCCTGCTCTGGGCGTGGCTGTCTGTGCAGTGGATCGGCGTGAGCCGCCGCACGCGCAGCACCCGTGCACAGGTCGGGCATGTGCTGGAAGAATACTTCACAGTCACCAATCGATCGGTACTGCCGCGTCTCTGGCTGGAAGTGCGGGACCATTCGACTCTTGCCAATCATCGTGCCAGCCACGTCGTCCCATTGATGTCGGGACGCAGCAGCTATAGCTGGAAAGTGCAAACGCCCTGCCAGGTACGCGGTGAATTTCAACTGGGTCCGATGACGTTTATCAGCGGCGACCCGTTCGGCTTGTTTGTCTACCCACGTCGGGTGAATGCAACCTCACGCGTGGTTGTCTACCCATTGAAGGCACACGTTAACCACTTCCCGCTGCCTGCGGGCGTCCTCAGCGGCGGCGATGCGCAGCGACAGCGCACCCATGTCATCACGACTAATGCGACAGGCGTGCGCGAATATGCGACAGGCGACAGTTTCAACCGTATCCACTGGAAAACATCGGCACGTCGCGATCAATTGATGGTCAAGGAGTTTGAACTCGACCCGCTGGTAGACATCTGGTTATTTCTCGATTTGGCGTCGTCTACGCTGGTCGAAGATCCATCGGTGCGCCGCATCAATGGCGTCGGACCCGTGATTCCGACCAGCAGCACCCTACCGCCCTCAACAGAGGAATATGCGGTTGTCGCGGCTGCATCGCTGGCACAATACTTTCTTAGCAGCGAACGCGCGGTCGGCTTCGCTTCTTACGCGCCCGGACGCACCATCCATCAGCCAGAACGCGGCGCACGCCAGATCAATCGCATTTTCGAGACTCTCGCCATTGCCCGGAGTCTGAGCAATCACACGCTGACGCACCTGCTCACACTTGAAACGTCGTATCTGGGACGCGGTACGACGCTCATCCTGATCACTGCGTCTGTCGATAACAGATGGGTGACAGCGGCGCAAATGCTCACTAGCAAAGGTATACGCCCTGTCGCTATCCTGATCGATCCGGCATCCTTTGGCGGGGTGCAATCCGCCGAACCACTGCGCTCCATGCTGCGCAACGCACGGATCCCACACGCCATCATCCGCAAGAACGACGACATCGGTGCGGTCTTGAGCGCGGGAACGACTTGATGTCTCTACATTGTACAACGAAGCAGCTTTGTGTAACTTGAGTCCCGATCTTGCAGGCACACAGGATGTACATACTCGAATGCCTCAACCCCATCAACGCAACTATCTCTACATCGCCGTCTTCTTCAGCGGCATGACGACGCTGGCGGTTGAAATCACCGCGTCGCGGCTGCTCGGCAGTGTGTTTGGAACAAGCAATCTAGTTTGGGCGAATGTCATCGGCTTGATCCTGCTGTTTCTGGCGGCGGGCTACTTCATCGGCGGTCGTCTTTCAGACCGTCATCCCAGTGCCGCCACCTTCTATCGATTGCTCCTGTGGGGCGCGTTCTTCAACGCCCTTGTCCCGCTCGCTGCCCGTCCTGTGCTGGCAATTGCCGCTCGTGCGGTACAGGGGATCGAGGCAGCACTGGCGGTCGGTTCGTTCGTCGCCGTGCTGGTGCTTTTCGCCGCACCCATCACCCTGCTCGGCATGGTCTCCCCGTTTGCCATCCGCCTTGCGCTGCAGGACAGCGATGCTAACAAGGTTGGTGGCATTAGCGGGCGCATCTACGCCATTGGCACGCTTGGCAGCTTGATCGGCACGTTCATTCCGGTAATCCTCATTGTGCCGCTGCTCGGCACGTTTGGTACATTCCTGCTCTTCGCCGGGCTGTTGTTCGTGATCGCCCTCATCGGCTTGTCGCTGCATATCGGCGCACGCGCTTTACGATTCATTTGGATGCCTGTCATCGTCGCAATGCTGGCAACGCTGGCACTCAGTCAGCCTGTGCGCGCCGCCCTGCCGGGGCAAACCATCCTCTACGAAGACGAGAGCGCCTACAACTATATTCAGGTAGCAGAAGATACGCAGGGCTATCGCTACCTCTATCTTAACGAAGGACAAGGCGTCCACAGCCAGTGGCATCCTACCCAGATCATCTATGGACGCACATGGGACTACTTTCTCGCCGCGCCGTATTTCAACAACCCGTCCTACACAGCTGCGAATGTCGAGTCGGTTGCAATCGTCGGCTTGGCAGGTGGCACGATTGCCCGCCAGTACACAGCCGTCTACCCTGACGTACCGATTGACGGCATCGAAATCGATGCGGCGATAATTGAAGCAGGGGCGCGTTACTTCGATATGAACGCCGAGCAGATGCCCATGCTGGCGACCTACACAGGCGATGCGCGCTACGTCGTCAAAAACCTGCCACGCCAGTATTCACTCATCGCGATTGACGCCTACCGCCCGCCCTACATTCCCTGGCAGTTGTGTACAGTTGAGTTCTTTCAGGAGGTGCGCGACCGCCTCACCGACGATGGTGTTGTGGCGATAAACGTGGGTCGAACGCCGGAAGATCGCCGCCTGGCCGATGCGCTCGCTGCTACGCTTCTACAGGTGTACCCGAGCGTCTACGCGATGGACGTTCCGTATTCGTTTAACACGATCCTTGTCGCCACCCTCCAGCCGACCAGTATCGACAACATTATCACCAACGCCGCGCAACTCCCTGCCGATGCCAACCCTCTTCTGCTCGATACGCTGGCACTGGCAGCAAGTACACGCGTCGCCGTCACGCCGTCCGACCTGATATTCACCGATGACCGTGCGCCTGTCGAAACCCTTGTGGACTCACTTGTGCTAAACTTCCTGCTCAGTGGCGGCGCGGAAACGCTGCGCTAAAGCCATTCATGTACAAAAACATCAGTTTCGAGAACACATGACTACTCAAGCAGCACTTGCGCAAGACAAATCTGTCACCGTTCGACCCACGCCTGGTACAAGCATCGCCAGTCGTTTGCTCCCGCTGCTCGTCCCGCTTCTGCTGGTGCTGATCAATGTCCGCATCGTCATGTCACCGCTGTGGTTGCAGATCGAATACCATCGCCCCGGCTTCCCAATCGATCCTTTCGGTTTCACACTGCAAGACCGCCTGACGTATGCACCCTACGCAATTGACTACCTGATTTACAACCACGACCTCAGCTATCTGGGTGATTTGACGTTCCCCAATGGACTGCCCCTCTATAACGAGCGTGAACTGAAGCACATGTACGACGTGCAGGTGGTCACGCAGTGGGCATTCATCATTGCGTTAGCAGCCGGAGTCATTGCCTCAGCATGCGCCCTGCTGCTATGGCGACGTGACCGCGCGCGGCTGTGGGTCGCGCTGCGCGTGGGGGCGCTGCTCACGCTCGGCGGCATCGTCGGCATTATTCTGTTTGCGCTCGTCGGCTGGGATGTCTTCTTCACAGGCTTTCACAATGTCTTTTTTGAGAACGGAACCTGGTACTTTCTGACATCGGACACGCTCATTCGCCTGTTCCCGGAGCAATTCTGGTTCGATACGGCTATCGTGATTGGCGGCTTATCCGCGCTTCAGGCAGGATTCCTTTACCTCATCCTGCGCCGTCGTTAACCCTAAGAGGAACTTCACACGTTATGCGTTACCTGCTCGCGTTCGCACTCATCATGATCCTTGTCCCTGCGCCGCTTGCCGCACAGAGCAGCGCCACGGGCTGCGCACAAGATTACAGCGGCTATCTGCCCCCACGCCTGTCATCGAGCGACTATGGCATCATTTCAGCCGATGGCGTTCCCAATCGTGTACGCGCCCTACCGTCACGCAGCGCCGATTACCTGTTTGACTTGCAGCCCGGTATCCGCTTTCCGCTGATCGCAGGTCCTGTCTGCAACGAAGGCATCGTCTGGTGGCTGATTGAGATCGATGGGCGCGGAGGCTGGACGGCAGAGTCAAATGCCGAAGACCGCACGTACTACCTGCAAAGTGGCGAACCAGACGCAACCGTGCGTCCACTCATTGCACCCGACACCCTGACGGACTTAGCACTGCTCCCCTACGAACTCCCATCTGGCAGTATGAGCAGCGCGGCGAATGCGAATGTCCTCGCCATCGCTGACGCCGCCGACCAACTCACCGTGTACGATGCAAACAACCCGGCAGCAACCCGCGCCGCGCTGGTATTGGAACGCCACATCACACATTTGTCGCTGAGTCCCGGCGGTTCATACGTGGCGCTCGGACTGGCAGACCCGGAAGACAACGAGCAGCGCATCGCCGTGTACCGCTATATACGCGGCGGGATTGAACCTTTGTTCCAAGAGTCGCCGCTGTTGGACATTCGCGCCGAGCTTCCGCTGCGCGCTGTTGCGCTGCATCCGCTCTACCTCGCCAGCGCACACGGCGACGAAGCTGCGGGGAACGGCTTGGCTATACTTTGGAGTACACGTACCTGGACGGAGATAGCGCGCTTTGAACTACCCTTCCCGGTAGACCAATTGGCGTTCGATGCCAGCGGGCTTGGGCTGGTCGTTTCGACCACACGCAGGGGCGACGCGACTCATCTCATCAATCTAGTCACACTTGAAGATACCTCAGCGCTGAATGAATCTGGCGTGTTAGCAGTCAACCGCGCCGCCAATCCTGCGCTCGGTCAACTGCTGATTGGCAAGCATGACGGCAGTGTAACATTTGTGAATGTGTTGGCGGGAGAACAAACGGGTTCGCTCGGTCCCGGTCGGCTGGAACGGCTGGGGGCGGTCGAGATTTTCGCAGCAACAGGTGATCAACTCGTGGCGGTTACTGCGTTGGCAATCCATCCAGATGGTACGCTGGTAAGCATAGTTGGCATAGAACAAGCGGAAATTGCACACATCGATCTGGCATCAGCGGTCGCATTCCCTTCCCGCTTGCCAGTCCCGGAAGCAGGGCGCTTCGACACGCTGGCATTCACAAGCGACGGCACAGGACTACTGGCAAGCTACAGAACCCGTGATGAGCAGCACTCGAACGCACTATTCGGCATTCAACCCTGACCCATCACCCTTTACTCATTACTCATCACATTGCAATCGTTATCCTACCATACCGTGTGTCGCTCGTCATCGAGATAAACGATCACGATCGCGCTGCCCGGTGCAGGCATCGTCTGTGTTGCCGGAATGCGCAGTTCGGATGTGCCACGCACACACTGTCCGTTGATCGGCGAGTTAAATTCGTAGGTCACAACTAGTTTTCGTCGTCGTTTCTCGTCAAACTCCCATTTGACGCTGAGCAGCGTTCCGATCAACGTGCGCCCGGCGCGCAGGGCATCACGTTCGCGGTCAACTTCTCCATGAAATGGCATGGCATAATTCCCACAACTATCTTGTGATAATCTCACTCGTACATATCAACATTGTAACCCAGGCGTAAGAAAAGTTGCCCCCTCGTAATGAGGGGGAACAGTTTGAGTTGTGTAGGAGTTTGGTACTAAAGTGGATTTAGCGGTCTTTCAGCGCCGCCAGGCCCGGCAGCACTTTGCCTTCCAGCATTTCGAGGCTTGCTCCGCCGCCCGTGCTGATGTGCGTGACCTGATCCGCAACGCCTGCATCTTCGACCGCCGCGACCGAGTCGCCGCCGCCGATAATGGTCACCGCGCCGATCTTGGTGATCGACGCCAGCAGCCCGGCAATTGCGCGTGTCCCGACTGCGAACGGTGCCTTCTCGAATACGCCCATCGGACCGTTCCAGACGACCGTCTTTGCATCGGCAAGCACCGCTTTGAACTGCTCAACCGTCTTCGGACCGATGTCATAGATCGCCCAGCCATCCTGAACGCCTGCCGCAACATCGGTCGTCATCGAGTTGGCGTCATCTGAAAACTTGTCGCCCAACACCGCGTCAACGGGCAGCACCAACTTGCCGCTGCCCTTCGCCATCAGCGCTTTCGCGGTCTCGATTGCGTCCGGCTCAACCAGCGAATTACCCATCGCGATGCCTTGCGCCGCGAAGAATGTGTTCGCCATACCGCCGCCGATCAGCAGCTTGTCACACTTATCGAGCAGTGCTTCGATCACTGCGATTTTGTCGCTGACCTTCGCACCTCCAAGGATGGCGACAAACGGACGGGTCGGGCTTTCCAGCGCTGAGCCGAGATATTCGATCTCCTTTTCCAGCAGCAGCCCAGATACGGCGGGCAGATAACGCGCCACGCCTTCCGTGCTGCTGTGAGCGCGATGTGCACTGCCGAACGCATCGTTGACGAACACGTCGCCCAGCTTCGCCATTTGCTGCGCTAGTTCGAGATCATTTTTCTCTTCCGATGGGTGAAAGCGGGTGTTTTCCAGGAGGATCACGCCGCCATCAGGCAGCGACGCCACCGCCTGCTCTGCCACCTCGCCGACACAATCCTCCGCAAACGCCACATCAACACCGAGCAGCGCGGCAAGCGCGGGCGCAACGGGCTTGAGCGAGAACTTGGGGTCAGGACCGCCCTTTGGACGCCCCAGGTGCGACATCAGCGCGACCGAGCGCGGCTGCTGCGCCAGAATTGCCTTCAGGGTCGGCACAGCAGCGCGAATGCGTGTATCGTCGGTGATCGTCGTGCCTTCCAGCGGCACGTTGAAATCAACGCGCACCAGTACGCGCTTGCCCTTGAGGTCAATATCGCGTATCGTCATTTTATTCATGAGTCAACCTTTTGGACTTTATTACAGGCTTTTGTGCAGCGTACAAAGTGCAAAGTGCAGCGCACAATTTTGGTTGCACCCTGCACTCTGCACTTTGCACTAGGAAATGACGGTTTAGAGAGTACGAGTACGAAGCTACATCTTTTCCCCGATGAACTTCACCAAATCGGCGACGCGGCAGGAATAGCCCCACTCGTTGTCGTACCAGCTCACGACCTTGATCATCGTGCCACCCATGACCATGCAGCTCATTGCATCAATGATGCTGCTGAACGGGTTGCCCTTGTAATCAACCGACACCAGAGGTTCTTCGCTGACATCCAACACGCCCTTCATCGGACCCGCAGCGGCTGCCTTGAACGCGGCAATCAGTTCTTCAGTCGTGGCAGGCTTTTCGACTTCGCAGACGAAATCGACCAGGGAGACCGTCGGAGTCGGCACGCGCACAGCGAAGCCGTCAAACTTACCCTTCAGATCTGGGATCACCAAAGACACCGCCTTCGCTGCGCCCGTCGTCGTCGGGATCATGCTTAGTGCGGCGGCGCGAGCGCGGCGCAAGTCCTTGTGCGGCAGGTCGAGAATCTGCTGGTCGTTCGTATAGCTGTGGATGGTCGTCATCATGCCACGCTTGATGCCGTAGCTGTCATGCACCACCTTCGCCGCCGGAGCGAGACAGTTGGTCGTGCAGGATGCATTGCTGATCACATGATGATTGGCGGGATCGTACTTGTCCTGGTTGACACCGAGACAAATCGTGATGTCCTCACCCTTTGCTGGTGCGCTGATAATGACCTTCTTCGCGCCTGCCTGAAGATGCAGTGCTGCTTTCTCCTTGTCGGTGAAGATGCCTGTGCTTTCGATCACAATATCGCAGCCCAGGTCGCCCCAGGGCAGTTGCGCCGGGTCTTTGATCGCCAGTGCTTTGATCGCATCGCCATCAATGACCAGTTGCCCATCTTGCACCTCAACATTGCCGGGATAGCGCCCGTAGTTGCTGTCGTAGCGGAACAGGTGAGCCATTGTGTTCAGATCACCCAGGTCATTAAACGCAACGACGTTGACATCGTTGGGATAGTACTCACGAATAGCGCGCATGACCTGACGACCAATACGCCCAAAGCCATTGATGCCTACGTTAAGCTTCGCCATTGCAGTCTTCTCCTTGAATTTGCCTTGAACCGAACTTCAGCGGTTGAGCGCGTCCATGCGCTACATTGCCCGCTTAATTCACACTTGAACTGGTGCCATTCCGCAGCCTCAGCAGCGCCCCCGCCAGCTTAATCGGGTCATGACGCCAGGGGCGCTCGCCGTCGGTCAGATCGGCATATGTAACCTGGTAGCGCTGCAAGATGTCGTGCGTGGCAGGGACAGGCGGCACATAGCGCGTGTTTTCACCTGCATTCTCTGTCGGGTAGGCATTGTTCGCCAACACCACATTAAACACCCCGCGCCCGATATGCTTTTCCAGTGCCAGCACATGATCGGCGACGGTAAAGTCTTCCGTCTCACCCGGCTGCGTCGCCACGTTACACACATAAACAATATCGGCGTCCGTCGCACGCAGTGCATCCGCAATCCCCTGCACCAGCAGGTTGGGCAGGATGCTCGTGTACAGACTACCGGGACCGATCACCACCATATCCGCTCTTGTGATAGCATCCACGCTGCCAGCATAAGCTTCGACATCACCGGGCTCAAGGCACAACTGCTGCACCTTACCGCCCATGTGTGTAATGTTTGACTCGCCCTGCACCCACACAGCCTCACTTCCGCCGGGCGGTATGACCCACGCCGCCAGATTGACATCCTGTAAAGTCGAAGGCAAGACACGACCAGTGATGTTCAGCACACGCTCGGTTTCAATAAGCGCGCTTTCAATGCTGCCTGTCACGGCTTCCAACGCGCTGATAAACAGGTTGCCAAAGGCATGACCTTTCAGGTCACCCGTTTCAAAGCGGTACTGAAACAGCTTCGCCATCAGGCTTTCGTCGTCCGCCAGCGCGACGATATTATTGCGCAGGTCGCCGGGGGGCAGCACACCCATCTCTGTGCGCAGTCTTCCGCTGCTGCCGCCATCATCCGCCATCGTTACGACAGACGTGAGGTTCTTCGTGAATGGCTTCAATCCCCGGAGTACCGACGGCAAGCCTGTACCGCCGCCAATTGCGACGACGCGCACGCCCTTCTCTGCCAGGCTGTAACGATGTAAGGTGTCGTAGACTTCGCCGCTGTGCCGCTGGCGATAGGGTTGCAGGAAACGCCGCACAAGGCTTACCACACCGTAGGTTATCAACCATAATCCCGCGCCTAACCCGACCAACGCACCAATCCACAGTTGCAGTGTGTTGTTGTATCCACCTTGCAAGAGTGCGACGACGATCAGGCTGATGGTGACGACCAGCAGCAAGATACCGAGCGCCAGCATGACGAACCAGCGCTTGATACCCAAGCCGGGTGTAAGCCAGCGCGTAAAGCGACGCAGTAACGACATGAACCCTGCTTCAAATTACGTTAAATGCCTGACGAGCATAACACTCGCACAGGCTTTAAGCAAGGCAGGGAGAAGGCCTTTAATCCGTTTTGAGCGCTACCACCGTCGTCATCCGGGCGGCACGCAGCGCTGGGAACAGCCCGGCTGCAATGCCCACGCCAGTCGCCAGCGCCAGCCCGAAGACAGCCAGATCCGACGGGATCACAATCAAGCCATTTTGCAGCATCGAAATGTCGACAGGCAGAAACATCATCCCGCCGCCCTGGCTTGGGTCTGGCGGCGGCGCGTTGGCAATCGCGTTGTTAACGGCGTTCTGGATCACGTAGGCAATGGACACACCGGCGATCCCGCCGAATAAGCCGACCAACGCCGCCTCGATCAGAAATACCGTCAATACATCGCGATCCGTGGCCCCGACCGCCTTCATCAAGCCGATCTCGCGCGTGCGCTCCAGTATCGCCATTGTCATTGTGTTGGCAACGCCAAACGCCGCCACCAGCAGCGCAATCCCGCCGACCGCCCCCAGCATCAGGCGCATGGTGGTGAAGAATCCGTTCAACTGATTGATGAAATCGACGATACCACCCGCATTGAATCCCATCTCCTTGATGGTCTCGCTTA
Source organism: Chloroflexota bacterium (assembly GCA_033763755.1). Lineage (GTDB taxonomy): Bacteria > Chloroflexota > Anaerolineae > Aggregatilineales > Phototrophicaceae > Flexifilum. Next base: position 62,155 of record JANRJX010000186.1, read on the forward strand.
CCTCAGCGGTCGTTTCACGGCTGGTCGCGCGCACAATCGCCATGTCGTACTTAAAGTCTTCCGCGCGTGTCCGCCGGTCCGTCACCCACTCGTTGAGCGCGATCACGTCCTGAATCGGCATGATAATCGCGTAGTCCCATTCTGGCTTGGACGCCAGCACGCCCGCAACGTTCAAGTCTAGACGCCGTTCGTCTGTTCCCATATTGTTATACAGTCGGAACTCCAGCGGCGTATTCATCGCATCCACTACCTGCGGCATATACTCGGTCGCCATCGGGTCGAAGAAGTTCAACGGCACCTGCGAGCCAAACAGTACCTGTCCTTCCCCCAGCGTCAAGGAGCCTTCAGCGACATCAACGCCAAGATACGGCAGATATTGCGGGTCAATGCCCATGATCTGCCCGAAGCCGCTCAGATCATCCTCGGTGCGAATTTCGCCCCAACTGACGAAATTCAGCACCGGGATCACCATTTCGACACCGGGAATACGCCAAAACGTCGCCACCGTTTCCGGATTTAGTTCCGGTGGCTCTGCTTCCGTCGCTACGTCTGATTGAAAGCCAGGCGAGACGTTGATCTGCGTCAGCGAGGCATTCTGACCAATACCCTGCTCCGCTGCCTGCTGCAAGCCAATCGTCGCCGCAATCAGCAGGATGACGGCGGCAGTGCCGACCAGCACGCCGCCGCTGGTCATGAACAGCCGCGCCCGCGCTCGCATCAAATTCCGCACCGCCAGTTGTGCCAGTTCGTACAACATCGTAGTTCATCCACCCAATCCCAGGAAACCTAGCAGCAAGCGTCCAAACCAGTCGTCGGGTTCCAACGTCGGTTCAGGCGTGATAACGGGCGGCGGATCAAACGGAATCTCCGGTGGTGGTAGCGGCTCTTCGGCTTCAACCGTGAATGTATAGTCGAGCGTCTTGATCTGGTCGAGATCGTCCAGATATGAAAGTGTGAATGTAAACGTCACGGTTCCCGGACCCGTTGGAATGAGCGTGCCGCTGATGGTTTCGTCCTCGTTCTCGCGTATCACGCCAATCTGTGTTGATGCGCCATCGACTACTTCCGCATTTTCCGCCGTCAATGCTGCCGTCTGGATGACTTCATTACCCCGCCCGATATTGGCGATATTCAGGTTAATCGACAGCGGCTCGCCCACATTTACGGTCGGCGGCAGCGGCGCATCCAGCGCCACCTGCAAGCGCGGTGGCACAAGGACGATCATGCTTGCAGACAGCGATGCCTGACCGGTACGCCCCTCGTCTGTGGTGTAGCGCACGCTAATCGGAAGCTGCTGCACGCCGCTTTGGACGTTGGCATTGACGATGAACTCCTGTGTCAACGTCATCGTTCCACCTGCTGGCAAATCGCCCGCAAACAGCGTACCGCCAGAGCCAAGCGGCGCAAACATCGTGCTGGGATTGGTGCTGCTGTTAGAGCCAGAACCGGCCGAGCCCGGCGCGCCAGGCGTGCCATTATCCGAAGATGGCGGGTTAGGCTGATCACTGACATTCATCGAACCGAACGTCACCAACATGTCTTCAGCATCGGCTGTACCAACATTTTGCAGCGTAAACGTCAGCGTGAAGCGGTCGCCCGGCTTCAGGTCGTCCATACCCGTGTCATACGATTGCAGCAAGATCAGCGGTTGGGCGCGTACCTGCTCGGCAATCTGTACGGTGATGCTGGTCGTTGTTTCCTGCGCTTCGCCATTCCGGAAGTAGATCAGGCGTACCGATTGCGCCTGCGCGCCGCGCCGAGTATCGCCGCGCACGATCATCGGGAAGCTCACATCGGCAGTTGCACCCGCCGCCAGATCACCCAACGCAAATGTATCCCCTGATGCGCCGGGTATCAGGATGCTGCCTTCGCCCGTAATGCGCACCAGCGCACCCGCCGCCGTCTGGTTGCCGCGATTGGCAACCGTCAGTGTGACTTCGACTGTATCGCCCGGCACGGCGGGCTGCGGTTCAACCGCCGAGCGGACAACGACCAGTTGCGATGACAGGTTGAAGGCAGTTACATCCACACCCAGGTTCGCGTTGCTGGTATAAGTTTCGCCAGAGAAATCGCGGTACGTCATCGTGATCGGCACATCATTCGGACCCACAGGCGCATCCGCAGCCGCCACGACTGACAGCGACACAGTAACAGACCCGCCCGGCGGAATGTCGGCAACCGTCGCCGACGCCATCCCATCGGCAGGCGTGAACCGCGCTTCACCGCCCAATGCAACTGAAACCCCCTGCGCTGGACGATTGCCCTGATTGACGACCTCGAAGATTAGCGTCGTGGTTCCGCCCTGGGCGACGCTGTCCGGCTCAGCTCGGAAGCTGCGCACGACCAGCGAAGGCTGCCCAGGAATCGGTGTCGGTGGTGGCAAGGTGTTGGTGGGTTCAGCCGTCGGTTGGGGAGGGAGCGGCGTTGGCGGCGGCTGCGTCGGCGCGATCATTGTCAGCGCTATGGGCGAACTGGCAATGCCATTGACCGGATCGCTCACATCCACGCCATAGACACCTGGCGGCACCGCTTCCGGTATCGTCGCCGTCAGTGCGCCAGGATTGACGAAAGTCGCGCTGACCAAGCCAAATCCTGTCAATCGAACGAGTGTGTTGTTCGTAAATCCCTGACCATAGATCGAAATCACGTTTGAGCGCCCTGATACCAGCGTCGCAGGCTCGATGAGGGTCACTATCAGCGGCGTAACCTGTTGAGGAAGGGATGTTACAGGGGGCAGTGTTGCGGTGGGCACATCGGGTTCCTTGGTCGGCGTCACATCCTGCGCGCCAACACCCCACACCACCACAGCGCTGGTCAGCACCAGCAATATGAGAGATAAATACTTACGCATCATGATTCTCGCCCGATCGATAGCGGCTTTATCCGGTCATTACTCATATCAGGGCGCGTGACATCCCTGTCCGTCAGGTAATCATCCACAATCTCGCCGTCGCGCAGCAGCACCATCCGGTCGGCATACTGCTCGATCTTCGGGTCATGTGTGACGACAATAACCGTCTTGCCCATGCGCGTGCACAACTGGCGCAGCATCTTCATCACAATCTCACCCGTGTGCGAATCCAGAGCGCCTGTCGGCTCATCGCACATGATGATCGGCGGCTCGTTGAAAAGCGCACGCGCGATCGCCACGCGCTGCTGCTGCCCGCCGGAAAGCTGGCTCGGGCGATGATCGGCACGGTCATCCATCTTCAAGAGGCGCAGCAGTCGTGCCGCCCGTTCTTCGCGTTCCTCGCGCGGTTGGCTGGCGAAGATGCCAGGCAGCGCGACATTCTCCAGCGCCGTCAGCGTCGGCACAAGATGAAAGCTCTGAAATACAAACCCGACTGTCAGCCGACGAAAGCGCGCCAGATCATCGCTGTTCATCTGGTCAAGGCGCTGTCCCGCCACCGCGATCTGGCCACTGCCTGGCTTGTCTAACCCACCAATCAGGTACAACAGCGTACTCTTGCCGCTGCCGCTGGGTCCCATTACGCCGACGAACTGCCCGGCATCAATACGCAGACTGACGCGGCGCAGCACAGGCAGCACCTGCCCGCCCACCATGAACGCCTTGTCAAGGTTTCGCACCAGGATTGCTGGCGCTGGCACATGTCCATTACCGTTCATCATCATCCTTAGGGCGATCCTGGCAGTAGCTCAATTACAGGCTCTACACCGCCAGAAGTCGTACCACTCGGAGCAACAGACATATCCATGCCCGGTTGCAGCACCGCTGGGTCAACATTTCCAAACTCAGCCACAGGCACTTCTGCCGCCAGCGGTTGAACCGCGCCTGTCAGCGCTGGCACAAGCGTAGCGATCATCAGCCACGCGACGACCACCACCCATGACGCCCACGCCTTGCCGCGCAAGCCATAGCGCGCCGCAAAGTAAAGCAGGATGGCGTTCCACAACCAGAACAGCGTTAACTGCACAGCGAAGCTGTGCAAAAATGACTGAACGAATAGTGGCAGTGAGCCATACGCTTCCCACCGTTGCAGCAGGAGCGAGACCCCCAGCATGCCCCCCTGTCCGCCAAGCGCATAGTAGATCACCTGAAACAACGCCATCAACCCCAGCGGCACACTTGCCCATACCGCCAGTTGCAGGTTGCGCCCCAGCTGCGGCGCACGTCCATTGAACAGCGACACCTCAGACAACAACAGAGTCTGAAATGCCAACGCCACGAGCAGATTCCCTGCCGCCAGTAACCCGACAATCAGTGTGTCTGCAATATCGGGTGTGGCAGGGTTACCCCCCCCATCCAGCGCACCTGGCGGGATATTGACACTGGGATCGAACGGAACTGCGCCAAAATCTCCGCCGCTGTCCATGGGCGGCGCGTTGACATCAGGGATAGGTACAGGCTCGAAAATCGCGCCGTCTTCACCAGCCGGGCGACGCACTGCGGCAGTTCCGATAACGATCAGAATCAGCAGTGCTGCAAGCAGCCAGTGGCGTGTGGCCGGCAAACGGGTGAAAAAGCTGCCAGGCTGAACCAGTACGGCAAGCAAATGTCCTAGTAAACTACGAGAAGGTGCGCGGGTCGTCATCGGCATCATCGCAATAGTAGTGGCGCTTTGTGTCGCCATCGTGCCTCCAAACGGGATGAAATTCTAGCGTGCCCTTGATGCGAATCAATGCACAGCACGAGCAGTCTTGTGCGAGCCAAGACCTCGTTACTATACGAATTTTATGTACAGATCGTTCCCTACGCTTGCACTACGCTTAGCATGACCACATTTCACTTTTACAACATCACCTTTGAGAGGGACGGTTGCTCCAACCTTTGGCGGGTACTATATACTTCAGCATGATGCTTTGTAACCAAACCCCGCACACTGCGTATAATGGAGACAGCGACGCAGTTACACGAAGGCTGAACAATGGCGACGAGCGACGTACAGATGATCGGTCAGTACCGCATCCTCGAACCTGTGGGGCAGGGCGGCATGGCGACCGTCTACAAAGGCTACCACGCCCGGCTCGACCGGATTGTCGCCATCAAAATGATCCATCGGCAGTACCTGGATGATCCTGGCTTCGTCGCCCGTTTTGAACGCGAAGCGCAAATCGTTGCCAAACTGGACCACCCCAACCTCGTGCCGGTTTACGATTACGCCGAGCATGATGGTCAACCCTACATCATTATGAAGTTCATCGAAGGCACGACGCTCAAGCATGTCATGGCGCAGGGCGCAGTCCCGATTGCTGACATTATCGAGGTCATGAGCCGGGTTGCGTCCGCGCTCGACTATGCCCACAGCCGGGGGGTACTGCATCGTGACATCAAGCCAAGCAATGTCATGTTGGATCGCGATGGAATGCCTTATCTCGCGGACTTCGGACTGGCCCGTCTTGCGGTCGGTGGCGCGACCACGCTCAGTCAGGACATGCTGATCGGCACGCCCTTCTACATGTCCCCTGAACAAGCGCGTGGGGACGACAGTATTGACGCCCGTGCCGACATTTATTCACTCGGTGTCGTGCTGTATGAATTGCTGACAGGCACAGTTCCTTACAGCGGCGCAACGCCGTACACGATCATCCAGCAGCATATCAGTGCGGAACTGCCGCCGCCGCGCAGTATCAATGCCAGCATCCCCGTAGCCCTGGAAGCCGTGCTGCTGAAGGCGCTTGCCAAAGATCGCAACCAACGTTACGCAGCGGCGGGCGAACTGATGGGCGAACTGCGCACAGCCGCAAGCGAGAACATGTCGACGCTGGCGAATCCAAATGCCATTTCACTGCGCGAAAGCATTGTCGTCGCCAGCCACGCGCGCCGCCGCACGGCGGGTGTCAGCACCCCGATGACTCCTCCGTCTACAGCGCCTGGGGTTGCAGCCTTCACGGCTGAGACGAACAGAGCAACCCAAACACCAACAGCGCCGCCCACTGTTGCGAGTCCAGTACAAGCTCGCAAGCCGCGCAATGCCATCTGGTTTGTGGCGCTTGGGGTGGCTTTGACGCTGCTTTTACTGGTAGGGCTATTCATCCTGACACGACCGGGGCGCAACCTGCCCCCTGCATTCGTCGAAAATGACCCGCCGCCGCAAGTGCTTGCCATTGAAGAACTGAGTCTTGAGGATGCACAGGCACTCGTGAGTACCAACCCGGACGATCCATCTGCGCATCTGGCGTTATTTCGCGCACAGCTTGTCGCCGGGCAGACTGAAGAACTTTGGGACACGCTGGCAGCCGGGTTGCCATCAGCGGGAAACGCAGCACAATATCTCTTGAGCGCAGCCTCTACCGCCTCGGCAATGGAAGCGAACGGGGTCGCCATTGCGATTGTACGCGAAGGATTGATTGAACTGGCAGATGATCCTAGCTTTGCGGCTTTCCGTGAATATGGAGGGCGCGCACTGTACGACGTCTCGACAACAGGGAATGCGCTCGATCTGTTCGACTTGCGCCAGATCCGCGAATTTGATGAGGGTGCCGAACGTTTGCAGTCACCCATTTACAGCACCATCCGTGCGCGGGTGCTGCTGGAAATGCAGCGTCCGCGTCGTGGCGACCAGATTGCCGAAGCCATCCTGGAAAGTACGCTCACTCGCGCGCCCAATTTGCCTGAAGCACTGCTGGTGCTGGGCGAGGTGTACGCCGTAAGGGGACAACGAGAAGAAGCGCGCACTTACTGGCAGCAGGCGCTCAATGTCCCTGACGCACCGGAGTGGGTACGCGAGCGCGCCAGGCAACTGTTGGCTGCACCACCTGCGCGCTAACGCCTGCGCACAATCTCACCATCGTCAGTGAGGACATAACGCGGTAGCACATCGTCTTCGTCTTCGATAGTTTCAAGGCGACTGATGCGCAGGTCGTTCTTGCTCTTCTCTGACCGCGCGGCAGGTCTCGGCTGTGGCACTTTCGCCAGCACTGCCGATGGCAGCTCATGCGCAATCAGTGCTAGCCACTGCGTCAGGCGCGGTGTGATCATGTGCAGGTCGATACCCAACGGACCCATAATCAAGACTTCCAACGCTATAAATGGCAGAAGCATCCAAGCTGCGGTAATCGTAAATGTTCCCAGCGGTATCTTGAGCGCCAGATAAATCAGGCTGCGCCAGGTGACGCCGCTGCCCAGATATAGACCAAAGCGCTCACCAAAGTTTGCCCCGCGCGGGTCAACGTCATCATGCAGGTCCGCAGCGGGACGGTTGAGCAATCCCGCCGTCATTTGATGATCAAGCGCTGCCAATGTCCGCACGCTGGCAAATGTCAGCAGTAAGATAGGCAAGCCGATCAGAATCAGCGCCAGCCCAAGACCGAGACTGAACAGCAGAATCAGTAAACCCCAGATCGCGCTGGCAAAGACAATATGTGTGTTCAGGCTAAGCCAGTCGCGCACCAGCCGCCCATCACTCAGCACATCCAGCCAGTTTCTTTCATCACTATTCATCTTGGCGGTTACCTCTAAGGCGTCTAAAGCAAGGATAGTATACGCAATTTCGGCTTGTTAGTTTCAAGACACGTGTTGTTAGGCGAACAATTTAGCCCTGCGTTAGGGCAGCGCATTTGAATGATAATGGACATACTCTCAAGGTTACTATCATGCCAGCTACAATTGCTCGTCCGCTCAGTTATGTTTTTCTGCTCAGTTTGATCTTCATCTGCCTGTTTCTTCCCACGGGAAGCCTGTCGTTTGCGCAGGGGAGAGTCATCTACTACATCGATGACAACGGCAGCGATAGCAACCCCGGCACGCTGGCACAGCCGTTCCGCACGATCGAGCGCGCGTTATCCGCCAGCCCTGCAGGCAATGAGTACGTCTTTCTCGATGGACAGTACAACTTCACCAACCCCTGGGACATTACGCGAGGCGGCACAGGCATCAACGATTATGTTGTCTATCGTTCGCTTAACCGCTGGGGTGCTACGATCCGCCTTGCAAATGGCGGCTACACGGTCGTGCGCTTACAGGCAAACTATATAGAATTCAATGGTTTTCATGTTGACGGCAACAATTTCCAGGCGCAGGGGCATTGCATCAGTTCGGAAGCGCCCGATCAGGGCTATGTTCCAGACATCAATCAACGTACAGGCTACCATCATCAGCGCATCCTGAACAACTGGGTACATCACTGTGGCAGCAGCGGTATCCAAATGAATTACGGCGACTTCTACTTTGTAGAAGGCAACCTCATTCACAACAATTCGTACACCAGCCAATGGATGACGAGTGGGATTTCCGTCTACTACCCCACGCCTATGTCAAATAGTCTGGGCTTATTCCCCGGCTACGAGCAGTACCATATGGTCGTCAGAAACAATATCAGCCACAGCAACCTGATCGGTCCTAGTGTCCCAACGCATTACGATGGTAACGGGATCATCTTCGACCGTTTCCGCCGCAACTACACAGGTGGCGGACCCGGCAGCGGTTACCAGCACCAGACGCTCATTGAAAATAATCTCGTCTATAACAACGGCGGTCAGGGTATCCATCTTTATCAGACCGATAACGTAACCATTCGTAACAATACCTTGTTTGCAAATCAGGCAGATCCGTTCTTCGGTGGCTGGCGCGCAGAAATGAGCAACTACAGCGCCGCCAATAATCAGTGGTACAACAATATTGCGGTAGCATTTCCTGACCGTCCCGGTTGCAGCAGCTGCCGGTCGGTCTCGGTCATTATGAACCAACCGGACGATGTGGACAGCGCAGGAACCAACTGGCAAAACAACATTCTGTTTAATGGCACGCCCGGTCAGCTCTCCTACAATGGGCATAGTGCTGGTCTGGCACGACTTCAAGACCCCGCCAACGGCAACCAGATCGGAGTCAATCCACTCCTGGTCAGCCCAGGACTTGGAAACGTTATCCCCGGCATTATCGGATTGCCCAATTTTCGCCCACAGGCAAACAGCCCGGCGCTCGGCGCAGCCTCAACATCCCGCCCGTCACCTGTAAACGACATGGATGGCAACGCACGCGTGAGCAACCGCGATATTGGCGCGTATGAAGTGGGCGGTACTGCGCCAACAGCAACGGTTCCTATGCCGGTCATGCACACCCCGACGCCAACGCCCTTCGTGCCAACGCCTGTCGTTTTGCCAGGCGCGGGCAGCATCCTGCGCGAAATCTGGGTCAACGTACCGGGTATCACGATAGGCAGTCTGCGCGCGGTTCCGACGTTCCCGAACAACCCAGACCAGTGCGATCTGCTGAACCAGATCTTCGGACCATCGAACGGTGACAATTACGGACAGCGACTGCGCGGATACATCATCCCCTCAACAACGGCTGCCTATACGTTTTGGATTACCGGGGACGATGAGGCTGAATTGTGGCTGAGTACCAACACCAGCACCGCCAATACCTCACGCATTGCCTGGATCGAGAATGGCTACACGAACCGCGATGAGTGGACAAAGTATCCCAGCCAGCGCTCCGTTGAAATCGCGCTGAACGCAGGGCAGCAGTATTACTTCGAAGTCCTGCACAAGGAAAGCTCCGGCGGCGACATTGTTCAGGTTGCCTGGAGTACGGCGAGCATGAGCCGCCAGATCATCGGCAGCGCCAATCTGTCATCGGCAGGCATGTCGTGTGGCTTAGCGCCGACGAACACGCCTACACCAGCGCCTACCCTGACACCGACCATAGGACCGACATCAACCGCACAACCCGTTGGCAGTGTCATCCGCGAAATCTGGACAGGCATTCCCGGTATCAGCAACAATGATCTACGCACACATCCGCGCTACCCCAACAATCCCGATCAATGTATCGCTGCCAGCAGCCTGAGTACACCTTACGGAATCGGTGATAACTATGGGCAGCGACTGCGAGGCTTTATCACTCCGCCCGCGAGCGGAAACTATGTCTTCTGGCTTGCCAGCGACAACAACGGCGAATTCTTCCTTAGCACTAACAACAGCCCTGCAAATCTTGTGCGGCAGGCGTGGGTGGACTCGTATACATCGCCAAATGTGTGGAACGCATTCCCAACTCAGCAATCCATGCCAATCGCGCTCTCGGCGGGGCAACTTTACTACTTTGAAATTCTGCACAAGGACGGAGACTTTGGTGATTTTGTGCAGGTAGCATGGGAAGGTCCCGGAATCCGTCAGGAGATCATCGGCGGACAGTATCTGTCATCAATGGGGTTAAGCTGCCCACCGCCTACGACCCTCCAACCGACCAATACACCACTGGCGACGGCTACGGCAACCATGACGCCTACAGCCACCCTCACCCCAACGATGACAGCAACCGCGACCGCTACACTTGTGCCTACCGCAGGTCCTAGCGCCACGCCCACCACCACGCTGCCGCCACCTGCTACCTTCCTGCCGACCAACACCTGGCTGGCACTCACACTCTCGCCTATGCTCCCTGGTGGTGTCGTCGGGCAGCCCTATCACTACATTCCGCTGGCAAGCGGCGGCACTGCACCGTACACCTATTCGCTCATTCGCGGTAGTTTACCCGCTGGCTTGTCACTCAACCCGAATGGGGCAATCAGCGGCACGCCGACGCAGGCAGGACTCAGTACTTTTGGTTTGCTCGTTACGGATCGCGCAGGTTCCACAACCTGGCAAGAAGTCAACCTCACCATCACGACCCCAAGCATCATTTTGGTGTTCACGCCATCACAACTTCCGGTTGGAAATGTGAACGCTGCTTATCAGGCACAACTGGGCGCATTGGGAGGGACGCAACCATATACCTTTACCCTGGCGGCGGGCAGCTTGGCAGCAGGTTTGGTATTCGACAGCGTAGCCGGGGTTATCAGTGGCATGCCAACAAGTGAGGGCAGCACAACCCTGACGTTCCAGGTAATGGATAGCGCAGGCAACAGCGGCGTCACAACTTATGTTCTAACCATAGCACCGCCAGACGCGCTGGCGGGTCACTAAAAGACGATTGCCATTATGTTCATGCCGCGTCACCGCTCTATCTACTATGTGCTGCTTTTGGCACTACTCGTCGTCTTGCTCAGTTCGATTGGGAACGTCTCGTTCGCACAGTCCCGCGTCATCTACTATATCGATGACAACGGCAGCGATAGTAACCCCGGCACGCTGGCGCAGCCCTTCCGTACCATCGGTCGTGCCCTGAGCGCGACACCCACCGGGCATGAGTATGTCTTTCTCGATGGCGTCTATACCTTTCCTGCGTCGTGGGACATCACGCGCGGTGGTACGAGTATCAACGATTACGTCGTCTATCGTTCGCTCAACCGCTGGGGTGCAACCATACGCATGGCAAACGCGGGTTACACGGTTGTGCGCCTACAGGCGAACTATATTGAGTTCAACGGCTTTCATGTTGATGGGAACAACTTTCTTGCGGTAGGGCACTGCATCAGCTCTGAAGCCCTTGATCAAGGCTTTATCAGCGATGTCAACCTGCGCACAGGCTATCATCATCAGCGTATCCTGAACAACTGGGTACACCACTGTGGCAGCAGCGGCATCCAGATGAATTATGGCGATTTCTACTTCGTGGAAGGCAACCTCGTCCACAATACGTCCTACCTGAGCGAATGGAATACCAGCGGCATCTCCGTCTATTATCCGACGCCACTTGCAAACAGTCTGGGGCAATTTCCCGGATTTGAGCAGTATCACATTGTCATCCGCAACAATGTCAGCCACAGCAATCTGGTCGGTCCCAGCGTGCCCAATCATTGGGACGGCAACGGCATTATCTTGGACCGTTTCCGCCGTAACTACAGCGGTGGCGGAGCTGGCAGTGGCTATCAATACGAGTCGCTGATTGAAAACAACCTCGTCTACAACAATGGCGGTCAGGGCATCCATCTGTACCAGACTGATAACGTCACTATTCGCAATAACACGCTCTATTGGAATCATACCGATCCACTGTTTGGCGGCTGGCGTGGCGAAATGAGCAACTCGCATTCCGCCAATAACAAATGGTACAACAACATCGCGGTTGCCAATCCTAACCGTCCTGGCTGTTCCGCCTGTGCCGCAGCCACGGCGATCCTTGACCAGCCCAGCGATACGCAAAACAGCGGGACGATCTGGCAAAACAATATTCTCTTTAACGGCACAAACGGTCAGTTATCGTTCAACGGCTATACAGCATCACGCAACCGCATCACAGACCCTGCAAACAACAATCGTATCGGTGTCAACCCGATGCTGGTCAGTCCGGGTCTGGGCAATGTCATTCCCGGCGTCATCGGTTTGCCCAATTTCCGCCCACAGGCGAGCAGCCCGGCGCTCGGCAACGCTTCCACGATCCGTCCTATGCCATACAATGATCTGGACGGCAATGGGCGACCGGGCAGCAATCGCGACATTGGTGCTTATGAATTAGGCGGCACAACCCCGACGGCGACAGCGCAACCGCCGCTGATGTTGACCGTTACCAATACACCTGCTGTTCCCACGCCAACTATTCTGCCGGGCGCAGGCAGCGTACTGCGCGAAGTCTGGCTCAACGTGCAGGGGACGAACATAGCTAATCTGCGCGCACTGTCTGGCTTCCCTGCCAGCCCGAATGTGTGTACGCTGCTCTCAACAATCCAGACAAGCCCTAACGGCGGTGACAATTACGGTCTCCGGCTGCGAGGTTTCATCATTCCGTCCACCAGTGCGGCATACACCTTCTGGACGGCAGGCGATGATGACCACGAGTTCTGGCTGAGTACCAATGCTAGCCCAGCCAATTTGGTGCGCCGCGCCTGGGTCGAAAACGGCTGGACAAATCCCACCGAATGGACGAAGTATGCAACGCAGCGATCAACGGCAGTCAATCTCGTTGCCGGGCAATCGTACTACTTTGAAGTGTTGCAAAAAGAAGGTGGCGGTGGCGATAGCGTACAGGTGGCGTGGGAAACCAGCAACATGGCGCGCCAAATCATTGGCAGTGCCAACCTATCGTCAGCGGGATTGAATTGCGGCAGTTCGGTGGTCCCAACGGCTACGCCGACAACCATCCCGACAGCGACATTAACGGCTACTAACACGCCGCCACCAACGACGACGAACACGCCAGTAGCAACCCATACGCAAGTGCCGACGGCGACGCAGACACCACGCCCGACCAATACCCTTGCACCGACAGCAACCGTACCACCCACCAGTACGCGCGTATCTACCGCGACACCCACGCCGCTGCCGACCAGCACATTGGCATCGACTGCGACATATACCCCTCTACCCACCAACACGCTGCCGCCAACGACGACTCATACGCCGTTCCCTACCAGCACCCTTGCACCGACCGCCACGACAACTCTGCCACCCACGGCAACTTTCCTGCCGACGAACACCCCTGTGCCAACGACAACAGGTTCACAGGTGACGCGCCGGATTGAGGCAGAGTCTTACATCCAATCGTCGCCCTGGATCGGCGTAGGACAAAGTTTCGACCCCCTTGGTGGCGTGAGCGACCTGCGTGACTTTGATAGTGGCGACTGGGTTGCCTACCAGATTGACCTCGGCACAGGAGTCGCTAGCGTCCGCATTCGCGCCGTCAGTCCAAACGTGGGGGCGATGACCTTCCGCATCGGCAGTTCCACCGCCACACCTTTCTGTGTGCTGAACTGGACGGGCAGCGGCGGATGGGGTACGTATGCCACGCGCGAGCAAGTGTGTAACGCAGCCGTAACAGGCATTCAGACCGTGTTTGTGCGCAATGAGAATATGAACGGAATCAATACCAACTGGTTCCAGTTCGTCGTCAATACCAGCGGCACCCTGCCAAGCGCAACACCCTTCGTTCCGACAGCAACCTTGCCCGCATCACCAACCAATATGCCGACGGTCGTTGCGGCGACCAGCACGCCAACGCTGCCACCCACCACCACCCCACTCCTACCGCCAAGCGCGACACCGATCGCGGTTGCGACTGCGACCGCCACATCCACTCTGCCGCCCACCGCTACTTTCTTGCCAACCAGCACGCCGTTGCCCACTGCAACGCCATCCGGCAGCGTCGTAACACGACGAATCGAGGCAGAAGCTTACGTGCAATCGTCAGCCAAGATTGCGACTGGTCAGACGTATGATCCGCTCGGAGGTACAAGCGAACTACGCGACTTCGATAACGGCGATTGGGTGGCGTACACGGTCGATTTCGGAAGCGGATTGCTCGGCATTCGAGTCCGCGCCGACAGTCCCAATATCGGCACGCTCAGTTTCCGCGTCGGCGCACCTACCGCACCCGCCATCTGCGTTTTCAACTGGACGGGCAATGGCGGCTGGGGTACTTACATCACGCTGGCGCAGGGCTGCACCGCCGCGATTACGGGTGTTCACACGATCTACGTCACTAATGAAGGCATGATGGGCATCAACACCAACTGGATCGAGTTTGATGTAACGCCATAGTCTGACTTGAGGAGACCTTAGCGCCCGGCAATTCGTTGGGCGCTATGTGTTTGAATCTACGCGCATTCT
>JANRJX010000187.1:0-36768 GCA_033763755.1 Chloroflexota bacterium
CTCGACAGCGGCGGGAACACGGGCAGTGCCACGTTCACGCTGACCATCGCACCGCCCGACGCGCTGGCGGGGCATTAAGCAGGTAACGACATTTCCGTAGGTTGAATTCGATATGGTATCCTTTGGGGCATTAAAGATCGCACCGTGAGTGTATCGACCATGCAGCCCAAATATCTCTCTGCCCGCAACCCGTCTGACGCTCTCCCCACTACCGTCGATGTCATTATCATCGGCGCAGGACCGGCGGGCGCGGCGGCTGCCTGGGCGCTCGACCGCGCGCAGCCGGGCATTCGCACGCTAGTGATCGAACGCGCGGCGACCGTCGGTGCGGGGAGTTCGCGCGCCTCGCTAGAAAATTTCCGTACCTGCTGGCCCACTGCCTGCCTCGCACGCATGATGCAGCGCAGCGTCCACATCTTCCTGCACGCCGATGACTACCTGGGCGATGGCGCATTTGAAGCGCTCCATCCCAAACAGCGTGGCTATCTGTGGTGCGGCTTCAACGACGCACACGCAGCAGGCTTTCAGGCAGACGTGGCGCACCTGAACGCGATGGACATTGATGTCGTCACCTATCTCGATGCTGATGAGGTCGCCTATCGCTTCCCCTGGCTCGGCAGACGGGTGATCGCCGCCAAGCACGACCCGACGGCGGGCTGGCTCGACTCGAACGCGCTCATTCAGCGTTATCTACAATCGGCGAGCGGCGCGCAGGTCTTGCTCGACGCAGGCGATGTGAAGTTGTGCATCGACGGTGGGCGCGTCACTGGCGTGACGACGGCGGCTGGCACTATCCGCGCGCCTGCCGTTGTGCTGGCGGCGGGCGCGTGGGCAACCGAGATCGCCAGCGCTGCCGACCTGTGGCTGCCGATCATTCTGCGCCCACGCCAGAGCTTCACGACGGGCTGGCGGCACGAGGCATTCCCCGACGACGCGCCGATGCTGATCGGCAGCGCGCCGTTTCCCCATGTGCGCCCGGAAGCGCGCAGCGGCGCGATCTTCGGCTGGGAATACCGCTGGCATCGGAAATATGCCCCGCTTGACGAATTGCGTAGGGGCAAGATGCATCCTGCCCCTACAGAATATGACGATGCCTTGCGGACACCAGTCCCCTCCATCGACACGCTTAAAGACCCGCGCTTTCCATCGATCACGCTGGCGCTGCTGGCACGCCAGTTCGGTCATACGACAAACGGCTTTGCCGACGGACGCTACCTGCGCAACCTGTATCACAACATTGGCTATTACGTCTATCGGGGTGCGAAAGCAGCGTATCGTGTTGAGGCGGATGGGACGCGCACGCCCTATGAGAGCGAGCGCGCCATCCTGGATGCGCATCCTGATGTAGCGGGGCTGTATCTATCGATTGCCCACAGCGGACATGGCATCATGAGTTCGCCGTGCGCGGGCGAGATCATTGCGGCAAAGGTGCTGGGACAGCCGCTTGCCGATTCACACTATTCCGACTTTGGTATCGATGTGGCGTGGGTAGCGCACGACGAGAATGCACTGTAGGGACGCCCAACGGGGCGTCCACATAGGGACGAGATGTGCCTTGTCCGAAGCAGGGAAAAGCCCCTCTCCATGAGCGAGAGGGGTTTGAGGTGAGGGTTAGCCCGCGTCTTCAATCGATATCGTGAACGTGCCTTCGTTCGCCAGACCACTTTCCGGCGCGTCTTCAAAACCAAAGCTGGTCGCCCAGATCATGTACAGACCATCGGCGGGCAGTTCAACTTCTTCGAGACGCGCGGCGAGATCGAGGATGTTACCATCGTTATCGAGTTCGTCGTCGTTGAAGGCGATACGGTTGCCATTCTGATCGAACAGGTACAGCAGCGTGTCCGAGCAGGTGCCAAGTTCGGTCGTTACGTCAATAACCTGACCTTCGCTGCCTTCAAACGTGATGAAGAACAGGGGCGTGTCTTCGGTGATTTCCAGTTCGCCGCTGTCACCGACTTCCGCCGTCAGACCGAAGAACTGGAACTGATCGAATTCCATGTCTTCCGGTGTTTCAAAGCCACTCACTGTCAGTTCGTAGTTATACGGACCATCTTCCTCCGGTTCGGTCGAGAAGAAGCTCAGACCTGTAAACGTGGTTGCCAGCACATAATACGTGCCGCTGGCAGGCAGTTCAAAGTCTTCAATTTCCGAGGACAGCCCATCGGCATCATCATTCATAGCATAGACCTGCCCGGCTTCACCCAGCAGCACAACCAGCGGATCCAGACCACTGCCGGATTCTTCCACCATCGTGATCGTCACTTCGTCGCCTTCTGTGCCGTTGAACGCATAAATCTGTGCGCCAGCCGTGTTCTCAAACGAATTGGCATATGGTTCACCTTCTTCCAGCGCGGGCAGGATGAAAGAGCCTTCTTCAGCGTCTTCCTTCTGAGCGGAGACGACCGACACCATCATCAGTGCCAGGACTGCCAGGATTGCAAGGATAAGTATTGACTTACGCATATAACAAAACTCCTGAAGTGAGTAGAAAACGAGATGGTCGCGATTGAGACATTGCATTCGCGTTACCACCACATTCTCATGATTACGCAAAATGCGCAAATGGATGCTAAAGAAATAGGTTACGCCGCCCAAACGCTCAGCTATAATGACCGATGCAGCGGCAGGCTTGAGACTCCACAGGGAAACCCACCATGCGCACACTTACACAATCGTTCTTGCTTGAGATGCTTGACCAGGCGGCGGGCTCCGAACGCGGGCGCGTCAACTACAACTACCATACGGCGGAGGATGTCGTCCAGCGCATGATCAACGTCATGACGCCGGGCAGCTACGTGACGCCGCATAAGCATGAAAACCCGGACAAGGTAGAACTGCTGTGCCCGCTGATCGGCAGGCTGGCGGCGTTTCACTTTGATGAGCAGGGCGACGTGCTGGATGCGTTTGTGCTGGACGCAGAGGGTCCGCTGCGGGCGGTCGATATTCCGGCGCGCACGTATCATACGTTCTTTGCGCTGACACCCGCAGCGGTGCTGGAGATCATCCAGGGACCATATGACCCAAAGACGCACAAGAAATTCGCGCCATGGGCACCGCTGGAAGGGACGCCGGAAGCGCCGCAGTACATGGAAATGCTGCTGCAAAGGCTGGTGGGGTAGTCGGCTATCGGTTATCCCAATTTAATCCCACATAATCCCACACTGATCGATCTGATCGATCCTCACCCCCCTCTACCTTTAAAGACCGATCTTCACCCCCCCACGCCCCCCTATGGTGATCCTGACTGATCCTGATCCTTTGGTTTGGATGATTCTAACGTCGGGGCGTGATGGTGGGGGAGTGGGACGAGAAGCGAGCGTTTGCCAATCGTTAGGACGTGCCATGTGCGCCTGTGGTACAATCCATGCCAGTCGTAAGGAAACGTTATGGTCGATCTGGGCATTGTCATCGTCAACTGGAATACGCGCGATCTGCTGCGCACCTGTTTGCAGACGGTCTACGCCAGCACAGGCGCTTTCAGCTACCGCGTCGTTGTTGTCGATAATGCATCCCCCGATGGCAGCGCCGATATGGTGGCGCGCGAATTCCCTCAGGCGCATCTGATCGCCAGCCCGGACAACCTTGGTTATCCCAAAGGCAACAACGTTGGGCTGCGCGCGCTCGGCTATCATGGCGCGAGCGCTGTCGATGCCGACGCGCCGCGCTACGCCCTGCTCCTCAACCCTGATACCGAAGTGCCGCCCGACGCGCTCTACAACATGGTGCGCTTCATGGACTCGCGCCCCGATGTCGGTATCGCAGGTCCCAAACTGGTGCTGCCCGATGGCAGTCTCGACAAAGCGTGCAGACGCGGTTTCCCGACGCCGCTCGTCTCTGCGTATCACTTCATGGGGCTGGCAAAGCTGTTCCCGAAGAGCGAAACGTTCGGACGTTACAATATGACCTATCTCGATCCCGATGTCGAAACAGAAGTCGACTCGGTTGTGGGCGCGTACATGCAGGTGCGACGTGAGGCAATCGCGCAGGTCGGGTTGTTGGACGAAGTATTCTTTATGTATGGAGAAGATCTGGATTGGGCATTCAGAATCAAAAGCGCGGGATGGAAAGTCGTCTACCATCCGAAGGTGACAGTGAAGCACGTCAAACGAGCGGCGAGCAAGCAGAGCAAGCGCGCGCAGTTCGAGTTCTGGCGAGCGATGCTGATCTTCTATCGCAAGCACTACCAACAGACGACACCCTGGTGGCTGCACGGTCTCGTAATGACGGGGCTGCTGGTCAAAGGGGGACGCGGGTTATGGGAGGAATTCCGTCGCCCCGCACTCCCGGACGCAAGCAGATAGCAGCGGCACGCGCCTACGTTCGGTCCAACCGTGTCAAGCTGACGGTGGAAGTGCTGCGCGTCGTCATTGATGTGGCGATGCTGGCACTGGCGTTCTACCTCGGCTGGCTGCTGCGCCCGATTCTGCCGCTGACCGCCACGCCCACCAACTTCCCCGATTTCGTGCGCTACCTGCCCACGCTCTTCCTGCACATCTCCGTCATTGTCACTGTCTTCTATTTCGCACGCATGTACCACATGCCGCGCCGCTTCAGCCGCATTGACCAGGCGCGTGCCGTGCTGACGCGCGTCACCATTGCCGCCTTCATCGTCAACGGTATTCAGGCGTTCCTGTTCAAAAACACGATCTTCGATCCGGTCGATTACCCGCGCACGATGTTCTTCTACGTCTGGGGCTTCAGCATTTTGCTGGTGATCGCCGGGCGCGAACTGCACCGCATCATCCAGAATACGGCGCGCATACGCGGCTGGGAAAGCGATAACCTGCTCATTATCGGTGCAGGCAAGATCGCCCATGACATCATCCAGAAGGTGCGCGGGCAAGCCGATTTGGGCTATACCATCGCGGGTATCGTCAGCGACGACAGGCGCGCCCACGAACGCTTTGCCGATGTACCAGTGCTGGGCAGCACGATGGAACTTCCCTACCTGATCGATGCCTACGGCGTGGAGCAGGTCATCATCGCCGCGCCGGATGCCGGGCGTGACGAGCTGGTCGAGTGGGTGACGGCGTGCCAGCGCGGGCGCGTGGATGTCAAGATTTACCCGGACATGCTGGCGTATATGTCCGGTGAACTCGGCGTGGATGATCTCGACGGGATGCCGCTGATCACCGTGCGCGATATTGCGCTGCGCGGTTGGAAGCTGAGCCTGAAGCGAGGTCTGGATGTCTTCGGGGCGACCTGCGGCTTGATCTTTTTCTCTCCGCTGATGCTGCTGACTGCCCTGCTCATCAAGCTGGAGTCGCCGGGTCCGGTCTTCTACACGCAGGAACGGATGGGGCTGGATGGCAAGCCGTTCCAGATGATCAAGTTTCGCAGTATGCGCAGCGATGCCGAGAAAAACGGCGCAGGCTGGACGACCAAAGGCGACCCGCGCGTGACACGCATCGGCAAGATCATGCGCCGCACCAGTTGGGACGAACTGCCGCAACTCATCAATGTGCTGATTGGCGAAATGAGCCTGGTCGGTCCGCGCCCGGAACGCTCCATCTATGTGCAGGAGTTCCGCGCCCGCATCCCCCGCTATATGGAGCGCCACCGCGAAAAGGCAGGCATGACGGGGTGGGCGCAGGTCAACGGCTTGCGCGGCGATACCAGCATTGCCGAGCGCACATCGTATGATCTTTGGTATGTCGAAAACTGGTCGGTCTGGCTCGACTTGCAGATCATCATCCGCACCGTTGTGCAGATCGTGCTGCGTAAAGAAGTAAATGCGTACTGAAGCACAAACCATGTGATACTGACTATAGCGGCGACCTAAAGAGTCGTCACTTGAGTCTATTTTCTGATCACAAGGAGTCCCCTGATGCAGATTCATCTCAAGCACCAACCGTCATACTCGCTTGCCACCGCTCGTTTGGATCCGAACGAAGAGATTCGTGTGGAAAGCGGCGCGATGGTCGGTTACAGCGATGGCATCACTGTCGAGACGAAATCCGAGGGCGGCTTGTTCGGCGGTCTTAAGCGAATGGTCGGCGGCGAAAGCTTCTTTCAGAACATCTACCGCGCACCCGCACAGGGTGGCGAAATCCTGCTCGCGCCCGCCCTGCCGGGAGACATGATCGTCATCCCGATCCGCAGCGGCGAGCCGTTCTATCTGCAAAGCGGGTCGTTCATCGCCAGCGAAAAAGGTGTCACCACGGATACCAGTTGGGGCGGCGCGAAAGGCTTCTTCGGCGGCGCGGGCTTGCTGCTGCTCAAGGTGACAGGCGAAGGCGAAATTCTGGCGGGCTGCTACGGTGC
This sequence comes from Chloroflexota bacterium, assembly GCA_033763755.1. Taxonomy (GTDB): domain Bacteria; phylum Chloroflexota; class Anaerolineae; order Aggregatilineales; family Phototrophicaceae; genus Flexifilum. Next base: position 6,265 of record JANRJX010000187.1, read on the forward strand.
AATCGAGGAGCGCGTGTTGGCAGCCGGTCAGCGCTTCACCGTCGATACCGGGCATATCGTCGGCTTCGATGGCAGCGTGACGTTCAACATCAAGACGATTGGCGGCTGGAAATCGACCATCCTCAGCGGTGAAGGGCTGGTCTGTGAATTGACAGGTCCCGGTCGGGTGCTGATGCAGTCGCGTTCAGAAGAAGCGCTGATCGGCTACATCAATGCCAAGCTGCCGCGCCAGAGCAGTTCGAGCTAGCAGGCAGAAACTTAACGCAGGGGCGCGGAGACGGAGAGACGCAGAGGGTTTAGAGGTGTAAAGGCGACCCGTCGGGTCGCCTGTGCCTAATGCTTTGTGCCTCTGTATCTCTGCGTTAGAAAATCAGCTTTATCGCCCTGCGAACGTCATGGTTATATCGTTATCGGTGATGACGATGCTTTGCAGACGACCCGTGCCAGCCCGGTCCGCCCAGTAGTTGCGCCACGACGTAGCAATCGAGGCGTTGACCTGGTTGATCAAGTCCTGGCTGGCGGGCTGCCCGTTGCCCGTCACACTAACGAGTGTCCATGTCAGGCGACCGTTGACCACGCTCGGCGTCCAGGTTGAAACGGTGGCATAAGTCACGCGGCGGTACGTAATGGTGGCGCTGACAACGACTTGATTGGGCTGCAAATCCACATACACATTCGAGACCGAACGGCGTGCCGGGTTGGTGACGCGATAAGAGTCGTTGATGTCTTCTTCAGTGGTGACGACGGTGCGCGTGTTTTGCGCGCTCACAACAGCGAACGGCAGTGCCAGAACGACCAGCGCCACGACAGCGACCAGAATACGCGCAAACTGTTTCATGATGTCTCTCCATATGCTTGCTTTGTTTGAACGACCATCCTTAGCATATAGAAGAGTTGTTACGAGTTTTCGTGAAGATATCAACACTTTGTAAATTCTGTGTAAGCAATTGATGTCGAGGTATAGTCAGCACCTCATCTGGCTCAATATTTGCAGGCTCGTCTTATGGCGACACGCACCCGCCCACGTACAGGCTTCGCCACTGCCCTGCCCGCTATCGTCTGGCTGGGGCTGTTCTTTCTACTGCCGCTGACATTCATTTTTGTCGTCAGCTTTTTGACGCGCGGGCGCGGCGGCGTCGGTATGATGCCGTTCACGTTCGCCAATTACGCCCGCGTTTTTGAGGTCTTCTCCGGCGTGCTGGTCGATTCGATCTGGATCGCCGCGCTGACCACCCTGATCTGCCTGCTCCTCGGCTACCCGCTGGCGTTCTGGATCGCCACACGCAAGCAGCAGTGGGTGCGCAGTCTGGCGCTGTTCATGATCATCCTGCCGTTCTGGACAAACTTCCTCGTACGCACCTACGCGCTGCAAACGCTGATGTCGCGCGAAGGCATCCTCAATTCGTTCTTCGGTACGCTCGGCATCATCGCGCAGCCGCTGGAGATGCTGAACACTCAGGGTGCGGTGCTGGTCGGGCTGGTCTACGGTTTCCTGCCGTTCATGGTGCTGCCGATCTATGCGTCGGTCGAACGCTTCGACTTCAAATTCGTCGAAGCAGCGTATGACCTGGGCGCGAACGACTGGGCGTCGTTTGTGCGCGTCGTGCTGCCGATGACACTGCCGGGCGTGATAGCGGGCATCATCCTCGTCTTTATCCCGACAATTGGCGCATTCGTCACGCCCGACCTGCTCGGCGGCACGGACGGGCTGATGATCGGCACGCTCATCAACACACAGTACAAGGGACAGGGCAACCAGCCACTCGGCTCGGCACTGTCGATGGTGATGATGGTCGTGGTCATGGTCGCCTTGCTGATTTATGTACGCTTCGGCGACCGGCGGGAGGCGCGGTAGACATGGCACAAGGTGTTGTTTCCCCATCGGCAGCGGCTGCGACCGCATCCGTCGCGGCGCAACCGGGCAAGCTGCGGCGCGATCTGCTCGTGCGGCGCGTCGGCAAGGTCGCCATCTCGCTCAATCCCGTCTTCTCGTACTTTTTCCTGTGGGCACCGATCATCATTCTGGTCATCTTCTCGTTCAATAACGCCCAGACAGTATCTGTCTGGCGCGGTTTCACCACGCAGTGGTACGCCAATATCTTCAATAATGCCTTCTCGCTCGATACCGAAGGGGCGCGCTTTTCAACCGCCATCATGCTCACCGCTGTGCAGAACAGCCTGCTGATCGGCATCGCTTCAACGCTGCTGGCGACGATCATCGGCACCATGGTGGCGCTCAGTCTGGCGCGCGGGAATTTCCCCGGCAAGAAATTGCTCGATACGCTGCTGTATCTGCCCATCGTTATCCCGGAGATCACACAGGCGATTTCGCTGGCGGTCTTCTTCAGTGTGCTGTTCGACTGGATTAACGATCAGTTCACGGGTGTGCGCGCGGTCAACGGCTTTGGCTCGATCATCATCGGGCATGTGGCGTTCAGCATCTCGTATGTGATGATTGTCGTGCGCGCCCGGCTGACGGATATGGACCCGAAGCTGGAAGAGGCGGCGAACGACCTGGGTGCGAACCACTGGCAGGCGTTCTGGCGCGTCACGTTCCCGCTGCTGCTGCCAGGAATCATCGCGGGCGGGCTGCTGGCGTTCACGCTGTCGCTCGATGACCTGATCGTGTCGTTCTTCCTGTCCGGTGTCGGCACAACCACGCTGCCGATCTTTGTCTACGGCTTGCTCAAGACGCGCGTGCCGCCGGAGATCAACGCCATCAGCACGATCATGCTGCTGGTTTCGACGCTGTTGGTGGGCATTTCGCTGGCGATGCAGGGGCGCAGCGCGGCGCGCGGGACGCGGGGATGAAGAGACTTTTTGCCGATTGTAAGGTTCAAATGCCGAGTATGCGGAAGAATATCTCACGTTGCTGCTCGTCCTCAAGCAGCGCTGTTGTGCTGAACAAGTGGGTGACGATGCTGATGCTCAGAGCGAGATCGGCGCGTGCGCGGTCGGTCATCGAGACATCTTGCAGGATCAAAATCGTTTGTGAGTTCGGGTTTTCCTGTCGCGCCCGTTGCAGGCTTTTCAGCGCCGCGCCAATGCGTTCCAGCACACCCGCTGAGTCAATCCCGCCTTTAACTTCGACAGCGATTTGCGGCAAGTTATTTTGGTAGATTGCGATGTCGGGTTCATCAGCAAACACCAGTGTCCGTCCATTATCCAGTTCAATTTTTGTGGCGTCCGCCTCTGAGCCATCGACAAAACCACGCTCTTGCAAGCGCCGCAGGACGATTTCCCGAATCGCAATTTCTGCCGACGCGCCTTTGTTGTTTTGCCATGAGCCTTGCGCTTGCGCACCGGCCGCCATTCCTCGCCAAAGGTCAAACTCGCGGACATCAATCGTATCATCAGCCTCTATCAAGACACTGATGATGCGGTTGAAGTGACGCGCGACGGCGGCTGCAATCTCTGATTCAGGAAGTGCTTTGCCCAACTCGTAGCCATCAAGATTGTACCCAAGTCGCTTCATTGACTTTTGAGACACTATTGCCAACATGCGATAGTAGCCCGTGGAGCCAGCAATTGTTTGCAGCACAACCGGGTGTGCAAACACTATGACTGGCTTGATGCCCCGATGAATCACTGTATTCCAAGCTACCTCAGAAATGTTGAGATCAGTCCAGTTCAACGCTTCGCCGCGAACCTGGTCAATTTGGTCGGATGTCTCTAGAAGTTTCCACTCGTGGAGTTTGCGGTGAAAGAAAACGCTTTTCGCAAGCTGATCAAGAGTCCACGCTTCGATACGCGCATTGTTGATTTGCTTTGGCATCAGACACTCTTACGTCGCCAGACATAAATACACTTGCGCACTTCCTGGCGTCCATGCTCGCCCATTTGCTGGCTGCTGTTGCCTTTTCCTGTCGGCAGCACCCAGATCACCTCGACATCCAGCCCTGCTTGTTCGGCAAAGTCAGACAGAATGAGGTCAACGGGAATCGGTGCCCCACCATAACGGACATTGTCGTTGACCATCACGAAGGGTGCGTTTGGCTTCAAGAGGCGGGCGCACTCAAAGATCACGAGTGCCATCTCAAAGAAGTAGTTTCGCACCATGCGTGGAATGCCCGGATTATTGAGTGCCTTAGTGCTTTTCTGCCATTCGAGGTATGCCAGAATCGATTGCAGTTCAAGCTGACCGTCAAATGCACCGACGGCGCGGCTGTAAAGGTCTGGCGCAAAGCTGCGTTCAAGCCAGTCTTTATCGCGGTTTTCGACTGTGCAAGACACCATCGCTTGACGCAATTCGCGCAAACCTGCTTCATCAACACCCAGTAGCGCCAGTTCCAACGCATAAGTGCGCGTGTAGTCGTAGCGATTGGCGTAAGGCGGTGAGGTAATTACAGCATCAAACGATGCAGGCTCAAGTGTCGGTAGCAAATTCAGGCACGACCCCCGCACAATATCGATATGCCCTTCCGGTAAGGCATGGTCAAAAAAACCGGGAAGAAAGTCAGCAGGTTGGAGATCAGCATAAATTTCATCGAGCTTGCGTGTGATCGCGTCATCGAAACCGGGTATCCGCCCTTTATTGAAGGGTTTGCTTCCTTGACGATGTGACGAACGGTAATCCCAACGCAGATATTGTCCATCCTTGCGAGTGTAGCTAATTTCTTCAAGCACACACAGCGCGGCAAAGCGAAGCAGCCGGGCTACCGATTCGGACTCCGATGTCACGGAGGTAAGATAACATTCCAAGGCTTTCTGAGTATCTTCGGGGAATGCCCCCTGGGTGATGCGCAAATGAGGGAAAGTGAGCGGGTTTTCTGTTTGTTGCCAGGGTTTTTCACGCTGCCAGCGCGCAATCGCCGCCTGTAACGCGGTCACATTCTCATGTCGAAGCTGCTTGCGCACGTCGATAATCTCACATCCCACGGGGAGCAATTCGATGCCCATAGCGTTAAGCCCTCGCTCGCTTGCGGCAAATAACGTCGTGCCTGTGCCTGCAAACGGATCAAGAATGGTTCCTGCATTGATCCCAAGTTGATCAAGTAGGTACTGCACCAGGCTTTCCGAGAAGCCTTCTTTGTATTTGAACCAACGGTAGCCCGGCTTGTCTTTGTTCGCTTGAAAACTGACCAGCTGGCGACTCAAGCGCCTGTTGACCTGAAGCCGATCCGAGAAGCGTTCTTCAAGGGCGGTGTTCTGTTGGGAGATGGCGTCCAGCGTAGTAGCGAACATGCTTGTGCCTGCATAACAATCGAACAAGCCCTCATTGTACATCTTTCAGGCATACAGTGGAGTAATCGAGGTTACTGACTGCATTTTCCTAGCACCGCCGCCACCATCATCGCTATACTCCTGGCTTCCTCAAATGAGTACAAAGGATACAGCGATGAAACGATTTCTGTTGGTTCTGATAGTCTTGCTGTGTGCAGTTTTGATCGCCCCTGTAAGTGCCCAGGATTCGACGGCAACGCCAGAACTGGAAGCCTGGGTTTGCCCGGAAGGCTACGAAGGGCAAACGCTCAACGTCTATAACTGGACGATCTATATTGCCGAAGACACCATTCCTAACTTTGAAGCCGCATGCGGTGTCGATGTCGTCTACGACAACTACTTCACTAACGAGGAACTGCTGGCAAAGCTTCAGCAGGGCAACCCTGGCTATGACGTGATCGTCCCAAGCGACTACATGATCGCCATCATGATCGAAGAAGAACTGCTCGAACCGCTGAATAAAGACCTGATCCCGAATATCGCCAACGTCAGCGAAGATATGCTGTCGCCCTGGTACGATGAAGGCAATGTCTATACCATGCCGTACCAGTGGGGAACGGTCGGGCTTGCCTATAACCGCACGGCGACCGGGCGCGACATCACCAGTTGGGAAGAGTTCTTCAATTACGAAGGCAACGTTGCCTGGCTGGAAGACCTGCGCGGAATGCTGGGTATCGGCTTGCTGATGAGCGGCTACGACGTAAACAGCGAGAACCCGGACGAAATTGATGCGGCGCGCCAGTATCTGCTGGAGCATTCGGGCAACGTCGCGGCGATTGTGGCGGGTAACTCGAAACAGCTGTTATCGCAAGGCGAAGTCGATATTGCAGTCGATTACAACGGTAATGTTTTTGGCTTGATGGCGGAATGTGCCGCCGATCCGAACTGCACGACCGAGTACGCCTACGCTATCCCGGTCGAAGGCACGAGCCGCTGGACGGACAACCTGGCAATCCCGGTCGGTGCGCAGAACCCGACGCTGGCAAATGTCTTCATCGACTACATCCTGCATCCGCAGGTCAGCGCGGACATCAGCAACTACGTCACGTATGGCACGCCGAATCAGGCAGCGCTCGATCTGGGGCTGATCAATCCTGAAAGCCTGGAGAACCCGAACCTGTACCCGCCGCCAGAAGTCCGCGCGAACCTGTTCCAGATTCGACCGGTCTCACCAGAGACAGAGGTACTGTACAACAATGCCTGGGACGAACTGAAGATCGCCATCGGCGCCAACTAACCATGAGCGAAATTTTGTGCTATAATGTGCGTATCCACCACGACGTAAAACTGTGATTGATCATGCACGTTGAGCATCTTTCGCTCACCAATTTTCGCAACTATGCGCGCCTCGAATTGTCGCTGCCGACCGCGCGACCGATTGTCCTGCATGGGGCGAACGCGCAGGGCAAGACCAGCCTGCTGGAAGCGATCTACTATCTGGCGGCAGCGCGGTCGCCTTACACGACCAGCGACCGCCAGTTGATCCACTGGCGCACAGAAAACGATGTGCTGCCGTTCGCCCGCATCAGTGCCGATGTCTGTTCGCGCAAGGTCTCGCTGGCGCGGCTGGACATCACGCTGATGCTGGAAAACGTGGGCGAGAGCGCCCGCATGCGCAAAGTCATCAAGCTGAACGGCGTTGAAAAGCGTGTGATGGATGTGGTCGGGCTGCTGAACGTGGTGCTGTTCCTACCGCAAGACCTGACGCTGGTCGAAGGTGCGCCTGCCGACCGCCGACGCTTCATGGATAACACACTCGGTCAGGTCGAAAGCAGCTACCTGCAAGCGCTCGATACCTACGAACGCATCCTCCCCCAGCGCAACGCCCTGCTGCGCCGCATCAGCGAACGGCAGGCGGACCCACGCGAACTGACGTACTGGGATGAGCAGCTTGTCGCGGCAGGCAGCATCATCGTCGCGGCGCGGCAGCGCTTTCTGCGCGATCTTGAATACAGCGCCCAACGCGCCCATCTGGATTTGACGGGCAGGCAGGAGATGTTGACGCTGCGTTATCTGCCCAACTTCGCGCCGACGGCGAGCGGCAACGGACAGTTGTCATTCGATGCGCTCGGCTTTGACCTGCATCGCGAGATGACCGCCGAACAGATCGCCCCACAGTTCAGCGAGCGGCTGAAGCAGGAACAGCGCGAGTCGATTGATCGCGGCGTAACGTTAAGTGGACCGCATCGCGACGAATTGCGGTTGCTGATCAACGAACGGGACAGCGGCTTGTATGGCAGTCGGGGACAGGCGCGCACGGCGGTGCTGGCGATGAAGCTGGCGGAGATGGACTGGATGAAGACACAGATTGGGGAACCGCCGCTCCTGCTGTTAGACGAGGTGGCGGCGGAACTGGACAGCGGTCGGCGTGGCTATCTGCTGGAACGCATCGACAGCCGCACGCAAACGCTGCTGACGACGACCGAACTGGACATCTTCACACCCGCCTTCCGCGAGCGCGCGGCGCTGTGGCGGGTGAGCGATGGACAGATCGAGACGGATTAGCCCTCACCCTAAATCCCTCTCCCTCATGGAGAGGGACTTTAACAACTGCATTACTCCCCTTCGCCCTGAGGGAGAAGGTGGCGGGGGATGAGGGTAATTACATCTTCGGCTTCTCAGGTTCCTCTTCCGCAATCGCCGCGTCAATCTTGCGCCGCAGTGCCGGGTCAACATCCGCCGGGTTGGTGAACTTCGGCTTCTCATAGGTCGTAACGGCACTGCGCTCACGACGGAAGAAGAGCAGGTACGCACCAATACCGATCAGCAGCACCGGGATAGCGATATTGCCGAGTGCGCTGTTGCCGCCGAAGATGATCAGTTCGAAGAACGCGCCGAACGCCAGGAACATGATGATGCCGCTGGTCGCCAGTTGCCGCCCGTTGCGCTCATCATTGCTGTTACCCAACCGGCTGCCCTGGTACATCAGCGCCAGCCCGACAGCGACCGGGTAGAGCGCCCAGGTGTACGACCAGCTTTCCCAGTGACCGGTAAAGTTCTGAATAGCGAGGATAGCGCCCGTCATGGTGACGATTGCGCCGGGGAAGACCAAGCCGATGGCGTTCTTGCCGCCTGTGACCGCGCCTGCCAGCATCAGCAGCCCCGGCACGATGACGAACGCGGGCCAAAAATTGCCCCAGAAATCGAAGCGAATGCCGAAGACGTTGGTGGCGAGGAAGAAGAGACCGATGGCGATTAAGATGATAGCTCCCAGATTGCGAGAGATGCCGCCCGATGGACGAGTGTTGGAATTCATTGCTTGCCTCCATACTTGCGATTTGTATTCACAACACTTTACGCAGGCACAGGCATAGAGTTGCATCGCTGGCAATCACATAAGAGGTCTGCTAGAGATTTACATCCGCGTCTTGACAAAATCCCCAATGATGCTATCGTATGGACGTAAATTAGCACTCTCCCCTTGTGAGTGCTAAGCCGTGTTGGTTTACGGTTTAAACTTGTCACTCAAAACATACTCTAGCAGGAGGAACTACATGTCAGTTTCGATTCGTCCTCTGGGCGACCGCGTGCTGGTCGAGCCGTTGGAACAGGAAGAGACCATTGCAGGCGGCATGCTCGTACTGCCGGAAACTGCCAAAGAAAAGCCCCAGCAGGGCAAGGTGTTGGCGGTCGGTGCGGGTCGTCGTGATGATGATGGCAAGCGCATTGACATGGACGTAGCACAGGGCGACACGGTGCTGTTCGCCAAGTACGCAGGCACCGAAGTCAAGCTCGGTGGCAAGAAGTTGCTGATCATGAAGGAAGCCGACATTCTGGGCATCGTCGAAGGCTAACGCATTCCGTTATCCGGTGACGGACGTGCCGTTGCACGTCCCTACGCTCGTTACTCGTCACTCATTACTATTTTCTGGAGGATAATCCATGCCAGCCAAGCAACTCGTATTCCGTGAAGAAGCGCGCCGCAGCTTGCAGCGCGGTGTTGACAAGGTTGCCGAAGCCGTCGCGACCACGCTCGGTCCGAAGGGGCGCAATGTCGCGCTCGATAAGAAGTTCGGCGCACCGACCGTCACGCACGATGGTGTGACCGTCGCCAAGGAAATCGAACTCGAAGACCCGTATGAAAACATGGGCGCGCAACTGCTGAAGGAAGCCGCCACCAAGACCAACGACATCGCGGGCGATGGCACGACCACCGCGACCGTGCTGGCGCAGGCGATTGTCAACGAAGGTCTGCGCATTGTGGCAGCGGGCGCGAACCCGATGCTGGTCAAGCGCGGCATCATGGCAGCGACCGAAACCGTCGCCAAGAGCATCCGCAACCAGGCAACCCCCATCAGCACCAAGGCAGAAATTGCCAGCGTCGCCAGCGTCAGCGCGCAGGATGACGAAATCGGCAACCTGATCGCCGACGTGATGGACAAGGTCGGTAAGGATGGCGTGGTCACGGTCGAAGAAAGCCGTGGTCTGGAATTTGAAACCGAATACGTCGAAGGTATGCAGTTTGATCGCGGCTACATCAGCCCGTACTTCATCACTGCGCCCGACGCGATGGAAGCCATCATCGACGAACCGTACATCCTGATCTACGAAAAGAAGATCAGCGCCGCGCAGGACATTGTCCCGCTGCTGGAAAAGCTCGTCCAGATTGGCAAGCGCGATGTTGTGCTGATCGCTGAAGATGTCGATGGCGAAGCGCTGGCGACACTGGTGCTGAACAAGCTGCGCGGGATGCTCAACGTCCTCGCGGTCAAGGCGCCCGGCTTCGGCGACCGTCGCAAGGCGATGCTGCGCGATATTGCCATCCTGACGGGCGGCACGGTCATCAGCGAAGAGACCGGTCGCAAGCTGGAAACGGTGACGCTGCAAGACCTGGGACGCGCCAAGAAGGTTGTGTCGAGCAAGGACAACACCACCGTTGTCGATGGCTACGGCGAAGAAGCACAGATCAAGGGTCGCATCTCGGAAATTCGCGGCGAAATCGAAGCAAGCACCAGCGATTACGACCGTGAAAAGCTCCAGGAACGTCTGGCGAAGCTGAGCGGCGGCGTGGCGATCATCCGCGTCGGTGCTGCGACCGAGACCGAGCTGAAGGAAAAGAAGCACCGCGTCGAAGACGCGCTGAGCGCAACCCGCGCAGCCGTTGAAGAAGGCATCGTCCCCGGCGGCGGTGTGGCGCTGGTCAACGCGGTCGAATCGCTGGCAGGCATGAAGCTGAACGGCGACGACGAAAACACGGGCATCCAGATTGTTCGCCGTGCGCTGGAAATGCCGATGCGCAAGATTGCCGCCAACGCCGGCGTCGATGGCGCGGTCGTCATCCAGGAAGTCAAGCGCCAGCAGAAGGCGAAGAAGAACCACCGCATCGGTTACAACGTCATCAGCGGCGACTACGTCGATATGATTGACGCAGGCATTCCCGATCCGGCGAAGGTCACGCGCGGCGCAGTCGAAAATGCGGCAAGCATCGCCAGCATGATCCTGACGACCGAAGTGCTGATCACCGACGCGCCTGAGAAGACGCCAGCGGCACCTGCCCCGCAGATGCCTGAGTACTAAACCTCGACTGCATAAATGTAGGGGCAGGATGTATCCTGCCCCTATTCACCTCTGCGCACGACACATCCCGTCCCTACACCGGAACGAACAATACCTTGCCCCCGCTCATCTGCGCGTTGTATTCCCCCAGTGCAAGGGCAGCATCAGACAATCCGTAGCGCGCCCGCACATCGCTGCGCAGCGTGTCAGAAAGCTGCGGCTGTACCGCCGTCCATGCCGCTTGCTGTTCGGCGTGCGGGGTGATGCGCAGCCACTGGCTCAGCCAGAAGCCATCCACCGATTTCTGCTTGAAGATCAACTGATCGACCGGAACACTGCACGGCTGCAACGCCAGCCCACCGTAGACAGTGACCTTCCCGCCGTTGGGCAGCGCCCGCAGTAACTGCCCGGTCAGCTCGCCACCCACTGCATCGAACGCCAGCCGCGCGTTCAAATCGCGACAGACAAGCCGCAGCCTGCCGTCAAACGTCGTGTCGCTGTTGTCCAATACATGCGCTGAACCCGCCGCCTGAAGTTCCGCCGCCTGTTCCGCACGCCGCACGACGTTGATGACCGCTATGCCGTGCGCCGTCGCCAGCCGTTCGATCATGCGTCCCAAGGCGCTGCCTGCCGCGGTCTGGACGATGGCGGTTGCCCCTGCCTGAAGCGCCTGCTCGACCAGCGCAATGGCAGTCAACGGGTTGACGAGCGCCAGCGCCGCCTGCTCATCACTAATCCTATCGTCAACAGGGAAGCATGTAGAGACGTGCGTGACCATGTGTGTCGCCCATGCGCCGCTGCTATGCGCAGCGAAGCAGGCAACGCGCCTGCCGATCCACGCGCTGTCCACGCCCTCGCCGACCGCGACGACACGTGCCGCCGCCTCGAAGCCCGGCACGCATGGCAGCGGCTTGCGCACGCCGTACATGCCTTGCAGGAACATCAGGTCTGAGGGGTTGATCGGCGATGCCAGGACTTGCACGAGCAGTTCGTCCTTGCCCGGTTGCGGCATCGGCAGCGTTTCAAGCGTGACAGCGAACGGCTCTGGTGCATACGACTGAAGGACGAGCGCGGACCCGGTGGGGGGTATTGATTGTGTCATAAGATTTCCTAAGAATACGAAAAAGCAATCTTATCCTATTTTAGGCGATCGGGTTCAGCGCGCGAGAATTTCAGCCGTTGCCATTCCCATTGTTGCCATTCCCGTTGCCACCGCCGTTCCCGTTGCCACCGCTGTTCCCGTTGCCATTCCCATTGTTGCCGTTCCCGTTGCCATTGCCGTTCCCGTTGTCACCAGCGTTGCCATTGCCGTTCCCGTTGCCGCCGCGCTCAGGCTCAGATGTCGGCTCAGGCACTGGTAGACTCAGCGTAGGGACAAGCGGTTGTGTCGGCAGAGGGGTGATGTGCGTGGGCAGTGGCGGAACAACCGGATCATCCAGCAGCGGGGTTGGCAGGTTGTCCAGCTCGCCGGGCAGAAGCGGCAGCGGCTGCACTGGACTGGCAGCGCTGGGGTCAATGCGCACGCGCTCGCCGGGCAGCACCATCTCATTAATTGTATCGCTGGTGATGTGCGCCGAGCCTTCGAGCGTCGTCACGGTGAGCGTGTCCGCGCTGGCAGACTCGAAGAACACCGTCGAGCCGAGGCTGATATCGATCCCGTTCATGCGCAGTGTTACGCGCTGGGTGTCGTGCGGAGTCTGGATCAGCAAACCGTTGATGGGCGATGAGTCGCAGTTCACACCGGTGATACCGGTGCTCAAGCGCGTCACCTGCATCGGATTGGCGTCGGTCGCCGCGTCATCTTGCGCTAACTCGGCAGCGCCGAACAGCAGGAAGACGACATTTGTGCCGGGCAGACTGTCCGGCAGGTTCGCCTGTATGCGCAGCAGCGCGATGCCCCATTCGCCCGTTGCTTCGTCAAGCGACGCGGTGCGCAGGCTGCTGATGAGCCCCAGGTCGATGATGTCACCCTGCTCGAACACGAACGTGTCTTCTGCCAATCGAGGCTGCGCTTCGACAGAGGTATAGCCGTAGCACGCCTGATTGCGCCCAGTCTGTGAACAGACCTGGTCGGTTTGTGCCAGTGCCTGCTGGACGATAGTGCTGCATTCACCTGAGGCTGTTGCGGGGACGACGAGGACGACAAGAACCAACAGACTCAGGAGCAGCAGGGTGGGAAGAGACTTCTTCATACGATGCCTGCCTGATGATAATAAGCTCGCTCTGAGACTCTAGTGAACAGCTTACATTTAAAATCGGTCACTTGTACCTTGTTATCCCATCAATCACGTAAAAAATGGGGTACTCGTTATCACAACTATCTACGCAGGTAGCAGTTCGCCCGCCAACCAGGGAATGCCATAGCCGACAACCAGATGCCCTGCTTCTGCCAGTGTGTGACCGAGTTCCTGCGTCGTGCGATACTGCCACCAGTGATCGGCGGAGGGCAAAATTGCGACGCCGAAGTCTTTAACGACCAGTTCGCTCAATGTCTTGCGGATATAGGCATCGTGGCGGCTGACGGCGTTGGGGTTAGGAATGTCTGTGCGTACCAGCGAGACGCGGAAGCGCGACGGGTTCGGCTCGGCATAGGCAAGATGCTGATAGAGGATGTAGGTATACAAACCGCTGTCCAGCCGCTTGCTGTAGCGGTACATGCCGCCCGCCCACTGGATCGGGTTGTCTTCCAGCGTGTAACCTGCCGCCTGGTACGCCTGCCCAACGACGGTGGTGAGCAGAAGGCGGTAGTATTCTTGGGCAGTTTGAGTAGCGGTCATAATAGGGCTTCTCATTGTAATGTTACGCAATCGTTTAATTTTATCAACAAATAATGGTTAATGAAAGCCCTTGCTCACGAATTTTCTGTGAATCTAGTCCCTTGCTTGCAACAGGATGGGATCTTTAACATAAGCGGTGGTTAGGCTTAACATTATGGATCTTAACAATAATTTACAAATCCTTAAAATATTGCCCATGCTGATTTGTGATATATCTGTCAATAACCAGTGAGAAAGGAAGCTCGCCATGGAGGCAACGTTTATCGACCGCACCGCAGACCTGCAAACGCATGTCCAGCCCATAGCACCCACCGATACGATGGCTGAGGCAGGGCGCAAGGTGCTGCTGCTGGACTTTATAAAAATGCTCGAACACGAGGCGGGCAGCCGCACGGGGGAAGACATCGAAGATGTGCATGATATGCGTGTGTCTACGCGGCGGATGCGCAGCGCACTGCGGACGTTCGAGCCATTCTACAAGAGCAAGCCTGTGCGTGTCTTCCGCGCACAGTTGAAGAAAGTTGCTGATGCGCTGGGGGCAGTGCGTGACCTGGATGTGCTGATCGACGATCTGCGCGGCTGGGAAAAGAAGCAAAATGTCTCGCTGGCGGCAAGCATTGCGTTGTTAGACGAGGCACGGCAAGACGCGCGCAAGCAATTGCTGCGTGCGCTGGACAAGAACGATTATACGCGCTTTACCAAAGGCTTTGAGGCGTTCCTGAAGACGCCCGGTGCGGGCAGCCGCCATCAGGACCCGGCAGCGCTTTCTCCTGTCCAGGTACGCCACATTGTCCCGGCGCTGATCTATGAACAGTTGGGCGTGGTGCGCGCCTATGATGCGGCAATCGAGGAAGGCGAACCCGAGACCCTGCACGCACTGCGCATCGAGTTCAAGCGTCTGCGCTATCTGGTGCATTTCTTCCATGAAGTGATGGGCAGCACCGCGCAGGACTTCCTGAAAGACCTGAAGTCGATTCAGGATCATCTGGGGCGAATGCAGGATGTACAGGTGGCGACCGATCGGCTGGAAGAGCTGCTGCCAGATCTGGACGACGAAGGCGCAGCGGCGCTGACGGCGTATCTGGACGCGATCAATGCTGAAGCGGAAGAACTGGGCGAGAAGTTTGGCGCGGTTTGGAAGCGTTTCAACTCAACCACCGTGCAGAAGAAACTGGCGTCTGCACTTGTGGCTCTTTAAGGTTCACAAAATGGTTTGAAGTGACACAGTGGCACGTTATAATTCATCCTGTCTGGCTTGTACAGGAAAGGATGAACGCGATGCACGCTCGACACTATGACGGCGCAGAAGACCTCCTGCGCCTGCAACGCTTCAACGCCGAACAGATCGCCAGCGGTGGCTCCGCCTGGTTACAGCCTGGGGACATTCCCCATCGGCTTTACAACGGGCTGCGCGGGCGTGACCCTTCCAAGTATCTGCGCCTGTGGGAAGACAAAACAGGCGCAATAGCCGGTTGGGTGATCCTCGATCCGCCGAACACATTCGACATCCAGTCCGCGCGTGAGGATGTGATCGTCGAAGCGCTGGCATGGGTAGAGCGCCAACTGCGCGCCAAAATCATTGAAACAGACCTATCATCGGGAAATGACCCGCGTCGCGACGTGCTGATGCGGCTCGGCATGACTGAGGTAGAAGACGAACCACCCTACCATGTCACCGAGCGCAGCCTGAGTCTACCGCTTGCGGAAGTCTCGCTGCCTGATGGCTTCAGCATACGGACGGCAGCGGGAGTCCACGAAGCTGCTATGCTGGCGGATGTCCACGCTGGCTCGTTCGACTCCGACTGGACGCCAGAGTTATACGCGCGCGTCATGCAATCGCCGGGTTATGCTGCTGAGCGTGAGTTTGTCGTCGTCGCGCCGGACGGTCGCTTCGCGGCGTTCACGGTGACGTGGCACGATACGCTCAACAAGAGCGGCTACTTTGAACCCGTTGGCACGCACAAGGATTTCCGGCGGCTGGGGCTGGCGCGGGCGCTGATGACTCATGCGATGCACGCGATGCGGGCGGCAGGGTTGGAAGCCGCCATCGTCGTCCACGAGCCGCCGGAAGAAAACCCGGCTTCCGCAAGCCTGTACGCCAGTCTCGGCTTTCAGACGCGCTACACGACACACCTGTATCGCAAGGTGCGCACGATCAAGAAATCTCACCCGCCCGCTGCGCAATCAACGCCTTGAGACTTGTCAGCAAGCGCTCTGGCGGCTGGTAGTCGGGATGGCTGCGGAAGATTTCGACATCATCGCGCAGCGTCTCGACGGCGTGCAGTGTGCGCTCGATCTGATCCTGCGCGTCTCCCTTGTCGGCAAAGCGCAGATGTCCCGCATTCATAATGCCCAAGTCAATGTCGTAGTCGATCTTCTTCGAGCAGCGGCACGGATTATCGGGGTTGAAGATGCCACAGTGCGCGCCCATGAACGCGCGTATCTGCGTTCGTGCCAGCGACAGCCGCTTGCGGAATGTCTCCGGCGTGATGTCCAGCACATACGCTGCTTCCGTGCTGTTGAGCGCCAGGATTTCGCCCAGAATGTACGCCATGCGCTGCGGGCGCGACAGGCACATCAGCATACTCGTGGTGCAGCTAATCTTGACCTCGTGCGCCAGCAGGTGACGATCCGGCGCATCGCGCTCTGGCTGCGCGGCGGCGCGCTTCAGATGATACGCGCCTTCTTCAAACGTCAGCTGTTCCTGCCTGCTGCGCTTGATGTTGAGTAGATGATTGATGGCGATACGATGCACCCACGTCTCGAAGGCGCTTTCACCGCGAAACGTCGCCAGATGCGTGACGACCTTGATCAGGATTTCCTGTGCGGCATCCTCGGCGTCGGCAGGCTCGTAGAGAAAGCGCACAGCGAGGTTATAGATGCGCCGCTGGATACTGGTGATGAGTGTCTCCAGCGCATCCGCATCGCCTGCCAGACAGCGCTGAATGATGTTGGGTGAGACGCCGCTCGTAGCCATCATGCACGCTCCCCTCGTACCTGTGCACGAACTTCGCGCGCTGCCCGCAGCCCGGACTCAATCGCGCCATCGATGTACCCGCGCCAGCCCAGCGCAATATCACCGCTGGCAAAGTGCAGTCGTCCCTCGGGGCGAATGGCGTCTTGCAGCAGCGTCGCCTGCCCCGGTCGCAGCGTCGCCCATGTCCCTCTCGAAAAGGGATCGGCTGTCCAGTTGTGACCGACAACCTCCAGCACATGCACGTTTGGAAACAACGGCGCAAGCGCCGACTGTGACCATTCGACTGTGAAGGCGGCAGGAGCCTCCACGCCAAAGCCGACCAGCCAGGTGCTGTCGCCGTCTGTATGGCTGGTGGTCAAGAGCGAGAACGCCTGCGGTGGCGGCGCGATTGCCAGCAGCGCTGGCTGCTGCCCCGCCACACGCACGAAGCATTTGAAGCCCGAACCGGCGTGCTTCTGCTCCGCCAACGTCTGTTTGGCGGCGTTCAACGCTGGCACAAACGTGATGCTCGACCAGGTGTTCAGCGCTAGAGCCACCACCGCCGCCCGTGCGATGTAGACACTGCCATCGGCGCAGCGGACGCTTACCCGCTCGTCTGCCTGTTCAATCGCTGTGACGACCTGCCCGGTGCGCAGCTCGGCGTGGGTGTCGGCGCGCATTTGTTCTAACAGCGCCGCTGTGCCGCCTTCGATCAGATACGTGCCGTTGACTTCCGCCAACCGCGTAAAGTCGCCACTGCCGAGCAGCGCCCGCTGGCGCAGCACTTCGATCAGTGCCGCTGTCTCGATCTGCGCGCTCATGTCCGTCCGCAGCATGGCGCGCAGGGCGTCGTGTTGCAGACTTGGCAGTGCCAGCCGTTCAAGCTGCTGCGCCAGCGAAATCTCTGCGTGCGCCTGCCATTCGAGGTGTGACAGCGGATCATAGGGTAGCGGGAACAGGTCGGCAGGCTGCGGGTCTGCCGCATACAGCGCCGCATACGCTTCGCCAAGCAGCGCGTAGCCGTCGTCGCCGCTCAAGCAGTGCAGCCTTCCATCGGACAGCAGCCGCATCTCGGCGATATCCTCGCTGCTATCCGGCGCGACGCGCAGCCCGTAGCGTGTCAATTCTGCCCATACATGCGGCTGTGACCAGTGGACATAGGCACCGCCCAGTTCCAGCATGTGCGTGCCATACGCGTTACGCCAGGTCCGCCCGCCAACGCGGTCACGCGCTTCGAGCATCAGTACGGACAGCCCGGCGGCACTCAGTTCTCGTGCCGCTGTCATGCCCGCAAACCCAGCTCCGATTACAAGTACGTCTATCATCATCGCAACCCGTAGCCTCCGTCTGCAATGATCTCCGCGCCGATGACATAGCTGCTCTCGTCGCTGGCGAGGAACAGCGCCACCTGCGCCATTTCGCGAGCCTGTGCCATGCGCTTCAACAAGGTCTGTTCCGCCAAGCCCTGTTTCAGCCCTGCGACGGCTTCCGGCGGCATCTCATAGCCGTCGTAAATCGGCGTGTCTGTGGGCCCCGGACTCAGCACATTCAAGCGCACACCGCGCGCCGCCAGATCGACGGACAGCGATTGTGCCAGCGAGCGCACACCCGCATTCGCCGCCGCCCACGCCGACGACTCCGGCAGCGGTTTGTGCATCAGCCCGGTCGCCGTCAGGATAATCGAGGCGGGGTTGGCGAGGTACGGCAGAAACTTCTGAATCGCAAAGTATCGCCCCTTGAGATTAACGTTGAAACAGTCGTCGAACAACGCCTCATCGGTCTGTTCAATCGGCGCGAACGGTGCATTCCCCGCGTTCAAAAACAGCGCATCGACAGTGGTGTAGCGCGCCACAACGTCCCTCACAAGGCGATCTAGGTCTGCCATGACGCCCATGTCGCCAGACACGAGCAGTATGTCCGTGCCGATGCTGCTTTGCGCAGCCTGCAACTTCGCCATATCGCGACCGAACAGTGCCAGCTTTGCGCCCTCCGCCGCGAACAACTGCGCCGCTGCCAAGCCAATGCCACTGCCGCCGCCCGTAATGACCACGACTTTATCTTTCAAGCGATCCATGATTGCTCCTTTGCTGTGTTCATGTCGATGTATTAGACACAGGCAAAAGGCAAAGTGTGAATTTTTGCGCATCCGCTACAATCGAACTCGTGCATGAATCGCCGAGGATGACTCCATGAATCGAACGGACCGTCTGCTGGCGCTGGTGCTGGAACTGCGGCTGCGTGGGGCGTGTCGCGCGGAAGACCTCGCGCAGACCTTCGGCACAAGCAAACGCACCATCTACCGCGACATGCAGGCACTGGCAGAAGCAGGTGTCCCCATCGTCACGAATATGGGGCGCGGCTACAGTCTGGCAGAAGGCTACTTCCTGCCGCCGTTGGCGTTCACGGCGGATGAGGCAGTGCTGATCCTGCTGGGACTGGGCGCGATCAATAACAGCTTCGATGCTGAATACAGCACCGCGCTCGACCATGCGAGGCGCAAGATACGCGGCGTGCTGAACGATGACGTGCGCGAGCGCATCGCTATGCTGGAAAGCAGTCTGCACCTGACGACCCTGCAACGCCTGCCGCGTCATGAACTCGACAGTCTGCGCCTGCTGCGCCGGGCGATCCTGCGCGGGCAGACGGTGCAGTTTCGCTACTTCACGCGCCACCCCGACGATGGCAGAGTCAGCCTGCGCAAGGCAGATCCGTACAGCCTGGTGTCGCTCAATGGCATCTGGTATCTCAACGCCTACTGTCACCTGCGGTCGGATCGGCGCATGTTCCGGCTGACGCGCATGGAAGCGCTGACGCTGACAGCACAGACTTTTGAACGCCCAGCAGATTACAACTGGCTGGACGAAATCGATCGCGATAACCGCACCCAGATTGCCCGCCTCATCATCAGCGAAGACGTGCAGCCCTGGATTGCCGAAGACCCTTCGTACTACATTGACGACCGGGAGCCACACCCTGATGGCACGCTGGTCACGCTGCGCTACCGTCATATCGATGAGATTTTGCAATGGATCCTCAAATGGGGGCGGCACGTGCGTGTGCTGGAGCCGCCCGAACTGATCACGCGCATCCATGATGAGGCGCAGTCGCTCGCCCGCCAGCACGCCACGCCAGAGTAGTTGCCATAACGGTGTCACACGCCTGTCATATGCTTCATCTATCGCTCAATCATGAGGAGAACGAACATGAACGCTGTGACCTGGTTTGAACTTCCCGCTACCGACTTTGACCGCGCTGTCAATTTCTACGAATCGCTGCTTGACATCAAGCTGCACCGCGAAGTCTTCGGCGGCTCACAACCGAACGGCATCTTTCCGTCGCAGGATGGCGTTGGCGGTGCGGTCGCGCTCGTGCCTTACGCCAAGCCCGGCAGCGATGGTGCAGTCGTGTACCTGAACGTAACCAGCGCTGCTGCGTTTGACCGCGCGCTGGCACAGGTGGAAAGTCTGGGTGGGCAGGTCGTCATGCCCAAGACGGATATCGGTCCGATGGGACATTTCGCGCTCATCCGTGACACCGAAGGCAACCGCGTCGGGCTGCATCTTCCCGGTGCAGGCTAAAGAGCTATCCATAAACCATGATTCACCTCATCCCCACTCAATTGGAGCGGGGGTGAGAGTATTGACAAGGATTGAACAGCGATGACACGCTACTGGATCATCGTCGCCAGCAAAGCGCATGTGTTGAAGGGTGTGGAAGGCGGCGGCGCTGTCCTGTGCCAGGCATTCACCGCGCTGGCGACACTCCCCGATGACGAGGTATTCAGTGTGAAGATGAGCGAGGATTTCGTACCGTTCCGTCGTCGCGCCCGCTTCCATCCGTGCCAGCATGTGCCGATTAAACCGCTGCTTCCCGCGCTGTCGTTCATTCATGACAAGCAGCATTGGGGTGCGCCCTTTCGCTTTGGGGTGCTGGAAATCCCGACTGCCGACTACGAACTGATCGCAGCAAAGATGCTGATTACATCGTAACATGGGTGTGGCGGAGTTGCGCGCCCCCGCTGCACGTCCTACAATCCGGCTTATTCGCTGATTGACTAATGGTGATAGAGTGCGCCGACTGCTCGTTTTCCTGCTTGCTTGCCTGCTGCTTGCCCTGCCCGCCCACGCGCAGGAAGTCCTCAGCCCCAATGCCGAACCTGATCATGGCGGCGTGGCGATGGGCGTCGGTTTCACGCCCGACCCGCTGCCCGTCTCCGGCATCCTGGCAGGTGGCAATATTGACGTGGGCGCGCTGAGCATGGGGCAGGACTGCCGGGGCTTTGTTACCGCACAGCCGGACTTCCGCATCAACATTGTCTACCCGTTCCCGTTCCTGCGCTTCATCTTCGTCTCCGATTCGCTGCTCAACGACACCTCGCTGGTCATCCGCAGTCCAGGCGGCACGTACCGCTGCAACGACGACTCGTTCAGCGTCGATAACCCGACACTCGACTTCCGCGCGCTGGCAATGGGCGAATACGCCATCTGGGTCGGCTCGCTCGCACCCAACACGACCGCGCAAGGCACGCTGTATGTGACCGTCGCTGAAACCATCCGCCCCAGTTCGACCGGGCTGGTGATGCCGTTCGCTGCGCCCGTCATCACACCAACTGCGGGCGGTGTGGCGCTGCCGACGCCGATCCCTGGTACAGTCATGGATGAGGCGCTGACGCCGATACATGGTATCTCCGCGCTCGAACATGGCTTCCTGCCCGACCCATACTGGGCGGTGGCGGTGGGCGGTGGGGCGCTGCCCGTCCCGCCGCACGACGCTGCTGATCCGTCACAGCTTGCTGAGAGCGAGTGCGCGGGCTACGCGACGGCTGCGCCACAATTACGGCTCGAATGGCGCGGCATCTCGACACGGCTGCGGCTGTTCTACATCCCCGCCACGCCCGCCGACGCCGACACCGGGCTGGCGGTGCTTGCCCCCGATGGCTGGCTGTGCAACCGCAGTTTTGCGCCTGGCTTCGTCGATCCGCTGGTGGAGTTCATCAATCCCGCTGAAGGGGATTACACGATCTGGGTGACGAACGAGGCTGCGCCCGCCGCGCCTGTGAGCGGCATTCTGTACGTGACTGAGAAGGAATACTACCCGACGTTCGTGCCCGAGATCGCCCGCGACGCGCTGCCCATCGTCAATGGGCTGGATGCAGCGCTGCCGCCAGAACAGGGCGCGTTCGATCTGCCCGACAACTTCGCGCCCGATCCACTGGTTGTTCCTGCGCTCGGCGGCGGCGCGGTGGACGTGCGCGCGGCGAATGAAACGCTCGACACGCGGCAGGGCTGCCTGGGTTACACCGATGCCGCGCCGGATTACACGTTTAATCTGCTCGTGCCACTGGCATATCTGCGGCTGTTCTTCGTGGCGACGCTGCCCGAAGGCGACGGCGTGCTGGTCGTGCATACGCCGGACGGGCGCTGGTATTGCAACGACGACTCATATAACAGCGTCCATCCGACGGTTAACCTCGTCGGGTTGGTGGCGGGCGTGCATCAGGTGTGGGTGGGGAATTTTGACGCGCCAGACGCGCTACCCGGCTCGCTCTACATCACGCAGGGCGACACATCGCCGCTGGAGATGGTGACGGTAACACCGTAGGGCAAAACCCTCACCCCTGCCCCTCTCCCTCAGGGCGAGGGGTTGACACGCGGAGTTAAGTCCCTCTCCCTCAGGGCGAGGGGTTGACACACGGAGTTAAGTCCCTCGCCCTGAGGGAGAGGGATTTAGGGTGAGGGTTTTGATCACGGCTATCTTTGAGGTACTACATAGCATGAGTTCACTTCAGTTCGACTTTAACGGACACGGCGCGCTGGTGACAGGCGCGGGCGGCGGCATCGGGCGGGCGGTGGCGCTGGCGCTCGGTGCGGCGGGCGCAGCCGTCGTGTGTGGCGACATCAATCCCGATCGCGCCGACACGACCGCCGACCTGATCACACAGGCGGGCGGGCGCGCGCTGGCAGTTCACGCCGATGTCGCCAACCGCTTTCAGGCGGCGGCAATGATCGAAAGCGGGCGCGATGCGTTCGGCAAGCTCGACATTCTCGTCAATACGGCGGGCGTGTACAAGCGCGGCGACTTCTTCAAGTTCGACGAATGGGATTGGCGGCGCGCGCTGGACGTGAACATGACCGGCACGTTCTTCTGTACGCAACTTCTAGCGCGCGTCATGGCGGACGAAGGCGGTGGTGCGATTGTCAATGTCGCGTCGGACGCGGCGTATCCTAACCCGATAGCGGAGGGCGTCGCCTATGCCGCCAGCAAGGTCGGCGTGATCGGCATGAGCGTGCAGGCGGCGCACGAACTGGCGGCGTCGCGGGTGCGCGTGAATGTTATCTGCCCCGGTGACGTGGACGAGGACGACGGCACACCGGCGCGCACTGCACAGCCGCTTGCGCCAGATGCGATTGCGCCGCTGGTGCTGTTCCTGTGTTCAGACGCCGCCGCCGCGATCACCGGGCAGGTGTATCGGGTGGGGTAGAATGAACTACCCCTGATACAGCGTGCGCACGGTGTCGGCAATGCGGCGCGCGTCAATGCGCTCTTTTGCTAAATAGTTCGGCAGCAGATTGTTGTACAGGCTGCTCAGGTGTGTTGGCGGCACCAGCGGTGCATTGCCCTGTAACTGTACCTGCGGCGACTCGCGCACAAACACGATCACACCGTATACAGGCACATCGCCCAGGTTCATCGTCGTCAGCAGTTCGCGCAGCTTGCGGATGTCTTCCACCACCTGCCGCGTTGGGCTGATGCGCCAGGGCTGCCAGTCGCCACGCCGGCTCTGCACCAGCCAGTCCGCGCCCTCGTTGGCAAACACACCGCGCGCGTCCAGAATGCGGAACGTCAGCACGCCCGGAGGACCGACCAGCACGGCATCGATATAGCCGAGGTCGCGGCGGCTCAGATTGCGGATGAAGTGATAGCGCGCGTCCAACTGCGGCGCGAGCGTCCGCGCCACGACCTGCGCCTCTTCGTTATCCGTGCGCCACGTCGCCGCGCGCACCGCCAGCCCGATCGCTACCAGGAACAGCAGACCGCCGAGCAGCAGCAAGCCTGTGCGGAAGAGGTTGTAGACGCCAAAGCTAGTGCTGCCTTCCGCCACCAGCGGGATCATCAGCAGCAGGATACCGATAGCGATGACGAACGCACCCAGCGCTCCCACCAGCAGGGCGAGCGCCAGTAATTGACGGCTGCGGCGCGCCAACGCGCGCGATGGTACGACGTTATGCATATAGTTACGTCCGGCTTGGCTGGGTGACGGCGGTGCGGCGGCTGGCAATCACGTCTTCGAGCAGTTGCTTCAGGTCGTTAAACTTGGGCAGCGGCTTATAGACCAGTTCGTCCGCCCCGGCAATCTCCTTGACGCGCGCTTCTTCTTCCGGCGTCAGATGATACGCCGTTGTCAGCACAATCGCGATATCGCCCATCGCCTTGCTCTGGCGCAGCCGTTCGCCCACATGATGCCCTTGCAGCGCGCCCGGCAGCCGGATGTCGAGCAGCGCCAGCTCCGGCAGTTCGGTCTTGACGCGCCCGCTTTCCACGTCGCTCAACCAGCTGACCGCTTCTTCGCCATCGACAAACGCGACACCCTCAATGCCCCACATCTCGAACATTGCCAGCAGTAACTCGTAAATATCGGGTTCGTCTTCAACGACCATCCATGCAGACAAGGGCTTGCTCCTTAAGACACCACCACTTCCTATCGAACAAGGGGGCTCACCCTCTTGCTGACTGCCACACATGTGCAAGGGGTTGAAACCCCCTTGTTCGGAAGCATGTCTCAGTTTAACGGTTTTGCTACGCCACTATCATAGATTTCCTACCAAATTTCGGCAAATTTCAGAAACCTACACGAAAGCCTAACAATCTTCAGCCCTATACTAGACATAACGTACCATACCTCACTGCGTAGAAGTTACAGGCATGACTGACGTAATGTGTTGAGTGAGGTTAACACCGACGAGGATTACGCCGTGACCTGGTTAATCGCTGAAGACGAAACCGATATACGTGTACTGCTGGATACGATGTGCCAGGTCTGGGGACATCAGACGATGACGTTTGAGAACGGTCAGAAAGTTTGGGACTGGCTCGACGGCGTGGAGGCAGGGCGCGCGGCGCAGCTTCCCGAACTCGTCATCATGGATATTCGTATGCCGGGCAAGAAAGGCAACGAACTTGCCGGGCGGATGCGCCAGATCGACGCCATGCGCCAGACGCCAATTGTGCTGATGACAGCCTTCGCGCTGAGTGAGCGCGAGCGCGACGAGATGATTGCCAGCAACGGCGTAGACCAGATTATTGGCAAGCCGCTGCCCGATTTTGATCAGTTACAGCGCATTTTGCACAAAATCGTGGATAATAAGAGGATGAGCGGTAACTAGACCGGACATTCTCGCAATGACTCGACAGCTTCCTCCCGACCCCGCCGAGATTGGTGACGCCCTGAAGGGGGTCGAACAACTTGGCGAGGCGACCGAAAACTTCTTCAGCCGTCTGTACAGCAACATCGGGCGCAAACAGACGCAGGCAGTGCGCGCGCGCCAACTGAGTGACCAGAGCCAGCAGCTTGAGCAAATGCTGCGCAAGCGCGATGTTGAAATCGAACAACTGCACGGCATCCTCGCGGCGATTGACGAAGGCATCATCATGCAGGACACGGAGGGGCGCCTCGTGTTCGTCAATCAGGCAGCGCGCGATTTGATGGGCAGCCTGAAGAGCTTCTGGCAGAGCGACCTCGGCGTCATGTTTAGCGATTACAACGCCATGACGCGCCTCGACAGCGAAGTTGTCCCGCTGGGCGAGCCGCGCCGCGTGCAGGTCAACAATCGCATCCTCGGTGCGCAGCTGGCAGGCGTGGCGGATGGTGAAGGCAATCGGCTCGGCACGATGATCGTGCTGCGCGACGTGACGCGCGACGCACTGACCGACCGACTGAAAGACCAGTTCATCACCGCTATCTCGCACGAACTGCGCACGCCGATGGCGGTCATCAAAGGCATGAGCGAGGTTATTCTGGCGCAGGGCGAAGACGGACCGCCCAAGCGTAAACTGCTGGAAACGCTCAGCCGCAATGTCGATATTCTCGACCGGATGATTGTCGAACTGCTGGACATTTCCGAACTGACCAGCGGTAGCTTTAGCATTCGTAAGGAAATCCTGTCCCTGGAACCGCTGGTGTGGAACGTCGTGCGCGGCATCGAGCCGGAAGCGCGCCGCAACAATCACGACATCGCCGTTATGGTGCGCGAGCCGGAACGCCTGACCGTCGTCGGGGACGATCCTCGTTTGCGTTGGGCGCTCGGTCATCTGATCCAGAACAGCATCCGCTATACCGAACCTGGGGGGCACATCTATGTCGCCGCTACGCCGAGCGGCACAGAGCAGGTGGCGGTGCAGGTGGTCGATACGGGCGTCGGCATTGCCGACAAAGATATGCCGCACATCTTTGAGCGTTTCTATCGCGGCGAACCGCGCAATACCAATGGCAAGCTGCTCGACCCGCGTGGCTTGGGGCAGGGCTTGTTCATCGCGCGCATGGTCACAGAGGCGCATGGCGGTTTTCTGAGCGTGCGCAGCCAGCACGGGCAGGGCAGCATCTTCACCATGACACTCCCCATGGGCGGGTAATGTGTAGAGGCAGGATGTATCCTGCCTTTTTTGCCGACATGAATGGGCAGAATACATTCTGCCCCTCTACATCGTTAAATTTGTTAAATTTCTTCCGGATTTCTTGACTTGCGCTTAAAGAAGCCATAAACTAAAGATACTTCATATACTGGAGTAGACAGATGAAGCTGCCTGTGAAAAAGGTTACAGTCGTCTTCCCAGTCGCTCACCCCACGCGGCGTCGCTTATAGCGCGCCGCGTGTTTTTTTTATTTCTGATCGCCCATTTAGCAGGAGGATCCAGGCAATGGACTACGCAATGATTGGCAAGATCGAAAAAGCAAAGTTGTACGCGGCAGAACCACAGCGGGTGACATTTCATCACTTTACCGTTGAGTTCCAGGGGGACAACAGCACCTACACTATCACCTACAGCCCTGAAGGTTGGGATTGCACCTGCCCTGGTTTCCACGCACACGGCATTTGCCCGCACATCATGACGCTGGAACGCATCTTCCCGAAGCTGCTCAAACGCGCTCCGCTGCCCTACGCACCAGGACAGAACGTCGTCAGCGATGTCGAAAAGGCAATGCGCTATGCCGAAGAAACCGATCGTATTCGTTTCAAGGCGTTCGATTGCACCTTCCAGGGCGATAACGGCGAGCACCACACCAGCTACAGCGAGGAGCATGGCTGGTCATGCAACTGCGACTTCTACAAGAGCCGCCATGTCTGCTGCCACACGATGGCGCTGGAGCGCATTCTGGCGGGTATGATTCACGTCCCGGAAACGGCGCACGCATAGAGACAGGACGGACGCCTCATGAGGCGTCCCTACCGCCCCTGCGCACTCAACGCCGCCGCGACTGCCAGCAGGTCGGCGCGGCAGCCAGGTGGGAGCGTAGTTAGCCGCCTGGTGGCAAATAGAAGAACGGCGTCAACGCATCTTCATAAACGACGGATGCCGTTAGTGTCTGCACATTCTGTGCGACAAGCTGGTTCATCGGTTGGTTGTCAATGTAGCGCGTACACCCCCCCTCTTGCTGCTGAGAAAAGAGAACGTTAGCGCTATCTCCTGACCAACTTAGCTCGCAAACCTGCGCGAGATCATTTCTCTCTAGCACTGTCGTTTCATTCAGTAAATCGATGACAATCAAATTGCCACGATTTAATGTTGCTTGACCCGCAAATCCTAAAGCGAGGTAACGACCATCCGATGATACCTCTGACTCAAGTAGATATCTTATACCTTCGTACGTACGAGGAAAAATTAGTGTGACTAGGGAAACTAGGTTTTGCTCATTACCCAATCGAAACAGCCCAAAGGTTTGTGACATAGTATCTCGACTTGGGGTGCTATTTTCGACAAGCAGATAAATCTGTGCAGTTGCAATGCTGTAATACAAAATAGTTCGGAGTGGTTGGGGACTGTTCGCATCAACATTCGCACCAATGTCAGCTTCAAGCCGAAGTACTCCTTCCATATCGAATGAATAAAGTCGTTCGACAGCGGGACCAATATCCGTTGCTTCTGCAAGGGTCACATAGAAGCGATCTTGTGCGACATTGTAGATAGGCGCACGAAATGAAAATCCTCGTGAAGTGTTTAGTCCAAGAGCCTCTCTATTCAAGATCGCAAGCGGTTGAAGATGAATAGTGGTATCACGTATTTCACCAAGATAAATGGTATCGCCGCCAACAGATGGACCATCTACAAGAAATCTATTGGAGTCAGGTAACCATCGTAGCGGGAAGAAATATCCGGTTGGAAGTATGTGTAGTTGTTGGGTCGTCAGATCATATATCTGGGTTTCCAAGGTCAGTATAGGTGGCTCAATAACCAC
Source organism: Chloroflexota bacterium (assembly GCA_033763755.1). GTDB lineage: Bacteria > Chloroflexota > Anaerolineae > Aggregatilineales > Phototrophicaceae > Flexifilum. The sequence goes on from JANRJX010000187.1 coordinate 34,169, forward strand.
TTTTCTACTGTCGGGTGACCAACGCAACCAGTACGAACTGTCGGTATCTAGGTTAGATAGACTCGGCAACGAGATTCGTTGACTTTGATTGTTCAGCGTGTTCCTTATATCGAGTGTAAAACTTCGGTTCATGCCTTCGACTACCCCAGCCAGCCAATTTGCATCTGGAGACAGGGTTAAGTAGTTCCAAGTTTCTCCGCTATTACTAGTCATCTCCGTAGACTGAGTTGCAGCAACAGACAACTCGTTCTGTGCGTCTACACGAACAGACTGTAGAGCAAGGTTATTTGCAGAACCTTGTACTATATATCCCAACGAGCTTGTGTTATCTTGAGCCATGTTCAAATTTGCGTTGCTCAGTAAAACACAGATCGCCAAAACAGCCATACGGACAAAGTGAACGCTTTTACTTATCATCGAATACTCCGTATCACTCAGACGGAACGCGAAATCATTCCCATGGTGGCGAACTGTAGCTAGACTCATTATTGACCTGCACAGTATCCACATGCTGTCTAGTACCGAAGGGTCCAATTGGGCCATAAGCACCGATTTCAACGCCACTAGCAATATATTCACCCGTTGTTTCCAACAATGGTGAAATCAATGCGATATGTGTATAGTTATGGCGAGCAATAATTGTAACGCCTCCATTGCTGCTAATGTTTAACGTTGTAGCAAGCTGTAAAGTGCCACTATCGAGAAAGTAGCCTATGATTCGACCGCCAGAATAGAGAAATACCTGTTTCGGACCCAGTCCATTTGAGTCAAAGTCTGGTTGTGTGACAATATCCACACCGCAATTATTTGCATTTTCAGTGTCGACCTCCCCATTTTCGTTAACGTACAGAGGGCAAGGGGGACCGACTTCTAATTGTCTATTTACCCAACAACCTGGCTCTGCATTGTCGCATCCAAGCACCGGATCTCCAAATGGTGCAATGACGGTCGCAGCAACGCCATTGAAGATTCGTGGCGATACAGGCGCTGTTGCCGGTCGACAATTCAAGTACTGGTTCGCTTGACATATGGGCAGAGCCCCCTCACCAATGCGTGGAGCTTGTGGTGTTGGGCTTGCCGTGACGCAGGGTGTGAATTGAGCAATATTCGCTTCCGAATACTTGATCCAACGGGGTGTCTGTATTGCGCCTGTGGCATCGTTATACGACACGAGTGCATACTGCAAATTGAGATGTACTCTGCGTATGACAATTGGCACATTAGCAGCAATTTCCACCGTAGAAGCGTTGCCGCCGTTGGTTCGCTCACGAATGCCTGAGAGGTCGTAGCTGGCAACAGCGGTATCCAGAATGAACAGGCAGATGTCTGTATAATTTGTGGTGGGCGATGGCGCAGCTGTCTGTTCGCCGTTGCGGTTGACCAACGCAACGTTTTCGCAGTCGGATATGTCCGGCAGCGCCGGAATACCCGCGCCAACGCGTGTCCAACCGCCAGTGAGGGAAGTTCGATATGCACCTAACCGATACCAGAGTTCGCCTTGCGGGTTCGGATAGATACCGATGACTTCAATGCCTGCTGGCGGTATATTTTGACCAGCGATAACTGTCGCAATGTTCTCACTGTTGCCTTCGGTTGTTGGCTGATCGTAGACGTTGAATCTGTCTGGCGTAGTGCCTGAAGGAAACTGGACCAGGCAGACAGGCGGTGGGGTGGGCGTTGCTTGCCCGACCTCGATCTGGAACCAGTTGATGTTGATGTTACTGGTGGTTTCAGCTACAAGGTAAAGCGTGTGATACCCTGTGACGCTGGCGTTGTAGATAATCGAGGTAAATATCACTGCGCTGCTGTCGCTTGACCACGAAGGCTGTACCTCAGCGCGCAACGCCTCGCCCAATAAATGATAGCGCGTATAGGCGGTTGTCGTCATATCGACCAGGTACAAATCCCACGTCAGGTCGGTTGCCATGTTTTGGGATGATACGACCAGCGCTGTGCCATCCGGCGACCATGCCGGGTCTTTGCCGGATGTGATCGGTGTGACGATGCCACCGCCGGCTTCACCCGTTATGCTGTTCATGGTGTAGACTTGAGCAATGCCACCCCGATCGGACACAAAGGCAATCTTTGTGCCATCGGGAGACCAGACGGGGCTGTAATCGTGGGCGGTGCTGTTGGTCAAAGCGCGCAGGTTTGTCCCATCGGTCTTCATCACCCATATGTCAATATTGCCGTTGCGCCACGAGGAGAACGCAATCTCCGTATGGTTGGGTGATAACACCGGGTCGTAATCTTTTGAACCACTGGTATTGGGGAGTTCCACGAGCCCACTCCCGTCAATATTCATACGGAACATGTTGTGGTCGCCAGTCGTTGCACTCATTAAACGATCAAAGACCACCACTTCCTGCGTCGAAAACGGTGACAGGTTCACGTTAGCGGCACTCATATCTATCGGCGGCGGCGCGATGTCCGCGCGCGGTGTGCTGCCTGTCATCTGTACATTGTCGATCCACACTTCGCCCGTCGGAATACCGTCCACTGCCATCCACACCTGTCCCGGCGGCAGCGGCGCGCGATCCACATAATGCAGCACCATCGCGCCGTCGATGCTGGCGCGTAACGAGCGCCCCGTCACCGCC
>JANRJX010000188.1:0-5033 GCA_033763755.1 Chloroflexota bacterium
CGCCGGGTGTACTGGGTGACGGAAAAGATGCGCGCGCGCTTTGGTGTGACCACCAATGAACACCTGATCAGCCGGGCGAGCGCCGAAGGGTTTGCTCACTTTCCGGGCTGAACCGGAATCCTCCATCGGGCGACCGGAATCCTCCTACCGCTAAACCGGAATCGTACAGCCGTCCCGTCATTCCACTTTGTTACGCTGAAACCAGCGTAAACCGAACTGGAGTGACCTGATGCGACGACCGAAGCCGAGCGCAGCGCGGCGAATTCTGCTGATTCTGGCGACGCTCTGCCTGACGGCGTGGAGTGCCGCCTTTTTCCTGATCCGCACTCAGACGAGTGCGAATGGAGTCGTAATCCCAACTCTGATGGTGCTGCCGTCGCTCACATCGACGCTGACCACATCGCCGACTATCCCGCCAACGCTTACACCGACTTCTACAGCGACAATGACCGTCGCGCCGACAGCAACAGTGTCGTCCACGCCGATCCCGACGCTGAGCGAGCGCGTGCTGATGTTTACCGTCGTCATGCCCGGCGTGGTGCTGCCGCCGCAGCCGACCGTCTTGCCCTATGGTCTGACCCTGCTATACGAGCCGCCGCAGCCTGTCGAACCGCTGCCCAACGCGACCGACACTGCGCCGCCGTTCGTCGGTTGGTATGCCTTCGAGTCGGACTATCCGACGGTACGCTATACACCCGCCTGGACGCCGCGCCTGTCACAGTTCGCCAGCCGGGGGCAGTACCACCGGACGGAAGGCGCTTACGACACTGCGTCGTTCACCTTCGAGGGTGCGGCGCTGCGTGTGCGCTACGTCGCGGCGCAGAACATGGGTGTGTTCGAGGTCGTGGTTGATGGCGTGGTTCTGGAGACCATCGACGCTTACGCGGACGAACTGGCGTTCCCGACAACGGATGTGTACTTCGTCGGTGAAGGCACACACCGCTTGGAGATTCGTGCCGTCGGACGGAAGAACAACGCCAGCGAAGGCTATGTCGTCGGGCTGGATGCGATTCACGTCTGGCGCGGTGACGCGAATACGCTGATCGTCCCGCCGCCGCTTGTCACCAGCACGCTAACGTCATACCCTCAGCCCGCCGCGCGGATCGAACTGGTTGGCGCGCCGCCGACGGTGCAGCCGACTGGCACACCCGTCCCGCCGCGCGTCATCAATGCCGAAGTGGTCATCGCCTACGATGAGAACGGCAACCGCACCGTTGACCCGGCTGAAGGCGTCGCAGGAATTTCTGTGCGCGTGGTCGAGGTCAATACAAACCAGATCATCGCCAGCGGTTTCACCGACGCGCGCGGATACGTTTCCTTCGAGATTGTGACCGATGCGGCGGCTCAGGTCGTCGTGCCGTACTTCGGCGAAACGTGGCAGCTCCAGCGCGGTGGGAACAGCGCCGCACCTGCCTTCACGCTGCTCCTCACCCCCGGCAACCAACCAGGACTAATTCCATGAAACCGATCCTTTTGTGCCTGCTCATGCTGGCGCTGGCGGCGCTTGCGTGCACTGGGACGCTGACCGGGATCACCGGCGCGCCCGTCTATGTCTGCCCGACGCCGATCTATAACACACCCGTCCCACTGCCCACACTGGTTCCTATTCCGGGCTATCCGACGTTCGTGCCGTTTCCGACTGCGCTGCCGCCGCCGACGGTCACACCGTATGCCATTCGTCCGCCTGCCGCCTTTTATCGTGGCGATGCCGTGTTCACGCGCCCTCCGCAGTCAGCGCGCTTCCGCCTGGTAAACGTCTCGGTGATCGATACGCCCGCCGGACGCACGGTCGTCGTCTGGCAGCTCGAAATTCGCAACCTGAGCGGCGGAACCTACGACGTGTTCCCCGCCTATCAGAGCTACGTCAGTCAGCTGGCCGATGGCAGCAGCGGGACGTGGGGTGCCTCCTGGGATGCGGCGGTGGCGGCGGGCCTCAGCCTGACATATGAGGCACTCAGTCTGGTGCCGGGACAAACGCGGACGGTCATTCTGGCGGCGTTCATCCCCTATGGGGCAGCGCCGGAGCGCATCACCTTCATGCTCGACCCGACCATACGCCCGACCCCGCCGCCACGCCTGCCAGGAAGCAATGCGCTTGTCTGGCGCACCGAACCTAACCCGTACTGCGGCGCGACCATCGCTGACCCGCCCGGTGGCGTGCTGCCCCCTCCATAGAAAGGAACGACGAATGCCAATCGTTGACGATATGCTGAACGGGCTGCAAATTCAGATCGACACCCTGTGGTGGAACCTGATGTTCGCCCTGGCGGGCATGGGTTGGAGCTTGCAGCGTGCGTTCCTAATGATGGGTTACACCATCGAACTCATGAACCAGTGGCTGATCGACAACGCCTTCACGCCGCTGATCACCCAGACGAACGCCAGCTTACAGGTGGCGGTGAGCATCTCGTTCGTCGTCGCGCTGCTGGTCCTGGGCATCACCTACCTGCTCGCCGCGTTCGCCCGGATGCGGATCGTCGAGCCGCGCAGTGCCATCGCCTGGTATCTGGCGGGTGCGCTGTTCTTTTCACTGCGGCCAAGCCTGTATCAAGGTCTTAGTGACTTCCGCCGCGATGTTTCGCAGGCGTTCTACGCCAGCAGCCTGAGCGGGCTGGCGGCGGTCACCGGAAGCGCGTTCACGTCGTTGGGCAGCGTGGACAGCGCCGATATGGGCATCCTGACGTTGTGCGACAACTTCGGTTCGTACATGCCCGTCTGGAATTACACCATCGATGGGCTGGATGTGGCGCTGGCGTATCTACGCGCCGACGGCATCGACCTGATGGGCTACCCGTCCACGCCGCGCGATCCGCTGTGTCAGCCGCACACGCCCGACCCGGCAACCGGGCTGTGGACAGCGGGCAGTGTGCCGTGGGAGTGGCGGCGACCCGGTTCCTTCTTCGCCAACGACCGCGATCCGGTTTTCTTTCCAGCGATGACGGCGCTGCAGCGTTCCGACTCGCTGGCGATGACGATGGCGGCACAAGGGCGGCTGCTCACGGCGTGGCCGCTCATCCTGTTCGGCGTGACCGAACAGCTCGTCTACCTGCTGCTGACCATCGCACAGGGGCTGACCTTCATCTCATTCGGCGTGGCTATTCTGTTCGCTTTCTTCAAGAAAACCGAGGTCATCGCCCGCTCGATCATCGACCTGTGGATCGAGCTGATCATCCAGACGATTGTCATCGCGCTTATTCAGTCGCTCGTCGTGACGTTCTTCCTGGCGGGGACAGCCAGCGGCAACGGCATCGTCGTGTTGGGGGTTGGGTTGATCTGCCTGATCTTCATGGTGATCGTGCTGTTCAGCGGCGTGAAAGCGGTGTGGAACTCGTTCAATCGGCTGTTCAACGCCTTTGGACAGGCGACGGGCGGCGCAGTCATCAGCCCCGGCGCAGCGGCGGTCGTCGGCGCGGCAGGTGCGGTTGGAGCGGCGGGACTGGCTTCTGCTGTCTCTGGGACGGTTGTTAGTATGGGTTCGAGTGCGATGGCGGGGGCGACAGCACTGCGCAGTGGGGCAACGCCTGCACAGGCGGCGGGGCTGACCTTCGGCGGTGTCGAACCGCTGGCGGACGCGGCGCGGGCGATCACGCGGCTGCCAAACCTACGCGGGACACCGCTTGGAGATGCAGCGGAACAGTTCACCGAAGGGGCAACCGTGCGCCGGGTGGCGCGCGATGTGCCGATTTATGGTCCCGCACTCGGACCGCGTATCGGGGCGCAGCTGCTCTCGGATTACAACCTAGAGAAGGCGATCTACAACTCACGTGGAGACGTCATCGGTCGTCCGATGCTGGTTCCGGCCGTGGGTGAAAAATTGGAAGCGATGACGTATCCGCTCGGTAAACGCCCACGAAAGGCAGATAACGTGCCTGCTGAATCCAACCAACAATTGGAGTGGATCGAAGATGAAGATGGCGAATTGTTTCCGTCGTTCACACCCGTCAGACGCAAGCGCATGGGCATGTTCACGCCCATCACGCCCACACCGACGGAAGCTGCAGCCGATGAGGAACTGGCGCGCGAACGCGAAACCTACGCAGACGACATGCGCGGCGAAGAGATGGAGCAGCATCTATCAGAGGTTGCCCAATCTGGCGCGGGACGAGGTACAGGTAAGCCCGACTCCGACCGGATTGAGAGCGCAGCGGGGCGACTGGAACGCAGCGCCGAAGCCCTCGAACGTGCCGCCGGAACCATGACGGGCAGCCTGCGCGTCACCGGGAGCGCGGACGTGACCAGCGTGATGGGCGATGTGATGCGGCTGCTGGGCGGACGCGGTGCTGCTGGTGTGGATCACCTGACGGTCGCCGGGCTGCTGGCACAGGCGGTCGGCGTGACCCCGCTGGCAGACGGTAAACCACCCGTGCGCGATAACTTGGCGCGGTTTGGTATGTTCGTCGATGGTGCAGCACGGCTCGGACTGACGCCAGAGCAGACGGAGCGCGTGGGACGGGAAGTGAAGGAAACGCCGGATCGTCGGATGACAGCGGACACGCGCGGTGAATTGGTTGAAGGCGCAGTCGCGGCGGGGCGGTCGCGTGAAGAGGTAGAGCGTGAAGTGAACCGTCTGGAGATCGTGGCGCGGCTGCTCCCGAACGAAATCACCGCTTACGGTACGATGCCCATGCCGCCAATCACCATCGAGCCGCAAGTGACGGTTGCACCCAGTATCACCATTGCAGCACCCGATGAAAGCAGTAGCGGAAGTGACTATGACGACGCAATGCGCTCGAACAGCACCCTGAGCGGCAGCGAAGGCATGTTGGGAGGAAACCGTTGATGAGCGAAATGCTGAAGTATCACACTGTTGAGGAACTGCGTGCGCTCTCGCTCGATGAGCTGCGGGCGCTGTGGGAACTCGTGCCAACTGACCGTCAGCGAACCTATCGCGCCGCTTATGACCGCGAAGTGAAAACGGCGGGCGCGGAAGGGTCGGATGCCAAAGAACGGCGGATCGCGTTAGCGCTGCTTAAGCGCTACCATGAGTCGGCACTCGTCCCCATTGGAATGCGCTGGGCACGCGCTCCAAAGCG
>JANRJX010000189.1:0-13385 GCA_033763755.1 Chloroflexota bacterium
GTGGTGACGGTGGGTTAGCGCACAATCACCCTCATCCCCTAGCCTCTCCCTACGTTCTGCACTCGGTCGTCCCTCAGGGCGAAGGGGTATTAAGCCCCTCTCCATGAGGGAGAGGGGTTGGGGTGAGGGTTAGCGCACCACGCTTACCATCGGCGCAAACTCTTCAGGTTCGCCTTCGCTGTCGGCATACATTTCCGTGCGGCGCTTGCGCGGGTTCAGCGACCGATGACGCGCCATCATCTGCCACACGCGCACGGCGGCTTCCAGCGGAATGCGCACGTCCATCTTCGACGTGCCGCGCTGACGGTCGGGGAAGTAGATCGGGATTTCCGTCACTTTGAAGCCCAGACGGCACGCCACATAGCCCATCTCCACCTGGAACGCATAGCCGTTCGAGCGGATGCGATCCAGGTTCAGCCCGACCAACGTCTGTCGCCGCCAGATGCGGTAGCCGCCCGTCGCGTCCGACACCGGAATGCCAAGGATGAGGCGCACATACACGCTGTTCGCCCACCAGCTCAGCAACTTGCGCCGCCAGCTCCATTCCTTGTCCACGCCGCCGCCCTTGGCAAAGCGCGAGGCGATCACCAGGTCATAGCCTTCTTCCAGCTTCGCGACCAGCGCGGGAATGTACGATGGCTGGTGCGAGAAGTCGGCGTCCATCTGGATGATATAGTCCGCCCCCATGCTCAGGGCGCGCTTGAAGCCTGCGATATACGCCGGACCCAAGCCTTCCTTGCCCGCCCGGTGCAGCACACTCACCCGCTGCGGCTGCTGCGCCGCCAGTTCATCGGCAATCTGCCCGGTGCCGTCCGGGGAGTTGTCATCGACCACCAGCACATTCAAAACAGGATCGGTCATTTCGAGCAGCATCTTCACGAGAATCGGCAGATTCTCTGCTTCGTTATAGGTGGGGATGACAACGATAATCTTCGGCATGACGTTTTTCCTGATGCGTTTAACCAGCGTATAATCAAACACAAAAATGGACTATCAATAGTAGCTTACAGCAGCTTTTGCGCCATGAGCAAAAAGATGGACAGTCTTGGCAAGCTTTCGTGCGATAATTTCAGTATGTTACACAGTTGTAGTCCTATGCGACTGCAAGAAAGTTGCGGAACAACCTCATGATTCTGTGCGTGACACCCAACGCAGCCCTGGATCGAACAGTGGTGGCACCTGGTTATGCGAAAGGCGGCGTTCTGCGCGCGACCGAAGTCGTGGTCGCGCCAGGCGGCAAAGGCATCAACGTCGCACGGGCGACGGCTCTCCTGGACGGCACTCCTTTTTGTGCGGGCTTCCTCGGCGGCTTCACCGGGCGACAGGTCGAAGCGCTGGCAGAAGCAGAAGGCTTTCGCGGGCGCTGGACGTGGCTGCCCAATCTCGAAACGCGCTGCTGCACCATCGTCGTCGATCCGGAGGGCGAAGCAGTGGTCATCAACGAGCGCGGCGCACACGTCTCGCTCGGCGACTGGGCGCGGCTGCATCAGGATGTGCTGGCAGCAGCGGCACAGGTGGAGGCGGTCTGCGTATGCGGCAGCCTGCCCACAGGCTCGCCGCTGGATGCGTTTGAAAACCTGCTGCGCGATTTGCTGGCAGATGGCAAACAGGTGTGGGTGGATACCAGCGGTGACCCGCTGGAAGCCGCCGCACGCGTGCAAGGCGTGCGCCTCAAAATCAACGATGACGAGATCGGCGCGCTGCTCAAAACCACCGTCAGGACGCCAGAGGCAGCGGCAGCAGCGGCACGCCAGCTTTCGAGCCAGATGAAAGCGCCATGCGTCATTACGTTGGGTGAACTGGGCGCAATTTACGCCGACGACGGACAGTGCTGGCACGCCACCCCGCCGAAGATTCAGGTCGTGAGCGCGGTCGGCAGCGGCGACTCACTGCTGGCAGGGTTGGTCGTCGGGCTGGAACTGGGCAAGCCACCCGCCGAAGCGCTGCGCAGCGGCGTCGCAGCGGGAGCTGCCAACGCGCTCTCGCTCGGCGGCGGGCGCTTCGGGCTGGATGAGTATCGCTGGATCTTGAACGACACCAGCGTCGAAACGATCTACTGACGATCCTGCCATTCTTGAATCGTCTGCTTCAGGAACGTGCGCACATCGGCATCCTGCACATCATCCACTGTCTCGTATGCCTGCCCATCGAGTTCGATCCGTATCCCGCCATCGTCGGACGCGCGCACATGCAGCCCGCGCCCGGCGTGCTGTCCGCCGCTCGCCAGCTTGTGCTGCAAATACGCCTCAATCGCGCCTGCGATATTGAGCTCCGGTATGGGCTGTTCAATCGCTCGCTTCAGTTCCTTGCGCGTCATCGGCGTTGGCGCGGAGTCGAGCGAATACCTGGGCAGGTCAAAGCTGCCGGGTGCAGCCGGGCGCGGCGCTGTCACCGGTGCAGGTGTTGGCAGCGCAGCCATCGCTGGCGCGGCGGGACGTGCTTGTGCCAGCGGCTGTGTGCCGCCCACGCCAGTGGCGACTTCCTGCAAGATGCTGCGCAGCTTACTCTTGAAGTCAGCATCGTTAGAGACACTGCTCACGCGGTAGGCTTTGTCGTGCATCTGCACGATCAACCCGCCCGTCGTGATGTCACGCATGATCGTGATCAGTTCCACCGCGTCAGCACTGCTGCCATCGCTCAGCAAGATCGCCTGTGTACCACCGCGCCGCGCGGGTGCAGCGGCGGCGCTGCCACCTTGCAGCAGCGAGTCGAGATCCGGCAAATCCGGCGAGTCATATGCCAGCAGAGGAATACCAGGTACAGTGTTACCGTTCGCTGCCGCCGCCAGTTTCGCCTTCTTGCGCCGCGCGTTCACGATCATGACGCTGGAAAAAAGCAGCAGAATGCCCGACCCGCAAAACATGTACAGGAAAATCGGCGGCAGCTGCTGTACAAACTCGTTCAAGCCCGCTTCCATCATGAGGTCTACTCCTGTTCCAGGCGCTGGCAGGCGGGGCAGTAGTGCGTCCCGCGTTGTGCCACGCGCGTCTTGACAATCGGGGTGGTACAGCGCTGGCATGGCTGCCCGGCGCGGTCATACACAAAGAAATGCTCCTGCGCCTCGCCCGCCGTGCCGTCCGGCTTGCGATACCAGTTAATGCTCGCACCTTCATGGTCAATGCCGCCCGCCAGCGATTCGCGGATGGCGCTGTGCAGCAGCGCAACCTCGGCATCGCTCAGGCTGTCGGACGGGCGCAGTGGGTGAATGCCCGCCCGCCACAGGGACTCATCGGCATAGATATTGCCGACGCCCGCCAGCACCGCCTGATCCAGGAGCAGCGCCTTGATCGCCTTGCGATGCCCGCGCAGGCGCTGGCGCAGCACATCGGCTGTAAAATCATCTTCGAGCGGCTCAGGACCGATCAACGGCGCGATTTCGTCAAGCGAGCGCACCAGCGCCACAAAGCCGAACTTGCGCGCGTCCGAGAAGCGCAGCTGCTGCCCGCCGTCCAACTGCGCGCGGAAATGGACCCAACGGTCGGCATCATGCACAGCGCTGTCGGCGGTGACGTACAGCCGCCCGGTCATCTTGAGATGCACGACCAGAATGTCGTCATCCATCTGGCACAGAATGTACTTGGCGCGCCGCCCAACAGCGCGAAAGGTTTGCCCGACGATGCGCGCGGCGAACGACTCAGGGTCGGGTGTACGCAGCGTCCGCTGCCAGTCGTGCCACACGCCCAACACTGTGCGCCCGACCAGCGGAGCGCGCAACCCGCGCACGACAGTTTCGACTTCAGGTAATTCAGGCATAGGCACTCAATCTCGCTGACGCAAACATCTTGAGTATACGCCAGCCGTGGCAAAATCTGCATAAATGAATACGGACGAGGCATTCCCCGTCCGCATGATGGTGTAGGGGCAGGCTGCATCCTACCCTGTCTATTCTGCCCACACATAACGCAGGTAGGGGCGCAAACTATTGCGCCCCTACTTATGCGCCGTTACGGTCTGTCGTAGACCGAGATGTCCGTAACGTAGATACCGTCTCGATCATCGTTGCCGGTGTTAAAGCGGAAGCGGAACATCACACTGGCAGCACGCGGCAGCGTCACTTGACCCTGCTGCCAGTTATACTCGGCTGGCATTCGCCAATCAGAACTGCTCCAGGCAGATGTCCAGGTGAAGCCACCGTCAATCGAGGTTTCGACCTGTAAACTTGACCCGTTCCCCTGGTTCGCCAGCCAGAAGAATTCCAGCGTCGGATTGGTCATGGCGCTGGTATTGAAGTAGCCACGCGGCATAACCGACGTGCGCGCGGGGCGTGGACCGTTACGCACGTTGTAGCTGCTGGATGTCAAGCTGTTGGGCGTATTCGTGAACGAGGTGCGCAGCCGCCCGATGTTAAGGAACAAGTGTCCCCAGCCGCCGCCCTGCCACAGGTCTGCCACCATGACCGTTGTCAACGTCGTGTTAACCGTAAACCACTCCGTCTGAAGCGTCGTCCGAGGCATCCAATTGGGATTGTCGTAGATTCTCCGGCTACTGCCAATGTCGGTACCTGCGCTGCTTGCAACCCACAGGCGCATACTGTCATCGTGTGAGGTCTGGACGAAGTATGTGCCAGGTGGCAGCGTTACGACACGGGCATAGCGCGCACCCACATCTTGACGGTAGCTGTTGTCCAATGCGCCATCAAGCGGTCCCTGTGACTGCCCGCCTTCGGCAATCGGTGCAAGTAGCTGGAAGATAGAGTCCGACTCATCCCGTGTGATTGTGAATGCGGCTGGTGTTGTAGGTGCTGGTGGAAGGGTTGTGACACCAACAGGAATAGCACCCCACAGACGGGTCATGGCGGCGTTTACACCATCAACATTTTGTCCTTCACTGCCATTCATCTCTGAGCGACGAACATAATAGCTAACCCAGGGGCTGCCACCCAGTGAGTCCTGATCTGTTTCAGCGCGGAACCAGTCCGGCGCAGTCCCCCAGCGACCATCGACAATCCAGTTCGCCAGGCTTTGCGCTTCGTCCAGCCAGCGGCTGGGCAGCGGCGGTATGGTGAAGGGCGCCGCCTGTCCCGCACCGTTCAGGTTGTGATAGAACTCGACCTGATCGATGTACCAGCCATCCGCCTGACCGCCGCTATTCGTTGCTTCCACAACCCAGCGCACGCGAATCTGACGCCCGACAAACGGGTCGAGCGAGACCTGTATGCGCTGCCAGCCGCGGCGGTTGGTGTCCGGCCCCATTTGCCCTGTGCCATAGCTGGCAGGATCGACATTTGTCCAGGCGCCCCAGCCTGCCACGCGCGTGTAACTCTGGGTGGTCGAGGCAGGATCGCTCATGCTGATTTGCAGACGCAGGTTGTCGTTGCTGCTCGTCTGATAACGCTGGTAGTAGGACAGCGCAGGTCTCTGAGTCGTCGTCACCCCGCGCAGATCGATGATCGTCTGCATTTCCAGGATGACAAACGAGTCGTTCTGATAGTTGCCGCCGGGCGAGTCGTGGAGCGCCATGTTGCCCGTGCCGCCCCAGGCGATATCGCCATTGCCGTTGTCAGAAGCAGTGGCTTCGATGACGCGCGTCCAGCCTGCGGAGTTGGGATCAGAAGTGGGATTAGAGCCACTCCCATGCAGATACCAGCGTTGGAACGGTTCCAGAAAGAAGAACGACCAGTTGGGCGCAATCAGCTCGTCAATCGTATCCGCATAGCTGGTGCTGTTACCCGCGCCCAGCCCGTTGCTTGCCGCCACGCTGCCCGCAGCCGGGGTCGTTCCCCAGAGGCGGTAGACAGGCTGCATCGAGGGCAGTACATTGCGGATCTGGATCCAGTCAATATCGATACCGGGCGTATTGCCACCCGCGCTGACCAGGCGGAAACGGATGCGAATGTCGTCATCGTTATTGATGCCAGCATTGGCAAGCGTCGCCCAGGTGGTGCTGTAAGCTGTTTCCAGCGCCACACGCAGGTCAATTTCCACACGCTCCCACGACCACTGCCGCCGTGTCGATTGATTATTCGGCAGGCTGGAGGGTGCGGTATAGGTCCAGATCGTCGTCCACTCAGCGTCGCTGTTCGGGTTGTAATCGGCACGCGAAAGCGTCGTGATGTCCACTGCGAAGACCGCGCCATCCGCCAGGTCACGCCGCATCCAGAACGACAGCATCGGACGCGCGTTGGCATCGCGACGGTTGGTGATGTTCGTAGCATTGGGCGTTGCCTCGCGGATTTGCGGCGATGTGGCAGCATTGGTGTTGAGCGGCGTGTCATACATCAGGTCGATATAGCGCGTCATCTCCATGGTGGTCGTTGTATTGGGCAGGGAATTGCCACTGGGCGAGTCGCTGTAGGCACGGGTGGTCCGGTTCTCAAGGAACTCTTCGGTCACGCCGCCACCGAAACTGGTACCCCAGTTGCCGACTCCGCCCCAGTTCTGGGCAGTGAAATCTCCATTCAGGTCTTCGGCACCATCCACAAAGTCATAGCCCGTGAACTTGTCGCCGCCGAAGCGTTCAATGGCAATATCATCGATCCACCAGCCGTCGCGGGTGGTCGTACCGGTGACGGTGAGTGCGAAGCGCACCCGGAAGGGAGTCGTGTTCCAGCCTGGCACGCGGTCAAGCGGAATTTCGACCTCGCGCATCACCAGATTGGTCAGATTACTCGCCGTCGCGTCTGCAATCACACCGCCGACCAGCGAGGTTGCGCCGCCCGTCGCCGGGATGGTCGTCCAGGTATCCAGCACGCCATCGTTACGCGCACTGGTGGTGTACTGCACTTCCAGGCGCGTACCTTGCGCAATATCGTAGGCACTCCAGAACGACAGGATTGCTGCGCCTGTATCACCCTCATTGTCGGCAGGCGGTGCGGCAGCCAGGTTGATCAGGCTGGCGAATTCGATGTAATGGACACGGTTGGCAGCCGGGCTCACGTTGAAGCGATCGGTGTTATAGCTGGGGCTATCATCCCAACCCATACCGCCGCGCGTGCGTGTCGTGGACAACTGCCAACGCCCGCTGGTGATGAAATTATTCATCTGTGCCATGTCGTTCAGGTTATAGCGCGTATCAACCGTAATAGTGGTCTCGGTCGCCTGGCGCACATCGATATCGTCCAGAATCCAGCGCGCCGGGTTACCTAACGTCGATGCACGGATGCGGAAGCGTACTGCGACCTGGTTCCCCAAGCCGCGCCCTGCCAGCGTCACACCCGTGCGCGTCCATTCATAGTTGCGCACGTTGGTGCCGCCCGCGCGCGTCATGACATCCTGCCACGACATCAGCGCGCGGTCGCTGTTGTAGGTCGCCACCTGCACCGTGACATCGGTGCCGGCGGGCAAATCCCAGACTTCCCAGAACGACAGCACTGGATTAGGCGACGCAGCGAAATCAATCGGAATCCAGCCGCGCAGTTCGTAATAGCAGGTTTGCCCGGCGGGGAAGCTGTTACTCGCCGGATTTTCGTCATAGATGTTGTCGCGGCTGTTCGAATTGGTGGTATCGCTCACCTGTGCCCAGGCACACTCGCCGCTCGTGACCACATCATCCGGGTTCAGTCGTCCCGCAGTGCGGATGGTCAGGCGTGCTCTGGCGTTACCCGTGTTTTCGACCATCTCATATGCCAGGAAACGGACGGAGCCGGGCGTCAAACCTGTCACCGAGCCAGTGCCGTTGCCCGTGTTCAGGATGCCGCTCACATTGGTGCAGCTGCCTGCGCGGTTGCGAGCGTCATCGACTGTATTGCACAGGTATAGGCTGGAGCTGTCATCAGCGACGGACGTGAAGCGCAGTTGTGTAACACCCGCCGGAATTTCGATGCGACGCACCCAGCGGACGGAGAAGTTATCGCTCGCCGTCCAGCCACTGACTGCCAGCGGCGCATTTGGCCCCCAATCGAAATCAACTTCCAGCGCGCGGTAACTATCTCCTGGAAACAGGGCATGATTACGCACGACCGTAGGCGTACCATTGAAAGTAGTATTGGGATAGTAACGCCCTTCCCAGCTATCACTTCCCAGCCAGACGGAGTTGGCATCTGTGCGCCAATCCTGCGGTTTGTTGGCGGGATCGGTGTACGGGAAGCCGAGCGAGCTGTCCGCAGGCGTTGCCGACGGACCGACGGTTGCTGAGGGGATGGGCGTATTGCTGGGAATAGGGGTATTTGTAATGACCGTCGGACCCACCGTCGGAATCGTCGTTCCGGGTTGTAAGGGCGGCGTCGGGAAAGGGGTTTCAGGTTGTGGGTTAGAAGCAACCCAGGTAACTGTCGCCCAGAATGGAACCTGTGCACCGCCAACCAGTGCAGGACGCCCGGTCTGCTGGCAAGCAGCCGGATTTTGATCTGTCAGCGTACAGATGACATTGCTAAAGACGTTGGCGATAGCGGGTCCGGTCGCTGCCAGCGCAAATGCCATCGCCATCACGACCAGGGCGAGGATGAGCGCATATTCGACCAGCGCCTGCCCCGTTTCTACCCGGTTGCGTTGAAAGTTTCTGAACCACTTCATCATCAACACCTCGTCCAACCTCAAAGTTCAGCAATCATCAAGGACGCCTGAAAGGAGGGTGATATTTTCCCACTCACTCTATGGTACTGCACTCTTGGGTAGACGGAATTGCAGATTTGTCGGCATCTTGTTCAAATGCCTAGACAAAACGCTTTTCAGAAACTGCTTTTGCTATGCGAGACGATTTGTTTCTTAACAAATATTGGCTATAGTCTGCGCGCTTTTTTGGATCAGGAGGGACAGTCGTGGAAATTTTGAAACAAATTACCGAACAGACGGGTATTTCTGAAACACAGGCACAGCAATCGCTCGATGGTTTGACCGATACGCTGCGCGGCAACCTGCCCGGTCCGGTGGGCGATGTGGTCGGCAACCTGCTCAGCGGCGGTGCAGGCGGGCAGCAGAATGCTATCGGCATGGACGACCTGCTTGGCATGTTGGGCGGTGCACAAGGCGGGCAGCAGGCGGGCGGCGTGGGTGATTTGCTCGGCGGGCTGCTCGGCGGCGCGCAAGGCGGACAACAGGCAGGCGGCGTCGGTGACCTGATCGGCGGGCTGCTTGGCGGTGCGCAGGGTCAGCAGGCAGGCGGCAGCGCGGGTCTCGGTCTGGACGACCTGATCGGGATGATTGCGGGCGGTGGCGCGCAGGGTGGCTTGAACCCGCAGGGACTGGTGGAAGGCATTACCGGGCGCTCCGGCGTCAGCCCGGACATCGCCGCGATGATCATCCCGATTGTGCTGCAATTCCTCCAGAGCAAACTGCCGCCGGAGATTGGCAGTCTGCTGGGCGGGCTGCTGGGCGGGCAAACCGGGACGACAGCGGGCGCGCAGGACAGCTTGCTCGGCAGCGATGGGCAGTTGGGCATGGACGACATCGCGCGCGGCATTGGCGGGCTGCTCGGCGGGCGCTAGTCTATTGATCAGATAAATGCAGGTTCGAACAAGGGGCTTAAGCCCCTTGCACTCTGCGAAAACTGTGATTCACTGAATCTCTGATGTTACGCAAGACCCTCATCCCCCAGCCCCTTCTCCCTCAGGGAGAAGGGGAGCAAGCCAAGATAGTGGTTTTAAGTCCCTCTCCCTGAGGGAGAGGGATTTAGGGTGAGGGTTCTGGTGCGTAACATCACTGAATCTACTTCGGCATCACGACGCCAATTGTCAGCAATATGTTGGCGTAGATGCGCTGCTCACCCGTCGCAACCACCAGGCACGTATCCGGGTCGCGCGCCAGATCGTAAAAGGCGAAGCGCCCGTGCTTGGTCAGTTCTACCCCCGGCAGCAGCTTACGGAACTCGGCGAAGATCGCGGGTTCATCGCCGCTGTCCGGCGTCATCACATCTGCCGCCTCTACGGGAATCGCGCCCGCGATGCCCTTCAGCACATCCGTCGCCTTCAACATGCCGGGCATAAAGTTCAGGTAGACACGCGGCGCAGCCGGGTAAGCACGGGTGCTGAATGGATAGTTGCCATCGGCAATCAAGATTTTGCCACCATGACCAGAACCGCCCAGCGCAGCGAGGATTTCCGGGTGCAGCAGTTTCGACTTCAGCATGATCGATGTCCTTTATGGAGTAACGAGTAGAAAGGGATGAGTAACAAGTCATGAGTGATGAGTTATAGCGATTTTGAGCTTGTGGGGCAATCACAATGTTTGCGCAAGAAAAATTTACGAATTATACGAAAACCTTTATGCAAGATAGAATCAATATGTCGTATATTAAAGTTATCGAGAGCAGTTAGCCTCAATTATCTTTCAGGAGCTCATCATGCTGTACATGCCCCGTGAAGAAGGTCAAGGTCTGGTCGAATACGCGCTGATCCTGGTGTTGGTTGCCGTCGTGGTTATCGTCATCCTGGCGCTCATCGGTCCGGCAATCGGCAACATCTTCTCGAACATCGTTCGCAACATCTAATTTCAAAAAATCCTCATCTCCCCTGGCGTAGAGAAGTGGCGGTATCCCCGCCACTTCTCTTTTATATTAGTACCCTGTCGCCGTCACGCCATATTCACCGCTGCTGTAGACATAGACGTAGTTCGTCACGTCGGTATTCTCCAACTGCCCGTCCAGCAGCCATTCGTAGACCCAGCGCGCATCGCTGATCGTCAAGTTGACGCAGCCGCGACTCTGGCGATAGCCGAACAGGTCATGCCAGTATGTCCCGTGCAGGCTGATGCTGTCATCGAAGTACATCACCCAGGGGACGCTTTGCAGCGAGTAGGCATTCGGCGCACCGGCTGCGCCAGACATGCGGTCACGCGGCAGCCGCGCCCAGATGGTGAACAGCCCCTCGTTGGTTTCGGTGCGCTCCAGCCCGCTGGAGATCAGCGTCGCGTAAACCGGCACGTCATCTTCATAGGCGATCAACGTCTGCTCATACAGGTCTACCGCTACCCAGCGCCCGCTGACGCCTTCAGGTCGTTCGACCAGCTGCGCCTTGCTGACAAAGGTCTGCTTGACCCACTGGTTCGGACCGATCATGTACCAGCGCCAGCCTTCTTCATCGTAGGCGGTGGCGAAAATGTTGACGCGCTCGTAGCGGTCGATCCAGCGCCCGGTCGCCTGCGACGCGGGACCGCCCGGATATTCCGAAACGAAGATGCGGCTGAGGTCGAGAATCCAGGCAAAGGGATGCTCCAGCCCGTTGAGCAGCTGCACACCCGTGAAGTACGACGGTTCGCGGTAGCTGGCGTTTGCCTCCGCTATCCATTGTCCACCTTCGATTTGCAGCCAGCCATCAGCGCGCTGAATCACATTGACGAAGTTGAAGCCGCGCGCGATTTCACCGATGACATTGCCCCCCGGTGCGTCATACGTCGGCACGGCGTCCGGTCCAACGCGCCAGAAG
Organism: Chloroflexota bacterium; assembly: GCA_033763755.1. GTDB lineage: Bacteria > Chloroflexota > Anaerolineae > Aggregatilineales > Phototrophicaceae > Flexifilum. The sequence goes on from JANRJX010000189.1 coordinate 11,297, forward strand.
GAATACAAGCCCAGCGTAGAGGTATCCTGCGCGACTTCGATCACTGCCGGGCGCGGGAACGCCTCGATCATGGCGAGGCAGGCGGGGGTCAGCGCTTCACCTTCGCCCGCACTGGCGCAGACGGAGGGATCAAAGACCGTCGGGGTTGCCTGCTGTGCGGCGGCAGGGAAAGCGATGCTGATGAGGGCGAGGCAGAACATCACGATAAGAAAGCGTCTCAACATACGGTACTGCTCCACTGAAACGAACATGGCTTGCTGGGCGACCCGGCAGGTCGCCCATAGAGGTGCATGTTCTGTTTACGTTTTCACATGACGCGCAATCTTAGCGAAGATTAGCACAGGGTCAAGCGACGGCTGCCCTACGGGCTACCCTCCCGCCCGCACCTCCGCCAGCCGCGCGTCGATTTCCGCGACGCGCTGCTGGTGCGCTTCCCACCAAGCCGGGTCGCGCTGCGCATCAAGCTCATGCACACTCTTGCCCTGCTGCTCGACCCAGGTGTAATACTTCAGATTGTGCCAGCGTTCGCGGTTGAAGCGCGTGCCATCCTGCACCCAGTCCGTTGCCTGTGCGTGGAAGATGCCTTCGATGCGCCCAACCGCCCGCGCTTCATCCAATGCGCCTTCGCGTGAACGCAGCTTGTCCATCTCCGATGGATAGCGGTCGAAGCTATCGGTCGCCGCTGTGACGACAACATCGTCCTTACCGTAGCCGTAGTATTTGGCGGTCTTGATCGCGCCGAGGATATGGCAGATGCCGCTGATGCCGAACAGCGATCCCAACTGCTCGACCAGCGCAGGGTCGGCATCATAACGCTTGACGAGCGTCTCGCGCCCGATGGGTTCGGTCAGCAGTTGCAAGCCGCGCACGCAGCTCATATCGTCAATGCACATCAGCGCGTCCACGCCCCAGACGTTGTGGATCCACGTCACATGCTTGTCGCCAATGCCCTGAATCTCGTGCGCGCCATAGCCGTTGTTGTAGAGGGTTGGGCACTGGATCGGCTCCAGGCTGACATGTTTGCAGTCTGGGAAGACCTGCTTCAGGCGGTCTGCCGCTGCGTTCGTGCCGCCGCTGCCCATCGCCCAGACGAACGCCGCCGCCTTGCCGTTGCCGACGCCCTGCGCCTGCAATTCCGCCATCAGTTCGACAATCGTGTTGCCCGTGACATGATAATGGAAGCGATAGTTGCCCATCTGCTCGAACTGGTTCATGATGCGGATGTCCGGGTTCTGGCGCAGGCGGTGCGTTTCATCGTAAATCTCTTTGACGTTGCTTTCCGTGCCAACCGTCTTGATCACGTCCGCGCCGTAGCTGGCGATACGCTCGAAGCGTTCGCGGCTCATGCCTTCCGGCAGCACGACGATGCTCTTGCAGCCCATGCGCCCGCCGACCCACGCGCCACCGATGCCGTAGTTGCCCGTCGAGGGCCAGACAAGCGTATGCACAGATGGATCGACTTCACCAAACAGCACTTTCTCGACCAGGATCGAATAGGCAGCGCCGACCTTATGACTGCCTGACGGGTACTCTTTGCCATACAGCACGACGATGTTGGCGTCCACGCCCGTCAGCGCTTTGGGCAGCAGCACATAGTTGACGCGGTTATCGCTGTTGCGCCAGGTGATGTTGTACAGGTTGATCGGGTGCAGCGGGTCGTTTGTTTTCGCCGCCAGTGCCTGCGCGCGGGTGGCAGCGTCAATCTTTTCGGGATGCAGCATTTCTTCAAAGGTCGGTCCGGTGATCACGATACAGGTTCTCCAGTTGGGCGAACGATACGCCTGTATTGAACCGCAAAGACGTACAGGACGCAAACCGCATTCTGACGCCGCCTAACAAACCCCTATCAAAGCTTACAGGATTTGCCCATTCTGTGAAGATCATAAAGAAAAAACGAAGGGACTCCTATCATTCAAACCAAAATCCAATTTATGACAATGTTAGCTTTGCTATCGACAATCAAACATAACGCAAATGGATGCAGGTGTAACGCAGGTAAGCAGCGATGAACGCAAAAAAACTCTCTCAATATGGTCTTCTGGCTTTAGTCATACTTTTTGTGCTGGCGACGGCAGCCTTCGTCGCTGCC
>JANRJX010000190.1:0-3240 GCA_033763755.1 Chloroflexota bacterium
GACTACGAGACGAGCGAGCGCCGTTATCCCGTCATTTACATGCACGACGGGCAAAACCTGTTCGATAACGCTACCAGCTACGCGGGTGAATGGCAGGCGGATGAGACCATGACGGCGCTCTCCAGCGAAGGCTTGGCGGCGATTATCGTCGGCTTGCCGAATGCGGGCGAGCGGCGGCGTATCGAGTACAGCCCCTATGACTACCAGATTAGCGGCAAGCCTGTGCGCGGCGAAGGCGACGCCTATATCGCCTTCCTGGTCGAGATAGTCAAGCCGCTGATCGACGCGCACTTTCGCACACGGACGGATGCTGCGGCGACGGGCATCGCGGGGTCATCGATGGGCGGGTTGATCAGTCTCTATGGCTTCCTGATGCGACCGGATGTGTTCGGGTTGTGTGGCGCCTTCAGCACTGCCTACTGGTTCGGCGAGAACAAACTGTTGGAGACGACGCGCGAACGCGCCAGCGGACATGGGCGCATCTACCTCGATGTTGGCACGCGCGAGGGCGACACGATGACACAGTTTCGCAGCGCCGCCCCCGACTTCAACACGATGTACCGCGACGGTGTGCGTGAGTTGCGCGATGTGCTGCTGGTGCGCGGCTACGTGGCGGGGCAGAGCCTGATGTATGTCGAAGACGAGGGCGCGCCGCACAACGAGGCAGCTTGGGCTCGACGGCTGCCCGCCGCTCTGCGGTTCTTGCTGGACGGGGTGTAGCGGGGGCGGCGGTGCTTCACCCCCCATATATCCCCCGTATCGTCGGGATGAGATATTTGTCGAACGCGCGGGTGGCGTCGTAATCTGGCGACCAGCCCCACTCGGCGCGCGCTGCCGCGTCATCCACATCCAGCGGCCAGCTATCGACAATCGCCTGTCGCGCCGTGTCCGGCTCAAACTCGATCTGCGCCTGCGGGAAGCTGCGCCGCACGCGCTCTGCCACGTCGCCCGCCGACAGCGTGAAACTGCTCACGTTGTAGACATAATGCTTCAACGCCGTCTGTGGCGCGTCCGCCAGCATCAGCAGCGACTTGATGGCGTCCGGCATCACCATAAACGGGATTTGCGCGTCTTCGCTCACGAAACAGGCGTAATGCTTGCCCTGCACCGCCGCATGCAGCATCTCCGGCGCAAAGTCGCTCGTGCCACCCGTCGGCATCGTCTGCGCGCTGATCAGCCCTGGAAAGCGCACACAGCGGAAATCCACCCCCATTGACGGCGTGGCGGACAACTGCTGATAGTACTGTGCGTAATAGCGCCCCAGATGCTCGCAGTATAGCTTGTTGCAGCCGTACATCGTCGTCGGATATAGGTACTCATGCTCATTGACCGCACCCGCTCGCTGCTTCGTCTCAGCATCCGGCATTCCATAGACCGCAATCGAACTGGGGAAGAGGAACTTGATCGGCTGACCGCGCGACTTTCCCTGCTCGATAGCCAGCTTGAGCAGGTTGAGCGTCCCCTGCACGTTCACGCGATGCGCCGTTTCGGGATTGAACTCGGAATGTGTCGAAAGCAGCGCCGCCAGATGGATAATCGTGTCGATTTCGTACTCGTTCAGCAGCAGATTGATCAGCTCGTTATCGAGGATATCGCCGATGATGACGCGGTTGACCTTGCTGCGCATCGCCTCGTCCAACCCGCGCAGGTCCAGCACTACCACGTCGGATGCGCCGCGTGACGCCGACAAATGCTCGATTAAGCCATGTCCAACTTCCCCATTTGCACCGGTAATCAGCGTAATCTTCTCGCGCATCGGCGGGCGGCGTCTGGCAAACATGCTAAATCACCCCCAGTGACTTGCCAACGCGCTGAAACACCGTCAGCGCCTCTTCCAGATCTGCACTGCTGTGGGCGGCGGTGTTCATCACGCGGATGCGCGCCTTGCCTTTTGCCACCGTCGGGAAGGCAATCGCCATCGCGAACACGCCCAGATCAAACAACTGGCGGCTGAATTCACGCGCCAGACTCGCTTCGCCCAGCATCAGAGGGATGATCGGCGTGGCGCTGCTGCCGATGTCAAAGCCCATACCCTGCATCTCGCGCTTCATCATCTCCGTGTTCTGCCACAGCCGCCGCACCAGATCATCGCTGCTTTCGAGCAAGTCCACTGCCTCCAGGCACGCCGCCGCGTCTGGCACGGTCATGGCACTGCTGAACAGGAACGGACGCCCGCGCTGTTTGATCCAATCGATAATCACCTGCTTGCCCGCGACAATGCCCCCAACCGCGCCGAATGCCTTGCTCATTGTCCCGACCTCGACATCGACCCGTCCATGCAAGTCGAAATGATCGACAATGCCGCGCCCGCCGCGCCCCAAGACGCCCTCGCCGTGCGCGTCATCCACCATCAGCAGGATGCCATGATCGTCTGCCACTTTGACCAGTTGCGGCAGCGGCGCGATGTCGCCGTCCATGCTGAACACGCCGTCGGTCACGATCAGGCGGCGCTGGTAGTCAGTTGTCTCGGTGATCTTGCGGCGCAGGTCGTCCACATCGTTATGCTCGTAGGCGACAATTGTCGCGCGGCTCAGGCGGCAGCCATCAATAATGCTGGCGTGGTTGAGGCGGTCGGAGAAGATGACATCGCCCGCGCCGACCAGCGCCGGAATAGTCGCCAGATTCGCCGTGAAACCGCTTTGCAGCGTCACCACCGCCTCGGCATGTTTGAACTGTGCCAGCCGCGCCTCCAGTTGGTCGTGCAGCGTCATCGTGCCGGCAATCGTCCGCACCGCGCCGGGACCGATGCCATATTGGTCAATCGCGCGTTTGGCGGCGTCCTTCAGGCGCGGGTGATTGGCAAGTCCCAGGTAATTATTGGCGCAGAAGTTGATGACGGGTTTGCCATCCATAACGACGCGACTGTCCATCGCACTTTCGAGCGTGCGGACGTGGTTATACAGGCTTTGCTGCTTCAGGTCGTCAAGCTGCGCAGTGAGGTAGGCGGTGCGGTCGTCGAGGGTCTGGAACATAAGGCGTGTCTCCGATAAATCAGTTTTTCAATAGTCTATCGAACGTACCCCAAACCCGTTAGCAGCGCCACAACCAGCCAACATACGCATACTATCCACTTGTCTCTACGCCCGCTCTGCGAAATGTCGCACACTGTCCCTGTACGAGAGGACGGTGTGCGATGAGTTTGGAGCAGCAATTTGTAGGCGTATTGGAACTCTTGCTGGCAATGACATTAAGCATGGTGATCGGATTGAATCGCGAGCGGCGCGACAAGGATGCAGGATT
>JANRJX010000191.1:0-4798 GCA_033763755.1 Chloroflexota bacterium
ACGACGAGGATTAGTGCAGCCGCTGCGCTTGCGAGCGTGAAAGACAGCGAACGCCACGCCGGGCGGCGCATCACCGTTGCAGGGATAGTCATCGGGGTCATGTTCGTTTCCTCCGCTTCAATAGCTTTCAGTTTGCGAAACAGGTCGTCTTTGGCGCTTTTCGGCAGCGGGCGCTGATATTCGTTCAGGAAATCGTCCGTCATCGTTCCTCCCAATCCTCACGCAGGCGGCGCACAATCCGAAACAACCGTGTGCCTGCGTTGTTCTCACTCATGCCAGTAACGGTAGCAATATCGCGGTTGGTCAGCCCCGCGCCATACTTCAAGGACAGCAGTTCGCGGTCAGCATCGGACAGATCGCGCAGCCGTTCGTTCAACTGGCGCAGGATTGCGCGCTGCTGTACCGCTTCTTCCACGTTCTCGTCCGAACGAACTTCCTGCGTGTCTTCTTCATCGGCAAGCGACTGCATCCATGCGCGTACACGCTTGCGGCGAAGATGATCGGTCGTCAGGTTGCGAGCGATTTTGAACGCAGTCTGCTTGAACATCTCGCGCCTCAGACTTTTGCGCGACCGCCATAAGCGCAGGAAGACTTCCTGTGCCAGTTCCCTTGCGACTTCATCGTCGCCAAGCCGATACCGGAAAAAGTTATACAAACGGTCGGACAGGTCATCATAAGCAGCGTTCCAATCAATCGGTGCTGATTCCATAGAGTCCGCCAAAGAGGGTATGCAGTTGTCGACAAGGGATATTCGAATATCTGATTGTAGATACGCATGAGATGAAAAAGTATTACACGCCTTCTTCCCGTCATCCGCCCCGCATGGTAAGATCGCCCCGTATCCGTCGTCATTCGCACATCGCCTGTGGAGCCAATATTGATCGTCTCTGCCCACGCCCGCCTGCGCCTCGCCGCGCTGCTCGCCAGCCTCATCCTTGTCACCACCGCCTGCACCGGACTCGGCGGCGAACCCGTCATCGTCGCCACGCTGCCGCCACCCACGCCCACCCTCGCTGAACGCGGGCATCCCGCCGTTGCCCCGAACATCGCGGCGGGCGCGCAGTTGTACGCGCTCAACTGCACCGATTGTCACGGCATCACCGGCGCGGGCGATGGGCAGTTGGTGCAAAGCGGGCAGGTCATGAACGCCAAGAACTTCCGCGCGCCGGACGCCCGCCAGCAGCGCCCGCTCGACTGGTTCAACACGATCACCAACGGCAACCTCGAACGCCTTATGCCGCCCTGGCGAGACGCGCTCACCGAACAGCAGCGCTGGGAAGTGACCTACTATACCTACACGCTCCACTACACGCCTGAACAGATTGTGCGCGGGCGTGAGGTCTATGCCGCCACCTGCGCCGAATGTCACGGCGCGTCCGGTGTCGGTGATGGCGAACGCGCGGGTGAGTTCGGTGGCTTTACTCCCGACCTGACCAATCAGGAAACGATGGCGACCCTCAGCGATCAGGTGTTGTTCAACATCATCAGCGAAGGGCAGGGCGACATGCACGCGCTGGCGGACGACCTGAGCGAGGACGACCGTTGGGCGGCAGTCAGCTACACACGCACGCTCACGCTCGCCAGCACAAATGCTATCGCCAGCGTCGCGCAGGCGGCAACACCTGTCGCGACCAGCGCACCGCAGGCAGTCACCACACCCAGCGGCGCGGTCGTCAACGGCGTCGTCAGCGGGCGCGTCGTCAACGGCACAGCGGGCGGCGGCGCAATCGCCAACCTGCCCGTAACGCTCGTCTACTACGATGCCGACCTGCGCGAGACCGCGCTACAAGCCACGACCGATGCCAGCGGCAGCTTCTCGTTCGCCAACGTCCCCATCAGCGATACATTCCAGTACGCCGCCATCGCCGAATATGGCGAGCGTTCCTACTTCGCGCCGCCTGTGCTGGGCGATCCATCGGCAGGGCGCGTGGATTTCACGGTCACGGTCTACGAGCGCACGGAAGACGCCGCCGTCATCACCATTTCAGCCATGGTTTCACAGGTCACAGCAGTAGGCGCCAGCCTTGAAGTCACGCAGTTGTTCACGATCAGCAACAGCAGCGACCGCGCCTACAGCACCAACCAGACCACACCCGACGGACGCGCCGTTTCGCTGGCGTTCCAACTGCCGCCGGGTGCGGTACTGCTCGGCTTCCCAAGCGGTGAAGGGCGCTTTGTGCTGTCCACCGATCAGACGACTGTCCTCGACACCGCGCCGACGCTGCCGGGTGACCAGAATCTGGTCGCAATCGCCTACGTCATTCCCTATGAAGGCAGCGCCATCATCGAGCAGGTCTTCAACTACGCGCTTAACGGGCAGGTGCGCATCCTCGTGCAGCCGGACAGCGTGCAATTGAGCGGTACGCCGCTGACCGCGCTCGGTCCGCAGCAGATTGGGCAGACGCAGTGGCAGGGCTACGGCGCACAGGTCGCGCTGGCAGCCGGCAGCCCCCTGCGTTATGAACTCGCTGGCGCATCGCTGGAAGTGGCGACGGGAGAGCGCACAGGGGTGGTCACCTCGAATAACCTGCTGCCGCTGCTGGTGATCGGCATCGTCATCGAGATCATCATCGTCGCGCTGCTATATGTGTGGTGGCGGCAGCGCCGGAACAAACGCGCCGCGCAAGCCGCCAAGCCCGCCAGTGACACGACGCTGATGGACGGCTTGATCCGCCAGATCGCCGAACTGGACGCGCGGCACGAGCGCGGCGAAATCGACGACGCCACCTACCAGCGCCAGCGCGGCATTCTCAAGCAGCGGTTGAGTGAGCTTATGGAGAAATAGCTACAACGAACGGATGCCCCTCTTCAATCAAGAGGGGCTTCAGCAAGTGATACTGTTAAGCATTAATCCCCATCATCATCATTATCGTCTCCGCCGCTGCTGCCAGAGTCGCCACTACCGCCATCATCCCCACCATCATCATCTGACCCGCCGCCTCTGCCGCTGCTGCCAGACCCACGTCCACTGTTGTCGCTGTCATTGTCATCCCCGTCATCATCGTCGTCATCGTCCGTAACTGTCGGAAGGACAGGGATCACCGGGCGTGGAGTCGGCGTAAAGACCAGTGTCGGGACTGTCGTCGCGCTCGCAGTCGCGCTCGGCAGAGGCGTGATTGTGGGCGACGAGCTGGGGGTTCGCGTCGCGCTCGCAAGCGGTGTGATGGTCGGTGATGCGGTTGCAGTCGCCGTCACGGTTGCGGTCGGCATCTGTGTTGCGCTCACTGTAACGGTGGGCGTCGCACTCGGCGTCAGCGGCAGCGTGTTGTCATCCAACAACACAATGCTGGTCGCACGTACCACCTGCTCAAGCGTTGTCTCACCTGCAACCTGCACCCGATCCCCAACCTGAATGTCGTCTGACACACTTGCGGGCGGCATAATGGGGATGCCCTCCACCTGCCAGCGTTCGCCTGTCGCTTCGACAACACCGCTAAACTGCACCGTTTCTGTGCGTCCTTGCGCCAGCAGCGTTTGTATCTCGCTAATGCGCCGCTCGTCAAAGCTGGCTCCCGTTAACAGCATGCGCGCGCCTTCAGTCAGTCGTTTCAATGGATAGAGCGTATCGCCCGGCAAGCTGGACTCGGCTGTCAAACCTGTAACGCCGAACAGCAGCAGGAACAACGCCGCCACCTGTGCCATGCGCCATATGAACGGGCGCACGACGGGCTGCGTTCGGCGCGGTGTTTGTGCCAGCGCTTGTTCCAGCCGTTCAGCGGAGCGACTGCGCGCTGCTGCCAGTTCCGTCTCACTCGGCAGGATGCGCCGCACCAGCAAACCGCTCTCCAGCAGTGGGCGCAGTTGTGACGCGTCGTCAGGGAAATCACGCAGGCAGTCTTCCATGCTCATCCCTGCGTTCAGACGATCAATCGCAGCGTTGACCGTTTCTACAAAGTTCCGGTCAGCCATGAGCGAACACCCCTTTCTGCAACGCATTCAGATTGCGACGTAGTGCCTGTAATGCGCGGAGTTGCAGCTGTTTGACCGTGTTTGTACTCTTGCCCATAATGATTGCCGTCTCTTGCAGACTCATTCCCTGCCCAAAGCGCAAAATCAACACTTCCTGCTGATCGCCTGTCAGTTGGCTCAGACATTGCCGTGCTTGTCGGGCATTGAGGGTATGAATAAAGTCCATCTCTAAACTATCTGCATCTGGATCTGCAATCCATTCTTCGAGCGTTGTCGTCGCCAGGCGTTTTGCGCGCCCGTAATGGTCGGCAATCAGGTTGCGCGCCACCTGGAACAGCCAGCCGCGCAGGGATTGACGCGGCGCTTTGGCGCTCCGCAGCGCACTGACCAGGCGCACAAACACTTCACTGCTCAAATCTTCCGCTTCGGCAGGCGTATCAATGCGCAGCCGGATGTAGCGGTAGACCGAGTCGTAATACAGTTGATAGATGTCGCGCACGGCGGCATCGTCGCCAAACCGTGCGCGCATCAGCAACTCATCTTCTATGGCAATATCAGGCAGGATGATAATCAGCATATGCTGCTAGCCTTGAGCGAGTCGCGTCCCGTCGTGATTAGTCATCGCTACCGTCGTCGCCATCATCGTCGTCATTATCATCCTGACCACTGCCGTGACCGCTGTCACCGCCGTGATCGTCATCATCATCGTCCTGTCCACCCCCATGATTGCCACCACGATCATCATTGGCGCTGTCGTCGTCGCCACCATTCCCACGCCCGTCATCGCGATCTCCGTTATTGCTACCGCGTCCGTCGCGATCATCATCGTCGTCGCCGCGCTCACCACGATCATCATCGTAACTGCGGTCATCGTCGTCACGCTCGATGC
>JANRJX010000192.1:0-11299 GCA_033763755.1 Chloroflexota bacterium
GCCGGACGGCGAGCAGATTATGGAGATGGTACTATCGTTAACGAGCACGATGAAAAACCCTTAAATCCTCTACACCCGCTCCGCGAACGCCTTCAGCCGCGCCGTTGCGTCGCGTCGCAGCGGCACGCCATGCCCGAAGCAAACGATCTCCGCGCCCAGTTCGGCGATGTGCTTGAGCGAGCGCTTACTCTGCGCCATATCCGATGTAAACGCAGCGAAGGGCAGCCGCAGCCAGGGCGTCCGCATCACCACATCGCCCGTAATCAGGATGCGGCGCTCCGGCTGCCAGAAACTCATATGCCCCGGTGAATGCCCCGGTGTCGCAATCGCACGCAGCCCGCCAAACACCTCTGGCAGCAGGTCACCGTCGGTCACGGTGCGGTCTACTTGCGTGCCTGGCTCCGGCGTCTCTTTTCCCGGATGCATTAACCGCGCCAGCGGCGGTAGCGTATCACGTTTGGGAAGCGGCACACCCGTCTTTCCTTCCACGAATGGGCGCTCATAGGCAGACGCGATCACCTGCGCGCCCGTCGCTTCCTTCAGTGCAGGTAGTCCCCCGATATGATCAAGGTGTCCATGCGTGATCAGGATGCGCTTGACATCTGTCGCTGCGTAGCCCGCGCGCTTGAGCTGGCTCACGATGCGCTTCGCTGCCAGCCCCAGCCCGGCGTCAATGATCGTCAAGCCGTCAGAATCGGTGATGCAGTACACACGCCCCACCAGCAGGTTGGTGAACGTGTACAGGTGATCCGTAATTTTGTGCATCAGTACGTCTCCCACACCGCTTCGCCATTCAGGATGCGGCGCAGCTGGCGTGGGAACCGCGACCGGCTCAGCGGCTTGCCAACGAACCCATCAAAGCCCGCCGCTTTCGCCTTCGGGATTTCCGTGTCAGCGTCCTGCGCCGTCATCGCGATCACCAGGATTCCCTTGAAGGTTTCATCTGCACGAATTTGCTTCAGCACTTCGTAGCCGTTGGTTTTGGGCAGGTTGATGTCGAGCAGGATAATCGTAGGTGGCGGTTTCATGGCGTGCGCCATTTCCACCACGCCGATGCCGTTGGTATTGATGTACGCTTTGATGCCCAGATAACGCAGCATCACGCCGATGATCGCCATGCCACCCGCATCGTCTTCGACTGCGAGCGCACAGACATTTTTGAAGTTAAACTCATTCGGTGCAATCATCGTCTTGCCTCAGACTATTCCCTTACGAAATCATGTCACTGCGGCGCGCAAGGTAGTTGTGCGCTTCTCATCCTTCTGCTTGAGCGGCAGCGCAAAGCGGAATGTGCTGCCCTTGCCGATTTCGCTCTCCACTTCAAGCTTACCGCCATGCGCTTCGATCAGATAACGCGAGATCGCCAGCCCTAAGCCGGTTCCCTCGATGCCCTGCTCTTTGCTGCGCTGGGTGCGCTCGAACGGGCGGAAGATGCTCTCCATATCCTCTTTCGGGATGCCCATACCGCTATCGCTGACGCTGAACTCGACGCAATCCGGCTTCACCTTGATGCGCAGCCAGATTTCCCCCTGCTTCGTGAACTTGATAGCGTTGCTCAACAGGTTGATCAACACCTGGCGGATGCGGCGCGCGTCAATCGGCAGTTCGGGCAATTGTTCCGGGAAATCCGCCAGCAGCGCCACCGGGCTATCCGCCGGGATCATGGCAATCGCGGCATCGAGCGTATCGACCACCACAGGCGTCAGATCAGTCGGCTGCAAGAACAACTGCATCTCGCCCGCCTCAATCTTGCTGACGTCGAGCAGATCATTGATCAGGTAGAGCAGATGCTCGGCACTGCGGATCGTCTGGTCAAGTCGTTCGCGCTGCTCGTTGGTGACATCGCCAAACAGACCGATGCGCATGAAATCCATGTTGTTGATGACGAGGTTCAAGGGTGTGCGGAGTTCGTGCGTGATGCCTGCCAGAAAGCGCGTCTTGACCTCGCTCGCCAGTTCGCTCTTCTTCTTGGCGTCGTCCAGCTGCCCGAACAACTGCGCATTACGCACAATCGGCGAGACGACGTTCGCCAGCAAAATCAACAGCCGCTGCTCGGCTTCTACAAACGGCTTGTCCAGCGGACCGCGCCCGGCGATGACCGCACCAATCGCCCTGCCCGAATAGATCAGCGGTATGGCGAGCGCGCGGTGCATTTGCGGCATGATCCAGCCAATACGCCCCTGCCAGTTGGTGTAATCTTCCAGCATCAGCGGTTTGCGCGTGCGCGTCACCCGCCCGGCAAGTCCCTCGTTCGCGGTGATGACGATGCCGACGACATGGCGATGCTCTGGCGTGGTCGCCACCAGCTTGAGCAGCCGCCCCTCGTCCGTCAACAGCCACACGCTGCAATAGCCCGCGCGCAGCAGCGAACGGATATATTGCACCAGCTTTTGCAGCATGACATCCAGATTGTACTCACTCACAAGGTCAATCGAAGCATCGTATAACGAGCGCATTTCGGCAGCGCTCATCTCTGCCTGCTGGCGCGCGACATCCGCGTCGTGCGTGCGCTCGCTGACCTGTTGTTCCATCGTGCGCCCGTAACTGGACAGGCGTCCGTAGGTATCCGTCAGGTTTTGCTGCATCGCCGCCAGCGACCGCGCCAGCGCCCCCACTTCATCGTTACGGTCGGTGTGCGCGACATGATAGCGCATATCGCCGCTGCCGATCTCCTGCGCGGCGTTCGCAATCGCCATCAGCGGTTTGGAGACTAACGCCTGCACCAGATTGCGCACAATGACACCGAGCGCGGTCAAGCCAAGCGCCGCCAGCAGCAGCACCAGCAGCGCGTTCTGGTTCAGCGGCGCGCCAAACAGGGCTGGCGAATACACACTGACCAACTGCCAGTTATTGAGCAGCGGCTGGCGCACGACATACGACACAGCCGGAGCATCAGGCGCGAGAGGATCAACGACTTCAACAGCATCGCGACTCTGCGCTGTCATCTGCGCCAGCAGCGCCTGCCACGGTGCCATATTCAGCATCGGCGTCTGCATCTGCCCGGTGCGGTCTGCCATCATGCTCGGCAGGCTGTATGCACCGACGATCATGTCAGCGCTCACTACCAGATGATAGGCTTCGCCAACAGTCATGGGCAGTACATCCTGCAAGCCCTGGCGCAGGCTGGCGGCGCTCATCTCAATCCACACCACACCAGCGGGCGCAGCATCGCTGCTGCGAAAGCGCAGCGACACGATATAACGCACTGCCTGCCCTGTGCGCGAACTGCGCACGTCGCTCCACAGGATGCCGTCCTGCGCCAACGTCGGCTCCAGCCAGGTGATGTTGGGCGGCAGCGCGCGCCGGAAATCATCTGTCAGCGGCGCGGTCGTCGTCCCTGGCTGCGGTGTGCGGAAAGTATAGACCTGGTAGCCCTCGCGGACGGGGCGCAAAATACCAATGCGCTGGATGCGCGGGTAATCGAGCAGGATGTTGCTGATCGGTCGCCACAGCGTCGGTACGGGCGCAAGCGTCGGGTCGCTCAACATATTGGCGATCAGGCGCGGCACGTTGGCGTAGACGGTGATCAGTTCGTTCATTTGCCCGGCGTAGGCTTCCGACTGCGTATACAGCACCCCTTCACGCTGACCGCGCACGACGGCGGCGCTGCTTTGCAGAGTGATGATGACCGCCGCGCCGATGACCAGACTGCTGATGAGCAGCACAGTCAATACCAGCCGCCGCCGAATGCTCCATTCAGAAACCATGCCCGACGAACCTGTTGAATTAAATCATCTGGATTATAATCGATGTTATCCGTGTTACGAGGAATGAACCTGTGCCAATTATCCGCGACGAACAACTGGACATTATCAGTTACAGCGCTGAGCAGACAATGCGGCTGGGGACGCGGCTGGGCGCGCTGCTGCTGCCCGGCGATGTCGTCTGTCTGTCCGGCGACATGGGCGCGGGCAAAACCGTCTTCGCCAGCGGCATCGGTAAAGGCTGGGGCGCGTCCACCCCGCTCACCAGCCCAACGTTCAATCTCGTACATGTCCACCGCCGCAAGAAAGACACGACCAAGCTTTACCATCTCGATTGCTACCGTCTATCGAGCGTGATGGACGCCGAAAGCATCGATCTGGATGACATTCTCAGTGGCAAGAGTATTGCGTTATTTGAATGGCCCGAACACATTCGCGAACATCTGCCCGCCCAGCGCCTGTGGATCGAGTTTCGCATCAGCGAACCGACACGGCGCAGCTTTGTCTTTGAAGGCATCGGTGAGCGCTACGAAAAGCTGATCACGCAGTTTCGCGGGAAAACGTTCGGTGTCTGATATTGTGTGGCATGTGCAGGGGCGCCCCGCCACGTCGCCCCTCGCTGGTATCTGAAAGCTCATTCCATGCTGCTTGCGATTGACACAGCAACCCACTACTCCAGCCTGGCGCTGCACAACGGCAAGACGCTGCTGGCGGAAAATACCTGGTCTACCACCACGCCCAACCACACTGTCGAACTTGCGCCGACGGTGCAAACGCTGCTGGCGCGCTGCGATGCCACGCTGCACGACCTGACAGCGCTGGCGGTCAGCAAAGGTCCGGGGTCGTACACCGGTCTGCGCATCGGCATCGCCTTCGCCAAAGGCGTCGCCTCAGCGCGCAAGCTGCCGCTGGTCGGCATCTCGTCGCTGGATATTCTGGCGCTGGGGCATCCGCAGGCAACCGGTGGTTTGATCGCGGTCGTGCAGGCGGGGCGCGGGCGCGTCATCGCCGCATCGTATCAGTGGCGCAAGGGGCGCTGGAAAGCGCGCAATGCCCCGCTGCTGATGACGTGGGAGACGCTGATCGCCAGCGTGGACGGACCCGCGACGTTGACAGGCGAAATCAACGATGCGGGTTTCGCAGCGCTCGAAGATGCCCAGGCGCGCGGACTGCCGATCACTATCAGCGCCCCCAACCTGCGCTTGCGCCGTGCCGGAGCGCTGGCAGAAGAAGCATGGGCGCTGCTGCGCGCGGGCACGGGCGATTACGATGCCGCCAAACTCGTGCCGATATACGTCAAGACCAAAGACCTGCCCTGAGGAACTCATGTCGCTGACAGTTCGCTATATGCGTCTTGCGGATGTGCCGCAGGTCGTCACCATCGATCACCAGTCGTTCAATCCGCCCTGGACGGCACGCTCATATGCCTACGAGATAACTGAGTCCACCTACAGCCACATGATGGTGGTGGAAGAGGCGGGCAAGCCGCAGCCGCAGTCATTCTGGCAGCGCCTGTTGGGCGTGCCGCCGGAACAACCGCGCCGCATCGTCAGCTATGGCGGCTTGTGGCAAATCGCGGACGAGGCGCACATCAGCACGATTGCGTCACACCCGCTGCTGCGTGGTCAAGGCTTTGGCGAAATCGCGCTGGCGGGGATGGTGCAGAAAGCACTCAACCAGCATGCTTCGTACATCGTACTGGAAGTGCGCGTCAGCAACGTGTCAGCGCAGAAGCTGTATGAAAAGTATGGCTTTGAAGTCTTTGACCTGAAGAAGCACTACTACAGCAACAACGGCGAAGACGCCTACGACATGCGCCTCAATCTGGTGGATGCCGCCGTGCGCGGGCGTGTCAGCCAGCGCTTCGCCGCACTGCGTGAGCGGATGCCGTTCGCGGACGAGTACACGCAGACGGCGAGGGTACGGTAGCGAGCCACGAAATCAAACAGGAACGTAGGTCAACTTGATCACATCTTCACCCATCGACTCATACGTCATCAGGCGCAGCGGTGGTCGAGGTCCGGCGAAATAGGGGGCACCGTGTCCTAGCACAACCGGGTGCAGGTAAATGCGATATTCATCGATCAGACCCAGTTCGGTGAGGCTGTGTGCCAGGTGTGGACCCGCAACTTCGATCTCGCCATCGCGCTCAGCTTTCAGCTTACGCATCGCACCCGCCAGATCACCCTCAACAAGGATGGCGTTGGGTCCCACCGATTTCAACGTGCGCGAGACAACCCATTTCGTCTGTTTCCGCCATACCGCAGCGAAGGCGTGTTCATCGACACTCCATTCAGGCTGATCGTCATCCCAGTAACGCATAAGCTCATACACTTTGCGACCGTAAACACTGTCTGTCTGCCCCTGAGCTTCCTCAATGAAGTGGCGGAAGAGCATGGGACCTGGCGCAAATGCCGTATGGTCAACGTAGCCATCGAGCGACTGGTTCATACTAAACACAAGCTTCGCCATAGTGTGACCTTTTGAGTGAGCCATTCCTTTGCCAGGTTCATCATAGAACTTTTGTGCCATTCGTCAAGCAGCAATGTTCCTAGCCTGAGTGTTTGCCTGCGACAAGAGGGCGAGCTGATTGCGTTCGTGCTGGCGATTGAGGAATCGGAGTAGCTCAAAGAAGGCTTTAACGCAGAGGCACAGGGACGCAGAGGGTCATGTCCCTGCGTCTCTGCGTTAAAGATTACATTGCGCAGTCAAGGCTGATACCTTGAATGTTACGCGGCCTTCTTCGTCGTCGTCACGACCGGCGCGGTGTTCGGCACACTGCGGCGGCGGGCAAAGACGAACAGCGCGGCGGCAAAGCCAAGCGCACACACCAACTGCGTAAAGTTGATTGGGAAGCCGGGCGCGATCAGGATTTGTTCGACGCGGATGAACTCCAGCAGAAAGCGAATGAACGTATATTGCATGACGTACATCAGGAAGAAATCGCCCGGCTTGAAGCTGTTGCGGTTGCGCAGGAACAGGTTGAGCAGCACCACGAACGCCAGCAGGTTCCACAGGAATTCGTACAAGAACAGCGGGTGGAAGAGCGTGGTCGTCGCCGGGAAATCGACCAGGCTGCGGTATTCCCCGACGCGCTTCGCGCCTTCAATCGTGATGCCCCAGGGCAGCGTTGTGGGGATACCATAGAGTTCCTGATTGACATAGTTCGCCCAGCGCCCGATTGACTGCCCCAGCGGCAGCGCGACCGCCGCAATATCCAGCCAGACGGGGATATTGAGCTTATTGCGGCGCAGGTACAGGTATGCACCCAGACCGCCACCGAGCAGCGCGCCGAAGATATGCAGACCGCCGCTCCAGATGGCAATCGCGCCGTTTTCAAGATTGAAGAAGTTCTGGAAATACCAGGCGGTCGTCTGCCCTTGATCGACCAGCGATTGCGGCGGGAAGAGGATGAACCACAGCCGCGCGCCGATGATGGCGGGGATGATCGCCCAGGTGAGCGCGCCCCAGATGTGATCAGGGTCGAGCTTGTTGCGCTTCGCCAGCCGCGCCGCAATCCAGGCGGCGACCAGCATCGCCGCGACGATAATCAGACCGTAGTAACGGATCTGTACACGGTCAAAAAGCGTGATGAACTCGCGTCCAAACTCCATGATACGTTGAACCCTTTATGTGTCCAGATGCCTGCGGACATACCACAGGCGTTGCAAAGCGCTGATATTCGTGCCAATCGCCAACACCACCAACCCCGGCACCAGCAGAGCGGGGACGGCGAGCATGACCAGCAGCACGGCGACGCGCTCCAACCGTGAGAACCAGCCGACTTTGACAGACAGGTCAGCTTCTCCGGCGCGAGCGCGGACATAGGATACCACAAAGCTTCCGTTCAGCGCAGCAAGTGTGAGCAGCAAATAGACGAACTGATCCTGTGTCGCGAACCAGTACGCCAGCGCCGCGAAGATGATGCCATCGGCGTAGCGATCCAGCGTTGAATCCAGCACCGCGCCAAAGCGATCCTTGCGCTGCATGGCGCGGGCAACAGCCCCGTCGAGCGCGTCCAGCGGCAAGCCGAGCAGCAGTATCAGCGCGCCCAGCGGGTGCTGCCCCTGCGCAATCGGCACGGCAGCGATGCCGACCACCAACAGTCCGGCAATCGTGATGGCATCGGGATGGACGCCGAGCCGATGCACAGCACTGCCCGCGCCCGCTGTGATGCGCGCGGTCAGGCGACGGATGCGATCAGTGAGGGTATCGGGGGAAGGGTTCATAGTGCTCAGTTCTCAGTTCATCGTGCAGCGTAGGGACGCCTCATGAGGCGTTTGCCCTGTTGGATTACAATTCTACCTCTAGGGCAGGCAAAGGTTGGCATTGTTGATATACAAACTGCCGCCCGGCAATGACACCCTCTCGCCCAGTTGCCACGCTGGAAAGCGCGCGGCATCGGCGTCTGTCAGCAGCAGGTAGCGCGCCTGCACCGTCTCCGGCTGAAGCGCCTCTATCCCCCATGACAAGCCGATGCCGGGCGAGAATGCCAGCGGTACAGCGGGCATCTCGCTCACATACACAAACGACATCAGCACGCTGTTGCACCAGCGCGCGGGCGCATTGCCTTCGTCATAGGAGGCGACCGTATTGAGCGCGGCGCGTGTTTCGTAGAAAAATGCATGTCCGTCACGGCTGATGTGCGCTTCTGCCCATGCGCCGCCATCATAGAGGGCGTTCGGCAAAACAAGCCCCATCGTCGCCAGCAGCACGACCGCCATACGATAACGCTTCATGCCGACCAGCACCAGCGCGGAGAGCAGCAGGCGCGGCGCGAACAGGCGATAGTCGCGCCCGGCGGTTTGTTCGTAAAACAGCAGCGCGATCAGATAGACGCTGCCGAGATTAAGCGCATGAAATGCCAGTTCCATCCGCGTCCAACCCGCGAACCATCGCCCTGTCAGACGCGGTAGCACCCACCCCGCAAGCATAATCAGCGCCACTAGGAGCGTTTGCAGGCGTGTGACGACTTCAACCAGGCTGCCTTGCAACGTGTAGCTCACATTCAGGCGGATGTTGTCGAGCAGGCGCGCCATGCCGTCAGCAGGCGAGCTGCGGGCGGCATTCAGCATTTCAGTCAGCGGGTTAGCGAACGGCGCACCGGTGCTTTGCACGAGCAGCGTCAGCGCAGCGAACACCCCGCCACCAACCAGCACTCCGATTGCGACCCGCGTCCAGTGACCGCGCAGCAGCAGCGCGCCGACGAACACAAACAGCGTCCCCCAGGTGGGTAGCAGCAGCGTCGAAACCAGCAAAAGGCATAGAAGAAATAAGACTGACAAGAGGCTAGCGGGTTTCCGCTTGGCGTCCCGGGCATCCTGGCGTTCTGGATCGTCTTCAAAACGCCAGGATGCAAAAGACGCCAGCGTCACAGCCAGCGCCAGATGCAGCACGGTCGTCATTGAGGCGGCGTACTGAATGTGCAAGGCGTTGCTGGTGATAATGAAGCCGCCGAGCAGCAGCAGTTGCGGTATATTCGGACGCATGACCGCGATGTACAACGCCAGCGCCAGCGTCAGCAGTACCAGATTTATGATTGGGATGCTGTTGAGCTGCCAGCCAAACACCGCGCCGAGCATGCCGTAAAACGCGGGGACAAACATCCCCCAGGTATAGAACGGGCTGAAAGGGGCTGGCGCAGGCTGCTCGCCCACCGTGTAGTAGCCGCTGCGCATCCCCTGTACGGCGAACGATGCCGCCTGATGCCAGTAGTACAGGCTGTCGCTGGTCGTGCCATTCGGGTAAGGCGCGGGCGAAAGATCGGCAAGCGTCGCCTGATGGCGCACGGCAAGCTGCGCGACTGCCAGAGCGAACGGCAGCGCAAGGACGACAGCACTCAAGAGCATGCGGGCGATAGGATGACGAAACACAGTTGTCCAGTTGCGCTAAAGAAGCAGTTCACGCAGGCGCACAGCGAAGCAGCGGCGCAGAAGGACATGCCTCTGCGTCGCTGCGTCTGTGTGTTAAGACATTACCCGGTCACTGGCACAGCGTTGATGTCGCCTTCGAGGATTTCGACATACGATGACGCAATCCAGCCGATGGTGCCTCGAAAGACCACCTGATACCAGTCATTGCCCGCCGTGCGCCCAATCACTGGCAGCAGATCGCCCCAGGGGATGCGCCCGATTTGCGGCGACAGCACATTGGGCGCGGCGCGCAGCCGCATCCCCGCCTGCGTTTGCACGGTGACTTCTGCACCGGCTGCCGGATTGCCCGCCGTCGTGAAGTCAGCAACGACCGGGGCGTTGAACTCGTTGCCATTGACGAACAGGTAGTAACCCCAGGCCCACGCCTGCTGCCCGCTGAGCTGGAGCAGGAACCAGCGCGCACGATCATCGCGCCCCACAACCGCATACGTCTGCCCGCGCAGGATGCGCCCGACACGCGGTGACCCAATGTAAGGCGCGGCACGCACGTTCAGCACGCTCGCCTGAATCACGGTTGCCGTCAGTGCGCCCGGCGGAATAGGCGGCAGCGCGGTGGCAGGAATAGCCGTCGCTGGCAGCGTCGGACCCGCAGTGGGTACGACGCCGGGCGGCAGCGTTGGTCCGGTGGCACTGGTGAGCAGCCACTGGAACTGTACCTGACCCTGGTCGATCAGATCGATGTAATCAACACGCATGGTCGTCGCGCCGCCGGGAATGGCAATCGTCGCGCGGTCGGTCGTGAAGACACGCCCAATCAATTGGTTAATGATGACCTGCCCATTGACCGTCACGCGGATGCCATCGTCAGAGGCAGCGATGAACTCGTAATTGCCGGGCTGCAAATTCTGCACCGAATCATAGCGAATATAGAAGTAATCGGCATTGATACCGGGAATAGGCGAGCTTGGATAGCTGAAATTTACAGAAGAGACAGCCTGGCTGGTCACGACCGTGCAGGTATTCAAGTCGGGACTGGTAGCGTTGAGCGTCGGGCAGTTGTGGTAGGTCGCCGTCCACCCCGTGCCGAAGCCGGACTGGGCTTCGATGCTCGTCAGCGGCACAAGCGCGACGACTGCCAGCGCGACCAGCACGACAATAGGTAACAAGATACGTTTTAGCATGTGATTTCCCTCAAGACTCGATTGAGGCGCATAGCAGCTAGTATAACGCGGGTTGTGCGTTGGCAAGTGCAGCGTTGGGCAAACGGCGGCGGGACTTTGGTCAGGTAGGGGATGTCGCTATCCCCCAGCCGGATAAGCGACACAGACCGCGTGATGCTTGCGGCGCATCCCCTTCCAGCCTATCGTGCGGAAACTGTAGGAGAGGCGTTTTGCGCTCAAGGAGAAACGAGATGTTCGAGCACGCAGTTCAACACATAACGGACGAGATGCGGCGCTGTATTGACCTGTGCCAACGGTGCCATGCCGAGTGCCTTGCCACTGTGTCGCATTGTCTGCTGCTCGGCGAGCAGCACGCCGCACAATCGCACATCAACACGCTGCTGGACTGCGCTGCCACCTGTGCGACCAGCGCTGACTTGATGCTGCGCGGATCGCAGATGCACGCGCGCATGTGCGGCGTGTGCGCGGTGGCATGTGACCGCTGCGCGCAAAGCTGCGAAATGATGGCAGGTGGCGATCAGCAGATGCTCGATTGCGCGGC
>JANRJX010000193.1:0-17834 GCA_033763755.1 Chloroflexota bacterium
AAGAACTGGACGAACGTAAACCAGCCACATCAAAAAATCAACGCGCATTGCTGGACTGGCAGCCAGTAACACTCGGCTTACGACCGGATGCTCCAAAATTCATCAGCCGTGAGGACTTTTATGACGCTGATGATCGGTAGCGGCACAAAGGTATTTCTTGACACCAATATCATCCTGCGTTTCGACATAACTGATTTTGCAGAGCATACCGATATGCTGACCGTCGTTGGCGCGCTGGTAAATGCGGGTAGCGAACTCTGGATTAGCCATCAGGTGCTGCGTGAGTATTCCAACGTTGTGACACGCCCTCAGGCTTTTATGCAATATATGTCAGCTAAAGATTGTGCAGTTCGGGTACGAGCCTTGAAGCAATTGTTTGAGGTTGCCACCGATGCAGCATTACAGCATCAGCTACCTGTTTACCCTCAACACATCTGACTTCGCACGTTTTGGAAACGTAATCACACTTGTGTCATTACAACAGCTTCTGAGCGGGATATAGCCCGCCCCTACGCCATCCCCCCACTCGCGTACTGCGCCAGCGCCATCACCGTCAACTGCGGGTTGACCGTCACCGACGACGGAAACACGCTCGCATCGCACACGTACAGGTTGCGGTAGCCGCGCACGCGGAACTGCTCATCCAGCACCGTGCCGAGCGGGTTGCCGCCCTGCGGATGCGCCGTGCTCAGCAGAATGTCGCTGTCGTCCTGCACCAGCTTGCGCAGATAGCGCATCAACTCGTCTTCGCTGCGGTAGACCGCCTGCGCCCGCCCGACGGGTTCGTTCTCCTGATAGCCAATATAGCTGTGATAGCGCCGCGTCGAGGCGAACACTTCCTCCGCGCCGCTCGCCAGCAAAATCCTGCCCATCGTGATCATCGCTTCCACCAGCCGATCCAGGTCTGCCTTCGACGGCGTGTAAACCACTTCTGCCGTGCTGGGGAAGAGCGCCACCTTGCGAATGCGCGTGTCCTCGCGCGCGTCGGTGCCGACGACCACCCCCATCGCGGCGATGCGGTTGTACGTCAGCATATTCTCGAAATGCTTGTCCAGCCAGCCGGGCATCACCAGTGCCTCCGCGACAGGCGGGTTGAACCACGTCTCGAAGATGAAGCCCGGCTCGTTCGCCACTTGCAGGTAATGCGAAATCTGCAAGCCGTCGTAGGCGTTAATCGGCTCCGGGAAGCGCGCGTGCAGCGGGCTGCCCATGTTGAACGACAGCCGCCGCCCAATCGGCAGGTTCGCGCCGATGCCGCTGCGCATCAGCAGCCATGACGACGCCACCGCGCCGCCGCTGACGATGACCGTCTTCGGGTTGCGGATCGTCATCGTCTTGCCATCGCTCAGCTTGACCTGTATCTCTGCAATACGGTCGCCGTCTGCGCGCAGCCCGGTCGCATGCGCCTCGCTGACGATACGCAGTTGGTCGCCATACTGCTCCTGCGCCTGCGGCAGCACCGTGTCCAACATCGACAGCTTACGCCCGTACTTGCAGCCCATATTGCAGTAGCCACAACCAAGGCAGTCATCCATGTTCGCCTGCACGATACCGTAATCGTAGCCGCGTTCGCTCAGCACCGCGTCGATCCCTGACTGCAAGCGCTGGCTGACCGGATTGACGATCTCGCTTGCCGGGCGTGTCGTGGCAGTCGCGTCCACAGGTTTGATCTTCATGCGCGCGATTACGGCGTCCTGCGCCTGCGCGTAAGCCGTCGTATTGATGTTCGCGCCGTATTCGTCGTTCCAGCGCGCCAGTACAGGCGGCGGCGTCTTGAAACTAACACCGTTGTTCGAGACGGTCGTGCCGCCGACGCAGCTTCCCTGCAAGATGGTAAAGTTCAGCGCTGATGACACTTGCAGCGCATTATCGCCATACAGCTTGCCGATCACCTCCACTTCGTCTTCGCTGAACGTCTCGGTATCGACATGCTTGCCCTTTTCCAGCAGCAGCACGCGCCGCCCCGCCTTGAGCATGTTTTCGGCGATCAGCGCGCCCGCCGCGCCGGAACCAATGATGACGACATCCTCATTATGCAGCGTGTGCATGTTCAGCCGTTCGACATCGCGCGGCGTCAGAACGTTCAACGGCTTACTGGCGTGGCGCTTTGTCGTCAGTGGGATGCCGCGTTCGGCGGCGCGCTGGCTAAAGGGCTGGTAGCCGATCTCCTGCTGTACTTTCTCGTCGCTGTAGTAACCGAGATAGGCAAACTGCATCACCAGCCGCATCACACCTTCGATGTAGTTGACAGGCAGTTTCCAGCGCAGCACGTCGAACACGCGATAAATGCCGCGCTTATGGATGATGTCTTCCTTGAAGTGCTGATTCAGAAATGCTGTGCGCTCTTCCAGGCTCATATAACTCAGCGGCGGTCGCAAGCCGAACAGGAACGGGATCAGCAAATCGAGTGCGAACAGCGCATAACGCGACAGCACCAGCTTGGGCGCAGGAAACGACGACAGGTAGGTATCGACACGTTTGGCGACTTCATGCGGCTTGAGCAGTTCGCGCTCCCCGCCGCTGATCAAGCCATCGCTGATCGCAGCCAGCGACCAGAACTGCCCCGGCGTGAAATACTGGCGACCGGGCAGCACGGAACGATTGAGCCAGCCCCGCAGCAGCCACAACCCCACCGCCAGCGCCGCGAAAATGAGCAGGCGGTTGGGCAGCGTGTTCGTGCCTTCCGGCGCGATATAGATCGATTGTAAGACGCTGCCGCGCAAAATCGCCGCCGCCACGCCCAGCAGCGCCAGCAGCGCCCCGATGAACAGCAGCGCGGCATACTCGTTATCGCGGCGCGGGTTTGCCGCCAGCATGAAGCCGCAGCCCGCCATCAGCGCCAGCAATAGCGCCGCGCCCAATGTCGAAAGCGACGGCACGAACTGCCCGCGCACTGCGTCTACGGTGACGAACTGCGCCACGAGGAACAGCAGCCCAGCCGCCAGCAGCAGCGCACTCATAAGCGAGACCAGCAGCATCGTCACAGCTTCTGCCAGTGTAGTCGGCTGCTCCGCCTTGTACGGCAGCACCGTATCCTGCGAGCGCGGCGCACGGCTGAACGACCACCACAATGCAGTTGCCGCCATAGCAAACACGATCATCCAGCCGAACCAGTTGACATCACTGACGACCGAGTAGCCTGTCAGCACATAATACAGGCTGCCGAGCGCGCCGAACGTGCAGCCCGCGCCGACCAGCATGATCATCGACCGAAAGCGGCGCACATCGCCCGATGCCAGCCACGCCATGAACGCCAGCAAGCCGAAGCCCGCGCCTGCCTCTGCCCACAGTGGCGGGTAGGCGACGCCGAGGATTTGCAGACTGCCCGGCGACATGCGCATAAGCGAACCGCCGGATTGCGGCAGGATCAGGCTGAAGAAGATGCTGACCGCGCCAAACAGGACGGCGAGCAGGCGCAGCAGGGCACGCAGATTGCGTTCGGCAGGCGTGTGAGGAGTCATAAACAGACTTTCTACTGTCGAGATGATCTAATAAACCTGAAGGAGCCTCACCCCCGTCCCACTCCCTCCGCTCTGCATCGGTCGCCGTTTACGGAGAGGGTGCGACTCGATGTCAAGCGGAACTGATGCGGGGTGAGGTTCTGAGGCTAACCAATCACATCACGCGGGGTGCTGCCACTTTGCGCAGGACCGACCACACCGCGCTCTTCCATCACGTCGATCAGCTTTGCCGCACGAGTATAGCCGATGCGCAGCCGCCGTTGCAGTAAAGACACCGATGCCTTGCGCAACTGCCGCACCAGCGCCACCGCCTGGTCGTACATGTCGTCTTCGCCGTCGCCGTCTTCATCGACCATGTCGTCCTCATTGGCGCTGCGGCTGGAGACATACGACGACGGACCATCGCTCCAAAGCTGCTGCTGGCGCGGTTGGTTACTGCCCATACCGATACCCGCTGCGCCGCTTGTACCGCGACGGTCACCCGCTTCCTTGGCACCCATCTCGTCCAGCTTGAAATCGGTCAGGATTGGGCGTCCCTGGTTTGCCAGGTCCGCGTCATCCATCTGCTGGCGCCAGTAGCGGGTGATGTTGTTGATTTCGCTGTCAGACACATACACACCCTGCAAACGCTGAGGTGCGGGCGAATCGCCGCTCATGTAGAGCATGTCGCCGCGACCGAGCAGACGTTCCGCGCCGGGCTGGTCGAGGATGACGCGGCTGTCCACGCTGCCCGCCACCGCGAAGGCGATACGCGCCGGGAAGTTCGCCTTGATGAGACCCGTGACAACATCGACCGACGGGCGCTGCGTGGCGATGACCAGGTGAATACCGGTCGCGCGTGCCAGCGCCGCCAGACGGGTGATGACTCGCTCGGTTTCTTCCGGTGCGAGCATCATCAGGTCTGCCAATTCGTCAATGATTACGACGATGTAGGGCATCCGCGTTTCGCCCGCAGGCAGGTGTTTGTTGAAGTCTTCGATGTTACGTGCACCCGCACTGCTGAACTTGCGGTAGCGCTCGTCCATTTCGCGCGTCACCCACTTCAGCACACTGACGATACGTTCGAGTTCAACGACGACCGGCGCGACCAGGTGTGGAATGCCGTTGTAGGCGGTCAATTCCACGCGCTTGGGGTCAACCATGATGAACTTGAGCTGTTCAGGTGAATTGGTGATCAGCAGGCTGGCGATGATCGAGTTAACGCAAACAGACTTACCGGAACCGGTTGTACCTGCGATCAGCAAGTGTGGCATGGAAGTGAGATCAGCAGCGACAGGCGTACCATCAACCCCCTGACCGAGCGCGATACCGAGGATCTTCGCCTTCTTGAATTGCTCGCTTTCCATCACGTCACGCAGTTGCACGACCGACGCCTGATCGTTCGGCACTTCGATACCGACATAGCCTTTGCCCGGCACAGGCGCTTCAATACGAATCGCCTTCGCGCCAAGCGATAGCTGCAAGTCTTTGTCGAGCTGAGCAATTGCGCTGACCTTGACGCGCGTCTTCTTGCCGCCGCGCACGGTCAGGTAGTCCGGCTCGACGCCGAACTGCGTAATCACCGGACCGGTACGGACTTCGACCACACGCCCCGGCGCGCCGAAGCTGTTGAGCGTTTCCTCAATCGTTTTGGCGCGCTGCAAGAGCATGGCATGATCGAGTTCCTGGTCTGTGCCTGTCTTGAGCAGCGTCGCCGGGTCGGGCTTGCGCCATTCCTTGCGCCCGCTGCGTACCGGAGCAACCGGAGCAGGTTCGGGTGCGGGGGGTGCGGCAACCGGCGGCGGGGGCGCAGCAGTGGGCAGAGCCCGTTCTGTCCCTACAGACGCGGCGGGCGGCACAACGGCTGCCGGAGGCGGTGGCGCGACGAGAGGCACAGCACGTTCTGGCCCTGCAGAGGGCGCAGGCGGCGATAGACGCGGGTTCGCCATCATCGCCGCGGGCAGGTCGGGTTTGTTGAACGCGGGTGATGCCGTAATCGGCGTGCGCTGCGGGGTGGGGGCAGGCGCACTCGTCACGGGCTTCATCGCTGGCTGACCGTCATCGATCAGGTCTTCATCGTCATCGTCAATGTCTTCGCCCGTGTCGTCCATCTTGATGATGCGCGGCGGCGTGCGGTCAGGACCCAGAATCGATGCGGCGCGCGTGGACGCCGGGTCATCTTTGGCGGGCGTTGTCCCAGTCAGCGATGCGGCAGGTTTGTCTGCATCGCCGGGCAGCTTGCCACGAATGGCATCCATACGCTCCTGCCATGTGGACAGCGGCGAACTGCTGCTGGAAGTGCTGGCGGCAGGCGCAGCAGGGGATGGCGTCACAGGTGTGGGCGCTCCAACAGATGCCGCAGGTGTATCCGTGCGCGGCTGCATGACGCGCGGCGCAAACGGCGAGTCGGCGGGGCGCGGCGGCAGTGGAATGCTGCCCTTTGGTTCAGCGCGCGGCAGCGACTTCCAATCATCATCATCGTCGGGTTCGGCGGGTTTCGGTGTAACCGACTCGGAGGGCAGAACCCGTTCTGTCCCTACGGGCGGAGCAGCTGGTTTTGGAGGCGGCGTCGTTGGCGCAAACGGGCGCGGCTGCAAACCCGATGGACGGTCAGTCGCCATGCCTGTCGCAGCGGATGCAGCGGGCGGTTGCCCCGTAACCCCGCCCGGCTGCGGCTTGAGCAGATCGCCAAAGCGCGCCGGACGTTCGTCAGCGGGTGGTTCCCCTCTCCTTTCGGGAGAGAGGTTGGGGGTGAGGGCTGGTGCAGGGGGCAGAACACGTTCTGCCTCTACAGGATTACCCGATAGCGATGCGGCAGGTTTCGGCGCACTGCTCATAATGCTTGCCGGACTGGGTGCAGGCGCAATTGCAGGCGGCGGCACATTGGCGGCGACGGCGGGCGGTGCGGATGGTGCGACGGCGGGCAGAACCCGTTCTGCCCCTACAGACGCGGCGGGAGCCTCGCCGTGACCTGAAGGACGCCCGATTGCAGGTTCGGAGGGCGAGTTAGGGGTGGGGGTTGGCGCGGCGGGTTTGTTACCAAACGGCAGCCGCCCTGCCAATCCGCCAAAGGCCCCGCCGCGCTTTTCGCCTGGTACGGCAGGCGGTGCATCTGTCTCTTCGGTCGGCGTCAGCGCTTTGACGGCAGCACCAATCGCGCCCGCAGCCGAGGCTGTCGGCAGCAGCCTGCCGAGCCCCGTGCGTTCCTGTGTCGAACGCGGACCGGGGGTTTGCGCGGCAGGTGTGACCGAGGGAGCTGCGGCGGCAGGTGGGGGCGCACTGTACTGCGCCCCGGCAGGTTGCGCTGCCGGGGGTGGCGCTGCTGCTTCATTACCCACAGACGCATTGACCGTGCGACCACCTGCCATAATCGGGATAGTACGCGGCTCAGGGGTGTTCAATGGCAGCGGCAGTGGTACGGGTGACTCGGCGGGCGCGGGCAGCGCGGGCTTTTGCGCGGCAGGTTGTGGCAGCGCGGCGGCGGTGGGCTGCGGCGCGTTCAACAGCGCCTGCGCCTGTGCCTGCTGCAATGCCAGCGCGCGTTCTTCCTGCTTCTTGACGCGCTCTGCCGCCGCGCGAATCGCCCGCTGGCGTGCGCCATCGCGAATGTTGCGCACATTGCTGACCACAATCAGCGCGATTTCGGCGGCGCTCAGGCTGAGTGCCAGCATGAGACCGACGATCAGCGGGATGAGCATGAGCGCAAAGCCGCCGATCTCGGTGAAGTTATTGAGGAGGAAGAGATAGATTTCACCGCCAATCAAGCCGCCACCGCGTCCGTTCGAGCGTGAGGCTTCGAGAAATTGCGGGATGAGCGCGCTGGCGTTTTGCGGATAGCCAAACGCTTCGACAAACTGCATGATCGTCAGGATAGAGACAAACAGCACCGTCAAACCGATCAAGCGCTGCGTTTCGATGGTCGGTGCTTCATCGCCAAAGTGCCGCAGGATGAGCCAGATGCCCGCGCCAAGCATGATGACAGGCACGGCGAGCGCACCCCAGCCGAACAGGTACGACAGGAAGCGGTTGACTTCGCCTGTGATCGCGCCCTGATTGGGTGACAGGCTCGCCAGCAGCAGCGCCAGCGCCACGACCGTGAGCGCAACGCCGACGATGTCTAGCTTGGTATCGAGCGACAAGCCGCCCTGATCGACCTTGGGTGCTTTGCTGGTCTTGGCGCGTGCGGGTTTATCGCTCTTCTTGCCGCCAAACGGCAGCGCGATCTTCAGGTTCTTGAATAAGCCGCCTTCCGCTTTTGCGCTCTTGGGCGCGGCGGGCTTTGCTCCACCCGCGGGCGCGGCAGGCGCAGACGCAGCCCCGCCGCCGAACATCGGCTTGCTGCCGCCGAGTGGTCCGCCGCCAGATGGCGCAGGAGCAGAGGGCGCGCTGCCACCCGCCGGACGCGCGCCAAAGCCGCCGAGTCCGCCCCCGCCAGCAGGGGGTGGCGGACTGGCAGGCTTGGCGTCTTTCGGGCCGCCAAATGGGAGCTTGCCCGCCAAACCGCCGAGCGGGTTGCCACCTGCGGGTTTATCGCTCTTGGGCGCGTCCTTCTTGTCATCGTCTTTTTTGCCGAAGCCACCCAGCCCGCCGAGACCTTTGCTCAGCCCGCCTAACGGACTGCCGCCTGCGGGTTTATCGCTCTTGGGGGCGTCTTTCTTGTCGTCGTCCTTCTTGCCAAATCCGCCTAACCCGCCCAGTCCCTTGCCGAGACCGCCGAGCGGGCTGCCGCCGGAAGGTTTATCGCCAGATTTATCGCCGGGTTTGTCACTGGCTTTAGGTGGATCAGCAGGTTTCGGCGCATCGCCACCAGGGCGCATTGCGGGCAGCGGCTGTGATGGTGGCTTGCTGCCGGGCAGACTACTTGCGCCGCCCAGTGAACCGCCGCCAGCGGGCGGACTGCCGGGCAAACCGGAGCCGGGCGGGCGCTGCGGCGGATTGCTGCCACCCAACCCACCCCCTGACGGCGGGCTGCCAGGCAAGCCGGAACCCGGCGGCGGGCGCTGTGGCAGATTGCTGCCGCCAAACCCGCCCCCCGATGGCGGACTGCCGGGCAAACTGGAGCCGGGCGGGCGCTGACCGCCGCCCATCAATGTACTGGGTGGACTGCCGGGGAGGTTGGAACCGCCGGGGCGCGGCGCGCTGCCACCGCCCATCAAGCCACCGCCAGCGGGTGGGCTGCCGGGCAGTGTGGAGCCACCGGGACGCGGACCACTCCCCGGTAAGCCGGAGCCGCCACCGATTACGCCCGAAGGACGGGGTTGCAGACTCCCGGTGCCGGGCGTGCCTGGGCGTGGCTGACCACTGCCGAACGGATTGGCGGAAGATCGAGGCGCGGGATCATCATCGTCCTCGATCTCATCGTCCTCCAGTTCGTCGTCTGTCAGCTCATCATCCAGTTCGTCGTCATCATCGTAATCGTTATAACGACTCATTGTGCAGCCCTCACCTCAAAATCTGTGAAGGTAGCATAGCACAGTTTTGTTGGATTGGCGATAGAGATTTAGGACGAATGTTCTAGAACCATCCCCGCCGCGACCTTGCCGGACAGCGCCACCATTGGCACGCCGCCGCCGGGGTGCGTCGTGCCGCCCGCGAAGTACAGCCCGCGCACATCATCGGCGCGGTTGTGCGGGCGGCGCAGCGCGCTGAACTTGTCGTTCGATGACTGCCCATACAACGCCCCGCGCCGCGCCCCGTTCATGCGCTCCAGATCAATCGGCGTCAGGATGCGCTCGCTTCTGATACGCCCGCGCACGTCCAACCCAAACGTCGCCAGCCGCGCCAGCACGCGCTCGCGATACGCCGTGCCTTGCGCTCCCCAGTCCCAACGATCATCGTAGGCAGGGGCGTTGACCATCACGAACCAGTTCTCATGACCGGGCGGCGCGTGCTGTGAGTCGCTCTTGCTGGTAATCGAGACGTATATCGTCGGGTCGTCCGGCGGCACGCCGCGCTTGAAGATGTCGTCAAACTCGCGCCGATAATCCGACGAGAAAAAGATATTGTGATGCGCTAACTGCGGATACGTGCCCTCGACGCCGAGCAGCAGCAGGTAGCCGCTGCATGATGGCTCCACGCTTGTGAGCCGCTTGATCTTTGCCGGACGCACCACCTCACGCGGCAGCAGCCGTTCATAGACCGTTGCTACGTCACAGTTGGCGATCACAGCGTCGGCAGGCAGCGTATCGCCATTGCGCAGCCGCACACCGGTCACGCGCCCGTCTTGCACCGTGATCTGCTCGACGCGCGCATCGGTGCAGATTTCGATGCCGAGTTCGCGCGCCAGCCGCTCGAACGCCCGCGCTATCGCGTAGATGCCGCCCTGCGGATACCAGACACCGCCCGTCAATTCGACATGCGCGATCACATTCAGCGTGGCGGGCGATGCGAACGGGTTGCCGCCGACATACGTCCCAAAGCGACCAAGCATCTGGCGCAGGTGCGGCGAGCGCACGAACGACCGGATCGCCGCGTCCATCGTCCGCAGCGGGTCGACGGCGGGCATGTCGCGCAGCGGCGTTTGCAGGATTCGCCCGATAGTCGGCGGCTGGTCGTAGATGAAGACGGGCCCGGTGATGCGATGGATGCGCGCGGCATATGCCAGATACGCAAGATAGCCTTCGACATCGCGCGGTTCGATCTGTTCGATGCGCCGCGCCATCTCGGACAGATTGCCCGTCGCGTCCAGCACGGTGCCATCAGGATAAAAGTAGCGCGTCAGCGGCTCGACCGGGCGCAGCGTCAGGTAGTCTTCGAGGCGGCGTCCGGCGACGCGGAACAGATCTTCAAAGACATGGCGCATGGTGATGACCGACGGTCCGGTGTCCCAGCGGAAGCCGTCGGCGCTGATCTCGTACATCTTGCCGCCGACCTGCGGGTTCTGCTCCAGCACTGTCACCTGCTGCCCGCGCGCCGCCAGATGGATGGCAGCGCTCAAGCCGCCGATGCCCGCGCCAATAATGATCGTTTTCATACGCCTTGTCTCATTCACATCTTGAATATCACCTCACAGTATGCCGCACGAAGATGGGACGTTCATGAACAAGATCGCCGATTTTTTCATGAAGATGCCTCATAACACATCATCACTGAGTCATCGTTGCAGGGAGGCAAACATGAAGTGCATGCCAGTGTCTATTCAACGCCGTACACGTAACGGCACAACGCAATGCTCTGATCTGACGTATAGATCGATAGCTTCGCGGTGAGATAAACAGGAGTACCGCACGATGCCAGCATCTATTCTGGTGACCTATGCAAGTCCGGGTGGCTCGACTAAAGAAGTCGCAGAAGCGGTGGCGCAAACTTTGAGGGAGGCAGGGCAGTCTGTCGATTTAGCGTCCATGGAGCAGGTCGCATCGTTGACGGACTATTTGGGGTTCGTCCTGGGTGCGCCAATCTATAATACGCTCTGGCACCAAACCGCGCTCACTTTTTTGACACGGCACCAAGTCGCGCTGACGGGCAAACCGACGGTGGTCTTCGCGCTGGGGCCCGTGCAGAAGGGCGAACCGGTTGAATTTACGCGGGCGAGACAGCAGTTGGAAATCTGCCTGAAGCGGTTCGCCTGGTTCAAACCAATCGATACGCAGATCTTTGGCGGCAAAATGAAAGCGACGGATTCCGGCTTTCCGCTCAACCTGATTTTTAAACCCACACCCGCTGTTGATTTCCGCGATTGGACTGCCATCCGCGCATGGTCGGCGGCGCTGCCGCAGAAGCTGAGTGTTCATCCACAGCCCGACTTGAAACGTTCTTGATCTGCTTAGCGATTGCCCAACTTTCACTCGATCAATTTGTTTGATCCGACCCATTTACTAAATCTGGTATGATGGGAATTCAATGCAAGTTTGATTGTTTGTGAAAGGAAGCAAATAATGTCGTCTCAAGATATCGTTATTGTCTCAGCGGTACGTACCCCTCTCGGCAAGCGCGGCGGCTGGCTGCGCGACACGCACCCCGTCCGGCTCGGCGCGACGGCGCTATGCGAGGCGCTGGCACGCGCCAACCTGACGGGCGATCAGGTCGACCATGTACTGATGGGCTGCGTGGGGCAAGTGGGCGAGCAGACGTTCAATCTGGCGCGCAACGTGGTGCTGGATGCGGGGCTGCCGATTGAAGTGGCGGCGACGACGGTCGATTTCCAATGCGGCAGCAGCCAGCAGAGCGTGCATCTGGCGGCGGCGATGATCGTGTCCGGGCAAGCGGAGATCGTCGTGGCGGGCGGCGTCGAAAGCATGACGCGCGTGCCGATGGGCAGCAGTCTGGTTGGTGGGCAGCCGTTCACCGACCGCATTATGGACGCGCACAACATGATCCCGCAGGGCATGGCGTCGGACGAGATCGCTCAAAAATGGAACATCCCGCGCGAAGAGGTCGATCAGATCGGCTACGAAAGCCACATGAAGGCAGCACAGGCAGCAGAACGCGGACTCGTGGCACGCGAAATGGTGCCGACGCCGGGTGTGGACGACGAGGGCAAGCCGATGATCGTCACGCACGACCAGGGGATTCGCCCCAACGCATCGCTGGAGAAGATGGCGACGCTGCAGCCTGCGTTCAATGCCGACGGCATCACGACAGCGGGCAACAGCAGCCAGATCAGCGATGGCGCGGCGGCGGTTGTGCTGATGACGCGCGGCAAGGCGCTGGAACTTGGCATCATCGCCAAGGCGCGGCTGGTGAGCATGGTCACGGTCGGTAGCGACCCGCATCTGATGCTGACGGGACCGATTGGCGCGACGCGCAAGGCGCTGGAGCGCGCCCGGCTGCGCCTGGACGAGATCGATCTGTTCGAAGTCAACGAGGCATTCGCCAGCGTCATCGCCATGTGGAAGCGCGAGATCGGCGCGGACATGAGCAAGGTCAACGTGCATGGCGGCGCGATTGCGCTGGGGCATCCGCTGGGTGCGAGCGGCGCACGGCTGATGACGACGCTGCTGAACGCGCTCGAAGTGCATGACAAACGCTACGGCTTGCAGACGATGTGCTGCGGCGGCGGCATGGGCACGGGGACGATTATCGAGCGGCTGGGGTAGCGCATTTCGATTGCGGCGGTGGATGTGCTGTTTGTGTTCGAGCGATTCTATCAACGCGACGCCCACCACCCGCGCTACTCCCCCTGCACGTCCAGCGCCGCCGCGACCGCCAGCAGGTCGGCGCGGCAGCTGCTTCTTGCGGTTGACAATACCTGCGTTGTTGACGAGTAAGTGGATTTTTTTACGTTGATGGAACACCCCACAAATGTACAAATCTTGAGTCTTCAGCGCCTGCAAGTAGGGCTCCTGCACCATTTACTGCAAGCAAAGCAATCGAGTCTTGACCGACTTCAAGAGTGTGTAATGTAACGTTCGTCTCTATATCGATAAATCGGAGTTGTGGGCGAACATCAGCTGTAATGAGCAGTCGTCCATCAGCACTAAAGATCAGTGCATTTGTCCCTGAGGTTGAAATGACATCATTAGTCTCCAGTATAGATAGTTGCTCGTCGGACCCAGATGCTGACAGCCCAATCTGACGAAGTGAAATCACGGATGCCGACTCAATCGGCGAGAGAAGCTCTATAGTTGCTAAGTACAAGTTATCTCGACTAAATGCAAGGCGAATTGTAAATGGACTTTGGTCACTAGGTATAATAATGTCTGATGACATATTAGTATCGACGGTATTCCACCAATACATTTGTCCTTCCCGATGTACAGTGACAAGATAATTTCCGTCAGCCGTAAAAGCCATGTCAATTACATCATTATCTGAATTGCTGTTCAGAGTTGCAACTTGAAGCCAATTGCTCGCATCCCAAAGAGTCACTACTCCCCCATGTGTAGTTGCCAACATACTACCATCGGGACTGTACTTTAAATGAACTATGGTATAGTCACTAGGTAAAATGCGCTCACTGCCATCCGTAATACTTCGAATGTGCACGTTGCCTAGCGAACTAGAGTTTCGTGTCGCAGCAAATGCAACTTGTGGGATTGATGGATTGATGTCCATATTATAAACACTAGCGGAATATAGCTCCTCGTACTGATCATATTCTGGTGCTTGGTACAGCTTTACACCTGCGCCACCAGCAACTGCAAGGACAGTACTATCCGAAGACCAAGATATTGCTCGAATATTTGCGCTTTGGTCATAGGAAATACGGACGAGATGCTCAACCCGTGATGCAGTTTCGGCTGTAATCTGAAGAAACTCGGAAGCGTCTTGCATTTTCCCTGTATTGATCGACGTGGTTACAGTGCTCAACATTGTGAGGACACCGAAAAGCATGTTTCTGACTAAACAAGATTTGGTATGTGCTAGCATGACATATTCCTTTCAACTCTCACCGCTTTAACGACCAACAATAAAGTAAACTCGCCCATCGAAAACACCATAGGCAGCGCCTGGTTGAATTGAAGATGAGTAAAAGTTTGGAGGCGGAGGTTTTAAACCCGGGTTACCCCAGGAGCACGCTAAACCATTGCATCCGGCTTGAAGAGTTGTGTTGTTCAGTTGATTTTCTGCATTATCAATATAGGCTGTGTAATCAATCCCAAAGATTGCGCCACTGATAAGCGGAGCTAGATTTGGTTCACCAACTGGGTTGCCAGCTTGATACCATGCTTGAATACCCCACTCATCAAACGGTGGTCCGGCGAGAAATTTGACAAAATTTTGCTCGCTACATGTTGTCCCACCACAAGCCTCATAAATTTGTCGCATAATAGCTTGCTCAAAAAGCAATCGAAGTTGTCCGCAACCACTGTCAGCCTGAAGATTGTAAATACACTGTAAATCAAGAGGCTGTACACCCGGTGCAGCATAAAGAACTGATGCTTCCCCATTTATCGTAAGCGCAATGAATTGTTGCCATGTCATCGTGCCACCGAAACCTTGGAGCTGAAGAATTGCCAAATAAGCTTCAATCGCACATCCTGGACGACTTTGAGGCGTGCTATCTGCACAAGTGCCATAAGCGCCAGGGGAGGTGATAGATGGTGTCAATAGCCCCATCCCAATAGGATACGTGGCTGGTGTAGCTGTCGCAGTCGGCGTCGGAGTAACCGTCGGTGTAGGAGTAGCCGTCGGCGTTGGGGTTCGGGTGGGCGTAAACGTCGGTGTTGCGGTGTGCGTGGCGGATGGGTAGAGATACTGCTGTGGGATGACCTGTTCGCCGAATTCTCCCGCTAATGACCAGCCCAAGTAAATACCAGCACCACCCGGTTGACTACTGAAGTAATCCACCTGAATCGAATAGGGCTGTCCTGCCACTAATGGCACAGGATCACTATTTCGTGGAGGTGCTGACTGAGGAAACCAATGATCGATTCTATACAGACCATCAACGATCAACCTGAACCCGTCATCGCTCCGCGAGTGAAAGATGTAGTTACCCGTATAAGGTGCATAGATCACACCCGTCCAACGTACTGAGAAGTTATGAATGCTTGTAGACGGAATCCCGACCGCGGTTGGCGGTGTAGCAACGAAATTGAAGTTGATAGTCGGATCCAGACGAATGCCTACCGGCGAACTGAGGTTGGTTCCAAGATGATATGTACCTGTCAAACCAGTGCCGCTGCCTGTTGGCGGTGGCGTGGGATCGTAGATATGCCAGTCGGCATTATTCGTATTGTAATTTGTATTCGCAATCGGGTTCGCTGCAAACCACAGATATTGTCCCGGAGTGGGTACATTACCCATGAAGATGCCTGTATCGTACCAGGCGATCACCTGCGTTCCGCTCGGCGCATAGTCTGGTTTGATTGGACCATAGCTGCTGTTCTGCTGCGTCAGATTTGTTATGCCTCCCCACGCCCCCGACGGACGGGCGACGGTGTAGATCGCATTCAGCATGGCGGGATTACCGCCCGGTGGCGTCGTGAGCGCACGGAACAGCAGCGTGTTGCCATCGTTCGCCCACGTCGGTTCAAAGTCGCTGGCTGAAGGTGCGCTGGCAACAAAGTAAGGCGACGTGATAAATCCTGGTGTCAGGTTCATGACGAAGATGTCGTTCGAATTGCTCACGCCAGTGTAATTCGAAAACACCAACTCGTCAGTCACGGGCGAATAATCAGGGTTTTTACCCGTTGCAGCGAAAACGCCGCCTTGCGACAGGCTCTCATTCACGCCGATCACAAAGATCGTCTCGTTATTATTGCGAGTCGAAACGAATGCCAGCGCTTGCCCGTCGCGCCGCCATGTGGGGCTATAATCGTTGGCGGTATGTGCGTGTAGATCGAGAAGCGCCCACCCGTCATGCGCACGCTGGCAGTCAGGATGATGTCGTTTTGCGCTGGCACGCGCGAGCGCACATACCATTCCGAGCGAAAGCGCAGTGCGAAACCGCTGTCACGCGGCTCAAGAATCTCTTCCGCATAATCCCAATCGCTGACATACGGCGCATCAAACCCAATCGTTTCGATCTCCGGTAGCACCGGTTCAGACATGAGTGTACGTACAGGCGTCGGGAAGTCGAGCGTCGGCAGGAAGGTTGCGGTTTCGGTCGTCGTACCGTCCAGCGTTGGCGTCCATGAGGCGGTGGGTGTACCGCTGCCCGTCGCTGTGGCAGATGGCGTTTCGCTAACACCTGCCGTACCTGTAATCGTCGCCACCAGCGTCTCGATCCAGGTCGGGCTTGCCGTTGCCGTTTGGGTAGCCGTCGCCGTCTCGCTCGGCGTGGGCAGCAATGTGGCGCTCTCAGTGGGAACAGGCACAGGCGAAGCAATAATCTCAGAAGTAGGCAGTATGGGGGGGGGCAATAGGCTGGGTTCAATAGGGACGACCGGTTGCTCGGTCGCGGGAACAGGTGTCAAAAGCGGATCAGGCGTGGGAGCATCCTGTGCGGAAGCACCCCACGAAATCAACAGAAAGAACGACGCAACAAACAGAACGACAAGCCGCAAAGTCCCTGTGCGCATCATGTTTAACTGATGAACTGTTATA
Organism: Chloroflexota bacterium; assembly: GCA_033763755.1. Lineage (GTDB taxonomy): Bacteria > Chloroflexota > Anaerolineae > Aggregatilineales > Phototrophicaceae > Flexifilum. The sequence goes on from JANRJX010000193.1 coordinate 16,374, forward strand.
TTTTCATCACAGTAACGCACAATATGCGCACGAGTCAAGGAATTTGGCTAAGATTTAACAGAGCGTAGGCAAATCAGAGGTTTTGTTTGATGGTGGGACAATAGAGAAATAGATTATGATCCCTCCACCGATTACGATGTCCTTGCCTCCACTTGCTCGTGATCGGGAATGAGCATCTCCATCCGATACAACGACGGGGTTAGAAAGCTCACGAGGGCGACTAACCCCAGCGTGACGCCGCTGAAGACGAACAGCAGCGCCATCCCAGCCCCTTCTCCCACACCCACCAGCCCACTGAATACGGGTGTCAGCCAACCGTCTGTCCGCATCGCTGGCTCAAACACCTGATCCGCCAGCACGCCACCCATCACACTTGAGACAGGCTCTGCAAGTCCCGTGATGACGCCCGTCGTTGCGAAGACGCGCCCCTGTAGCGACGGCGCGACTTTCACCTGCCACAACGCGCGATTGGCGCTGACCGCCATAGGGATGAACGCCTCCAGAAAGAAGCCAGCGATCAACCACACCAGCAGCACTTGCGCCAGTCCCATCAACGCATTGCCGAGCAAGCCGATGCCGAGAATCCCCAGCAGCAGCGCCTGTACTTTGCGCTTCGGTCCGCTCCAAACGCTGATGACGAGTCCGCCAATGATGCCGCCAATGCCCATCATCGCCTGCACCGTGCCGAGAACGGCGCTGTCGCCGCCAGAGCGTGCCAGGATCAGCGGTGCAAGCAGCGGATAGCCGAGCGACTCGACGGCGTTAAACAGGAAGATCACCGCCAGCAGCCATACGAACGACCGCCGCGCGAATAGGTAGCGTACACCCACCTGGAGGTCGCGCCACAGATTGCGTTGTTCATCGTCCTCTTGTGCAGCAGTACGTTCTGGCTGCGGGATGGGGGTCATGCCCGTAATGCTAACCGCCAGCAAGAAGGTGACGACATCGATCATGAAGATGCCCGCCAGCCCAACGTGCGGAAAGAGGATGCCCGCCAGCACGGGCGCGCCGATGAGCGCCGTGTATTCAGCAAGGGACATCATCGCATTGGCGCGGTTGTACTTTGCTTTGTCCACCAGCAGCGAAATCGACGTTGAAAATGCCAACGACTGAAACAGGTTACAAATGCCGCCAATGATGACGGCGGCGTAGATGTGCCATGCGCTGAGATCGCCAGCCAACAGGAACAGCAGCAGGAGCAGGGTTGCAAACCCCGATCCCAGATCGCTGATGACCAGTATCCACTTGCGCTGCCAGCGATCCACCATTACACCCGCAAACACGCCCAGCAGCAGTGCAGGCAGCGCCGCAAAGACACCCACCAGCACGACAGGTGTTGCCTCACCCGTGATGTCCCATATATGGATCGCCAGAGCGAAGCGCGTCATGGCGCTGCCAGTCAGCGATGCGACCTGTCCCAACCACAGACGCAGGAAGAAACGAAACGCGGGTATCGCCTCT